>NZ_JAENIO010000021.1 GCF_016595415.1 Roseibacillus ishigakijimensis
GAGTTTTTTGAGAAAGGAAGAACTCTGTGAATCTCTGGGTCTCAGCGGCTCTGCGACGGAAGAAGGGCGGAGGGCGTCTTATTTTTGACGCAGAGGCGCAAAGACAGGGAGGAACGTGGAGTTTTTTGAGAAAGGAAGAACTCTGTGAATCTCTGGGTCCCAGCGGCTCTGCGACGGAAGAAGGTCGGAGGAGTGGTAACGGAGGTGCTCAATTCGGTCGTGACCCGCCGGGACCAAGCCGTTATAGCACTGGGCCAACGAAATGAAGTTATTTGGCACCGACGGCATCCGAGGCACGGCAAACGAATTCCCCATTACTCCCGAGCTCGCTTTGCGGGTGGGCCGGGCCATCGCACGCGCCTTGGAGGCGCAGAAACCCGGCCGACACAAGGTTGTTATCGGCAAGGACACGCGCATTTCCGGCTACATGCTGGAGACGGCGCTGACCTCGGGCTTGGTGAGCGAAGGGGCGCGGGTGTTGTTGACGGGACCTTTGCCGACGCCAGCAGTGGCGCATCTGACCAAATCGATGGCTTGTGATGCCGGGATTATGCTCACTGCTTCTCATAATCCGTTCATGGATAATGGAATCAAGATTTTCGGACCCGATGGTTTCAAGCTCAATGACGAGCTGGAGGAGACCATCGAGTCGCTGGTGGCGGGAGAGAGCCTGCAGCAGCCCATTCCGGGCACGGAGGTGGGGAAGGCGTTCCGCATCGACGACGCTCCGGGGCGCTACATCGAGTTCGCCAAAAGTGCGATTGGCACCACCACCTTGGAAGGGCTCAAGATTGTGGTCGATTGTGCTCATGGGGCGGGCTATTTCGTGGGCCCCTTGATTTTCGATGAACTGGGCGCGGAGGTGATTCCTCTGGGTGTTCATCCCGACGGGCGCAATATCAATGCCAATTGCGGGGCACTGCATCCGGAGCACGCCGCTCAGCGGGTGCGCGAGACGGGAGCGGATCTGGGGGTGTGTCTCGATGGCGACGCCGATCGGCTCGTGCTCATCGATGGCCAGGGCAAGGTGGTCCACGGCGATCGTCTGCTTTGTCTGGCAGCCCTCTCGCTCAAACGCCGGGGACAGTTGGCGGGAAATACCTTGGTCGCCACGGTGATGTCCAATCTCGGGCTCAAGGAGGCTCTCGCGCAGGAGGGCATTGCTTTGGAAACCACTTCGGTGGGTGATCGCAATGTCCTGGAGCGGATGCGCGAGAAAGGGTTCTGCCTCGGTGGCGAGAATTCCGGGCACCTTATCTTTGCCGATCATGCCACCACTGGCGATGGCATCATGGGGGCCTTGCAAGTTCTCGCCGAGATGAAGGCGACGGGCAAGACCCTGGCCGAGCTGGCCGATTGCATGTCGATCTTTCCTCAAAAATTGGTTAATGTCGCGGTCACCGACAAGCCGCCGGTGGCAGAGATTCGTGGCCTGGGAGAGCTCATTGCCGAGGCGGAGGCCGAGATGGCGGACAGCGGGCGCGTGCTGGTGCGCTACTCGGGCACCGAAAAGCTGATGCGGGTGATGGTGGAGGCGCGCGAAAAAGAAGTGGTGGACCAGTGGTGCGAGAAGTTGGTGACTTTGGTGAAAAACGAAATAGGAGCCTGATTAAAAGCGATGAAAGAAACTCTGTGGCCGCTGTGTGATGCGTTGGAGAATCTGCCCGTGGCGGGCAAGACCCTCTCCCAATGGGTGGATGAAGGGGTGGTGAACGAGGCCGAGCTCGCCGGGATTCAGTATCCCTGGCAGTTGCTGGATTGGCATGAGAAATTGCTGCGCCAGCAGTGGGAAAGCCGGAAGAAGGGAGAAGAATTCACTTCGGCCCAGCTGGCGGTGGGGGCCCAGCTCCTTGTCGGCGAGGGCACCAAAGTGTTGCCCGGAGTCTATGTGGAAGGATTGGTCATCATTGGCAAGAACTGTAAGATTGGTCCCAATTGCTACCTGCGGGGCCCGATTTCCATCGGCGATGGTTGTCACATTGGCCAAGCGGTGGAGCTGAAAAACACCATCGTGGGCCACGGGAGTAACGCCGGTCACCTGAGCTATCTGGGCGATAGTGTTCTGGGCAATGAGGTCAATCTGGGAGCGGGAACGATCACCTCCAATCTCCGGCATGATGGCGCGAACCATCGTTCGCTGGTGGCGGGCGAGTTGGTGGAGACCGGACGGCGAAAGTTCGGGGCCATCTTTGGGGACGGCGTTCATACCGGGATTCACACCAGCCTCTACCCCGGCCGCAAATTGGGTCCCGGGGTCGCCACCTTGCCAGGAGAAGTGGTCTCTCGGGATAAATGAAGAAACCTACTCGTTTTCAATGTGTAATTGAGGTGGAAATATTGGTTTTATTCTCTAGCTTGACTTGTTGATTGAAACTTGGGATTTCTTGAAATGATCGATCGGAAAGTCGATCCGAAAACCATGAGAAAAAACCCAAAATCCAAGTGCAGCTCTGCCTTGCCCTCCTGGGAGGCAGAGACTTTTGAACGAAAAGAGTTTCCCAGCGGGCCGGGAGGAGGCCCGTCCCGCAGTCTGGCGTGTTGTTTGGCCGCTCTTCTTTCCATCAGTGGGCCCTTGTCGGCGGAATTGATCTGGTCGTCGAATCTGGATGGCGATGCGGTCGCCAGTTTCGGAGCTGATGGGGTCATTGCTGGCGATCCTGTTCCGGTGGAGGACCTCAACGGGAATGCGAAGGGAGCTCTCCAGTTCGACGGGGTCGATGATTGGATCTCGATCGTGCCGACCCAGACTGTCTTCACCGCTGGTTCCATTTCCATCTGGGTCAAGGCTACGAATTTCACCAACACTGAAGCGGGAGTGGTTGGGATGGGGGAATCCGGCAGCGGAACGGCGGAGTATTTCACCATCCACAAAGGCTGGCGCACGGACTTGGACGATGGCGATGATGGGGTGGGCGCGGCGCGACTGGATGCTGCGAGTGATGCGGGCGCTCCCACCGGGACGTGGCAGCACCTGGTGACCACCTTCACCGCACAGGGTGAGCTTAGGCTTTATGTGAATGGGGTTTTGCAGGCTGATGTGCAGAGTCTGGCGACGGCAGAGGATTCGTATACCTTCAGCAACGACTGGATTGTGGGCGCGGAGCAGAAGGTGGCCAACCGGACCTTTGCCGGCGCGGTCGATGATGTTCGTTTTTATAACCATCAGCTGGAGCAAGCTGATGTTGATGCGCTGTATGCAGACGGTCCTGCTTTCGATTTTTCCCGTGACCTCGACGGAGACGGCATTAGCAATGCCGACGAGACGAGCGGAGCGCTGAATCCTTGGGCGAGCGGTTCTCCGACCGGTCCTCCTGGAGATGCCACCGACCCGGAGAATGCGGATAGTGACTTTGATACCATTCCGGACGGGGAAGAGATTGTGGCCGGGGCGGACGGCTTCATCACTGACCCCAATAACGAGGATACCGATGGTGATGGCCTCTTTGATGACGAGGAGCTTGCGGCTGACTACCTGGCTGCTGGTTACGACCCGACGGTGGACAATGCCGGGGCTGATTTCGACGATGATGGCCTGACTACTAGCGAGGAATTGTTCGAGGGAACGGATCCCCTCCTGGCCGACACTGATGGCGATGGTCTCACCGACGGGGAGGAGGTCAACGGCGTGGCCGGCACCGATCCTTTGCTTGCCGATACCGATGGCGATTTGGTGACGGATAGTGAGGAACTCACTGCGGGGACCTCGCCAACTGATGAAAGTGACTTCCCCCAGGTGCCCAATCTGCAGGTCGATTTTTCACTTGTCAGTAATGAGCCTTCTTCCGTGCACGAGCCACTCTATCAGCCTTATTTTGCCCGCCATGAGGTGAACTCGCAGGATTCCGATCCCGAGTTGGGTTCTCTTGATGGGGTGGATCGCTTGGGGGAAACTTACTCCGCGACCTTTTACGGAAATGAGGTTGAGATTGCGCTCTCGGTGAGTTTCCCGGACCTGGTGGACCCCTTGGTGGCGACTGCCAAGCAGTTGATCGATCGGAGCGCCAATCTGGGGAACTACGCGGGGAGCAAGCCGGATTTGATGAGGGACTACCTCGGGGCCGATACCCGCATTGAGAACGGAGGCAATGGAGGCTTTGCTCCGACTACGTTGCGCTTGGCCTTGGAGGGAATTCCCGCCGGAGATTACCTCTTGCGGACTTATCATCATGATATTCTGGATGAAGCCACTCCTTTCCGGATCGCCGTGACCGATGCTGATTCGACGGGGGAAACACTTCCCGCTATTTTCCGGATGACTTCCGGGCAAGGAACGAATCGGGTGAATCCTCCGGCTGAGAGCGATCCTGCGGAATTGCGCTCGACGGTGGTGCAGCTGATTCGCTCCAATGGCACGGATCCCGTGGTGTTGGACTTCCAGCCTTATCAAGAATCGGGATTCCGCTTTGTGTTTGGAATCAATGGCTTCGAATTGGAAGAAACGGTTGATTCGGACAATGATGGTGTGCCGGATTCGGAAGAGGTGCGCTTCTTTGGCGACATCACGGTCTCGGACTTTTCGCCGGGTGCGGACCAGGATGCCGACGGGGTGTCCGATTTGACCGAGGTTCTCCTGCGTTTGGATCCGAACAGCAATGACACCGATGGCGATGGGCTCACTGATGATTTGGAACCTCTGGTCGCGGAAACCGAGGCGGGGGCTGGTCTGGAAGTGACCTCATTCTCGCATGATGCGGAAGCGGGCTCCATTTCGTTGGATTGGAATCCGGCGGTCGGTGCCAATGTGGTGGGGAGCCTGGACTTGCAAGGCTTTCCGGAGACCCTGGGAACTGATGTCACTCCGCCTTTCGAGCAGGTGCTGGCGGGGAATTTAGCTGGCGCTAGCAAAGCCTTTTTCCGCGTGCAGCGGGGATTGACCGTGCCGGGTCCGAGCCCCTTCGTGGCCGACACTGATGGCGACGGCCTCACTGATGGCGAGGAAGTCAACACTTATGGCTCGAATCCGACCGTGACGGATAGCGACGGCGATGGCTTCTCCGACGGGCACGAGGCCCAAGGGGGCTCTTCCTTGGTCGATGCCGATTCCGGTCCCGATCCTGATGGCGATGGTTTTTCCAATTCGGTGGAAGTGGCCGCCGGCTCGGATCCGGACGATGCCGCGTCCTTCCCGCAGGCCGATGCGGCCATGGCGCTTTGGATTGATTTCAACTCCAATCAAGCCGGTGGGGGAGATGCGAGCCCCGGGGATCTCTTTCCTGAAACTGCTCCCGCGACGCACAACCAGCCGGGCTTCTCCTCCTACATGGCGAATCATGAGACGGACAGCACTCTGGTCACCGGCCAATACACGGCCTTTGGTCCTGAGAATCTGGTGGAGATCACACCCTTCTGGCCGGACACCACAGATGTCCGGGTGAAGCAAATGATTGGGCGCTCCGATGACCAAGCGAATACTTGGCGGGGGGATACCAGGCTGCTCTTGCGGGACTTCCTGGGCATCGACACCCGGGTTGAAAATGGTGGGAACGGTGTCTACGACGGCACCACGGGCACCCCCACCCGCATGGAGCTGGTCATTGAGGGGCTTCCTGCGGGCACTTACCAATGGCAGTCTTTCCACCATGATGTGGAGAATGCATGGACTGATTTTCAGGTCGAAATTTCTGCAGACGGGGGAACGACTTTCGGTTCATTGAGTGAGGTTGTCACCATGACTGATGGCTTGAGTGGAGGAACTCCGGCTGCGCCTCAGACTTATGATGGACCGGGTAATCCCGGTAGCATCGATCCGGCGGATTTGCCTTCGACCTACACGACCACCTTCGTGGCCAGTGGTTCGGACGAGGTGGTGATTCGCTTCGTGCCCTTAAGCACGGACCAAGTGCATCGCGCTATCTTCGGTATCAATGGCTTCAAACTGACCAAACAGCCTTAGGGTGGTCAGTGGAGTCCGTTTGACTCTAGAAACGAGCACGCTCTGTCGATTGGATTCGGCAGAGCGTTTTTTCTGCCTTGAGGTCTTTGGGAAAGAGGGCTCAAAGGGGAAAAAACGGGCCCTCGGCCGAAATGGGGGTGGTGAAAAAGAGAAAGTGGTCGGGATGACAGGATTCGAACCTGCGGCCTCTTCACCCCCAGCGAAGCGCGCTACCAAACTGCGCCACATCCCGACTGGTGGACGGCGGATTTACCCCAGCACCCGCTCCTTTGGCAAGCAGGGAATGCAACTTTTTTGAGAAAAAAGTCGGAGGAATTGCGGCGAGAGGGGCAAGCGATTGACTGTGGGAGGTTTGCGAGAAGGTAGGCAAAGAGGGTCGCTCGTTGGCTTTTTCGGGGCGAAAGGGGTGGGGCGATTTAGGGGCTACTTTTCACAAGTCTTGGCTGACAAGGAGGGCGGGCTCTGGCAGGCTGAGGGCTCTTTCGACAGCCTCTTGCTATGGAAAAAATCAAAACTGCGGTCCTCGGGGCCTCTGGCTACACTGGTATTGAACTCTTGCGCCTGCTGCTCGCTCATCCGGCGGTGGAGCTGACCGCGATCACCTCCCGTAGCAACGCGGGCCAGCCTCTTTCTTCCGTTTTGCCCCGCTTCACTGGGCTCCCCGGCGCGGATTTGCCCTTTATCGAGCCGGATATGGACGCGGTGGTGGCCTCGGGGGCTCAGACGGCGTTTCTCGCTCTTCCCCATGGCAAGGCGGCCGATTACGCCCTTCCTCTTTTGGAGAAAGGACTGCGGGTCATTGATTTGTCGGCGGACTTTCGCTTGAACGAACTTTCCGTTTATGAGGAATTCTATGGTCCTCACCCCGCGCCTCAATTGCTGCCCAAGGCGGTCTATGGGATGCCGGAACTTTATCGCGAGGAGATCAAAGCCGCGCAGTTGGTTGCTTCGCCGGGCTGCTATCCCACCTCCATCATTCTTCCCCTGGTTCCTCTTTTGCGGGCGGGTTTGATTGCCCCGGACTCGATTGTGGTTTCCTCGCTCAGCGGGGTTTCCGGGGCTGGTCGTAAGGCGGCGTTGCCTTTGATTTTTGCCGAAGTGAACGAGTCTCTACGGGCTTACGGGCTCCCCAAGCACCGGCATTTGTCTGAGATTGAGCAAGAGCTTTCCTTGGCTGCGGGCGAAAGGGTGACCATCACTTTCACACCTCATCTCGTTCCGGTGACGCGGGGGATTCACTCCACCATCACGGCGACCTTGCGGGCTGATTTCAGCGAACTCAGCGCGGTCTACGAGTCGGCCTACGGTGAGGAAGCCTTTGTCCGCCTGCTGGGTGAAGGGGGAGCGGCCGATACGGCCCATGTGACCCGGACTAATTTTGTCGACTTTGGCTGGCACCACGATGCCCGCACCAACCGGGTGGTGGTGACTTCGGCGGAAGACAATCTGACCAAAGGAGCCTCTGGCCAAGCCCTGCAGGCATTCAATCTGCTGCATGGCTTGCCCGCTACGGCCGGTCTCCTCAATCTCTAACCCCCCCTTGAATTCAATTATCCCCATGCCTTACGATACAGTGAACGGTGGAGTGTGTGCTCCTACTGGATTTCTCGCCAGTGCGGTTTCCGCTGGCATCAAGAACCCCGATGCCAAGCGGCTCGATTTGACCCTGGTCTACTCTGAACGGCCCTGCACTTCTGCCGGAACCTTTACCATCAACCGGGTGAAAGCGGCACCGGTGAGGGTCTCGCAAGCCCACCTCCGCAACAACGAGATCCGCGCCATTATCGCTAACTCTGGCAACGCCAATGCTTGCACGGGGGTAAAAGGGGTGGAGGACGCCCGGGCGATGGCCAAGAGCGTGGCCAAGCCGCTCCATATCCGGCGTCGCGAGGTCGGGGTCTGCTCGACTGGAGTGATAGGCTTGCCCTTGCCCATGGAGCGCATTTTGCCCCACGGGGAGGACTTGGTGAAAACTCTTTCTGCGAATCGCGGCACGGATGTTGCGAAGGCCATAATGACCTCCGACACCCGCCACAAAGAGCTGGCCGTCACGACCGAAATCGGAGGCAAGACCATCACCATTGGCGCTTGTGTGAAGGGGGCGGGCATGATCTGCCCCTCCATGGCGACGATGTTGTGCTTTGTGACCACCGATGCGGCCATCAGCCGCGATTGCCTGGACCGTTCTCTCCTGGAGGCCGTGGAAGCATCCTTCAATCGCATCACCATCGATGGCGATATGTCGACCAATGATACCGTGCTCGTGCTGGCCAATGGGGCGGCGGGCAACAAGTGCATCGAACGCGAGTCCAAGGCCAGCCGGCAGTTCACTGATGCCCTGGAGTATGTATTGACCAATCTGGCCAAGGAAATTGTGCGCGATGGCGAGCGGGTGACCAAGTTTGTCACGGTGGAAGTCAAGAACGCGCGCACCTATCTGGATGCCAAGAAGGTGGCCGAAGCGGTGGCCAAGTCGCAGTTGGTGAAGGCCTCCTGGAACGGGGAGGACCCGAACTGGGGACGGGTCATTCATGCCGTGGGTTACTCCCGCGCGCCCATTCGCGAGGAGTTGATCGATATTTATTACGAGGATTTGCCGGCCTGCATTGGCGGTCTGGTGGCAGAGACTTCGCTGGATCAGATCCGGGCCATTGCCAAGCGGGACCGCTTCAAGATCACCATTGACCTGAACCTCGGGCAGTCGGAATACACCATCTACACCTCCGATCTCTCTCCGGAATATATCGACTTTAACCGCAACGAATACGCCTACTGGAACCAAGCCCGCAAAGAGGGGCTGGTCGAGTAGGTTCAGGGAGCAAAGGCGACCCCGCTCACGATCTTTTCGAGAAGTCGGGCGAAGGGAGGGCTCGTGGCCGGGGCGGGAGGAGGCCGGGCCCTAGAGTTCCGCGAGCTTGCCGCTGACTTCCGGGTAGACAAACTTCTTGCCCTCGTAGTTGCGCAGGACGACCTCCTCCGGGCTACGGGAGACCACGTAGTTCGGGTTGAGAGGGATCTTGCCACCGCCACCGGGGGCATCGAGAACATATTGGGGCAGGGCGTAGCCGGTGGTGTGGCCACGCAATTTCTCGATGAGGTCCAGACCGGTCTGCACCGAGGTGCGCAGGTGGGACGAGCCCTGGATGAGGTCGCATTGGTAGAGGTAGTAGGGCTTCACGCGGCACATGAGCAACTTGTGGAGGAGGGCGGCGTGCACCGGGAGGCTGTCATTCACGCCCTTGAGGAGCACGGACTGGTTGCCGAGCTGGATGCCAGCCTTACTCAGGCGGGCTAAGCCATCGCGGACCTCACTGGTGAGCTCGCGGGGGTGGTTACAGTGGATGGAGATGAAAAGGGGGTGGTGTTTCTCCAGCATGGCGCAGAGCTCCGGGGTGATGCGTTGGGGGAGGAAGACGGGGATGCGGGAGCCGATGCGCACAAACTGGATGTGCGGAATCTGGCGCAGGCGGGTGAGAATTTTGTCCAGTCGGTTGTCGGAGAGGAGGAGGGGATCTCCGCCGGAGAGGAGCACGTCGCGCACCTGGGGGGTGCGTTCCAGATACTGGAAGGCCGCTTCCCACTGGGTCTCTAGCTTTTGGTCGGAGACGCCCGAGACCACCCGCGAGCGGGTGCAGTAGCGGCAGTAGGAGGCACAGCGGTCGGTGACGAGGAAAAGGACGCGGTCCGGGTAGCGGTGCACCAGCCCAGGCACCGGCATGTGGGAGTCTTCACCGCAGGGGTCCGACATCTCGCTGGGATCGGTGAGAGATTCTTCGATGCGCGGGACGACTTGGCGACGAATGGGATCGTCGGGGTCGCTTTCGTGGACGAGATTGAAAAAGTGCGGAGTGATGGAAGTCGCGAGCTTGGTCCCGGTGAGCAGCATGCCCGCGCGTTCTTCTTCCGCCAAGGTGAGGTGCTTTTCCAACTGTGGCAGGGTCTTGATGGAATTTTTCAACTGCCAGAGGTGGGAGTTCCAGTCGTCGGGCGAAACCTCCGGAAAACGGCCGGGTGCTGGACTGCGGAATTGGATTTCGCGCTGGTAAATCGGGTCGTGGGTCATGTGCGAGTTGGTCTATTCTAGGTCGTCGCGCGGTGATGTCAAAGAACGGAGCAGGAGATGACCCGAAGGGCTTTTGGTTCTCGTCCCGTCCCGGAGTAGATTCTGGCCATGTTTTCGCAAGCCGTGCGTGATATTGCCCGCCCTACCCGGGTGGAAATCCTAGAGGCGCTCAAGAAGTCCGAGGGGTTGCCGATCTCGGATTTGGCCCGCCAATTGGGCAAAAGCTACATGGGGGTCAAGCAGCATTGCGACGAGCTGGAAGGGCAGGGCTATCTGAAATGCTGGCGGGTGCCGCGTTCACAAGTGGGAGTCGGGCGTCCGGAAAAACTCTATCGTCTCACTGCGGCAGCGGAACCTCTATTTCCGCAGGCGGGAGTCGAGCTCACATTGGAGTTTATGAACGCTGTGGGTGAGCAGTTTGGGGATAATGCTCCGGAGAAGCTGCTCTTTCGTTTTTTTCAAAAGCGGGCCGAGGAATGGCATCCACGCATCGCGGTGGGCAAGTCTCTCGTCGAACGCTGCACCCGTTACGTGGATTTGTGGGAGAGCCATGGGGCCTCGGCCCGGATTCATTATCAACCGGGGGAAGGTTTGCGCGTGGAAGAGTTTCACAATCCTCTCAGCGCCCTCTTTGCCGAGTATCCCCGGGCTCGGGCCTACGAGGTGCGCTTGATGGAGGAACTCCTCGCCACCAGGGTCTCCGCTGAAAAGCGGCAACTGGGCAAGGCCGGTGAGCGGGTGATCTATCTCCTCACCAGCTTGTGAGGGCGCTCCCTGCTTGTAATTCAGACTTCCGCTTGCTCTTTTTCTTTGCCACACCCCGCCCATGAATTTCCGCATTCTCCTCTACTATTTCTACACCGAAATCGAGGACGTCGAGGGCTACCGCCAATGGCAATACGACCTCTGCCAAACCTTGGGACTGCGCGGGCGCATCCTGGTGGCTCGCGAGGGCATCAACGGCACGGTCTCCGGTCCGGAGGAGGCGACGAAGGAATATCAACGGGTTATGGACGAGCATCCCTTGACCGCTGGGATGGAATGGAAAGTCGATCCGGCGGAGGACCATGTCTTTCCCCGCCTCTCGGTTAAGGCTCGCTCGGAGGTGGTGACCTTGGGCTTGGGAGAGGAGGATTTTTCGCCCCGCGAGGTCACCGGGGACTATCTCAACCCGGGGGAGTGGAAGAAGATGATGAAGCGGGATGACGTCGTCCTCATCGATGCCCGCAATGATTACGAATGGGAAATGGGCCGCTTCGAAGGGGCCCTTTTGCCCGATGTGCCGAGCTTCCGTGACCTCCCCGGCTGGGTGCGTGAACACCGTGAGGAGTTGGCGGGGAAGAAGATCATGACCTACTGCACGGGGGGGATTCGCTGTGAAAAGTTCAGCGGCTTCCTCAAGCGGGAGGGCTTCGACCAAGTCTATCAACTCCACGGCGGCATTGTCACTTACGGCAAGGATGAAGAAGCGCGTGGAGAAGGCTTCGAGGGCAAATGCTACGTCTTTGATGAGCGCATCGGGGTCGAGGTCAACCGCACTGCGGGGGCCAAGGTGATCGCCCGGTGCCATTGGTGTGGCGAGCCTTGCGATATTCAGATCAACTGCACCTATAGCCGTTGCAACGAGCGCCACTTTTGCTGTCCGGATTGTGAAAGAGAGCACGAGGGCTATTGTGATCCGGTCTGCAAAGAAGCGGTGATCTCCACCCATCTGGCGGTCACGGGAGAGTGATTTTTATCAATCTCTCCTTGCGGAAACGAGGAATGGGTTCAGTTTGCTACCATGCCAGCAACCACAACTGTAAATACTGAAAAGGGAGCAGAGATCGTGACTGCTCTCGAGACTTTGATTGCCGATACCTATGCCTTGATGGCGCAGACTCACTTGGCCCATTGGAATGTGGAAGGACCTGATTTCTTTCAGCTTCACGTCGCCTTCCAAGGACAATATGAAGAACTCTTCACCGCCGTGGACGACATCGCCGAGCATTTGCGCACCCTCGAAGCTTATGCCCCGGGCGGACTCGATATGTTGGCCAAGATGAGCAAAGTGGGCGCGATGGAGCGTCGCCTCCCGGCCAAAGACTATGTGGCAAATCTCGTGGAATATCACGAATTGCTCGTAGCCAATGCCAAAAAGGGCCGTGAGATTTCCGGCGAGGCGGGTGATGCGGAGACCGAAGACCTCTTCATCGAGCGCATCCGGGTTCACGAAAAGACCCTCTGGATGCTGAGGTCCTATCTCAAGTAGGCCTTTTTAATCAAAATTCCACACCCGTCTGGCTTCGGCATCCTGAGCCAGGCGGGTCGCTCCGTCCTTCAACACCAACTGGTGATGAAGGGCGTTTTTTTGTTCCTGCAAGTGGGTGGCGAGGGCTTCGGAGTGGGTGATGACGAGGACCTGGGAGGCCTCGTTGGCCCATTCGATCAACTGTTCCAAGGCGGGAAAGAGGGAAGGATTGAGACTGTTCTCCGGTTCATTGAGCACGAGCAAGCTCGGGGGCTGGGGCGCGAGCAAGGCTGCGGTGAGGGCCAGGAAGCGTAGCGTGCCATCGGAGAGCTCGTGCGCCGCCAGAGGACGCTTGAGGTCGGGATGGGACCAGCGAATGCCCAGCTGGGAAGCGTTTTCGCCATCGATCTCCAGTTTGTGTTCGGGAAAGGCTCGCGCGATGATTTCCTCCAGCCGATAGGGGAAGGAGGACTCGCGGATGGTCTGCAGGGCGGCGGCCAGATTGGAGCCATCGGGATGCAGCACGGGGGACCAATAGCGGGCGCTGGGCTGGCGGAGAGGAGAATGGTCGTCGCTGCGGAACCCTTCGTAGAATCGCCAGGAGAGGATGTCTTCCCGGGCCTGGGCTAGCTCGGGGTAGTTCGCGGAATCGCGGATGTAGGAGAGAAGGGACTCGGTGTGGGAAATCTCGCGGCTCCAGGCCGCCCGGCTGTGGGTGGCGGTCTCGCTGCGCAGCGTCTCCTTTTTCACATCCGGATCGGTGCGGAAAAAGGTGGGATCGCCCGGTGTGGTGGGCACGAGGCCGAACTTGACCTGCCAGTCGAAGGCGGCGGTGCGGGCGTTCAGCGAGATGGTCTTGGGGCCCTGGGGGCCAGGCGTGGGGGCGGCCCAGAAGCAGCTCGGCGTGCCCCCTTCCGCAGCCATCGCTTGTGGGAAGGTTCCCTCCGCGAGTGCGGAGAAGAGGCGCAGGGCCTTGTAGAGATTAGATTTGCCCGCTCCATTGGCCCCCTGCACCACGGTGAGGGGAGCCAGCTTGAGCGAGACGTCGAGCAGCGAACGATAGCCTTGGATGGACAAGCTGTGCAACATCGTCCGCGCCCGGGGGTGAGGTTAGCGAATGCGCTTCAGGAGGTAAGGCAGCACCTCGGCGATGGGGAGGCGGGTCTGCTCCATGGAATCGCGCTCGCGGATGGTGACGGTATCCTTGAGTTCTTCGCCTTCTTCCCCGAGGGTCTCGAAGTCGACGGTGATGCAGAAGGGCGTGCCGATCTCGTCTTGGCGGCGGTAGCGGCGACCCACCGCACCCCCATCGTCGTAGTCCACGTTCATCCACTGGCGGAGTTCCTGCTGAATCTCTTTCGCGATGCGGACCTGCTCCTCGTTTTTCTTGAGAAGGGGGAAGACGGCGGCTTTGACCGGTGCCACCTTGGGCGAGAAGCGCATCACGGTGCGGATGTCGGGCTTGCCGCCTTCTTTGGTGAGGTCTTCTTCGTCAAAGGCTTCGCAAATGAGGGCCAGCACGGTGCGGTCGCAACCGGCGGAGGGCTCCACCACGTGGGGAATGAACTTTTCCTTGGTCTCGGGGTCGAAGTATTCGAGCGGCTTGCCGGAGGCTTCCTTGTGCTTGCCGAGGTCGTAATCGCCCCGGTAGGCCACCCCTTCGAGCTCCTGCACGCCGAAGGGGAACTCATACTCGATGTCGTAGGTCTTCTGCGAGTAGTGGGCGCGCTCGCCATCGGGAATGTCGAGGATGTGGAGCTTCTCGCGGGGAATGCCCACTTCCTCATACCATTGCAGGCGGGCTTCCAGCCACTCGTCGGTCAGGCGCAGGCCGTCCTCGGGACGACAGAAGAACTCGATCTCCATCTGTTCGAACTCGCGGCTGCGGAAGATGAAGTTGCGGGGATTGATCTCGTTGCGGAAGGACTTGCCGATTTGGGCGATGCCGAAGGGCAGCTTCACCCGGCTGGAGTCCATCACGTTTTTATATTGCACGAAGATGGACTGCGCGGTCTCGGGGCGCAGGTAGGCGACCGAGCTGGGGTCATTGTCCTCGGCGGACGCTCCCATATGGGTCTTGAACATCAGTTCAAAGGCCCGGGGCTCGGTGAGGAGGGAGCCGTTTTCAGGATTGTAGTTGGTGACGTCCTTCTCCTCGGTGGTGGTTTCGCCTAGAAGCTCGATCTTCTTGGGGGAAATTTGCTTGTCCTTAAGAAACTGGGAGTAGTATTCGCGAGCAGTCTTGCGCGCCTTGTTCTCGTCCTGATTGGGTTGATTCAAAAGCACCGAGTAGGGGCGCTCTACCGACCAGCCACTTTCCTCGTGCTTGGCTCCGGTGAAGTGATACGCGGTGCCGGATTGGGGCTCGATTTGGTCAGCCCGAAGGCGGGCTTTGGATAAAAGGCAATCGGCCATCGGATCGGCAAAACCGCCTACGTGACCGGAAGCTGTGAGAACGGCTTGGTGGGTCAAAATCGAGCCATCCATACCCACGACATCATCGCGCTCCTGCACGTTGCGACGCCACCAGATCTCTTTGACGTTTTTCTTCAGCTCCGCGCCGAGCGGACCCATGTCCCAGCAACCGTTCAGGCCCCCGTAGAGTTCGCCGGATTGGAAGATGAAGCCCTTGCGTTTGCAAAGGGAAACGATTTTTTCCATACGGACGGGATCAGTTTGGTCTTTGTTTGCCATAAAGTTGCTTGGTTTTGAGGGCGGGAGTGAAGCAGGGCCATCCCGAGAAAGCAAGGACGGGAAAGGGCCGAAGCGCTCTTTCCCGTCTTGCAAAGGACTCAGTGGGGAAGCTGTTTATTCCGCTTCCTCTTCTTCCGGTTTGCGGGCGCCCAGTTTGTCATTGAGATAGAGCAATCCTGAAATGTCGGAACCGACTCGCTCCAAGAGGGCAATCACGTCTTCCACGCTCTTTTCCTCCTCCACTTGCTCATCCAGGAACCACTGGAGGTGGCTCTTGGTAGCGTGGTCGTTGAGATCGGTGGCCAGTTCGTAGAGCTTGTTGATGGAGGTGGTGTTGGCCTGCTCTTGTGCGAGGGACTCTTGAAATGCCTGCAGTGGAGAGTCGAAGCTGTGGCGGGGGCTGGGGATGGCGGCGAGCTTCACCTGTCCACCGCGATCCTGTAAATAATGGAGCAGGCGCATGGCGTGGGATTGCTCTTCCTCATACTGCAGGTGCATCCATTTGGCGAAGCCGTCGAGGCTTTCGGCGTCGAAGAAGGCGGACATGCCGAGGTAGTTGTAGGCGGCAGTGAATTCCTGGTTGATTTGCTCGTTAAGAGCCTGTTGGAGGTCAGCGTGGATCATGACCTCCACTCTTTCTACTCGCGGGGCCAAGTCAAGGACGGGGCGCGGAATCAGAAGGAATGGCTGTGAGGACGTTGTGGGAGGAAGCCTGCTGAAAATACCGCCGGCGGGACTCGAACCCGCACGACCAAAGGTCAATGGATTTTAAATCCACAGCGTCTACCATTCCGCCACGGCGGCATTTTTTGCGTGGGCGGGGGACTTTGGCGGATGAGGAGGGTTTCGTCGAGCCCTCAATCTGCCTGATTGCTATTCCAAGACCTCGGGGCCTTGGTTTTTGGGCGAGTTGACGAGGGTGCTGGCCAGTTTGCGGCTCTGTAGGGTTCCGGCTGGGCTGGGGAGAGTGAGTTTTTGCCCGGATTCTCGTTCTCCCTGCAGCCATTTGCCCCAATCCTTCGGTGGAATGAGGACGGGTTGGCGGTGATGCACCGGGGCGACGTCGGGACCGGCCTCGGTGGTGATGATGACAAAAGCACCCAAGCGACAGCTGTAGAGACCTCCGAAAAAAAGGGGGCCCTCGTCGACGGTAGTCAGAAGGTAAGGCCACCGGGTGGAGTTCTCCGCTCTCCACTCATACCAGCCGGTGGCCGGGATTAGGCAGCGGCCATTGGGGCTGGAGGCCGCGGACCGCCAGAGGGGTGAGGTCCACAGGCTCTCCGCGCGGGCGTTGATTACGAAGCGTTCCTGGCCCCGCACTTTGACTTTCGTCCCCCATGGCCGGAGGGAGCCTTGGGGCTCGGGGCCGAGAATGAGGGGAAGGGCTTGCGAAGGGGGCAGGTTGTAGTGGGATTGGCGGCAGAAATGAGCGAAGTCTTCACTGTCTGGCCCGGCTCCCAAGAGAGGGGCGAGAGCTTTCTCAAAGTCGAGTTTCTGGCTTTCCAGAGTGTAGCGGCCACACATGGTCACTTAACATGGCTGCTCTGGGGTGGAGGGCAAGTTTGAGAAGAAGGCCTGCGAGCATCTTTTTCCCATTTCGCCCCCGCCGGTCTTGTGATAAGACCGTGTCCATGCGAGTGGCTCAGGTTTTGGGGGTGATGACGGCTCTAGGGTTGGTTCAGATGGTTTCCTGCAGTGGAGACAAGAGCGAACCTCCTACTGCGGGGGAGGGGGCCAGTCGGGTTCTCGCCCTGGATGAAGGGTCCGGGCAATCGGCCCTTAGTGAGCGCTTTGCTGATTATAGCAAAGATGTCGTGCTGGATGAGGACGGGAAAATTACCGGGGATTCCAAACGCAGTAGTTTCGAGGGCAAAGAGTTGGCGACAATCGGCGGAGGCTGGGAGGGCAAAGAGTTTGCCGCCAGCCGTTATTCCAAGAAAGAGTGGCAAGGGAGCCGGGCCTTCGAGCACAAGAGCTTTGCCGATGGCCAGCGGAGCCGCTGGGACGACGAGGAGTGGTTTCTCCAGAAGCAGGCTCGGGAGGCGGATGGTTCTTCCTATTCCCAGGGGCAGACTTACGGGACGGAGGCTTATCGCACCGGCTCCGCCCGGGAGGGCGCGGGGCGGCGCTTGGCTCGACCTGGCGATGTGGAGACCGAGGTTCGCCGCCGGGTGCAGGCCGAGCCTTTGATCATCGATCAAGAGGACTATAACCAGATGTCCATGGGCGAGGTGAAGAGCAAGTTGGGCCGGGATTGACGATGAAAGAGTGGGAGCCGGATGCCGGCCAAAGCGGGCTCAAGCAGCGGTTGTGGGAGATCATTTTCGAGGCCGAGACTCCTTCCGGCAAGGCTTTTGATGTTGCTCTTCTCTGGATCATCGCGGCCTCGGTGCTGGTGGTGATGCTGGAGAGTGTGGATTCCCTGCGAGCTGACTACGGGGGCCTTTTCTATACCCTGGAGTGGATTTTCACGGTGCTCTTCACGCTGGAGTATGGCTTGCGGCTGTGGCTCGTGCGCCGACCGCGCCGCTACGCCTTCAGCTTTTTTGGCATCGTCGATTTCCTTTCCTGTCTCCCGACTTATCTCGCTCTTTTTCTGCCCGGGGTGCAGTCACTCCTCGTCATCCGCATTCTACGTTTGCTCCGGATGTTTCGCGTTCTCAAGATGGTGAGCCATGTGCAGGGAGCGAATCTCTTGACTCGGTCCATCTACGCCAGTCGGGCCAAGATCACGGTCTTTCTCACTGCGATGGCCACTTTCGCCGCCATCATGGGAACGCTGGCGTATCTCTTCGAGCATGAAGAGGGGGGGGGATTTGCGAGTATTCCGGATGGCATTTACTGGGCGGTCGTGACGATGACCACGCTGGGGTATGGTGACATCACCCCAGTGACGGTGATGGGGAAGGTGCTCACTGTGATAGTCTCGCTCTCGGGCTTTGCCGTCATTGCGGTGCCTACCGGCATCTTTGTCACCGAAGTGGCGCGAGCGATGGAGAAGGAAGAGGATTTCACCGAGGCTTGCCCGGGATGCGGCACGAGTGGCCATTTGCCCGATGCCAATTTCTGCCGGAAGTGTGGTGAGAAGCTCGATTTCTGAAGCGAGCGAAAGAACCGGAGACACAAAAAAAGACGACCCGCGGGTCGTCTCTTGGAAAATTGCTGGCCAAGGACCGGGTTTAGATAAGGCCAGCCTTCTTCAAAGTCACGTAAGCACCGTTTTTGTTCACGGTGCGGAGGGCTTTGGCGGTCAATTTGACTTTCACGAACTTATCAAGCTCGGGAACCCAAATGCGCTTGGTTTGCAAATTGGGAGTGACCAGACGCTTGTTCACCTGGGTGACGTGACGTCCGATACCGCCCTTTTTCTTTGCCAAACCAGAACGGTGGATGCGGCGGCCCACGCGGACTTTGGAACCTCGGATGCTACAAACTCTAGACATAAAATTTCCCCCGTGTTGCGGGGCGGGGAGAAAAGGGCTTTTCGCGCCTCTGGTCAAGAAGATTCGACCATTTCCTGCCAAAAAAGTGCGGCTCGAGGGAGGCTCCTTCAGGATTTCCAGCTTAGAGCCCCTTTCTTGAGGGCGTAAAGGTAGGCGATGGCCAGCACGCTGAGAAAGGTCATCATGGACCAAAGGACCATGGTGTTGCCCTCCGCAATGAGGTCGCGGAAGATGACCGCCCAGACGTAGCTAAAGACGGCCTCGATATCGAAAATCACAAAAAGCATGGCCACGAGGTAGAACTTGACCGAGAAGCGGGGAGCGCCGTCGCCCACGGGGAGCATGCCGCATTCGTAAGCCTCATTTTTTACTCCCTCGGCTTTTCCCCGCTTGCCCAGAAAGAGACTCATCACCAGAGCGATGGCGGCGAATCCGACAGCGAGAAGAACCTGCAGAAAAACGGGGAAGTAATCGGTAAGCATGGCGTGAAAAACAAAAAACCCGCGTTGGGTAACGCGGGTTTTGTAACGGATTGCGGGCAGAGTGCCAGCACGAAAGTGGTGAACTTAGGCTTGATTGGCGGTGTTGTCGCTATGCGCATCCATCACCTTGTCGAGCCCTTTGTATTCTTTGCCGTCCTTTTCAACGAGGCCGCGAGTGACGAGGTTTTGCAACTTTTCGTAAGCGCGTAAACGCAGCATTTCCTCGCCGCCACTCACCGCGTTGCGAGCTTTCAAGCGGTCGAAGACCTTCTCAAAAAGTTCGTTGAATCCGAAAAATTTCTTTTCTGCTGAGAGGACGGTGACAAGTTCGTCGGTAACGTGGTCAGGAAGTCGACGTGAGAACCGGGTTCGTTTCGTAGTTGCCATAGTGGGGGGGAAGTATAGAACAATTTTGTGGCAAAAGCGACTCAAAAAATGTCCCCAGCCTAATTTTTGTAGAATGAGAGGCAAACCCAGAATCGCGATTTTTGTTTTGCTGACGCGAAAAATCGGGCTTAGCGCTTCTTGTCGCTTGGTCTCGCCCGAGGGCTGAGCCTAAATTTTTTTATGATTTCCGCACTCAAGGGAGAGGTTTGGGATGCCCTGCCCAATCGGCTGACGGTGGGTTGTGCCGGGGTGGGCTATCTGGTGCACATTCCGATTTCGACCTTCGATCGACTGAATCCAGTGATTGGGAAGGAGATTTTCCTGAAAACCCATCTCTACGTGCGGGAAAATGCGCACAATCTCTACGGCTTCGCCAGTGATGAGGAGCGCGATTTGTTTCTTCTCCTTATCGAGCGGGTCAGTGGCATTGGTCCTTCCATTGCAATGGCGATTTTGTCAGGGATGCCGGTGGAGGAATTCCAACGTCATGTAGTGGAGGCGGACGTGGCAGCTCTTTCCCGCATCAAGGGGCTGGGGAAGAAGACTGCGGAACGGATTATCCTCGAGCTCAAAGACAAAGTGGGCGTGGTGGAGAATTGGCATGCGGCGGAGGCCGCGGGTGGCAATGCCGCCCGCGATGCTGAATTGGCTCTCATTGCGCTCGGCTACAAGCAGGCAGAAGCTCGCAAAGCGGTGGCGGCGGTGGCGAAGGCCCGGGCGGGGGCGGGGGTGGACGAATTGATCCGCGAGGCCTTGCGCGGCCTCAGTTAGGGTGCAATGTCTGGCCCTGCCCACGATTCATGCTTTCAGTTTCACAAATTCAAGATGCTTGGCCCGAGCAGGGGCTGTTCTCCGGCAAGAACTGGCTGTTGTCACCGGAACCCCTTCGTTTGCCCGCGCGGGAGATTCGCGACCTGGAGCGCATGGGCCCGATTCTGGCGGCTTTTCAGCAAGCCCAGGACCGGCTCTACCGCCGCAGTGCAAAAGGGCGCGTGGCTCCCTGGCTGGCGGAATTGCTGGATGCGGGGAAGCCGGACTGGTTGGTGGCCTGGCAGCGGAACGGGGCGCAGGCCGAGGTTGTGCCGCAGGTAATTCGGCCCGACCTGATGCTGACCGATGAGGGCTTTGCCATTTCCGAGCTGGATTCCGTGCCCGGTGGGATGGGGGTGACGGCCTGGTTGGCTTCTCTTTATCCGGAGGCCTTGGGAGGTCCGGAGGGCATGAGCAGTGGCTTGCAATCGATTCTCTCCCCCGAGGGACGGCGAATTTTTGTCTCCGAGGAGGCTGCCGATTACCGGCCTGAGATGGAGTGGCTGGCGGAGCGCATGGAGGGAGTCACAGTCCACCGGGCTGAGGATTGGCGAGGGGAGGCTGGCTACCGCTTTTTTGAACTCTTCGATTGGGAGAATATTCCTGCCTTGGCGGGAGGGGAGGGGAGGACTGGTTTGACGCCGCCTTTGAAGCCTCATTTCGAGGAAAAGCTCTGGCTCGCTCTGCTGCACACTCCCGGCTTGCAGGCGCTCTGGCGACAGGAGCTGCGTGGCAAGCATCTCAGCTTGCTGCAAAAGTGGGTTCCTCGGGGCTGGGTTCCCGATCCTACCCCGCTGCCTCCCTTC
Organism: Roseibacillus ishigakijimensis; assembly: GCF_016595415.1. Taxonomy (GTDB): domain Bacteria; phylum Verrucomicrobiota; class Verrucomicrobiia; order Verrucomicrobiales; family Akkermansiaceae; genus Roseibacillus; species Roseibacillus ishigakijimensis. The sequence goes on from NZ_JAENIO010000021.1 coordinate 20,809, forward strand.
GCCGCTCTTCCCGGCTTGGAGGTTCCCTCTTGGGATGAGGTGGGGGCCCTTAGCCAGAAGGAGCGGCGCCTGGTGTTGAAAGTCTCGGGTTTCAGTGCGCAAGCCTGGGGCAGCCGTGGGGTCCACATCGGGCACGACGAACCCGGCGAACGCTGGGCGGGATTGGTGAAAAAGGCGGTGGCCGAGCGCGACTCCCAGCCGTGGATGATGCAGGAGTTCAAGGAAGCGAAGCTTATCGAGCATCCCTACTTTGATCCCGAAAGCGGAGCGGTCGAGGTGATGTCCGGCCGGGCCCGGCTGTGTCCCTACTATTTTGTGACGGCGGAAGGAGTGACCCTGGGAGGATGCCTCGCTACCATTGTGCCTGCGGATAAGAAGAAAATCCACGGCATGGAGGACGCTATTCTGGTGCCCGTGGCACCGGAGCAGGAGGCGTAGGGCTGGTTGAACGGAACACTTTCCCGCCGGGCTTGCCAGAAGAGAAAGTTGCCGATCCGGGAGGCGCAAAAAAAGCAGCCCGGTGAGGGGCTGCGGCTGAGGAAAAGGAGTTGAGTGGCGGGTTTAGTCCTCTTTGCGCTTTTTCTTGCCCTCGTCTTCGTCACTGGCTTCTGCCGGGCTGGGAAGAGCGATGACTTTGCGGACGAGCTTGCGCAGGCCACTGGTGGCTTCGTCGTATTCGTTTTCAGCCTGCCGGAGGGCGACTTCCCAGGCAGAGGCGAAGCCGGGGGCTTGTTCGCGCATCAGGCGCACGGCGGTCTCCATGGTGTGGAGCGCGCGCAGTTCACTGCGGCCGGGCTTGTTTTGCAGCGCAGCCAGATTCACCCGCAGGGTCTCGTTCTGCTCCTTGAGCTGGTCCACTTTATCCTGGACCGAAGAGTTGCCTGAGGCATTGATTTTCAGCTGGGTATTGAGGTGGCGCTCGAGATCGCGCATTTCATCGACCACGCGCTTGTTCTCTTTCTTGAGAGTGCGCTTGGCCGCCAGGGAAGACTTCCAGTTGAAGAAAAGGAGAGTGAGGCCGATGGCCAGACCAACGGTCAAGCCTCCTCCGAATGGGCTGGTGACAAAATTCCAAACTGCGTCCATGGGGCCAGTCTACGCCGGGTCGGCCCCTTGCCAAATGCAAAAGTGTGTTCGCGAGAATTACCCGCTGGGGGGTTGAGTCCGTTCTTTTCCCGGGTGTAGACTGCTTTTCGGATGAAGTTGGCGGTCTTGGGAAGCGGAAGCGGCGGTAATGCCACCTTGCTCGATACGGGAGCGGGCGTCTTGCTGGTGGATGCGGGTCTGAGTGCCAAGCAGTTGGTCCTCCGAATGCAACAGCTGGGGGTCGAGCCCGGGGACTTGGCAGGCCTGCTCATCACCCATGAGCACGGCGATCACGTCAAGGGGCTGCAGGTTTTTGCCCGCAAGTTCGACGTCCCCGTCTATGCCACGGCGCTGACTCAAGAAGTTCTCGCTCGCAAGGTGACTTCGGTGCGGCAGTGGAAACTCTTTTCCGCCGGGCAGGGCTTTGAGTGCGCGGGCATTGAGGTGGAGAGTTTCGCCATTCCCCATGACGCCGTCGATCCGGTGGGTTTTCTCTTTTCCGGTCCCAGCCATCGCGCCAGTGTGCTCACCGATCTGGGGCACGTGAGCACGGGCTTGCGGCAACGGCTGGGGGGGGTCAGCGCCATGGTTCTGGAGGCCAACTACTGCGACCGGATGTTGGCCGAGGATGAAAAGCGCCCTTGGTCCTTGAAGCAGCGCATCGCTTCCCGCCACGGGCACTTGTCCAATGAGCAGGCCTGCGAGCTGGCCCGCGAGCTGCAGGGCTGCGGACTGGAGCGTGTCGTGCTGGGCCACCTGAGCAAAGATTGCAACACTGCCGCGGTGGCGGGCCAAGCCTTCGCCGGTCTCGGGCTGCGCGAAGTCCGGGTGGCTTCCCAGGACGAAGTGACAGGCTGGATGCCGGTCTTTGACCCCCCGCCTGTGCCGCTCGCAGTGGAGGAAGGCACGGGGCAAGTGGTGATGGAGTTGTTCTAGCGGGATTGCTCCAGCATGCGAACGAGTGATTTTTCCGCTTCGACTCGCACTTTCTCTGGGATTTCCACTCGTGGCTCAAGATTGTCCAAGCAAGCGTGCAGCTTTTCCAGGGTGTTCATCTTCATGTAGCGGCAGTCCGCACAGGCACAGTGGTCGGTGGGACCGGCGATGAGGTTCTTATCCGGGCATTCCTTGCGCAGACGGTGCAGCATGCCGGACTCGGTGACGACGACGATGTTTTTGCTGGGGGCGGTCTTGCAAAAGTGAATCATTTTCTCCGTGGAGCAGACTTCATCGGCCAGCAATCTCACGGCTTGGGTGCATTCGGGATGGGCCACCACGAGGGCGTCGGGATACTCGTCTTTGATTTGATGAATGGAGTCCCGGGTGAATTCGACGTGGACGTAGCAAGAGCCCTGCCAAAGGTCCATCTTGCGGCCCGTTTGCTCCATCACCCACTGGCCGAGGTTGGCATCGGGGACGAAGAGGATGGGTCGATCGAGAGGGGCCTTCTCCACAATGAGAGGGGCGTTGCCCGAGGTGCAGATGACGTCGCAGAGAGCCTTGACCCCTGCCGAGCAGTTGATGTAGGCGATAACGTAGTAGTTTTTTTCCGCATTCTCTTTGAGAAAGGCGGCGAGCTGGTCTGCGGGGCAGGCTTGCTCCAATGAGCAGCCGGCGTCCTTGTCGGGTAGCACCACCGTTTTCTCGGGGTTGAGAATCTTCGCTGTTTCCGCCATGAAGTGGACGCCACAAAAGGCAATGACATCGGCGTCGGTTTCGCGGGCCTGGTAGGCCAGGCCCAGGGAGTCGCCCACGTAATCGGCGATATCTTGAATCGGCCCTACTTGATAGTTGTGGGCGAGGATGACGGCGTTCTTCTCCTTCTTGAGACGCAGAATGTCTTCGACGAGGTCCAGTGCGACGGGCATGGGAAATGCTAAGCTGCAAGTTGGCAGGAAAACAGGGATTTTTTAGGCCCTCTTTGGCAGCACCCCCAACAGGCTCGCAAGCGATGTGAATAACTTTGTGAAAAGTCTCTCAAAAACCCGAATCATGAGGGTCGCGCCCTTCCAAGTCTTCTTTGGTGGAACATGAAACGGCCGTTGTTATCGGCGTTCCATGCCGTAGGGGAAAAACTTATGAGCAGAGAATTTCAAGATGTGAACAGTCTTAACTGGCCTTTTTTAAGCTGCTTGTGGGTTTTCTGGATCGGGTCGTGAACAGTGATTCACAACTTATTCACATTCGCTTTGGCACGGAATCGGCTCTTTCCGGCTTCCGGGTCCGGTTTTTCCCATTGAGGTCCCGCCATTGTGAATAACTTGGGAAAAACTTGTGAAAGAGCGCGCTCGTGACGGGCCAAAGGTCAGCTCCGGAGGGCTTTGATGCGCTCGAGGATGGGCGGGTGGGAGTGGTGCAGGAAGACCTCCAGGGGATGGGGGGTGAGGTTGGCGAGATTGTTGCGGGAGAGTTTCTTCAGAGCGGTGACCAGAGGCTCGGGGCTGCCTTGCGCGGTCGCGGCGTAGTGATCGGCTTCGAATTCGTGTTTGCGGGAGAGGAGGCTGAGGCCAATATTGATCAGGCGGGACACGGGCTTGAAGAGGATGAAGAAGATGACCAGTCCGACGTGATAGGAAATCTGGTCCACCCGGAAGGCCTCGAAGAGAGTGCGGGTGAAGGGGGAATCAGGGCTGGTCACCAGCCCGAGAAGGAAGAAAATGAGGGCGGTCTGCACCACGGAGAGAAGGATGCGCTGGATGATGTGCTTTTTCTTAAAATGGCCAATCTCGTGCGCGAGCACGCCGACCAATTCCTCGGTGCTTTGGCTCTCGATGAGGGTGTCGTAGAGGGCGATTTTCTTGGTTTTGCCAAAGCCGGTGAAGTAGGCGTTGGATTTGGTCGAGCGCTTGGAGCCGTCAATGACGTAAAGCCCGGCCAGGGGAAAATCGCATTTCTCGGCCATGGCGTTGATCGCGCTCTTCAGTTCGCCATCTTCCATGGGGGTGAATTTGTTGAAAAGGGGGAGAATGAGGCTGGGGGCGAGAAAGGTGAGCAGCAGGGAGAGGGCGGTGACAGCGATCCAGGCGTAAACCCAGGCGTAGTCGAGGGTGAGAAAGAGCCAAAGGATGAGGGCGAGGAGGGGAAGTCCGAGAAGCGCGGTGAGGAGGAGGCTTTTGAGTTGATCGCTGGCAAAGGTAGCGGGGGTGGTCTTGTTGAAACCGAATTTTTCCTCCAGAACGAAGGTGTGGTAGATGTCGAAAGGCAGTGACAAGAGGGTGCTCAGCAGAAAGAGGCTCCCCATGAAGAGGAGACCAGTGGCGATGGCTCCGAAGCCGAAGGAGCGGGCCCAATCATCCAGCGCGCCGAATCCGCCCGCGAACCAGAAGGCGAGGAGGGCGGTGAGGGAAACGACGGAGGAGACGATGCTGAACTTGGCTCCTGCTCGTTCATAGGCCTGCGATTGGGCATACTTTTCCTCATCCCAGACATCGGCGAATTCCCCCGGCAATTCCGGTTTAAGATTCTTGAGGGTGAGCAGCGTGGCGACAAAATCGAGTTTCCAGAGCAGGAAAAGAGCGATGACGATGAGAAGGGCGAGGGTGTCGGGAGTCATGGACGGGAAGAGTCATTCCACAGATTGAGGACGGGCGCAATGCCGGGTAGGCCCGAGTTGAGACCGGTAGCGGGAAAGGAATGCCCCGGGCATGTGGGTAAAAAAAAATCGACCCGCTGCAGGGTCGATTTGAAGGGGCCTATTCCTCAGAAAACCTGAGGAGAGGCCGAAAATAATTGGAGAGGAGAGGGTGCTTAGGAATTCGCTTTGGCCGCTTTGCGCGCCTTGCGAATGATGCTGTTCACCGTCTCAGAGGGCTGGGCGCCGTTGGAGAGCCATTTTTCAGCCTTCTCGAGATCGAGAGTGTAGTTCACTCCCTCTTCCATGGGATTGTAAGTGCCCACTTGCTCAATGGGGCGTCCATCACGACGAGTGCGGCTGTCGACAGCCACGATCTTGTAGTAGGGACGGTCCTTTGTGCCTTTGCGGGTCAGTCTCAGTGCTACCATAAAGTTTGCTTTCGTTTAAGGGGTTCAGGTTGGAGGAAAGGTCCTCAGGCGGCTTTCTGTGCTTTCTGCTCCAGGCCTTGCTTGGCCGCTTCGCAGAAGGTGTTGAAGGCTTCGATGTCGTTGACGGCGAGGTCAGCGAGGACTTTCCGGTCCACCGCGATTTCGGCGGCGTTCAATCCCTCAATGAAGCGGGAATAGGTCAAGCCCTGGGCCCGGGAGCCGGCGTTGATACGCTGAATCCAGAGGCGGCGGAATTGGCCCTTACGTTTCTTACGGTCGCGATACTCATACTGACGGGCCTTGTAGACGGCGTCTTTGGCGTAGCGATACAGTTTGGAGCGGAAGCCGCGAAAACCCTTGGCGCGCAATAATACGCGTTTCCGGCGTTTCCGGGAGGCTGGTCCGTTGGTTGCTCTTGGCATGTTTTAGTCTCTACTTTGAATAAACGGTTTTTGTCGTTCGTCCCCGGCCGTCTCGTTTATTCAGGTTTCCAGCGGAAACAGGCGGCGCGGGGGATTCTGTCTATGGTTACCCGAAGGGCATGTTCTCGCGGATGGCCTTGACGTTGGTTTCGTCGGCCAACACTGCCTTGCCGAGTGAACGCTTCCGCTTACGAGATTTCTTCGTAAGAATGTGGCGCTTACCCTGCTTGCGGCGCAAGATCTTGCCCGTGCCAGTCACTTTGAATCGTTTCGCGACGGCTTTGCGGGTTTTGGCTTTGCCAGATGTTCTTGCCATGGGGCGGCGGAGGCTAGGGAGCTGCAACCAAAAATCAAGCCGATTCTTTTTCAATCGCTTCTTTTTTTCCGTTCGCACTGGGCATAAAAGCCTTTCCGTCACCCGGTTTGATGTTTTTGGGAAAAATTTCTGATAGAAAATACCTTCCGGGGACGATTTTCCTTGTCCTCAGTGAGAACAACGGGTTGAAAATTTCCCGGCAACAGCCGCTTGTTCCCTTTTTACTGAAAAGAACAGGGCTGTTGTTCTCCCCCTAAAATACTTCCTCCTCTCATGCGTTTATCCCAATGCCCTTCCCGTCGGCTTGTTCTGTTCGGGAGATTAACCCCTTTGTCTCGAACTATTCCTCCCCATTCTCTTCTGCCGAATCGGGAACGTGGGTTTTGCTCGGCCCCAACCGACCAGTTGTCATGAGTCGCTCAGCGAATGACGGCCGCAGCCGTCAAAAGAATGTGGTATCGCGTGGCCGCTTTGCCTTGGGGGCTCTTTGCTTCCTCTTGATGCGTCTGTCTCTGGTGACGACCTTGGGTCTGGTGGTGTGGTTGCTGTTTTTTCATCTCAATCCTGACAAGAAGCTGGCCCTCTGGGTGGGGGTGTCGCTGGGGGTGCTGATTTTCAGTGCTCTCAACGTTCTGGCCAATGCCCGTCGTATCACCTGCCCCCTCTGTCGCGCTTCCTTGTTCATGTCTCCCAAGAAGCTGACCAAGCCCCGGGTGCCCACTTGGCTAGGGAGTCGCCGCATTCCCATGGCCGTGTCGTTGCTCTTTTTCCCGAAGGTTCTTCGCTGTTGCTATTGCTCCGAGCGGGTGCGCCTGACCCGGAGCAATAATAAAGACCCGAAGTGACCTCCCGGAAGGGGAGGGGTTCGGGCCTTGGAGGACGTGGTCGTTTTCCTTGCCGCTCACCACTTGGCGACGGCGTCGGAGATGACCTCCAGGGTCTCGTCGATATCGGCGAGGGTGTGGGCCATGGAGATAAAGCCCGTTTCGTAGGGGCTGGGGGCGAGATAAACGCCCTCTTCCAAGCAGTTCCAGAAGAGCTTCTTGAAGAGAGTGAAATCCTGCTTTTGCACGGTCTCGACGTTGATGATTTCTTCGTCGAGAAAGTAGAGGCAGAACATGGAGCCGACTTGATTGACGCGATGAGGAATGCCTTTTTCGCTGAGAATTTGGCGAAGACCGGAGGCGAAGCGGCCGCCGAGCTCGGCCAAGCGCTGGTAGCCATTGTTGTCCGCCAGCTCGCGCAGTTGGGTGAGGCCCGCAACCATGGCAAGCGGATTGCCGGAAAGGGTGCCCGCCTGGTAGACTGCACCAACGGGGGCAAGGTGGTCCATGATGTCGGCGCGACCCCCGAATGCTCCCACCGGCAGGCCGCCGCCGATGACTTTGCCCATCGCGACGAGGTCGGCGGTGTAGTCCTCCAGCTCCTGCACTCCGCCTTTCGCGAGGCGGAAGCCGGTCATGACCTCGTCAAAGATGAGAAGGGCCCCGTGTTTCGCGGTGATGTCACGGAGAAGGGTCAGATAGCCGGGGCGGGGAAAGACCAGCCCGGCGTTGGCGGGGTAGGACTCGGTGATGATGGCGGCAATTTGGTCTCCGTGCTGGGCAAAGGCCGCTTCGAGGGCCGCCGGGTCATTGTATGGCAGAACGATGGTCTCACCCGCGAAAGATGCTGGCACTCCCGCCGAGTCAGGCTCTCCCAGGGTCAGGGCGCCGGAGCCCGCAGCCACCAGCAGGGAATCGGCATGGCCATGGTAGTGGCCTTCGAACTTGATGATTTTATCGCGCCCGGTGTAACCGCGGGCCAGGCGGATGGCCGACATGGTGGCTTCCGTGCCCGAGTTCGTCATGCGCACTTTTTCCACTGATGGCACCCAATCGATGATCTTTTGGGCCATCTCCACTTCATAGAGATTGGGAATGCCGTAGGAGACGCCGTCTTTGGAGGCTTCATGGATGGCATTGGTCACCGGGATGGGGGCGTGGCCGAGAATGTTCGGGCCCCAGGAGCCCACGTAGTCGATGTAGTGCTTGCCATCGATATCTTCGATGCGGGCACCTTTGCCGCGCCGCACGAAGAAGGGATCGCCATCGACGTTCTTGAAGGCTCTCACCGGGGAGTTGACTCCTCCGGGAATCAAGGTTTGGGCGCGGGCGAATACTTTTTGAGAAAGAGGTCCGACTGACATTGACGGGACTGTGCGCGATTGCTGCGGGAAGGTCCACCCGGGATTTTTGCGATCTTGGTCACGAATGGCGCTTTCCAGCTGGCACTCTCTTTCTTATACCGTGTCTCCGTGATTGGGGTGATGGATTCGGGAGTGGGCGGCCTGTCCGTGGTGCGGGAATTGCGTTCGTTGATGCCGGGCGAAGATCTCGTCTATGTGGGGGACTCCGCTTTTTGCCCGTATGGGAACAAGAGCACGGAGGTCTTGCGCGAACGGGTGGGGGCCATTGTAGAGTTTCTTCATCAATCCGGGGCGGAGGTGATCGTGCTCGCTTGTAACTCCGCCACCATCCAGGCCATCCGTTGGTGCCGCGAGCGGTGGCCCCGCTTGTCCTTTGTGGGAATGGAGCCGGGGGTCAAGCCCGCGGTGGCTCTGAGTGCGGCGGGCATCATCGGGGTGCTGGCCACCGAGGCCAGTCTGACCGGGCAAATGTTTGCTGATTTGGTGGCCCGCTGTGGTGGGGGGCGCGAAGTGCTGACCCAGGCCTGCCCACGCTTTGTGGAGCTGGTGGAGGCCGGCATTCTGACGGGACCGGAGGTCGAGGAGGCCGTGGCGGAGTATGCTGGCGGCCTGGTCGCGGCCGGGGCCGATGTTCTCGTTCTGGGTTGCACCCACTACCCGTTTTTGAAGCCCGTTATTGCGCGGCGTTTTCCCCAAGTGGCTTTGGTCGATACCGGACCGGCGGTGGCGCGCCGGGTGCGAGAGGTTTTGCCCCGTCCGGTGAAGGAGGGGAGAGGTGGTCTTCAGCTGGTCACTAGTGGAGAAGTGGCGACGATGGAGAGACTGTTGCCTCTCCTGCTTCCCGCGCTTCCCCGGCCCACTGTCTCCTCCTGGGAGAGGGTGCGGGGCGCTTCACTCAACCCATGCCCGGAATCTTGAAGTTGGCTGCCATTTCCTTGGCGGCCTGATCGCGGGCTTCCTTGAGGGCAGTGTTGCAGGTGGTGAGAATCAGATTCTGCAAAAATTCCGCATCGTCGGAGGAAATGATGGCGGGGTCGATGGTGAGCGATTGCAGTTCGCCCGCTCCGGTGGCGACCGCGGTCACCTTCCCGGAGGGATCGCTCGCTTGCGCAGTCTTGTTGGAGAGATCGGCTTGCGCTTCCTGCAGCTTCTTGGCTTGTTCCATCAGTTTGGCTATATTCATAGTGAGTCAGATTGAGTTTAAGCGCGGAGTTTCCCTTTGAAAATCTCGATGGCGTCTTGGATGAGAGGGTCCTTGTGGAAGTCGTCGGCCGGAGGAGATGGGGGGGCTTTTTCGGCGGGGGTGGCGGGCGCAGCTTCTTTCTTGGTGGCCGGGGCCTTGGGCTCAGGTTCCGGTTCGTCCTCGCGCTCTTCCACCGCCTCTTCCATCAGGCGATCAAGGGCTCCCAGTGCTCCGGCTGTGGATTTCGACTGGGTTTTGGGGGTGGCAGGTTTCGGCTCGGTTTCTTCTTGTGGAGCCTGCACGGAGGGTTCTTCCGGCGGGGCAGGGGGGGCAGAGTCCGTCGCTCTCGCAGGCTCGGGGGCGGGTGAGGGCTCCGGGGTGGCGGCCGGTTCCCCGGTCTCGGGTTCCTGCTCGATTTTTTCTGCCGGCTCTGGCTCGTTCTTCGCTTCCGGCACGGGTTCTGGCTCTGGCTCGGGGGAGGGGGCCGGTGCGGAGGGGGCTTTTTGGGCTGGCGGGGAAAGGAAGGGGGCAGGCTCGTCGGTCAGCCCGCCTTTTTCCAATGCGGTGATCACATCGGTGATGCGGATTTCGTCCAAGGCTTGCACGGAGCGAATCAAGGCCAGTTCGAGATGCAGCTGCTTGTTGGCCGCCCACCGCATACCGGCTTCCGCCGAGGAAAGGAGATCGATAATCGCCAGCAGGCGGTCGGTGGGCGTGGGGGCCGTCAAGGCAGTAAGCTGATCCCAAATTTCCCGGGAGAGTCCTTCTCGGTCGGCCTGGGCATCGATTTTTTGAATGAGCAAGGCCCGCAGGGTGCCGATGAGCTCCTGCAGCAGCTGGGATAAATTTTTCCCGGCCGCCGAGAGCTCGTTGAGAAGGTTGAGGAGGAGCGAGGGATCTTTCTTGAAGAGAGCGGTGACGAGTCTGGCGATGGTTTCTCCGGACGTGAAGCCGAAGATGTGTTGCACGTCTTCCTCGCTGATTGTCTCGCCGCAAAAGGCCACCAGCTGATCGAGCATGGACTGGGCGTCGCGCATGCCTCCGTCCGCGCCCTTGGCGATGGCCCAAGCGGCGGGCTCCGCCAGGGACACGTTTTCTTCCCGCGCGATGTGGAGAAGCTGCTCCGCAATGATGGGAGTGGGAATGGGGCGCAGGTCGAAGCGTTGGCAGCGCGAAATGATGGTGGGCAGAATCTTGTTCGGCTCGGTGGTGGCGAAGATGAACTTTACGTGAGCCGGGGGCTCTTCCAAGGTCTTCAGCAGGGCATTGAAAGCCGCGTTGGAGAGCATGTGGACCTCATCGATGTAGTAAATCTTGAAGCGGGATTTGGCCGGCGCATATTGCACCGTGTCGCGCAGTTGGCGCACCTGTTCGACGCCGTTGTTGGACGCTCCATCAATCTCGAGCACATCCAGGGAGCGGCCTTCCGCAATCTCGACGAGCTCGGGATGGTCGGGATCAAAATCGATGGCGGGTCCGCCGGGATTATTGAGAGCCTTGGCGAAAATTCGCGCGGTGGACGTCTTCCCGGTGCCTCGGGGTCCGACGAAAAGATAGGCGTGCGCCAACCGCCCTTGCTCAATGGCATTGCGGAGGGTGCGAACAACGTGATCCTGTCCCAACACATCGGCAAAGGTGCGGGGGCGATATTTGCGGGCAAAAACCTGGTAACTCAAAACGCGGCCCCAGCTTAGGCGGGGGGAAGTCGGTTAGACAACGCCCAATCGCAAAATGCGCTAAAATCAACCCGCGTCCTCTTCCTCCTTCCCGTCTCCTTTCCTTTGGCTGTTGATAATCAGGGTTGGTTAATTACTGTCACCATTTCTACCAGTAATTGTGACTTTTTGCTCTTCTTTGCCGGAAAGAATGCGGTCACCATCCGCTCGCTCGCTTGACATTTGGGGAAAAGTGACGCAAACGGGCCCCTCGCAGGAGGCTCAGCGGCTCCCTCGTCTTTTATTATGGAAGCGATCAATTGGTTCTGGTTTGTCAGCTATGTGCTCGTGCTCGTGGGATTGAGCGCTTATAGCTTGCACCGCTTAGGCATTATTTTTCTCTACCTCAAGCACTCGCGCAAGAAGCCGATCGCAAAGAGTTCGTTTGCAGAGCTTCCCGTGGTGACGGTGCAATTGCCGGTATTCAATGAGCGCCACGTGGTGAAGCGACTTCTCAAGGCCGTCGCGGATTTGGATTATCCCACTGCCAAACTTCACATCCAGTTTCTTGACGATTCGACCGACGACACCACTGAAATCGCTCGCGAGGCTTGCCAGGAATTGTCCGCGAAGGGCTTTGATGTCGAATTCATCCACCGCACCGACCGCTCGGGTTTCAAGGCTGGGGCTTTGGAAAACGGGATGAAGACGGCGAAGGGGGAGTTCATTTTCATCCTGGATGCAGATTTTGTGCCGAACAAAAACGTGCTCATGGAAATGGTCCACCACTTCACGGATGAACGGGTGGGCTTGATTCAAACCCGTTGGGGGCACCTCAATCGCTCCTTCAATCTGCTCACCCGGGTGCAGGCCATGTTTCTGGATGGTCACCTTGAGCTGGAGCAGACCGCCCGCAACCGCAGCGGACGATTTTTCACCTTCAATGGCACGGCCGGAATCTGGCGCAAAAGCTGCATCGTCGACGCCGGTGGTTGGGAGCACGACACTCTCACCGAGGATATGGACCTGAGCTATCGGGCCCAGCTGAAAGGCTGGAAATTCATTTTCCTCAATGAGGTCGAAACCCCCGCTGAATTGCCGGTGGATATGAATGGGTTCAAGAATCAGCAGCACCGCTGGACCAAGGGGTCCATCCAAGTCTGCAAGAAGGTGCTTCCTGCCATTTGGAAAAGCCGTTTCCCGCTTTACGTCAAGTTGGAGGCCACGGCCCACCTGACCGCGAACTTTGCCTACCTGCTTCTCTTCCTTCTGCTTTTCCTGATTTTCCCGAATCAGAAGGTGCAGCCCGATATGCCGGGTTGGGCCCAGCAGGTGATTTACTTGCCCATCATGTTTTTCGGGATGTCTTCCATCCTGTTCTTTTACGTCACTTCCCAGAAAGCTCTCCGGCCCGATTGCTGGTTCCGCGAGCTGAAGTATCTCCCGCTTCTCATCGCGCTGGGGATTGGCATGTCGGTGAATAATGCCAAAGCCGTGCTGGAGGCCATTTTCAACCGTCAGTCCGGATTCGTGCGCACGCCGAAATATGGTGAAGCCGCCCAAAGTGGGGGAACGATCCAGAAGCGCACCGGCACTTACAAGGCTGGCAAATCCATCACTCCGCTCGTGGAGTTCATCTTTGGCCTTTTCTTCCTTTTCGTGGTGGGAGATGCTCTTATGACAGGAAATTTGGTTTCCTTTATATTTCTTCTTCCTTTCCCAATCGGATTTCTGTATACATCGCTTGCATCGTTGGCCGGCATTCTGCTAGAGAGCGGTGTCGCGCGGAAAAAGTCACCGCAGAAAGTGTCATCCAAGAACTAGAACCCCTTTTTCTGAGAGAACCGTGAATTTGACTCGAACTTTTCTGAAATTTCTCACTTTTGGTGCGGCCATGGGCGCACTCATCGCTTTGTCCAGTTGCTCGGCTCCCGTGCAGGTGGACGATCGGAACGAAATGATTGTGAGTGTCCGTGACCAGAGCATGTTGCTGGTCAAGGATGGCAAGGCGAGCAAGCTTTACCCGATTTCTACATCCAAGTTCGGCATTGGCAGCCAGCCCGGCAGCAATCGCACTCCTCTGGGCCGCCTGGAGATTGCACAAAAGATTGGTGAGAATGCCCGTCCCGGCACCGTCTTCAAGGGGCGTCGTCCCACCGGGGAAGTCCTGCGGCCCAATACTCCGGGACGTGACCCCATCGTGACCCGTATCATGTGGTTGCGGGGAACCGAAAGTGGCAACGCCAATACGTTCCGGCGTCTCATTTACATCCATGGCACCCCCGAGGAAAAAAATATCGGGCGGCCCGCCAGCTACGGCTGCATCCGCATGACTTCTGATGATGTGGTTGATCTCTACAATCGGGTGGGTGTGGGAGCGGATGTTAAAATCATCCGCGGCTCCTTGGACCGCACTCCGGAAGGCCGGGCTTACTATGCCAAATATGGCCGTCCCGCCCACACCCGCTACCTCAGCTTGAAATACAATTGATCCTTTTCTTGACACTGGGCGGAAGTTCCCTAGAGTCCCGCCCCCTTTCCGACTAAAACATCATGGCAAACAATCCTTCCGCCCTCAAGCGTGTCCGTCAGATCCAGACCCGCACCGCTCGCAATCGTGTGATCAAAACCAAAGTCAAGAACCTCCGCAAAGGTCTTGATACCGCTGCCGAGTCCGGTGACGAGAAAGCCATCTCCGAAGCTTTCGCCCGTTACTCCTCTGCCGTTGACCGCGCTGTTAAGAACAACATCTTCCACCGGAACAAGGGCGCCAACCTGAAGAGCAAAGCCTCCGCTTCGATCAAGGCTGCCGCTGCCCAGTAAATTTTCATTTTCGTATGGCTCAAACCGTCAATTCGGACCGGGCTGCCAAGGCGCGCGAAATCGCGGCTAGCCCGAAGGAATATCAGGTTTGTGAGGGTTGCGACTCCATTGTGGGAGCCCGCGTGGCCCTTTGTCCGAACTGTCACAGTTATCGCTTCGATGCCTCTGCCCAGCGGGTGGTCGAACAAGCTCTTTTGCTGGGCTCGCGCCAACAGCAGTCGGTGACGGCCGCCGACCTCCACTGAGTGAGAGGTCCACAGGGCATCCTTTGAAAGGGAGAGGTCGACAACCCCTCCCTTTTTCGATCCGACACACATTCAATTGGCAATCCGCTCCCTACGGGCTAGACTGCCGGCTCATGAAACCGGTGAGCAAAGGTTGGCCACGGGCAAAGTCCGCCCCTAAGGAGATGGCATGCCCCTTTTGCGACACGCTACAGGAAATCATGCCGTTGGCGGAAGGGGAGACCGCTCATTGCCGGGTTTGTGGCACCGAGCTTTACCAAAACCGCCCCCGCAGCCTCCAGCACACCGTCGCCTACTGCCTGGCAGGGCTCTTTCTTATGGTGTTGGTCCTCCTCTTCCCTTTTCTCAGCATGAACAATAGCGGGCTGAAGAGCTCGATGACGGTGTGGAGTGCGGCCGGAGTCCTCTGGCAGGAGGGGAGCTATGCCATCGCGATCGCCACCGCCGCCTTCATCGTGATCTTCCCCATCGCCCTGCTGGCGGGGCTGCTCTATGTCGTATTCCCGCTCATCATGGGCTGGCACGCTCCCGGCGCCCAATGGGTTTTTCGGCAAGTGACCCAGCTGCAAACCTGGGTCATGGTCGAGGTTTTTTTTCTCGCCGCCATCGTGAGCCTGCTCAAATTGGTGAAACTGGCCGATATTACCTTGGGTCAGGGATTTTGGGCCTTCGCGCTCCTCGTTGTGATGTTGGTAGGTGCATTGAGCAGTATCGACCAAATGGAGTTTTGGGACCGCCTGGAAGCCGCTGCCGAGAAAGGAGGAGAAGGGTGAGAGGAGGCAAGCGGGGAGAAACTGCCCTCTCGCGGGGCCTGGCCAGCTGCCACACCTGTGGTCGCTTGCAGCCCCTAGCCGAGCATCATTGCCAACGTTGCGGGAGTGCGGTGCATGCTCGCAAGCCCGATAGCTTGCAACGCTGCCTCGCTCTCTCGATTGCTTCCCTCATCGCTTATATCCCGGCTAACGTGATGCCCATCATGGTGGTGACCCAGCTCGGGGTGGATGATGCTTCCACCATCATGTCCGGGGTCGTGACCTTTTGGCAAATGCATGCCTACCCGGTGGCGATCACGATTTTTGTGGCGAGTGTCCTCATCCCCGGGCTCAAGCTGATCGCTCTCGCCGTGCTCTGTGCCGCTGCGGCCGGCAAATGGAAGCTCAAGCCGCAGAAGGCCAACCGGATTTATTGGCTGACCGAACTGGTGGGGCGTTGGTCCATGGTGGATGTTTTTGTCGTGGCAATTTTGGTCGGCCTCGTCAAGTTTACCGGACTGATGACCATTGCCGCCGGTCCGGCCGCCATCGCCTTCGGGCTGATGGTCATCCTAACGATGTTTGCCGCCCATGCCTTCGACCCCAAATTGATTTGGGATCGGGTTCGCGCGACCGATCACCCTCCCACTCCATGAGCCCTTCGACCCATTCCCCCGAATCCTCCGAGTCCGACCTTCATCCCGAGATTCGCCCCGCCAGGCGTATCAGCTGGATTTGGCTGCTGCCACTCATCGCTGCCATCCTCGGTCTTTGGCTCATCAAGCGCCACTTCGATGATGTCGGCGAGTTGGTCAAAGTCAGTTTGCCCAGTGCGGAGGGGCTGACCGTCGGCAAGACTGAAGTCCGGTGCCGGGCAGTGAAAATTGGCGAGCTGGAGAGTATCACGCTGACGGATGACCTGGAGGTCGAGCTCGACCTGCGCATCAAGTCCAAGCACGTCCATTTGCTACGCGAGCATTCCCAATTCTGGGTGGTGACCGCGCGCATCAGCGGGGGCAGTGTTTCCGGTCTAGGCACGGTTCTCAGCGGAGCTTACATCGAGCTGGACCCCGGCACCGGGGAGCCTGGCCGCCGCGTCTTCGAAGGCTTGGAAACTCCGCCGCCGACTCCGGCTTCGGTGCCCGGGCTGCGCCTCGAGCTGGTGACCGAGGACCCCGGGGTGGTCGATGTCGGTAGTGGTGTCTTTTTCAACAACAACCTGGTCGGAAAAATCGAAAGCCGCACCTTTGACCCGGAATTCAAGGAAGTTCGCTTTGGCGTCTTTATTGAGGAAAAATACAATCAACTGGTGGGCTCCAACACCGTCTTTTGGGGCTCCAGCGGACTCAGTGTCTCGGTCGGCGCGGAGGGAGTGGATGTGCAGCTGCCGTCTCTGGATGCCTTGTTGAAGGGGCAGGTCTCCTTCGGGCTCATCAATGACGAGATCTCGCTCGGCAGGGAAGTGGTCGATGGCTTTGTCTACCGCCTCTATGCCGATAAGAAGTCGGCGGAGGCCGCTAGCTTCGAGTCCGATGGCGAATTCCTCCTCTTCTTTGACCAATCGATTCGGGGGCTCACCGAAGGATCTCCCGTCGAATTTCGCGGGCTCAAGGTGGGCCGGGTGAGTGAAATTTCCTACAATTTGGTCGAGAATGCAATGGATTCGCAGACGCCGGTGCTCATCGAGCTCAACAAGCGGCTGCTCGAAAAGCACTTTCCTCCCGAGCTCATGGACGAGGGCGGGGCCGGGATTGCCCAAGCCTTGCAGCGTGGCTTGCGGGCCAGTCTCAAGTCCAGCAGCCTCATCACAGGCCAGCTCTATGTCGACATGGATTATTACCCGGATGAGGGCGAGGCCTTTCTCGCCAATCGCGGGGGCTATCTCGTGCTGCCCACCGTAAAAACCGGTTTGGGGCAATTGGAGGAGCGAGTGACCGCTGTCATCGAGAAAGTCAATGCTCTTCCTTTGGACTCCTTGGTGCGCCAATTGGAAGCCACCACTCTGGCTGCCCAGAATACATTGCATACGATGAACGACAAGTTGGAGAGCACCGGTCCGCTGTTGGCTGAATCCCAAGCGACCATGAGGGAGATGAAGGAGAGTCTGACCGCGCTCAAAGCGATTCTGGAAAGCGACTCCACCCAAGCTATTCCCGACGATGTCCGTCAGACTCTGGCCCAAATCAACAGCAGTCTGAAGCCGCTCTCTGCCGATGGGGCGGTCTATGGCGATCTGCGCCGCACCATGGATGAGCTGCGTTCCGCGACCCGGTCCATCGAACGCTTGACCGAGACTATCAGCGACAAGCCCAATTCCCTTATCTTCGGGAAACCCTCCTCTTCGAACAACATTCCCCGCGCCAAACGATGAAATTCCCTTTCGCCTCCGGGCTTCTTTCCCTCGCCTGTCTTTTTCTATCGGCCTGTTCTTCCTCGAACGTCCGTTCCTATTACGTGCTTTCCGCCTCCGAGCCCGCGCCCGCACGCGGTGGGGTCGGCATCGGGGTGGGGCCGGTCGACCTGGCTCCTTATCTCACCGAGCGGCAAAATCTGATATTCCAGAGTTCGCCCAATCAGCTCGAGTTCTCTGAGGATCACCTCTGGGCCGGGGATTTGGAAGACGACTTTACCCGCGTGCTGGCCAGCAATCTCGCTCACCACGAAGGCACCGCCAACGTGAAGGTCTATCCCTGGCAACGGGAAAGTGACCTCGATTACCAAGTGACCCTCGATGTGGTTCGCTTTCAGGGCACCCCGGATGGTGAAACGGTTCTGGAGGCCAACTGGCGGGTCTACCGTCTGGTTGACGGGGTGATGGTGGCCAATGAAAACACGACGGTGCGGGATGACTTGCGCCAGGATGGCTTCGAGGAGATGGCTGCTTCTCTCAGCCGGTTGGTGGATCGATTGGCGGCTCGCATTGCCACCGCTTTTTAGAGCACCCCTTCCTTTTCCGCTCACCCCGTCCGGGAAAAGAGCTTCGTTTTTGGCAAATTTTGCCATTTTGAGCGGTTATTTGGCCATGCCGATTTTCCGGCTTGTCGCTGGGGCGGGGAAAGGACAGCCTGTCGTCATGTTTCGTAACGGAATCCTTACCTTTCTCCTGCTGATTCTTTCGATGGTTTCGGCTTCCGCGCAATCTGTCAGTGAAAAGATGGATAGCTTTCTGGAGCCCATAGCCACCACGGCGGATACTGTCGTTTTCTATAGTGTTCCGGTGGGGAACGGCCATTCCGTGCCAGTGGTTCTGGTGTTGTTGGCCGCAACCGCTCTATTCCTGACTATTTACTTCAAGTTTCTCAACCTCCGGTCCCTTGGCTTGGCGGTGCGCACCGTGCGGGGGAAATACTCCAAAGACGATGACCCCGGCCAGATCACGCACTTCCAGGCTTTGGCCACCGCCTTGTCGGCCACCGTCGGGCTGGGCAATATCGCGGGGGTGGCCGTGGCCATCGGCATCGGTGGTCCCGGGGCCGTTTTCTGGATGGTGGTGATGGGTTTCCTTGGTATGAGCTCGAAGTTCACCGAGTGCACCCTGGGGGTCCGCTACCGCAAAATTGATCCCGATGGCACGGTGCACGGGGGAGGGATGCGCTATCTCCAGCAGGGGCTCGCCGAGCGTGGTTTTTCCGGCTTGGGTAAAGTGCTCGCCATTCTCTTCGCGGTGGCCTGTGTGGGCGGTGCCCTCGGGGCGGGCAACATGTTCCAGATGAATCAATCCGCCCAGCAGGTGGTGGAGACCTTCGGGATCTTTGGCGGGGGACAGGAGTGGATTCTAGGCATTCTGGTCGCAGTGGCGGTGGGCGCGGTCATTCTGGGCGGCATAGTCTCCATCGCGCGGGTGACGGCCTTTCTCGTGCCGTTCATGACCATCATTTACGTCATTGCCTGCATTGTGGTGCTGGTGGGTTATATGGGGGAAATTCCCGCCGCCTTGGGCACCATTTTTGGCGAAGCCTTTTCTCCGGAAGCTGGTCTCGGCGGCTTCATCGGCGGTCTCATTCAGGGCATCAAGCGGGGGGTCTTCTCCAATGAAGCGGGTCTCGGTTCCGCCGCTATCGCCCATGCTCCGGTGAAAACCCGCAAGCCCGCCTCGGAGGGGGTGGTCGCCCTGCTGGAGCCCTTCATCGACACCGTCATCATCTGCCTCATGACCGCGCTGGTCATCGTGGTGACCGGGGTGTGGAAGGCCGACGCCAGCCTGGCCACCGCCGCGCCCATTTATCAGCAAGCCGACGCCCAGTCGGAAGTGCTTACCACTTTGACCGCAGGGGAATTGGTGAAGGTCGAGAAGAGTATCGCCGAGGTGGACAAAGCGGGAGATAGCTGGGTGCCGGTGCACACGCCCGACGGCGACGCCTCTGGCTTTATCGCGCGCGAGGCCGTGGTCGACCGCACCGGCTGGTCGGGGGGGATTTGGCTCACCTCGCGCTCCTTCGGGTCCGTCATCTCCTGGTTCCCCTATGTCCTGACCGTGGCGGTGGTGCTCTTTGCTTTCTCCACCATGATCTCCTGGTCCTACTATGGCGAGCAGGCTATTGGCTACCTGACGGGTTACAATCAGCGCGCGGTCCTGGTTTATAAGGTGGTCTTCTGTCTCTGCGTGGTCCTCGGCGCGGGCGCGTCCCTGCAAAACGTGCTCAAGCTCTCCGATGCCATGTATTTCGCGATGGTTGCTCCCAATCTCATCGGGCTCTATTTCCTCCTGCCCATCGTGAAAAAGGAGCTCGCCGATTTCCAGGATTTCGCGAAGCGGGTGGATGCGGGCGCTAGCCTGGATGAAGCGGAGGACGCGCAGTAATGGCTCGCAATTATCAACTCAATCAGCCGGAGCGAAAGGGGACCTCCGGCATCGACTACCGGGCCGCCCTCAATGACGAGCAATACGCGGCGGTCACCTCTCCCCCGGGCGCGGCGCTGGTCATTGCCGGCGCGGGCTCGGGCAAGACGCGCACTTTGACCTATCGGGTGGCCTTCCTTCTCGACCAAGGGGTCGACCCCAAGGACATCCTCCTCCTGACTTTCACCAACAAGGCCTCGCGCGAGATGTTGGAGCGGGTCAAGGAGCTGGTCCCACGCGATCTGTCCACTCTCTGGGGAGGGACTTTCCACTCCATTGGCAATCGCATTCTGCGCCGTCATGCCGACGAGCTGGGTTTCACCCGCTCCTTCTCCATCCTCGACCGCGACGACCAGAAGTCCCTGCTCAATACCGTCGTCGCGGAGTGCGAGATCGATACCAAAGTCCGTCGTTTTCCCAAGGCCGACGTCCTCGCCACCATCTTCTCCATCATGCAGAATACCGGCGAGACGCTGGAAGAGGTGCTGGAGAGTCGCTACTCCTACTTCGGGGAATGGGGGGAAGAGATTGCCCGCATCGCCGAGCGTTACACCAGCAAGAAACAGGAGGTCAACTCCATGGACTTCGACGATCTGCTGGTCCTCACCTTGCGCCTGCTGCAGGAGAATGAAGAGTTGCGCCATCTCTATCAGAAGCGCTTCCGCTACGTGCTGGTGGACGAATTTCAGGACACCAACCACGTCCAGAGCGAGCTCATCGCCCTCCTCGTGGAGCGGCACAAGAGCCTGATGGTGGTGGGGGATGATGCCCAGTCCATCTATTCCTGGCGGGGGGCGGACATGGAGAATATCCTCGGCTTTCCCGACCGTTTCGAGGGGGCCAAGGTCTTCAAGATCGAGACCAATTACCGCAGCGTGCCCGAGATCCTCAATCTCTCCAACGAGGCTATCCGCGCCAATACCCGCCAGTTTGCCAAGACCCTGCGCTCCTCCCGCGCGGCCGGCTCGGCGCCGCCCGCCCTCGTGCCGGTGGAAGACCCCACCATGCAGGCTCACTTCGTGGCCCAGCGCATCCTTGAGCTGCGTGATGAGGGCGTCGAGTTGGAGGAAATGGCCATTCTTTATCGCGCCCACCACCAGAGTATGGAGGTGCAGCTGGAGCTGACCAACCGCGGCATTCCCTTCCAGGTCACCAGCGGTCTGCGCTTCTTCGAGCAAGCCCACATCAAGGACGTGGCCGCCTTCATCCGGCTGGTGGTCAATCGTCGGGACGAAGTCAGTTTCAAGCGCCTCGTCATGCTTTTGCCCGGCATCGGCGCCAAGGGCGCGGAAAAGCTCTGGGCCGCTTGGCAGAAAACGGGCTGGGGCACGCAGGACAAACCACCGGCCAAGTTTTCCGAAAAATTGCTCGAGTTCTCCGTGGCCAAGAAAGCCCGCCCGCATTGGGAGCAGCTCGCTTACGTGTTGGACGAACTCGTCACCGGCGAGGACTTCGCCCGGCCTTCTGCCATGATTTATTCCATCCTCGAGGGACTCTACGATGGCATCATGCAGAGCAATTTCGAAAATTACGAGCAGCGGCGCGCGGATGTCGAACAGCTCATGACCTATGGGGAGGGCTTCGACGACGTGGAGGAATTCCTCGCCCAGCTCAGCTTGATGAGTTCGGTCGATGGCGAGCCCACCGGCAAAAGGGACGAGATCGATGGCGAGCAGGTCACTTTGAGCTCCATCCACCAGGCCAAGGGACTGGAGTATAAAGTCGTCTTCGTCATCTGGCTTACCGAAGGCATGTTTCCCAACGGTCGCATTATCGACTCCGGCGACGAGGCCCAGATGGAAGAGGAGCGGCGCCTCTTCTACGTGGCTATCACCCGGGCCAAGGACGAGCTCTACCTGCTCTATCCCCAGCTCAATCCCCGCAGCTACTCCGGCGAGATTCTGCAACAGCCCTCCCGTTTTCTTGAGGATTGCCCCGCCGAGCTCATGGAGGAATGGCGTATCGGGGGCAGCAGCCCTTGGTAATCGGGGGAGCGGGAAACCGGGGGGGGGGAATAAGTTTTGCCAGAGAGAACTCCTACCCAGTGAACGCCGGCTCTTCTCGGGAGGGCCGTCGTTCACAACCCCAACGATTATGACAAGACTAGGAGCCTTCGGGGCTGAACAACTGGTGAAAGAGGACGGCAAAGTGGCTGCGACCGCTTTGCCCTTCGACAAAGTGAATTCCGAGGTCGCCTTCGAGACCGCGACCTTTGGCATGGGATGATTCTGGGGACCGGATTCCGAGTTCGGAAGCCTCCCAGGAGTGTTGCGCACGCGGGTCGGTTACGCGGGCGGAACGAAAGAAAAGCCGACCTACCGTTCCATGGGTGATCACACCGAGGCCGTGTCCATCGACTACGACCCGGCGGTGACCAGCTACGAGGACCTGCTTGGCGAGTTTTGGCTCGGTCACCGTTGCGACTCCCTCAATCACAGTCGGCAATACATGAAAGCGGTGTTCTATCGCGATGAGCAGCAGCGCCAGGCGGCCCTCGAGTCGCGTGACCGCGAGGCCCACCGTCTCGGCCTGGGCACCGAAGAGGTCCGCACCGAAGTGCTGCCGGTGAACGCCTTCACCTACGCGGAGGGCTACCATCAGAAGTATGTTCTCTCGCGCAAGGGCGAGATCCGGCTCTTTCTGGAGCAACTCTATCCGACGGCCAAGGCCTTGGCGGATTCCACCGTCGCCACCCGCCTCAATGCCTATCTGGGCTCGGGGCTGAAGCTCGACTGGGCTGCCTTTGCCGAGGAGCTGCCGGAATACAAGTTACCGGAATTTGTGGCCGGACGTCTCCAAGTCATGGCCGAAAGCCGTCGCTGAGTAAAGAAGGAGCCTATTTCCTCAATGGGAGCGTCGCCAAGTGCGGCGCTTCCATTCTTTTTCGGTGAGGCCGGCGATAGGAGTCGTCATCCAAACAAGATCGCCTTGGTCCATTTTTGCGGGGGTGCCGCCATCGTCTTTACCATCAGGTCCGATCGACCACAGCCAAGGCGAGCCATCGGCTTTCCGTTGGTAGTGGAAGGGCTTCCCTGTGTAGGGATCCAGCAGGGTAGGAAAATCCAGCTCCGCAAGGGTGGCGGGATAATGTCCCTGTTTATGGCGATGGATTTCCAAGGCGATGCCCAGTCGGGCGAGGCGGAGAAGAACTTCCGCTTTCATGAGTTTTGTGGCCGCTTTTAGAAAGGGGGAGTTGTAGCTTGGCGCAAAGAAGTCGCCGGGGAACCGGGCCTTTGACCGTGGGTATTGGTAGGAACGCAAGTGATGAAGTGGCTCGGTGGCTACGGTTTCTGCGAGGTCGTGGGTTTGAAAGAAGACACTCGCTTTACCTAGGTCATTCCAACCTGGCATATAGGGCACAATGATTTGTTCGCTTTCGGGATGGGCGAGGAAAAAAGCGAGCTCTCCCTTGAGGCTGTTTGCGAAGTTATTGGGTAGTGAGATTTTCGACAACTCCGCGTTAAGCACTTCGAGTTGGTCTAAATCGAGTTGTTGGCTGATGACTGCTTCCCAGAGGCTGATTTCCAAAAATTGAATGCAACTAAATTGGTAAAGAACTGAAAGTAAGGTCGGAAAATGAGCCGAATTGATGATCGAAATCTGCCAGCGTAAATTGGCGAAAGCTCGCTCAGCATCGTTATGGGCGAGAGCAAGGGCTGTGTCGTCGGAAAGAACCTCACCGAGTCCGTGTAGGCTGGAGAAATACTTGAGGTATTGATTCATCTGGCCAAGTAGCTCTCTTTCGGGATCTTCTAAGGAGAAAACGAGCGGCTGGCTGGGATCGTGACTGCGGAGTTTGGCCAAGGTGGTTCCGAATTCGCTGGTGAGAATTTTGTCGAGTTCGGTCGCGGCCTCTTGCGGGTCCGAGATTCCCTTCGCGGGGTCAAGCCATTGCACGATGTCGCGGGGCTGCGCTTGCCAACGATTGTGGTCTCGCCGCGCGGCTTCCCGGCCAGTCGAGGTGTGATTCAGTCCGGCGTGCCTTTGGTAAATGAGAAGTTTGAGGCTTTTTGTCCGGGTCCCATCCAGACCGGGCAAGGTAGTTGGGTCGATGGCTCCGGGTGGGCGTTCCGGGACGTAGCTCTGGAGGTCCAAGCTCACTCTCGCCGCACGCAGATCTTGCTGCGCCTGGTCCCAAGCCCGCTGTCCCCGCCAGTTTTCAACGAAATAAAAGGCGGCAACGAGAACGAGAACCACCCACGGCCCCCAGATGAGTAGGGGCTTCCAAGGAATTTTGTGCACGAAAAGCCAGAGAGCCTTATTGAGCGAGCGGCGCATGATGGCAGTCAAAGGGAGAGAGCTTGCGGCGACGAGGATTTTTTCTTCTGAGCTCGGAAAGGCACCTCAGTTCTTCGGATTTCTCAACCTGCTCTTTTATCAGAATAGGCTCCTGGCTTTGGATGGAAGATATAGCTATTTCGTTCCGATGCTGGCGGGGTCGCCGAAGAGATAACCTTTTGCCAAGTTGGTAAAAGTGGTGACTTGCTCGTCGATCCATGAGTCGTCTTGGCCCAATTCTTCGGCCATGATTCGCGCCACGGTGGGGGCGGCGGCGATGCTGGCGCGGGCATTGAGCAGGAGACTGCGGCTGCGACGGGCGAGGACGTCCTCGACGGTGCGGGCCATCTCCTCGCGCACATGCCAACGCACTTCGCCCCGGGTGAGAGTGAGATCGTCATGGACGCGATCGGGTTCGCCGAGGGCGCGGATGGCCTGGGCGTCTGCCCCGTAGGGCCGCAGGTGGGGCTCGGGGATGTCGCCACGGGTCCAGCCATGGATTTGCAAGGACTCGGTTTCGCAACGCTTGTGGTCGGTTCCGGCGACCATCTCGGCCTGGTCGATGACGTCCTCGGCCATTTTGCGGTAGGTGGTCCACTTGCCCCCGGTGACGGTGAGGAGTCCGCTGTTGCTGACCACGATGGTGTGGTCGCGCGAGATGGCGGCGGTGTCGGAATCATCGCCCTCGCTCACCAGCGGGCGCAGTCCGGCAAAGACGCTCAGCACGTCTTCCGGGGTGGGGTCCTTGGTGAGGTATTGCGCGGCGTGCTCCATCACGAAGTCGATTTCCTCCGCCAAGGCCCGGGGCTCCAGCGACTTTTCCTCCAGGGGGGTATCCGTGGTGCCGACGACGACGCAATCGTGCCAGGGGACGGCAAAGAGAACGCGTCCGTCGGCGGTTTTGGGAATCATGATCGCGGAGTTCCCGGGGAGAAATTCCTTGGGCAAGACGAGGTGGATGCCTTGGCTGACGGTGACCATGGCCTTGGCGGAGGCGTCATCGGCAGCGCGTAGTTCGTCGACGAAGATGCCGGTGGCGTTGATCACGCAGCGGGCGGGAATGGTGAACTCCTCGTCGCTCTCAAGGTCGGTGGCCTTCACTCCAGAGACGAGGCCGTCTTCTTTCTCCAAACCCGTGCAGCGGGCGTAGTTGACGACGCGGGCACCCAGTCCGGCGGCGGTTTGGGCGAGGTTGACCGCGAGGCGGGAGTCATCGAACTGGCCGTCGTGGTATTTCACCCCGCCCGAGAGATTTTCCGTTTCCACGGTGGGGATAGCGGCGATCGTTTCTTCCTTGGAAAGCCAGCGGCTGGGACCGAGGCCGAGTTTGCCGGCCAGTTGATCGTAGACCTTCATCCCGATGCCGTAGAAAGGGCCTTCCCACCAGCTGTAGTTGGGGATGACGAAGGAGAGATCGTGCACGAGGTGGGGCGCATTGCGGGTCAGGCGACCGCGCTCACGTAGGGCTTCCAGCACCAGTGAGACATTGCCCTGTTGCAGGTAGCGGACCCCGCCGTGGACCAGTTTGGTGGAGCGGGAGGAGGTGCCCTTGGCGAAGTCGGCTTGTTCCAGCAAGACCACCGAGTGGCCCCGGGAGGCGGCGTCGACAGCGGCACCCAGGCCGGTGGCTCCGCCGCCGATGATGCAGAAGTCGTAGGGTTCGCGGGCGGTTCGAATGTGGTTGAGGGCGGTTTCTCGGTTCATGCTTTTTCGTTTTCTTCCTCTAAGAGTTCCCAGTCTTTGGCGCGTTCCACCGCGCGCTTCCAGCCGGAGATCAATTTGTCCATTTCTTCACGGGGTCGTTGGGCGGTGAAGCGCGCTCCTTCTTTCTGGCGCGACTTGATATCCTCCTTGCTTTCCCAAAAGCCGACCGCGAGCCCGGCGAGATAGGCGGCCCCCATCGCGGTGGTTTCGACGTTTTCCGGGCGCACGACATCGACCCCGAGGAGATCCGCTTGGAATTGCATGAGGGGTTCGCTGCGGGAGGCCCCGCCATCGACGCGCAATTCGGTGAGTTCAATGCCGCTGTCGCGGCTCATGGCCACCGCGAGGTCGCCGCTCTGGAAGGCCACCGACTCGAGGGCGGCCCGGCAGAAATGCTGGCGGTTTGAGCCCCGGGTCATGCCCACGCAGGTGCCGCGGGCGTGGGGGTCCCAGTGGGGCGCGCCCAGCCCGGCGAAGGCGGGGACGAGATACATCCCGTTGGCGTCAGGCACTTGCGCGGCCAGCTCGCTGCATTCCTCGGCGGAGGAGACGAGCTGGAGTTCGTCGCGCAGCCATTGCACCACCGCGCCGCCGATGAAGACCGAGCCCTCGAGGGCGTATTCGGTCTTGTCGCCGATGCGCCAGGCGATGGTGGTGACGAGATTGTTCTGCGAGCGGATGGCTTCCTCGCCGGTATTCATCAGGAAAAAGCAGCCGGTGCCGTAGGTGTTTTTGCCCATCCCGCGCTCGAAGCAGGCCTGCCCGAAGAGAGCGGCGTGCTGGTCGCCCGCGATGCCCGCGATGGGCACGTTTTTGGTGGATTTTCCGTAAACTTCGCTGCTGCCTTTGACCTCCGGCAGCAGGGCGGCGGGGATGTCGAGAATCTGCAGAAGCTCTTCGTCCCATTTGTTGTCGTGAATGTTGTAGAGGAGGGTGCGGGAGGCATTGGTGGCGTCGGTGATGTGGACTTCGCCGCCGGTCAGCTTCCAGACCAGCCAGCTATCGATGGTGCCAAAGAGGAGATCGCCGGCCTCGGCTTGTTCGCGCGCGCCCTCCACGTTTTCCAAAATCCAGTGCAGCTTGGTGCCGGAGAAATAGGGATCGAGGAGGAGCCCGGTCTTGTCGCGGAAAGTTTGTTCGTGGCCGGCTTTTTTCAGTCTGGCGCAAATGTTGGCGGTGCGGCGGTCTTGCCACACGATGGCGTTGTAGACGGGCTTGCTGGTGTGGCGGTTCCAGACCACGGTGGTCTCGCGTTGATTGGTGATGCCGATGGCCGCGAGGTCGCGGTGGCGCAGGTCGGCCTTGCTGAGGGCCTCGGCTTCGGTGGCGGATTGGGTGGACCAGATTTCCATCGGGTCGTGCTCCACCCAGCCCGGTTTGGGGTAAATTTGCTGGAATTCCGACTGGCTGACGGCGACCACTTCGCCCGCGTGGTTGACCACGAGGGCTCGCGAGCTGGTGGTGCCCTGATCGAGGGCGAGGATGAATTGTTCGGTTTTCATGGTTTTGGCAAAAGGGGGAAGGAGAGCAATTACTGGGGAAAGAGGGCGCGAAAGAGGAGGGCTCCCAGTGGCCCGCCGACGAGAGGGGCAACGACTGGAAGCCAGGCGTATCCCCAGTCCGAGGAGCCTTTTCCGGCGATGGGGAGGAGCTGGTGGGCCAGGCGGGGACCGAGGTCGCGGGCGGGATTGATGGCATAGCCAGTGGGTCCGCCGAGGGAGAGACCGACGGCGAGGACCAATAGACCGACGAGGAAGGGGCTCCACCAGGTAGCCACCACTCCGGCCAGAGAAGTGGGAATGGCGGTGGCCTCGGGCAACTCGGCGGCGGGAATTCCGGCCCCGATTTGGCCCACTGACAGAACGCCAAAAACGAGCATGGCGGTGCCGATGACTTCATTGAGGAAAGCCGGGCCGAGGCGGGGAATGGCAGGAGTGGTGCAGAAACAGGCCCGCTTCCCCTCGGCATCATCGGTCTCTTCCCAATGGGCCAGATAGCTGAGCCAGACGAGGCTGGCCCCGGTTGCGGCTCCGGCAACTTGGGCGAGGACATACCCCGGCACCTGGAACCAGGCGAAGTCGCCAATCACGGCCAAGGCCAGGGTCACGGCGGGATTGATGTGTGCTCCCGAGATGTGACCGACGGCGATGATGGCAAAGGCGACCGCCAGGCCCCAACCCGAGGTGATGACCAGCCAACCGCTGTTCTGGCCTTTGCTTTTGTTGAGCACCACATTGGCCACCACTCCATTGCCCAGGAGGATGAGAATGGCGGTGCCTACGAATTCGGCGAGGTAGGGGTTCATGGGTTGGGAAGACGGCGAAAGAGTTGCACGAGACGAAAAACCCCAAAAACGGGATCAGGGATTTTCTTATCATGGCTCTGGAATGCGCTTCGTCTATCATTTTCTTTTCCGGAAACGGGGGGCGAAAGGGAGGTTTCCACAGAGGCAAGGAATGGAAACCTCGGGAGAACCCGAATCACTCGTCCCACGGGGACACAACAAAGGAACGGCGCTGACCCCGTTCCTCAGTGGACGGCAACCGGTTCGAAAAACGGTTTGCGAGAGAGGGGCGTTCCTCTGGAACGCGGGCTTGCGGCCGACTTCAGCGTTTGCCGCTAGCGATGTCTTTTTTCCAATCGGCGGCGAGTTCGGTCAGACTTTTCCCGGTCCATTCTTCCCAGAGTTTTTCTTCATAGCGGCCTTCGCGGGCGGCAGCATTGAGTTTTTGAAGAAGGTTTTCATCCCGTTCTTTGATGACCCAGTCGAGGAAGTTGGCGGAAGTTCGGTAGCTGTCGTTGTGGTTGACGGTGGCGCCTTCCCGAAGTCGGGCACCTCGGCTTTCGGGTTCGTAGAGGAACCAGCGGAGGTAGTCGCAGACCCCTTCCGTGATCCAGCCGGGGGTGGGCTTGGGATCGGGATTGTTTCTCCGTGCCATCCAGTAGTTTTGCACCACGTGACCCATTTCATGGACCACACAGCCTTTAGCTTCCTTGTTGATTTGACCAGGAAACCAGTTGGCGTTGAGAGCGATGCGGTTTCCGGCGGCGTAAGCGGGCGTGCCTCCCATGTCGGTGCGGTATTCGAAGAAAACTTCACTCGGAGCTTCGTATCCCTCGCTGGGCAAAAGCTCGATGAGCTTGGGATACCACTCGATAATCACGGGGAGGAGTTCGTTTTCACTCCATTCCGTCAGGCGGGGAGCGGCGGTGGTGTCGAGGTGATATTGGTAGTTTCCGTCGGGAGAGGGAAAAGTTTTGGTGATTTTTTTAGGTCCTTCGAGGCGCTCCAATTCTTTCTGACCCTGGGAGACAATGTCGATTTCACTCAGGAAGGTGTTTCCATGGGGATCTTCGGGGTCGGGGCGCTGGAAGTCAAAGAGCAGGTAGCGGAAGCGTCCCAAGGGCAGTTCGTCTCGGTTGCTGATGAGGGCCGCGTGTTGGCCGTTGGCGGCCCGGCGGCGTGACCGGGTATCGACTTGGGCCACTTCGATCCAATCTGACTGAGTGGGGTCGTCTTCCCGGGCCGGTTCGAGCTTGAATTTCTCGGTGCCTCCAGTCGCGCCATAGACGGTGTAGACTTGGGGAGCGCGTCCGCCACGATGCCAGGAGTAGGTGGCGATGCTCGCGAGGGTAGTCTCTGCACCCAAGTCGAGGACCAGACGTCCGCCGTCGCTCCCGGTGGTGAAGAAAAAGTTGGCGTCGGGCTGATCGTCAGCAGTGGGCACTTTTCCATCGGTGAGCACTGCCAAATCGGCACTCATGCGGTCGGCTTCTCCGGCGATGATTCGGAAGCTTTTCTCTTGAGCCAAATCGTTCACCGCGGGTGCGGGAACACGCTGAAATTGAAAAGAGCCATCGCCCCGGTTGCGGTCCAGACGGACAGTGGGAGCAGCAGACAGGGTCTCCGCTAAAGTGAGTAAAGCAAGAATAGACAAGAGGAGTTTCATAGAGATCGGGATCGATGGAAAAGCCGCATGCTTTAGCCACTACGCGCCATTCCCCCTTTCTCTTTGGCTGAAGTGCATCTCTGATAAGAGCGCGTGGTTTTGACTGGATTTCAGCGTGAGAGCCGGTGACTGGCACTGGGGTGGTGAACTTGGCAAGATGAGGTGTTACCTCGAAAATATAAAGGGTTGGAATTGACTATTCCTGAGACGTATTTTCCTTAGGCGAACAGTCTTCTCCGACGAGCTCCACCTCGATAGTGACATGGGTGAAGCCTTCGGCGGGGAGGAGGGCGCGCAGTCCTTGCTTGGCCCGCACGATGTCGGCCCGCTCGGAGTCTGCGGTCATGACGAGATGGATACTCAGGACGTGATTTTCTCCATCCAAGGACCAGACGTGGGCGTGGTGGGTGGATTGCACTTTGGGAAAGGAGCAAGCCTCTCGGTCGAAGCGTTCGAGGTCGAAGGATTCCGGCACGGACTGGAGGAAAACCCGGCCAATCTGGCGGAGATTGCGTGCGACATTCCAGAGCACGAAGAGAGAAATTCCAATGGAGAGGAGTGGGTCGATGAGGGGGAGGTGCCAGATTTTCATGGCAATCGCACCCAGCAGCACGGCGACCCAGCCGAGGACGTCCTCCAGCAGATGCCAGCTCACCACTTTTTCGGTGAGGGAAGTGCCGCCACGCACCTTGAGGACGGCGAGGCCATTGAGGGCGATTCCGAGAAGAGCCAGTAAGATCATGCCCGTGGTGTGCACCGGTTCGGGATTGAGGAGGCGCTGGGAGGCTTGCCAGAGGACGATGCTGAGGCCGATGACGAGGACGAGTCCGGTGATCAGCCCTCCCAAGAGGCGATAGCGGGCCGCTCCGTAGCTCTGCCGGGCGTTCGGTCCCTGCCGGGATCGCTTCTCGAAATACCAAGCCAGGGCAAGGGAGAGGGAGTCGCCGAAGTCGTGAATGGCATCGGAGAGAATGGCCACGCTATTGGTGAGGAGTCCGCCGATGACTTCGATGATGGTGAACACGAAGTTCAGGAGAAAGGCGGTGCCCAGGTTCTGGGAAGAATGGTGGTGGTGGTGATGGGACATGGCCGGGAAAATTCCTTCGCTCCCTAACAAAGAGGAGCGAAGGAGGAGGGGCAAGAAGAGACTTCAGTGGTCGTGGCCTTCGTGGTCACCATGGTCGTGACCGTGTTCGCCGTGATCGCAGGAGCAGGCGTATTCGAGGTAATCACAAGTGGGGCAATCGGCGAGATTGAGATTGAAGCGGATGAGGGTGGTCTTGGCATTCGCTTGCATCTTGATTTGTGCAATGACGGGGAGGTTGTCTCCCTCCGGCACCGAGTCCTTCGAAAGAAAACTTTTCCCGTCTTTCTCAAAAGTCAGCCGGGTGGGATTGCTGCGCGTGCCGGTGATGACTGTAATGGCTTGATCGCCGGGGGCGACGACGGTGCCGTCATCTTTGAGGAAGGTGATGCGCACCTTGCGATCCTCGGTCAGGAAGAATTCCGCGTGGGGCTCCACTTCGGTCAGGATGCGGCCGCCATTGGGAGGGGTGAGCCCGGAGTGATCGTGCTCGGCGTGTTCGTGTCCCTCGTGATCGCCGTGTTCGTGACCTTCTTCCGCCGAAGCGAAAGGAGTGAAGGAGAGCGCGAGGCTGGCTACTAGGATAGTGGTTGTTTTTTTCATGGTTGATTTCTTTGTTTTGGTTTTGCCGCAACTCATTGCGAGGCGGGAGAATGGTTGGCGAGCGAGCGCTCGGCGGCCTTGCGGCCAAAGGTCAGGAAGAAAGCGGGGGTCAGAGCCAGACCGAGAAGGGTGGAGCTGACCAGTCCTCCCACGATGACGATGGCCACCGGATTGAGGATTTCCTTACCGGGTTCATCGGCCGCGATGACGAGGGGCAAGAGGGCGATACCGGCGGAAAGAGCGGTCATGAGCACCGGCACAAGCCGTTCCTCGGTGCCCCGCACCACCATCGTGAGGTTGAACCCTTCCCCTTCATGCCGCATGAGGTGCAGATAGTGGGAGATCATCATGATGGAATTGCGCGCTGCAATGCCCGAAATGGCGATGAAACCCACCAGGGTGGCGATGCTGATGTTATCGAGGGTGTAGCGGGTCAGCCAGACGCCTCCGATCAACGAGATGGGGATATTAGTCAGCACGAGCAGAACAAAGGTGACGCTGCGAAAGTAGCTGAGCAGGAGGAATGAAATGGCCGCCAGAATGATGAGGGACATGAGCATAATGGTGCGCCGGGCCTCCTGTTGGGCCTGGTATTCGCCCTCAAACGAGATCGAGTATCCGGTGGGAAGGGTGAGTTTTTCGGAAAGAGTGGCTTGCAGTTCCTCCACGGCGGCATTGAGGTCCGAGGTAGTAGGATTGATGGACACCACGAAACGGCGACGGGTGTTTTCCCGAAGGATGGTGTTGGGGCCACTGGCCTGGCGAATGTCAGCCACCCAGCCGAGTGGAATTCGTCGTCCGCTGAGGGTGTCGATGTAGAGCTTGGCCAGCTGGTCCGGATTTTCCCGCCATTCCAAGGGGAGGCGGACGACGAGGTCGTAGACGCGTTGGTTTTCGTAGATTTCTCCCAGATAGCCGCCGCCCAGAAGCTCGGCCAATTCGTTGTTCAGTTCGCCGGGGGTCACTCCGTAGGCTGCCGCGCGGTCGCGATCGATTTCGATACGCAGTTGGGGCACCGAGCCCTGTTGCTCGGGCCGGGCTTCGTCCAGACCAGGGATGTCGCGCGCGAGGGTAACCACTTCATCCCCGAGGCGGCGCAATTCGTCGAGGTCGGGGCCGAAGATTTTGACCGCGACTTTGGCTGAGACTCCGCTGAGCATGTGTCCGATGCGGTCGGCCAAGGGAGTGCTCATCGCGCTGAAGGTGCCGGGAATGTCGGCCATCGTTTCGCGGATGGCGGTGGAGACTTCGTCGCGGTGTTCACGTCCGTAGTCATCGAATTCAATGTCGAACTCAATGGTGGAGACAGGAACGACGTGGTCGCCGCGTTCGGCCCGGCCCACGCGATAGCCTACGGTCTCAACTCCCTTGGTGGAGAGCAGCTGGCCTTGTGCGGTTTGGGCCGTGGAGACGGTGGTTTTGAGCGAGGTTCCCGGAGCCATGGTGGTCGCAACCAGCATGGTGGGCTCACGAAAGGCGGGCAGGAAGTTGCCTCCCATCTGGCGGGCGACGGAGCCGGTCATCACGAGCAGGAGCGCGATGAGGGCGAAGAGGAGGAGGGGTTGGGCGAGCGCAAAGCGCAGCCAAGTCGTCCGGAAGAGCCATTTGCAAAAGCGCACCATCCAGACCTCGTGGTGTTCTTTCCCGGCTTTAGGATTGAGCAGGTAGGAGGAAAGGACTGGAATGACGGTCAGTGAGACGACAAAGGAGGCGGCCATACTAATCATGGTCGCTATGGCAATGGGGGCGAAGAGTCGGCCTTCCACGCCACTGAGGGCCAGGAGCGGGACGAAGACGAGAATGATGAGAATCGTCGCATAGAGAATGGAGGAACGCACTTCGGCGGAGGCTCTCGCGATGACTTCGATCTTGGGCAAAGGCTCCACCAGTCCCGCATTCTCTCGCAGGCGGCGGAAGACGTTTTCCACATCCACAATGGCATCATCGACCACCATCCCGATGGCGACGGCGAGTCCCCCCAAGGTCATGGAATTGACCGAGAGATTCATGAGGTCGAAAATGAGAATGGTGATTCCCAGCGAAAGGGGAATGGCGGTGAGGGTGATGAGGGTGACGCGGAGATTGAGGAGGAAAAGGAGAAGGATGAGGGAGACCATGATGGCTCCATCGCGCAGAGCTTCCTCCAGATTGCCGATCGAGAGATCGATGAATTCGCGCTGGCGGTAGAGGGTGCGCAATTCCGCTCCCGGGGGAAGGGTGGACTGCAGCTCAGCCAAGGCGACTTCCACTTTTTCGGTCAAGTCGATGGTGTCAAAGCCCGGGGATTTACGCACGGTGAGGATCACTCCGGGGTCGCCCCGGCGCCCGTCTTCGCCCGGTTCATCGCCTTTCACGCCAAAGCCGGCATCGCCCCGCATGGGTTCCAGATCCCAGGTCACTTCCGCAACATCGCTGAGCAGAATGGCGCGGTCTTCCTCATGCTTGACCACCGTTTTGGCAATTTTTGAGAGGTCGGTGGTCATGGCGAGATTGCGCACCATGATTTCGGTGGCGCGTTCGGTGAGAAAGCCGCCCGTGGTGTTGCTCACCGCGTTTTCGGCTGCCCTCCGGAGCTCCTCGTAACTGACATCCAGAGCGCGCATTTTTTCGGGCTGAGGCTGCACTTGGATTTGCTTGACCCCGCCACCCATGTTGAGGACTTCCGCGATGCCAGGGATGGATTGTAGCCGGCGGGCGATGACCCAGTCGGCGAGTTCGCGGAGCTCGCGAGGACTGGTTTTACCGGTGGGATCGCGCAGACCAATCAGGCCGATGTCGCCCATGAGGGAGGAAACCGGGGTCATGTAGGGAGTGACGCCCTCAGGGAGGAAGTCCGCTGCCCCCGAAAGCCGTTCGGTGACGAATTGACGGGCGTCGTAGATGTCCGTTCCCCACTCAAATTCAACGAAGATGAGGGAGAGGGAGATGTCATTGACCGAGCGCAGGCGGGTCACGCCGGTGACTCCCATCAGGGCGGATTCCATGGGGACGGTGATGAGGGTTTCCACTTCCTCAGGCGCATAGCCGGGGGCTTCCACCAAAATGGTGACGGTGGGTTTGGTGAGGTCGGGGAGGACTTCCACTGGCAGCTGGCGAGCCTTTTGGATGCCCAGGAGTAAGAGAATCCCGGCCACCGCGAGCACCAGGGCCCGCTGGTGGAGGGAGAAACGGATGAGGTGATTGAGCATGGTCGTCTCAGGGAAAAGGCTTAGGCTTGGCGGCGTTTGAGGAGGCTCTGCACCCAGAGGAAGGTGCCCACGGTTCCGGCGAGGGCCCAGATGAGGAGGAGAGGGGAATGGGAGGTAGTCTCCGCGGCGTGATCGTCCCCACCTTCCTCGTGCTCGTGATCGTGTTCGTCGTCACTTTCTGTCATCTCCGAGCCATCCTCGTTGTGTTCGTGCCCGTGGGCGGCATCGAGGGCTTCCTTGAGAGATGGGCCATCGCCTCCTCCGGCAAAGCCCAGGCTGTAGGAGCCGGTGGTGACCACTTCATCACCGGGAAAGAGACCGCTCACGATTTCAGCGGACTGGTCGTTCCATTGGCCGACGA
This sequence comes from Roseibacillus ishigakijimensis, assembly GCF_016595415.1. Classification (GTDB taxonomy): domain Bacteria; phylum Verrucomicrobiota; class Verrucomicrobiia; order Verrucomicrobiales; family Akkermansiaceae; genus Roseibacillus; species Roseibacillus ishigakijimensis. Next base: position 55,489 of record NZ_JAENIO010000021.1, read on the forward strand.
CCACCGGAGCCTTCAGGAAGGCATGAGCCAGCTCGAAATCCTTCACGAAAACATGGCGGTTCTCGGGAGGGCCCTGAATCGCCGAGCGGGGGATGCTGAGCACGTTTTCGCGCACTTGGGTGATGAGGGAAAACTCCACCCGCAGACCAGGGCGGAGGAGGCCCGCGGGGTTGGCGATGCGGAAAATGCCGTCCACGGTGCCGTTCTCGGGATCGGCCTGCACCCCAAAGCGGGTGAGCCGGGCGGTGAGGGTTTGCTCGCCTGCCGCCGGGATGTGCAGGCGGGCCTCGCTTCCCGGGGCAAGCCGGGCGGCGTCTTTCTCCGGGATGCGTGCGACGGCCCACATGGCGCTGCGATCCACGATGGTGAGGAGTTCTTCGCTCGCTTCCACGGGTTGGCCGGGCTGAATGTGTGACTGGGTGATGAGACCACCGCGGGGAGCGATGAGTTTGATGGTTGGGGGCGGGCTTCCCGGTTGGCGGCTTTCCAGGAGGCCGATGACTTGCCCCTCCTCCACGCTATCGCCTGCAAAGACGTCCACGCTAAGAATGCGGCCGGGAATGCGGGTGGACAGGGTCGCTTTGTTAGCCGGGATTTCTTGTAAGCGGCCCAGTGCGAAAACGGTGGACTCGAAGGTGGCCTCCATCGCGATTTCGGTTTCGATACCGAGATTGCGCACGGCGGTCTCGCTGAGGATGACGGTGTTGGCCGCTCGCTCGGCATCAAGGGCGGCAGACAAGGGCGAGAAATGGGTGATGGCGGTGAGAAAGAGGGAGCAGGGAAAAATTGGTCGGAGTCTCATGGTGGTCATAAAAAGAGGTTTAGGGTTGGCCGAGCGCGGCTTCGTAGCGGAGGCGGGCGAGGTGAAAATTGCGGAGGGACTCAAGGCGGGAGTTGGCGAGGTCGAGTCTTTGCTCGCGCACCCGCAGGTAGGCTTGGAGGTCGCCGAGGCCCTGCCGGTAGGCGGACTCGCTTTCGACCGCTTGTTTCTCGGCCAGGGGCAAGAGCTCGCTGTCGATTTGGTGCAGGAGCGCGGACCATTGCTTCATTTCCCCGAGAGCGGCACCGGCTTCGTTGCGGAGCTGTTCGCCCAGGGCGATGGTTTTTTGTTCGTGCCGGGCGGCGGTGGCTTTGGCCCGGGCAATTTGGCCTTCGTTTTTGTCCCAGAAGGGCAAGGCCATTTTCACCCGGACTCCGACGATGCCCTCGTTTTCGAAACCTTCGGGGGCGTCCTCGGAGCGTTCCAGCCCGGCCACCACGCCGACCTCGATGTCGTCGTAGCGACGGGCTTCTTCCAGCGCCACCGTCTGGCGGGCGGCTTCGCTTGCCAGGCGGGAGGCGGTGAGATCGGATCGGTTGCGAATGAGCAAACCACCGTCGGGGACAGTAACGGGTGGCAGCTGTTGACCAGCGACATGAAGTTGGTCGGCGGGCTGCATCCCGAGGAGGGCTTTGAGCCGTCCCGCCAGCATTTCCTCTTGGGCCTTAAGTTGGGGGATTTCGGCCTCGAGCCGGACGGATTCCAGCTGGGCTTGGCCCGCATCGAGGGGAGAGAGCTCGCCTTTGGTGGCTGCCTCTTCGATGAAGGCTGCGAGTTCCCCCGCGAGGGTGATTTGCTCGCTGCGCAGAGCCAGTTGTTGGCGCAGGGTGAGAATCTCGACCAACTGAGTGCGGGCTTCGTGGATCAGTTGCTGCTCCACTGCCTGCACCTCGGCCTCGGCCTGGAGCACGAGGGTGGTGGTGACCGTTTTCTCCAACTGCAAGCGATTGGTCACCGGAAAGCGTTGGGAGAGGCCAAGCTCCAGCCCGCCTTCGCGGAGAGTGTTGTTGAAAGAAAAGCCTCCTTCCAGTTCGGGATTGTCCCGGAGGCCGGAGGCTTGCTGAGTTCCACGAGCTTCCGCAATGCGCCAGCGGGCGGCAGCGAGAGCAGGATTGTGGGCACGGATACGGTTGGGAATGGTGTCCAAGCCAACGATGAGCCCACTCGGCGCGGCGGCGGCAAGGGGCGAAACAGGTGCCAATAGGTTGATCAAAAAGAGGAAAATAGGAATGCGAAGGCGCATAGTCTCAAAGGGTGAAATGAAGAGGTCGCAGGTGACCTATGAGCCGGGAGGGATTCCGAAAAATCCTCATCCCGAGGTGGGAATCGCGCGCAGGGAAGTGCGCCCGGTTGGGGAACAGAGAACCGTCGCTAAAACATTGGCCCAGAGTTCAGGGCACGACGATCCCGCGAGAGAGACTAGGCTCGCGGAGGCTGTTCGAGAGAGGAGAGGGGTGACTCGGGAGGAGTCAGTGCCCGCTCATGGGGTGGCCCGCCATTGAGAGGGGGCAGGGAAAGAGGGCAGTCCAAGGGTGGTAAGGCCAGGAGTCCAAAGTGAAGCGCGTGACAGTGACTGGAGCCTGCATCGCAACCGACCGGGCAAGGTTCCTCTTCACCAGGGCCGGGCTCTTCTGCCGGATGGGAATGGGGGTCGTGGTCGCAATTGCCGTGGTCATGGTGGTCACTGTCCTCGCAGAGGAGGTGTTTGATGAAGGGCAGAACACACTGGCTCTCAGCACAGGAATTCACATCCAGTCCCAGTGCCGAGGTCATCAGACCTAGCATGATGAGAAGACTGGTGATGATTTCCTTCACGATAGAACTGGGAGTTGATTACGTTTGATTCTATTCCCCGTCAAATTCGATTTGCGGCAAAATCTCGCTTTTTATCCTCCGGGTGGCTAAAGTGAGGGCATGCGGATGCTTCTTTTCTTTTGTCTCACCCTATTGCCCTTGGCGGCAGATTACCCGCCGCAGATCGCGGGAGCTCGGGTCGAGACCTACGCCGAGGTGGGGGAGGAAGCGCTGCAGGTCTGGATCATTGGGGAAAAAGTCGAGGGGCAGGCCAAGCCGGCAGTGGTGCTCTTCTTCGGCGGGGGCTGGCGATTCGGATCCCCCGACAGCCTCAAGCGGCACGCCCGTTTTTTGGCCCGGCGGGGGATGATCTGTCTGCTGGCCGATTACCGGGTATGGGATCGGCAACGGGCCAAAGTCGCCGACGGAGTCACCGATGCCAAGGCCGCCATCGCCTGGACCAGGCAGCATGCCGGGCGCCTGGGGATCGATCCCCAGCGCATCGCGGCGGGCGGGGCCTCGGCCGGAGGCCACCTCGCGGCCTGTGCGGCCCTGGTTCCGGGATTTGGTCATGATGAGGCTCCCAACGCCTTGCTGCTTTTCAATGCTCCCCTAGTGCTGGCTCCCTTTGCGGACGAGGATTTTGGCTTGCTGCAGCGGCTGACCAAGAATTGGTTGGGGGCGGAGCCCGACGCGGTCTCGCCCATTCATCATCTCTCCCGCCGCGCTCCGCCCACTTGGATGGCCCATGGTTCCGCCGATGCCATTGTGCCCATTGCCACTGCGCGGACTTTTCAGCGGGAAATGGAGAAGTGGGGCGCGAGCTGTCAGCTTTTCGAAGCCGAGGAAATGCCCCATGCTTTCCATTACCGCGACCCCTGGTTCTCCAAGGTGATGGCTGGAGCCGAGGAGTTTTTTCGCGAATTGGGCTGGCTCGAAAGTCAGGAGTGAGGGTTCACAGTTGGCCTTCGCGGGCGCGGGTGAGAAAGTCCCGGGCACCGAGAAGATGCACTGGCTGGTCGAGCTGCAAGTGACGATCCAGGCCGCCGGCGAGATAGAATTTTTTGAGCGTCCAGCCCTCCCCTCCGAGGACGAGATAGGCGGCTTGGTGGGCACCGCGGGCTTGTTTGAGAGCCTCCGAGAGACAGATGAGCTCGTAGGGCACCTTCTGCTCGGCAGTGCCAGAGCTCTCCTGCCACTTCAGCGAGATGAGGAGCGAGCGCTCGCCACGACGAGCCAAAAGGTCGATGGTGTGCTTGCTCCCGTTGGGCCGGGTGCCGACCGGCACTTGCTTCCGCACCTGGTAGCCGCTTTCCCGCAGCGCGGCACCGACCAGTTTTTCAAAGTCCTTGCCAGTGGTGGTGTCCCGCGCCGGGCTTGGCTGGGGAGAGCCAGGCTCTGCCGCCAAAGGAAGTGCCAGCAAGGCTAAGGAGAGAGGAAGAAGCCAAAGGCGAAACATGACGCGCGGAAAGGGGGAAGGGAGAAAAAGTGAGCGGGAGCTGGATGAACCAACTCCCGCTCGTGGGAACAACAACGCACGTCCCATTGCTGGGACGTCCTTAAAGACAACCTGAATTGGCCGATTGTCACAGAAAATTTCTCGATCATGCCAAAATTTTTTTAATGAGGCCCCAAACTAAAGGGAGGAAGAGGCTCAACGAGATTCGACGGAAGGGGAAACTGTCGTTCGAAAATACCGTTTCCGAGCTGATTTGCCTTCGCGTAAGCATCCTTCATCATCTCGTATTTGGCATCCAGATTGTCGATGTGGTGGAGGGCAAAGGCCTCCGGAGTGCGTGGCAGGGTGGGGGAGCCGAATTCGTGGGTTCCGTGGTGGCTGGCGATGAGATGAAGCAAATGGAGCCGGACCAGATCGGAGGACGGGGTGAGGTCCTTCCACTCCTCGTATTCCGGGCTCTCCTGCAGATCGCGCCAGAGCTTGTTAGTGAGTTCGATGCCGAGGGGGATGTGCCCCAGCATTTCACCCGAGAGATGATAACCTTGGGTGAAGCCCTTCTCGGGATAAGTGTTTTCCCAGAGCTTGCCGCAATCATGAAAGAGAACCCCCGCAATCATGAGGTCGCGGTTCAAATCGGGGTAAACCTCGGCAAGGGCCGCCGCTGCCCGCATCATCTGGGCCACGTGCTCCACCAGGCCGCCCCGCCGCGCGTGGTGGTTGCGTCTTGCCGCTGCAGTGCGCCGGAAGCGGTCGCCAAAAACCTTGAGAAAGTGGAGGCAGAGCGCGCGCAGCCGGGGATCAGAAAGGCTTCCCACCAGTCGCTCGATATCGGCGTAGTCGGCTTTCTGGCGCTCGCGCAACGAGGGGTCGCCGGCCAAGAGCTCCTCCATTCCGCGGTCATCCAGGAGACTGAAGCTCCATGGAGAAGCGTCGATGCCCCACTGATTTTGCGTGAAACTGCCGTCGATGGCGAGACCGCTGCCCTCGGGGAGGTTTTGCAAGTCGCCGAACTGCTTGTGGTCGGCCCAGGCCTTTAGGGTGAACTCGCCGGTGGAATCTGCCAGGAGAATTTCCAGATAGGGTTTACCGCTCTTCGTCTCCTTCTCCTTGCGCCCTGCCAGCTGGGCGGAGAACTGGGCGGTGAGGGCGGATTCGGAACTCTGCTGGGTCAGTTCACGGATGGAAAGGCGGGCCATTGCTCCATTTTCCCCGGAGCACCCCACGCTGGCAAGAACGGGAATGAATTTTCTAGGAGAATCAATTTTCCCTAGCAAAATCCTTTGCCAATCGTTCCAGCCCCATGATGGTTTCTTCCCGCCCGATTTTCAGTTTTCTCCTCGCTGGTTTCCTTTCTGTTTCCTCGGCTCCGGCACAGTCCTCAGCCCTGTCAGAGGGCGATCGACAGGCTTTGTTGGAGAGGCTTAGGGAGATTCAAGAAGGGGCCGAAAGCCGCATCAAAAAACTGCGCGCCGCTGCTTACGACACTTTTGGCTCGGCGGCGCAAGATGAAGCCAAGACTCATGATCTTTATCTCAACTGTGTGGAGAAAGTTCAGTTTGGAGATGAGGAAACGGGAGCCCGCGACTTCCGGGAATGGAAGCGCCAGCACAAGGAGCGCACCGATACCAAGGAGTTTCGTCGCGCCTTGCGCCATCAGTTGCGTTGGTTGCTCCTCTGCATGGAGGTTGGTGATCTGGATCAGGAGGAAGACCGCGACTATGCCTCCCGAGTGCTCTCCACAATCGATGGTATTCTCGCTGATGAGGACTTGGGGCGGAGGGAAGTCGCCTTGCTCAAGAACTCGGTCGGGGCTTCCGTCTTTGCCCAAGCTTACGAGATTGAGATGCCGGAAGAATGGCCCACCGCGCCACTCAATTTGAAGACTGTCTACGAAGAAGCTCTCTTGCCGCCTCTGCGGGGAGCACGCAATGCCGATGGCTTTCGCAATGCCTGGGCCCGCTGGATCAGCCAGGAGGCACGCCTGCTGGAGATTTTGGCCGGAGACGAGGACGAGGAGCAGGAAGAAGCTCAGAAAAAATTCTACCTCGAGGATAGACCCCAAATGCTTTGGGAGTTGGAAAAAGAAATCTTCGAGATGGGCGATGAGCGGGGGGCTGCACTGGCCATGCTCAAGCATCTCGATAGCTATCGGGGCCATCCCAAGGAAGAGGAGTGGACGGAAGAATTCCTCGGGATGCTGCAACCTACGGTGATCGTGGAATAGAGCAAGGTCCCTGCTTGTCGGGCCTCCGGGTGGGAAGGCCCTCGAAAAAAGAAATGAGAGGCTCGCATGGCGGCAGTCCGTTTCCACAAAAACCCATAAAAGTGAAAACGGACTGCAAACCAAAAAAGCGATTGCGAGCGGGAGACTCTTGCCAGTCTCGCCAGCTGTGCAAACAACTGGACAGGGAGATAGCCGGGGAAGGACCGGGGAACAAGAATTGACGAAGTCACTCAGTTGATTCCGCCTCTTTTTGTCAAAAGAGCGAGAGTCTACCGATGAGGGATTCCAGCGGGCAAATCGGCTCGTGATTCATTAACCCTGGTGCAAGACAGGGGAGAGGTGGGTGCGACTTTTTTCAGTTCCTGACCAGAATGAGGTTAAAACCCCGGGTGCGAAACGGTGGGCTTTGTCGCGGCGCACAAGTCGTCAACCAGCATGGCTTCATTTGGCCAGAGAAAATCTGGGCTTGCGATTAGCCTCGGCGGGAAGAGGATGGGCTCGAGCGCTGATTGCGTCGTCCTCCCGAATTGTCGCCGCCACCGCGTCGTCCCCGTCGCCGGTTGCCATTGCCGCCGCGCCGGTTTTGAACCCCGCCATTGGCTCGGGTGCCCCCTCCTTTGCCCATGGCATGTTTGCCCGCGAGGCTGTCCCAGTGCCATTCGTGGTCGGACTTGACGGTGATGCGCTGCTTGATGAGTTTTTCCACATCGGTGAGCAAGGCGCAGTCGTCTTCCGCACAGAAGGAAACGGCCCGCCCGGTGGCGTCTGCCCGGCCGGTGCGGCCAATGCGGTGGACATAGGCCTCCGGTTCTTGGGGGAGGTCGAAGTTCACTACCAGGGTCACGGCCTTGACGTCCACGCCCCGGGCGGCCACGTCGGTGGCCACCAACACGGGGAGCTTGCCCTCGCGGAATTTATTGAGCGTGCGTTCCCGCTGGGCTTGCGAGCGGTTGCCGTGGATGGCCTCGGCCTCAAAGCCCTGGGCCGTAATCGCTTTGGCCAGCTTGTTAGCCCCGTGCTTGGTGCGGGAAAACACGATGGTGAGCTCGCCTGCCTTTTGCTCCGAGAGCAAGGAGGTGAGAAGTTTTTTCTTATTTTCCCCGGCCAAAAAGCAGACGGAATGGTCGACATTCTCCGCCGTGGTGGTCTTGGGCTCGATGGTCACCGTGGCGGGATTGCGCAGGATTTCGTGGGCCAGCTTCACGATGTTGGGGGCGAGGGTGGCGGAGAAAAAGAGGGACTGGCGCTTCTTGGGCAGAGCGGCGACCACTTTTTGCACATCGCGCAGGAAGCCCATGTCGAGCATGCGATCCACCTCGTCGAGCACGAAGAAGTCCACGTGGGAAAGATCGATGTAGCCTTGGCTCATGAGGTCGAGCAGGCGGCCGGGGCAAGCCACCAGAATGTCGACACCCTCACGCATGGCCTTAACCTGCGGGTTTTGGCCCACCCCGCCGTAGATGAGGGTGTGCTTGAACTCGAGGTGCTGGCCGTAGGTTTCCATATTCTTGCCCACCTGGGTGGCGAGCTCGCGGGTCGGGGTGAGTACGAGAACGCGGGCTGCCTTTCGTCGCCGGGGCTTGGGCGACTCGTGCAACAAGTGCAGGATGGGGAGAGAAAAAGCGGCTGTTTTTCCGGTTCCAGTCTGCGCGCAGCCTAGCAGGTCGCGGCCTTTGAGAAGAATCGGAATGGATTGCTCCTGAATGGGGGAAGGATGGGTGTAGCCGCGTTCTCGCAAGGATTGTTGAAGAGGCGCGGCGAGGGGGAGGTCTGCAAAGGTAGTCATATTGAACGTAAAAGCCCGGTCTTCTCTCCCTGGGGGAGGGGGGCAGGGTTCGATGATGGTTGGGTGTTGATCCGAAAACCCACTATCATCGAAGAAGAAGGATGCGGCTGATCCGGAAACTGGATCGAGGCGGTAATCAGCACCGCCGCGCCTCCCTTACGAGGGGCTCGGCCCTTTGGCAAGGGAAATGAAGGCTGCAGCAACTCGACCCGGCAAAGTGGAATTTCTAAAACTCGGCGGAAGCACGACAAATCTTGGAAGTGGCTCCCCGCCCAGCCATCGCTTGGCTGAGCACGCGAATTTTTCCAGAACACAAGTAGGAGTCCCCGAGGCCCCTCTGGCCGAACGGCTCCGCTACGGAAGTGGCACTATCCCCCACGTCAATCCTGCTCCTTTCATCGTTGAAGAACGCGACTAGGATAAGGCCACGGATGAAGTAAGCACCTGCAACAGTAGAGGGCTCCAGAGAGACCTTTGACGTAGACCCTGAAGTTCGGACAATAGAGGGTTTAGCTAAAAGACGGTGATGAGGGCTGTTTGTTCGTTGTCAAAGACCCTCTCAACGGTTAATTAATTCTCCCTCATCACCGTCGTGTAGATAGACCTACTACTGGTTGGCCTTTGGGATCCATCTCAGTGCGCAAAAAATACGCAAAAAAATGAACTCATTAGACTTGGTTAAACTGCTTGTTATTTTGTTGTTTACGCTAAATAGCTTGCTGGCCGAAAGAGTTACAACTCAGGTCGTAGCCTGGGGAAACAATGCTAACGGATGCACTGAGGTCCCGGAAGGATTGATTGATGTTACGAGTGTCTCGGCGGGCTTGAATTTCGCACTCGCCTTGAAATCAGACGGCACTGTGGTTGGCTGGGGTGAGGATCGCTTTGGTGACCTTAATGGCTTAGAGCACTTGACTCAGGTTACGAAAATTTCCGCAGGATTCGGTTATAGTCTGGCTCTTCATCAAAGTGGAAACTACTCCAGCTTCGGATCAATGGTTGAAAGCGGGGTCGTCAACAACGAGCCTCCGATTTATGAATCCATTGTGCACATCAGTGCCGGGAAAGGGAACAACCACGGGTTGTTTACGACCTTGGGCCTCCCAACCGAGCACCTCAAAATATGGGGATATACCGGTTCCGCCGTCTACCAACAAGTTCCAGAGCTCGAATTCTCTGAGGTCCTCGATTTTCAATTGGGAAGCACGCACGCATTGATACTAGGCGGTCGGGGAGAATTGCAGGCTTGGGGCAACAATGGCAATGGACAAGTAACCATTCCCGAAGAACTGCCGCCCATTCAATCGATATCAGTGGGAAGCACTCACAATTTGGCTCTTGATGCAGAGGGGCAGATTTATGCCTGGGGTGCGAGCAATGCGGAATGGATCCATCCTCCTCTTCTTCAGGAGCCTGCGATCGCAATATCAGCTGGCTATAGCCATAGTCTGGCCGTAACCGAGTCTGGGGATGTCATCGCTTGGGGTAATGATTCGCATGGGCGGCTTGATGTGCCTCCCGATCTGGGCAAAGCGGTGGCCGTGACTGCTGGCTTTGACTACTCTCTCGCGCTGGTAGAGAGGGTGGAATATAAGGTCCTTTTCTTTAGTGTCTCGCCTGAAGGCATCCGCGGCACGGTGCAAGGAGATATTGAACAATGGTTGATGGAAAACATGGCTGCGGTGGTGCCCGAGGTGACTCCACCTTACGGTTATCGCTTCATTGGCTGGAGTGAGGACACCAGTTCGGTGACTCGTGACTTGATGGTCTATCCCCTTTTTGAAAAACTCCCGGTGGTGACTTTTGTGCTGGGAGAACAGGGAACTTATCTTTCGGGAAATTTAACCCAGCCCGTCATTCCCGGTTCCTATGCCAGAGCTCCCAACTTTAGCGTCGACGAGGCTTGGGAATACCTAGGCTGGGACACAACCTTTGCTTCGGTAACTGAAGATCTTGTCGTGACCGCGACCTATCGAAGAAAGCCGCTGGTCACCTTCCTGCCCGGTGAGCACGGCTCCATCACCTCGGGAGTGACCGAACAATATGTTTTGGTTGAATCTGATGCGACGGCTCCTACGGTCTCGGCCGGAGAAGGGTGGCAATTTACAGGCTGGGATACCGCTTTTACGAATGTGACCGAGGATCTGCTGGTTACTGCAATCTATGCCCGCAAGCCCCGGGTGACTTTCGTAGCCGGGGATTTTGGGTCCCTAACTTCAGGAACTGCTATCCAGTATGTCGTAAGCGGCTCCGGCGCGGTGGCACCTCTAATTGCGGAAGAAGAAGGGTGGCATTTTATGGGTTGGGATCGTGATTTTACTAGCGTCACAGAGGATATTGTCGTGCAGGCGATCTATATCCGGAAGCCCGTCGTCACGTTCCTGGCTGGCGAGAACGGGACGATTGTGACCGGAAATGAGACCATCAGTCTTATCCCCGGCGACGATGCGGCCGCTCCGCATATCCGGGCACATGCGGGCTGGACATTCATTGGCTGGGACACTTCTTTCACAAATGTGCATGACGATTTGACCGTTCACGCTCAATACGCTCCTTGGCCGGTGGTTACCTTCCACCCGGGCGAGGCGGGCACTTTCTCCGGCGGCTCGGCAGAACAGTCGGTCCAACCGGGAGGTGCGGCCACAGCTCCCGGGATCACTCCCGCTACTAATTGGGAATTTGTGGGTTGGGACAAGCCTTTTGACAACGTTACGGAAGATTTGAAGGTGACCGCCCGCTATAAATTTCGCTTGCCGGGGGCCCGTTTCACCGAGCCTGTGGTCGGCCCCCTCGTCGTGCCGGAAGGCAGTAGTGTGACCGTGGCCTTCCGCCTTTCCGATGAGGTTAACGAAGTTTTGGGGCGGGGTCTCAACATTCCCAAGGAAATCGTGAGCACGGACGATTTTTTCCTCGTCGAGGAGGACGGGCAGGAAATTTCTCTCACGGAATCATCATTCCAAGTGTCCAAACTCGATGAAGCCGACGGACTGATTAAAACGGTGCTGATGCTGGACAACAGCCGGAGTGTCTTTACCCAGTTGGGTGATCTCAAGGAAGCGGCCAAAAGGATGGTCGCCCTGCGGGGAGAAAGGCAGCTGTTCGCTATCTATCAATTTTCCGAGCATCCCGTCTTGCTGCAAGACTTTACCTCCGAGGAAAATCTTCTCTTTGCGGCTATAGACTCCATCGAAAGAGGGGCCTCCACAACCAATCTCTATGGGGCGGCCCTTGCCGGCTTGGAACAATGGACAGACACCTACAGCCTCGACTATGTTGAGAGGGGTTATCTGGTGCTCTTTACAGATGGGAGCGATCAGGCGGCTCTGGCTACCGAGGCAGAGGTTCTTGCGGCAAGAGGAGACAAGCAAATCTTTACCATCGGCCTGCTCAATGAAGAGACGGATACCGCGACACTGCAGGCTCTGGGTAGTGCGGGATACAGTGAAGTGACGGTTGCCTCTGACTTGATAGCGGTCTTTTCTGAGATTCAGCAAGAAATCGAAAATGACCTCAATAGCTTTTATTGGTTGAACTACCTCAGCCCCAAGAGAGGAGATTTCGAACGAACCTTGACTGTTCGTCTCCGTGAAAACAGTTATAGCGGGGCGAATTCCGCCTTAAACGTAGTCTTCAACAGCGCTGGCTTCACCGAGCCGGAAGCGAAAGTGACGATCCAGCGCGATGTCTTTAATCTGGATGGCCTCTCCGAATTGATTATAAACTCTCCGGGGGCTGAACGGCTGGAAGCCAAAACTATTCTGGGCTATGTGGATCCGGCCTATGAATGGGAGCTGGAAGATCCCACCATGGCATCTCTCGAGCCCATCGATGGGACGACCATCCAGCTGGTGCCTCGCAAGGCCGGGGTGACCTACCTTACTTTGACTGATGGGCCCAACGAGTCGCTTGACCCGGGCTTTTTCTCTCGGACCATCGAGGTGACGATTCTCGCTTCAGTCGTTTCACAGGACACATTCGGAGACTTGACGGCCAGCCTTGGTCTCACCGGTAATGATGCGCTACCCGGGGCCGATCCGAACGCGGATGGTATTCCCAATGTTTTGGCCTACGCCCTAGAGCTTCCTCTCTTGGACGAGCTCACGGCGGATGATTATGCCAAGCTACCCCATTTCAAGGCTTCGGAATCTGGCGATCAAGGAGGCCTGTCTTTCTCGCTACCGGACTCGCCAAAACCGGATGTGATTTACGTAGTAGAAAGCGCTGTAGACCTAGAAAGTGCCGAGTGGTATGAAATCGCGCGCCTGGATAAGTCCATGATTTGGACAGGCTCTGCCCAAGTCGAGATGGATGGAGCAGGACAAGTTGCCGTTACAAGTCAATATACCTACGAACAGGCGCCCCTTCAGTTCCTTCGCCTCAGAATCCTTTTGGACATTCTGTAGGGTCGTTGAATTTGAGATGCTATTGCATGACAAATAGGTAGTGGATCTCGAGGTGAGCGAGATCCTGCAGCCCGCAGACCTGATGCGTCAGCATGGGGAGGAGAAAAAGCAAAAACCGTGAATTACAGTAGGCTTAAACAGGGCCATTTTGACGGGAGTTTGCTCGCTACCGTGAGTGTCGTAGAATTGGGTGCTGGTGGCAGGACGGGCCTTTTCGTGTTCTACAAGGTTGGGCCATATGGTGAGTGAGGTGGCTCTTCATTTTCTATAGTGATGCCTCGCACATCAAGCCACAGATCCTCCCACTCGACCTCGCTCCAGCTGTAATCTCTTTGAAAGCGAGGGATGCGGTAAACGAGCCCGTTCCCGACAAGTTTGCGGAAAGTCTCATTGGTGGTGCTGAAGTTGGTCGCCGCCATTTGAGGGGAAGGAGCAATTACGCCCCTTCCCAAGGATGCGCGATTCTGGGCGCTAATCCAGTGGATTTTGGCTTATTTCACGATCGTTTGGTGGCGGCCTGGGCCGATACCGACGTGGGAGACAGGGGCGCCGGCCAGCTCGGCAAGCCGGTTGAGGTAACTCTTGGCATTCTCAGGCAACTGCTCCCAAGTGGTGCAAGCCGAGGTGTCTTCCTGCCAGCCGGGCAAGGTCTCGTAAACTGGCACAATGCGATCCCAGGCATCGCGGTCGGCGGGCGGGTACTCGTGCTTCTCGCCGTCGATCTCGTAGTGGGTGCAGACCTGGATGGTGTCGCGTTCGTCGAGTCCGTCCAGATTGGTGACCGACAGGCCGGTGACGCCATTGACCATGCAGGCGTAGCGCAGCAGGACCATATCGAGCCAGCCGCAGGAGCGGGCCCGCCCGGTCGTGGCGCCAAACTCGCGGCCGAGGCCATGGAGGTAATCGGCCAAGTCCTCGTTATCGGTGGGGAAGGGGCCGGCCCCCACGCGGGTGGTGTAGGCCTTGCAGACGCCGATCACGGCCTCAATAGCCAGGGGCGGCAGGCCGGAGCCGGTGGTGCAGCCTCCCGAGGTGGTATTCGAGGAGGTGACAAAGGGGTAGGTGCCAAAGTCGATGTCGAGGAAGGTGCCCTGTGCTCCCTCAAAGAGAATCGTCTCCTTGGCCTTCCACGCCTTGTGCAAAACGGGGATGATGTCCGCGATGTGCGGGCGGAGGCGTTCGAGGGCGGGGGTGATTTTTTCCAAAATACCCTCTACGGTGAAGGTTTCCAGGCCGAGTGGCTCCAGCACCGCATTGGCTTCCGGCACGCGCAGCTCAAGGAGTTCGCGCAGCTTGTCGGGGCGAATGGCGTCGGCCAGGCGGATGCCCTGGCGGTTGGCCTTGTCGGCATAGGTCGGGCCGATACCCCGCTTGGTGGTGCCGATTTTCTTGTCGCCCAGCTTGGCTTCGCGGGCGGCATCGAGCTCGCGGTGGAGGGGGAGGACGAGGTGGGCGCGGTCGGAGATGAGCAGTTTCTCCGGATTGATGGCGATGCCCTGGCCTTCCAAGGTCTCGATCTCCTCGCACAGGCTGATGGGATCCAGCACCACGCCGTTGGAAATGATGTTCTGCTTGCCGGGCCAGAGGATGCCGGAAGGGAGGAGATGGAGGACGTATTTCTTGTCCTCCACAATCACGGTGTGACCGGCATTCGCGCCGCCTTGGCCGCGCACGACCACATTGGCGTCTTCGGTGAGCAGATCAACGACTTTCCCTTTTCCTTCATCGCCCCATTGGAGGCCTACGACTACGGTATTCATGGTCCAGAACAACCGCCCGGAATTGACCGCGCGGCGGAAAGGGTGCATGCACGGTCCGCGCGCAAATTTCGAGTGAAAACTTGCCCTTTTCTGCCAGCAAAATGGCCGGAGCCCTCACGAGGAGAGGTCCGGCCGGGTCAAAAAAGTGAGTTTGCGGAGAAAATCAGGCAAAGACTTCGTCTGCGCCGAAGAAGCGCTTCAGTTCGGCGGCTGCGGACTCGGGCGAGTCGGAGGCATGGCAGACATTGCGCATCTTGGAGTCACCCGACTTGTCGCCAAAGTCGCCCCGGATGGTGCCGGCCGCCGCTGCGGTGGAGTCGGTCGGTCCCAGCAGGTCGCGCACTTTGGCAATGACGTCTTCCCCGGCGAGGGCGAGGGCGATGACGGGGGTCTCCTGCATGAAGGAGCGCACCTCGGGGAAGAAAGGCTTGTCCGCGATGTGGGAGTAGTGCTCGGCGAGGATCTCGTCGGAAAGAGTCATCATCTTGATGCCTTTGATCTGGAAGCCAGCCGCCTCATAGCGAGCGAGCACGGTGCCGACATTGCCCTTCGCAACAGCGTCGGGCTTGAAAAGGATAAGGGTGGTTTCTTGAGCCATGTCGCGGCGGGGTTAGCCTGAAAGCGAAGTCTTGGCAAGGCTGGGAGTGGTTGCGATGGGAAAAGGGGCCAAACTTCTCTTTGCGGGGATCGCGCTCACAAGGGTTGGGCGTAGGTGGCGCAGCGGTTTTGCCAGCCGGCGTGCCAGCGCTGGTCTTTGCCGCCGGAGTTGGCGACGCGGCGGGCCATCACG
>NZ_JAENIO010000022.1 GCF_016595415.1 Roseibacillus ishigakijimensis
GACCCCGGGGAAATGGCGATTGGCCAAGGGATCGTTTACTTGTTCCCGGGGGAAATCGATTTTTACCAGGGGGAATTTCTTTTGGGTCAGGGGGATTTTCATTTTTCCCCCTCGAACAAGAGCCTGGTCGAGGGGGACAAGGGGTTTTCCCCCACGGAATCGGGACGGGATCTGGTCGAACTGTCTTCCCAAGGCCTTGCCCTGGGCTGGTCTATGAAGCCCCTTTGGGGGATCGGGAAGGGAGCGAGGGCATGCCGTTGGAAAAAATCGTCAGGGAAGGCGTGGTGCACCGGCGTATCGTGGGTGGACGATGCTGCGGCTGCTTTCGTGATCATCGAAGGCAGCTGCGAGAATGATTATTGGTGTGGCGAGATCACAGTCTTGCTGGGACGAGGGCCGGGCAACAATCCCAGGGCGTTGCCCTGGGCTGGGCTGGTATGGGATGCCCCCTTGGGGCTGTGGGTGGGGCTTGGGACGCCGGAACTGCGGTGGGACGGGGCCGGTGGGTTCGGTGTTTTGTTGAACGACGTGGGCTCTGGGGCCGACGGGGCGTCGGCGCTCCTTTTTTTCGAGGTTTTTTGAGGGACGTGGGCAGTGGGCCAACAAGAGTGTCGGGGCTCCCTGACGAATCGTTGGGTGGACGAATTGTCCGGCGGTCAAATGACGTAGCGACGGACGGCCGCTGAAAGGTTCAGCTTCAAGGGAAAGCGGTCCTTCAGCGGACGCGCTTGAGGCTCTGACCATCGAAGTCGAGAACCCAGGGCCGACAATACTTCATCCGTGAACCGGTATTCCAGATCACCCGCTCCCCGACCCGAAATCGTCCCGCCCGGTGGAAATGCCCACAGACCAATTCTTGCGCTTCCGGAGCATGGGCACTCAGAAATTCGGCGCTCGCGCGGGGAAAGCTCGCCCACACTTTGACCACCTCCAAAAGCCGCCGGGGGGGCCAGAACGCCAGCTTGAGATAGCCAAAAAAGGAGGGAGCCATCCTGGCATCCGGGCGGAGCAGGCGACCGATGGTGCGGGCGTTTTGCCAGCGCTCCTGAAGGGTCCGGGCGGGATGGCGCGCGAGGAAGCGCTCCACTTCCTCTTCTTTCTTGAAAAGCTCCTTACTCCAGGGAGAGGCCGTTGGGTAGATCATGTCGCCATGGGTCACGAGGATGCGGCCATTGTCCAGCTTGAGCCACCCTTCCTCCGAGACTCCGGGATCGTGGTTGCCTGTCAAGGCGATAAAGGTGACCCCCCTTTCGCGGCAGAGCCGGATCAGTTCCAGCCAGAGGGTGTCCGCATTTCTTTGCCAACCCTGGACCAGCTCTTCGCGACCGTCACCGACCATGACGAGGGTGCCCGCTCCTTCCAAATAAGGTTCCATGGTCGCCCGGGAGGTGACCGCCGAGCCGGGATGGCCAAGATGCCAGTCCGAGACGAGACGCACGGGCAGGGGCAAGGCACACTCCCCGGAGGTCAATTCGGCTGCCGTGGTCATTCCCCTGCTCCCTGCATGCGCTGACGGAGGGCTTCGTAGAGACAGACGCCGGTGGCGACGCTGGCATTGAGGCAGGGCACGCTACCGAGCATGGGCAATTTGACCAAAAAGTCGCAGCCTTCCTCGGTGAGACGTCGCAGGCCATCGCCTTCGGCTCCGATGACGATACCCAGCTTGCCTTGCAGATCGGTCTCGAAGAGGGTCTTGTCGGCTTTATCACTGGTCCCGACGAGCCACATGCCCGCCTCTTGCAGGCTCTTCATGGACCGGGAAAGATTGGTGACCCTTACGAAGGGGACGGAGTCTGCCGCGCCGACCGAGATGCGTCGCACGGTGTCGGTGAGGCCGACGGCCTTGTCCTTGGGCACGACCACGGCCTGCACCCCGGCACCATCGGCAGAGCGCAGGATGGCGCCCAGATTGTGGGGATCCTGCACACAGTCGAGGATGAGAATAAAGTTCACTTCCCCCGCCGCGACCTTGGCCACGAGGTCTTCTTCGCCGAGAAGATTGCCTTTGGCCGGGCCGGAGGGGCGATTCCGCACGTGCCGGTTTTCCCGCGCTTCTCCCTTTCGTTTCCGCATGGCGGAAGAGGGTAAGGAGCCGCTCCGCGCTTGTCCATGCCAAGGCGAGTCCTGCAGAACATCACGCGCTAGGCGAGGGTCATTCCCACCGGGCAATGGTCGGAGCCGAGGACCTGGTGGTAGATGACCGGGTCTTTGGCTTGCGCGGCGAGTTCGCGACTGACGTTAAAGTAATCCAAGCGCCACCCCACATTGCGGCTGCGCGCGCCTCCGCGATAGGACCACCAGGTGTAGGCCCCTTCCACGCCGGGATGGGCCGCGCGGAAGGTATCGACAAAGCCGGCCGCCATCATGGCATCAAAGCCCGCCCTCTCTTCGTCGCTGAAGCCCGCACTCAGGCGATTGGCCTTGGGACGGGCCAGGTCAATTTCGGTATGGGCGACGTTGAGATCCCCGCAGAAGATGACTGGCTTGCGCGTTTCCAGCTCTTGGCAGAATGCGAGGAAGTCCGCATCCCAGCGCTGCCGGTAAGGGAGTCGCCGCAATTCGTTCTGGGAATTGGGCGTGTAGACCGTGACGAGGTAGAAATCGGGATACTCGGCGGTGATCACGCGGCCCTCGCTATCGTGCTCGGCAATGTCCATCCCGTGCCTGATGCTCAGGGGCTCCTTCTTGGAAAAGACGGCCACTCCGGAGTAGCCGGCCTTCTCCGCGCTATTCCAATGGGCTTGGTAGCCGGTGAATTCCAGGGGCAAGTCCACCTGCTCGGCGCGTGCCTTCGTTTCTTGCAGGCAAAAAATGTCGGGTTGTTCGGCGGCCACAAAATCGGCGAGACCCTTCTTGAGGGCCGCGCGAATGCCATTGACGTTCCACGAGATGAGCTTCATGCCGCCCAGCCTTGCCTCCCCGCGACGACGAAACAAGCCTGCAGGCTGTTCAATCGGGAGGAAGACGGAAGATGGGGAGAAAGTGCAGCGTAGCCTACGCCATGTCCCACGATTCGCTTTTTGCCAACCGCCGCCATTTCCTCACCACTTCACTGGCTTCCGGCCTGGGTCTGACCGCTCTCGCCCGGGGAGAGGAAGGAGAAAAGACTGCTCCGCAGACAGCTGCCCCCGGTCCGCTCAAGCGCGCTCCCTCTGTTTACAAATTCCGGATTGGCGAGGCTGAGGCCTGGTCCATTTCGGACGCCTACTTCATCATCGGAGGCGACCTCAATCTGATGTGGCCGCGCGAGGACCATGCCCGCATGGAAAAGGTGCTCGCCACGGAAGGGCGCCGCATGGAAGAAGCCTTGCCGCTCTATGCCAACATCCTCGTGGTGCGCAACGAGAAGGAGACGGTAATCTTCGATGCGGGATTCGGAGGGGAGGAACGGGATCGGATGGGCTGGCTGCTCAGTGGCCTAGCCTTGGCGGGCATCACGCCGGACTCCGTAACGGCAGCCTTTCTCAGCCACAGTCACAGCGACCATCTCAATGGTTTCGTGCGAGAGGGCAAGCCGACTTTCCCCAATGCCGAACTGCATCTCTTGCAATCGGAGATCGACTTTTGGCGTGCTCCCGAGCCGGACTTTTCCGAAACCAAGCGCAATCGCAACAACTTGCCCGGCATGATTCGCACGGTGCGGGCGCACTTTGATTCCTTGGAAGAAGTGATGACCGCCCACAAGCAGGAAAAGACCACCCTCCTCGATGGCTTGGTCACCATTGAGCCTGCGCCGGGGCATACCACCGGACATGCCTGCTTCCGCATTCGTTCAGGGGGCGAGGAATTACTCCACCTCATGGACTTGGCCCATCACGATTTGCTGATGTTTGCCGACCCGAATTGGACCATCGCCTTTGACCACCATCCCCAGCAATCGGTCGCGACGCGGAAGGTCTTTTGGAAAGAAGCGGCCCACAAGACCACGCGCTGCTACGGCTTTCACCTCCCCTTCCCCGGTCTGGGGACCATTGTGGAAAGCGGGCCGGGCTATCGCTGGGCGGCGGAGCCTTGGAAATGGTGATTGCTCTCCACGCCCGAAAAATAAGAAAAGGCGATCCCCGGGGATCGCCTTTGTTTTTAACAAATCGATTGTCGCGCAGAGCTTACTTGGCAGCGGCGAAGTTGGTCGCCACCACGTCCCAGTTGACCACATTCCAGAAAGCGGAGATATAGTCGGGACGACGATTCTGATAGTTCAAGTAGTAAGCGTGCTCCCAGACATCGAGGCCGAGAATGGGCGTGCAGCCACAGGTATCGGCGGCTTCGCCCATCAGGGGGGTGTCCTGGTTGGGAGTGGAAGTGATGGCCAGTGAGCCGTCAGCCTTCACCACCAGCCAAGCCCAGCCGGAGCCGAAGCGAGTGGCGGCAGCGTTGCCGAATTCTTCCTTCATCTTGTCCAAAGAGCCAAAAGCCGCGTCGATGGCTGCGGCCAGATCGCCGGAGGGAGCGGAAGCGCCGCCCGGAGCGATCACCTTCCAGAAGAGGCTGTGGTTGGCGTGTCCGCCGCCATTGTTGCGCACAGCACCGCGAATATCCGCGGGCACGGAAGACAGATCGGAGACGAGTTCTTCGATGCTCTTGGCCTCGAGCTCAGCCTTGCCTGCGATGGCATCGTTGACTTTGCTGACGTAGGCATTGTGGTGCTTGCTGTGGTGGATCTCCATGGTGCGCGCGTCGATGTGCGGCTCCAGGGCGTCGTATGCATATCCGAGTTCGGGGAGTTCGTAAGCCATGATTTTTGTTCTGTGATGGTTTGGTTTTGCCAGCGTCCCAACCTTGTGTCAAAACGCTCTCACGCGAAGAAAAGCACGGCAGCGACTTTGCGCAAGCGACAATCCTCATGATTCCTGTTCTCTCCACCTTTCCGCCTCTCGCTCAAGCTCTCGCCTCCCCCGCCGCCGGGAACATCCTTTATTGGCAAATCGGGTGTGCCGGAGCCGGCCTCCTCCTCGGCCTCCTCCTGATGTGGCTGATCATGCGAGCCAAGTTCACCGCTCTCCACGCCCGCCAAGAGGAGCAAGGCCAGAACGCCCAAAGCGCCATCAGGACCCTCGAAGCAAAAGCCGTGGGGCTGGAGCAAAAGCTGGCCGAACTTCGCCACACCGAGGTTCTTCTTCTCAAGCGACAAGGCGAACTGGAAGGAATGGTCACGACGCAGCAACAGCAGCAGGAAGAGCAGAAAAAGCTGATGGCTGCGGTGGAGAGCCGCCTCGCCGAATCCCTGCGCAATCAATCCAGCGAAGTCCTGCGGGAAACGCGGCGGGAGGTTGCCAGCGTAGCCCAGGAATCCGCTGACAAGCAGTGGCAGGAACTGCGTAAACTACTCACCCAACGCCAGGAATCGCTCAACGACCAGCTGCTACCTCTCAGCGAGGATCTGCAAGCGCTGCGCAAGCGTTTGGAGGAAATCTCCCGCCGCCAGAATACCGGAGAAAGCCGCCTGCAGGACGACATCGAACAACTGCAACAGGCCCGCAGCGAGTGGGAGGCCAGCTCGCGGGAGATCCTTGCGGAGGTGGAAAAGGCGGTGCGGGGCTGGCAACAGCCGACAACCGCCCCGGAAAAAGAGTCCTTGTCCGCTGGCGACATCGCCACCCCTCAGGACCCCTTTGCTCCCCTGCCCCCCTTGGTCGACGGGCCTTCGACCACCTCCCCGGAAGAGCACGACTGGGCCCAGCTCGATGACTCGGGCGAAGAGAGCGAGGAGCACCACTTTGAGGGCTTCACCCTTGATGAGCCCGCCCATCCGAACGAGGGCAAGGCAAACGCTGCGGCAGACGATCTCCGCGCCGCTCTCGAGGATCCCTTCAAGCAGGACTAATCGTCCCCAAACGAATAGCGGCCCTCCTGCACGAGGACATTGGGAGGCCGCCGGTGTTTCTCAAACCATTGGTAACCGGGCTGGAGTTCTTGCCAAAAGGGCAACCAGCGGTGCCCGCGAGCTCGCCCCATGCGCTCCTCACTCATGCGAAAGGGAAAGCAGTGGACCCGAAAAAAGGGTTGTCCCGCTGCGAGAGCGGCATCGCACAAAAGATAAATTTCCTCCACCTTCTCATCAGTCATGGCGAAACAGCCAATCGACAGGCGCCCGCCGTGGACCATGAGAAAAGAGCCCGTGCGGCCCTGGGCCCGATCGTAGGCATTGGGAAATCCGAGATTAAAAGAGAGATGATAACGGCTGCGCGGATTCATCGCCGAGCGGGGCACATAATAAAAACCCTCCGGGGCCTGTCGATCACCCTCGGCGAGCTTGGGCCCCAGTTGACCCGACATCCCGGCAATGGCATAGGTCCGGAAGAGTTCGAAGTGCTCCCCCTTCTCCACCCACAATTCCAACTCGCGCTCTTCCTTGAAGATCCGCAAAAAAACCGCCCCACCCCAGGGGAAATCTCTGCCTGCCAATTCCTTCCGCAGCCGAGGGACCGTCCTTTCCTTGGCCAGAGCCAAGCGGTCCTCATCTTCTCCTCCAAGCCGTTGCATCAGCCCACAAACGATAATAGCACTCGCCAGACCTGCCACCCAACCCAAGCCCTTCATCACCCGGGCACCTTATCACCCCCCGCCCCGCGTGCCAAGGCCACGAAGGCGCCCTCAAAGGCCGCCACCTTGCGCCCCCGGCAATGAAGCGTGGCGGAAATGGATTGCCGGGCCCGGCCCCGCCGCTGATAGAGTCGGCAAAAGCGAGCCCAGGCCCCTTCGTCAGTCAAGGTGGCTTCCGCAACAAATTCTTCCGCAAAGGGCTCCAAATACTCCATCGAGTTCCGCTGAATCACCAGCTCCCCACACAGTCCCGCAGTCCGCAAACGCACGTGCATGAGGCTCCAGGCCGCCAGAATGGCCACCGCCGACGCACTCCCGCCAAAAACCGTGCACTGATGATTCACATTGGGCGCAAAGGGAGCGCGCAAAAGCACCCGCGTGGGAGTTGCCAATTCCACCCGCACCCCAAGCGCTCGACTGAGCGGAATTTGCTGCCCCAGGTAGGCCGTCAATTCTTCCGGAGTCATTGCTGTCGAGTGGCTGGGGATTCAGGAGGAAAACGGCTCCATAACCACGCGAAAAAGATGCCGATGGCCGAACCATGCAAGGCATCGGTGGGCCAGTGGTAATTGCCATACACGCGGGACCAGGCGATGAGGAGGGAGAAGGCAATGGCGGGAATGAGAAGACGGCGGAAATAGAGCCCCAGAACCAGGGCACTCCCCCAGGCCGAAGCGGAATGTCCACTGGGATAGCCCCGCCACCCGCCTTTGAAGTTGGGCCCGCGGAAATCGAATGCGGAGGTCGCCTCCTCCTTCTTCACGACCGTGGAAGGACGGGGACGACCGGGCAATGTCTTCATCGTCTGCACTGAGAGCCCCGCCATGCCACCAGCGAGAAGAAAAGCCAGGCCCGCCCGGCGCCAGTGGGGCTTGCTCCTCCAGAGCCCGACCAGAATCAGGAACAAAGCCCCTAACAGGTTGAACCAATGAAACTGGGTGTAGTCGTGGAGCCACTTGCACAGCTCCAACCACTTTTCCTGATCGGGATCCACCACCCGGGGCAGGTTCAGGTCGGCCCCACTCCGTCCCTGCAGGGCCAAGAGCAGGGATTCATCGAACCAGCCCAAGGTCAGCCAGGTGAGCACCACCCAGAGCAAGAGCCCTCCCAGACCCCGCTTGGCCCCCGTCCGCCAGCTCCAGGCGAAATCCCGCCAAGCCGCTTTCCAGTCGAGTAGAAATTCAGACACCCGACAAGTGAAGGGCAGAGCTCTCCGCCCGACCAGCCTGGAACGCGCCATCCTCGGAAGGCGTCACCCGCGCCGACACACTCTTGCAAAGTTCCCCCCGAATCACCATCCGGATCAAGCTACCGCCCGCACGGGCTTAACGATGCTGGGGAGCGGGTTTGGCGAGAAAGTAGCCCAAGGCAAAGGTGAGCAGAGTGGTCAAGGGCCAAGCCCAGAAGTAACCAAAGCTGGCCTTGATTCCGAGGGCGGTTTCACTGCTTTCATAATAACTAGGCAAGGAAGCCAGCCAAGAAATATCCACCCCTGCCTTGTCCAGCAGGACCCAAAGGTCCAGGCGGATGAAGGCGACGAAGAGGAAGGAAAGGACCGAACCGATGACAAGACCCCGCAAACTTCCACGCCCCGCGAGCGCACAGAAGAACATCCCCAGCAAGGGCCCCATGGTGTAGGCAGTCATGCCGAAGGCCAGGGGCAGGACGGGAATTTTCATCACCGTTTGCGCGATATACATCAGCATGGTGAAGCCGGTGAGAATGACCCCCCAGACCACGACCAGCATACGGGACTGACGCACGAGGCGGCTATCGCCTTCCGCCGTCGTAGGGGGAGCATCACTGAGCTCGGGATTATGGATGAGGGAGAGAGTGGTCTGGCTCAACGCGGCCAGGATGGAGTCGAGGCTGGAAATGGCAGCGGCGAAGACTGCGGCCAGAATGAGGCCACTGAGACCGATGGGCAGCTCGGAGACGATCCAAATGGGGAAGACGACATCGCCGTTTTTAGGAACGCCATTTTCGCCAAAGGCGAGGGCCCCTGCGAGCAGCCCTTGGGGCGGATGGGTTTGGTAAAAGACATACAGGCCAGCCCCCACCAGCAGCATGAGGAGAGTCAGCAGTTGGCCCACCGAGCTCCAGATAATGGCCTTGCGGGCATCGCCGGCCGACTTGCAGCAGAACATGCGCTGGGCATTGAGTTGATCGACCCCGAAGGCGGTCAGGTTTTGGAAGGGCACCGCGAGAAGGGCGACCCAGAAGGTGAAGTCCAGCTCGGGGGCGAAGCCGAAACGCGCGTCCCAGAGCTTGGTCTTGCCGCCTTCGCTCGCCACTTGCCAGAATTCAGCGAAGCCTCCGTCGAGGTGGCTGATCATCCAGAAGAGCGAAGCCAGACCACCCACCGTGAAGAGGACAAATTGCATCACATCGGTCCAGATCACGGTGCGCATGCCGCCCATCAAAGTCCAGCCGATGGCAAAAAGCCCGATGACGGCGATGCACCACTCGAAGGGAAGACCGGTAACCACGCGCAGGGGCAGGGCCGCCACGAGCACGCGCACACTCTGACCCAGGATGGAACCCAGGGAAAAGAAAACGGTGGCGAGGGTCTTGAGCCGGGGATGGACCCGCTTGCCCATGTAGTCATAAGGGCTGTAGATCTCATCCTCGTAAAAGACTTTCACAAAATAAACTCCGACCAAAATTCGGCCAATAATGGAGCCGATGCCCCAGAGCAGGTAGGTGAAGTTGCCGTTGGCAGCCATGACCATGCCCGGCACCCCGATAAAGGTCACGCCGCTGATCTCAGTCGCGATGATGGAGCCACAGACCGCTTGCCAGGGAAGGCTTTTTCCCCCGGCGAAGAAATCTTTGATGGTGGCTTGTTTGCCCCTCATCAGGTGGCCGACCCAAGTCGTCAGAGCCAGATAACCGAACAAGACGAGCCAATCGACCCAGTGGAAAAGAGCGGCAACACCATTCATCGCAGGCACCTAAGCAACGGGACGGGGGGGCCGTCCATTCAATCATGCGAAAAAAGCGTCACCATGGCGGCAATGTCTTGGCTTTGGCCGGAAAAGTTTCCTAGGGTCGTGAAACCCACGCGCTAGACTTGAAGGAATCGCCCGCCACGCCAGAAATCATTGGAATTATCCCGGCCCGATGGGCCTCCAGCCGCTTCCCCGGCAAACCTCTCCACCCCCTCTGCGGCAAGCCTTTGCTGGCCCATGTCTGCGAGCGGGCCCGGGAGTGTAAGGAACTGAACCATGTGGTGGTCGCCACTGATGATGACCGCATCCGCGAAGCTGCCGAGGGCTTCGGCCTGGAAGTGGTGATGACCTCGCCGGAGCATCCCACCGGCACGGATCGCATCGCGGAGGCAGCGGCGCGGTATCCCTCCGCTTCCCATTTCATCAATATCCAGGGAGACGAACCCCTCATCGACCCCACCCTGGTGGACGAACTGGCAACAATTTTGAGAAAAGACGAAAGCGTGGATCTCATCACTGCGGCCTCGCCCTTGACCACGGCGGCCCAGCTGGAGGATGCCAACATCGTCAAAGTGGTGCTCAATGCCCGGAATGATGCGCTCTACTTCTCGCGCGCGGCCATCCCGTATCCCCGCCAGGAGGGAGCAGCGACCGCCCTGCGCCACATCGGACTCTATGGCTACCGGGCCGATTTTTTACAAAAATTTGTCTCTTGGCCGCCTGCTCCATTGGAAATTGCAGAATCTCTTGAACAATTGCGCGCCTTGCATCATGGAGCGTGCATCCGCGTCGTTTTGACCGAACACGAAGCGATCGGACTGGACACCCCGGAGCAGGTGTCCCACCTCGAAACTCTCCTCGCCCGCCTCCACAACCAACCAACCACCAGCCAGTCGTGAAATACATCTTCGTCACCGGAGGAGTCGTCTCCTCCCTCGGGAAAGGTCTCGCTGCCGCCTCCATCGGGGCCCTTCTCGAACATCGTGGCCACAAGGTCATGATCCAGAAATTCGATCCTTATCTCAATGTCGATCCGGGCACAATGTCGCCCTACCAACACGGGGAGGTCTATGTCCTTGATGACGGAGCGGAGACGGATCTCGACCTCGGCCACTACGAGCGCTTCACCTCCAGCAAGCTTTCCAAGCTGAACTCGCTTTCTTCAGGGCAAGTCTTTGAAACAGTGATTCGCAATGAACGCGAGGGCAAATACCTGGGCAAGACGGTGCAATACATTCCCCACGTCACCGACGAGATTCAAAAGCGGCTCTTCGACGTCACGCGGGAGAATCCGGAGGTGGAAATCCTCATGACTGAAATCGGCGGCACGGTGGGCGACATCGAGGGCACCCTCTTCTTGGAAGCGCTGCGGCAATTCGCCCTCGAGGTGGGACGCGAGAATGTCTGCTTCATTCACGTCACCCTGCTCCCTCTCATCCGGGCGGCGGGCGAAATCAAGACCAAGCCCACCCAGCAATCGGTGGCCAAGCTGCGCGAAATCGGCATCCAGCCCGACATCGTCATTTGCCGCACCGAACATGACCTCGATGAGGACAACCGGCGCAAGATTGCCATGTTCTGCAATGTGGAGAAGAAGAACGTGGTGGCCTTCCGGGATGTGGAGAACACCATTTACCAATGTCCCCTCGACTTGCGTCGCGACAAGATTGACCGTCTGGTGGTGGACCGGCTCGGGATGAGTGACTCCCCCACCCCCGTGCTCGACGATTGGGAGGACTTCGTGGACCGCATTGTCAATCCCGAGCACTCGGTGGACATTGCGGTAGTGGGCAAATACATTGAGCTGCAGGATGCCTACAAATCGATTTACGAATCCCTCACCCATGCCGGGGCCGCGCACCGCACGCGGGTAAACGTCATCCGCGTCGATGCCGAGGCGGTGGAAGAGCATGGGGTGGAAAAAGTGATTGGCCACGTGGACGGCATTCTCATTCCCGGAGGCTTTGGCGATCGCGGCGTGGAGGGCAAGATTCTCACCGCCCAGCACGCCCGCCTGAACAAGATTCCCTACTTTGGCATCTGCCTCGGCATGCAAATCGCCACCATCGAGTTCGCCCGCAATGTCTGCGGCATCGCGGGGGCGACCTCCACGGAGTTTGACAAAGAAGCCGCTGAACCCGTGATCTGCCTGCAGGAAGAGCAAAAAGGCATCCGCGACATGGGGGCCTCCATGCGGCTGGGGCTGCAGAAATCCCTCATCTACCCGGGCACCAAAGCGGCCGAAATCTATGGCGGTGCAGAGGAAATCGGCGAACGCCATCGCCACCGTTACGAATTCAATCCCACCTACTTGGATCGGATTCAGGAAGGCGGTCTGGTCATTTCTTCCGTCTCAGCCAATGAAGGGCTGGTGGAAATCGTGGAACTCCCCGACCATCCCTTCTATATAGCGGCGCAGTTCCACCCGGAATTCCTTTCCAAGCCCAACAAGCCCCACCCTCTCTTTGCCGCTTTTGTCGCGGCTTCCTTGGCGGCCAAAGCGGACTGAATCCCGCAGACGGCGGCCCTTTTTCACAAAAAAACAGCGGGCTCACCCTCTCTCCCAAGCTGGAGGGGGGAACCCGCCGAAAACGGAAACTTTACGCTCCCCGCATGAGGGAAATCTCAGCGAGGCTGATGAAGGAGGCAATCAGCTCGGCCCGTTCTCCGTTCTTCAATTGATCGACGGTGATGGCCCGCTCCAGGGTGAATTTACCGGAACGAGTGCGCCGCAGGGCACTGAGGTGGGCTCCGCAGCCCAGCTCTGCTCCGATATCGTGGGCATAGGTGCGCACATAGAACCCCTTGGAGCACTGCACGGTGAAGTCCACCTCAGGGCTCTCAATGCGGGAAATCTCGTAATCGGTGACGTAGACCGCCCGCGGATCCCGCTTCACCTCCTGACCCTTGCGAGCCAATTTATAGAGGGGGACTCCGTCCTTCTTGATGGCAGAGACCATGGGAGGGATCTGTTCGAAATCCCCCGTAAACTGCCCGAAGGTGGCTCGGATTTGCTCTTCGGTGACCTCGCCGAAAGGTTTTTCTTCCAGAATCTCGCCCTTGGCATCTTGGGTGGAGGTGGTCGCGCCCAGGGTGAGGGTGCCCACGTATTCCTTGTCCTCACTCATTAGCAAGTCCTGAATCTTGGTCGCCTTCCCCACCACCAGCATGAGCAATCCAGTCGCCATGGGGTCGAGGGTTCCACAGTGGCCGATTTTCTTGATTCCCAGAGAGCGCCGGGCAATGGCGACTACATCGTGAGAAGTCATATCGGGGGCTTTGTCCACCAGGAGGACACCGCTGGGAGTCTGTTCGTTTTGCTGCATCGGGTCTATGTTAGAGAGTTTTGGCGGCCGCCATCAGGGCCGCGACGAATTGCTGGCGGGCCTCCGGCAAGGGCCCGGGAAGGCGGGCCCCAGCGGCAAGAATATGGCCTCCCCCGCCGAACTGGCCACAGAGCTCGCTGACGTTGAGGGCAGGGCTTTTAGAACGGGAGGAGACGCGGATGGTGCCGTCCGAGATCTCTTCGAAGAAGACGCAAGCCACCACCTCGTCGATGCCCCGCATGACGTCGATGAGGCCCTCGCTATCGCCGGGCTGATAGCCGACCTCATTTTTCATCGCCAGGGAGAGGCTCCACCAGGCCAGCTTGCCATCCTCGCTGCGTTGCAAGGTTTCCAGCAAGAGGCGGAGCAATTCCACCCGCCGGTAGGGAAAGTTTTGATAAGTGAGACGGTTCAGCTCCGCCACCTCCAGGCCGGCCGCAAGGAGGTCCGCCGCCATCTCGTGGGTGCGGGCGGTGGTGTTCGCGTATTGAAAGGATCCGGTATCGGTGGAGGCCCCCACATAGAGAGCGGCCCGGGCAGCGGCAGGAATCGGCCACCCACCGGCTTGGGCCAGTTCCCACACCATCTGGGCGGTCGCAGGGGACTGATCGTCAATCCACACCAAGTCTCCGTAGCGCTCATTGGTTACGTGATGATCGATGGTCACCGCCCGACACCCGCTGGGACATAAAGCCAGCACATCCTCGCCCAGACGCTCGCGGTTGGCAGTATCGAGAGCGACAAAGACCTCGGCCGGAGCAGCCTCCGCAGACCCAGCGAGCTCGATTCTGGGGTGAGCAGGGTCTTCCAGGAAAGCCAGATTAGCCGGCACACCATCCTGGTGCAGATAACGCACTTCCTTGCCCAGGCTTTCCAGAGTCAAACCCAGTCCCAACATGGAGCCGATGGCATCCCCATCAGGCCGCAGATGACTGGTCAGCACAAAGCTCTGGTAGCTCTCGAAAAGAGCGACCAACTCGGGGGGCGTGATTGGCTGGGACATGAGAAGGCGCATCCTCATCACAGCTCTCCCCCGCAAGCAAGAGCGGAAAGGGATTTCTCATCGCTTCCCGGGTCTGACTCTGGCAATCTCGCCCACCCTTCCCCAAACAATAATGCCCTACCTTTCTCTCCAGACCAATGCCACGCCCAGCGCGGAAGAACAAGCTGCCTTCCTCGAGGAAGCTTCTGAAATCGTCTCCCGGGTTCTCGGCAAAAGCCGCATCTACATCATGGCCGGGGCCCAGACGGGCCTGGTGATGAGCTTTGCGGGTCACGACGAACCGTGCGGCTTCATGGAACTCAAAGCCCTCAATTTCTCGCCCGAGCACAGCACGGCCTTGGCCCAAGCGCTCTCCCAAGCGGCTTCCAGCCACCTCGCCATCAGCCCCTCCCGCCTTTTTCTGCGCTTTGTCGACACCGCGCGAGGTCACTGGGCAATGGGCGAAAAGATCTTCTAGCGCGAGGGTTCAAACATTTGTTTGAATATTTCCCCACTTTCGGGCCGTTCCATGGGGTGCCGATGACCGTTCATACCGCCCCCCTCCTCTTACTCCTGGCCTTTCTTGGCCTGGCCCCCCTCGCCGCGCAGCCAACTTGGATGAGAGAGGTGAACTTGACCAAGCCGGGTCCCCACTTGCCCACCCGGCCCATCGAATTGACCTACGATCTGAGCTGGAACGGCCGGGTCTCGGCCGGGCAAGCCACCATCCGCTTTGGCCATCCCGACCCACGCTATCCACGCAGCTACATTGCCCAATCCTACGGCAGCACCACTGGCTTTGCCCGCAAGCTCTTCCAATTCGACTTCAACTACACCTCCTTTCTCCGGCCCGCGTCCTTCCGCCCCCAAGTCTTTGTGGCCGAAGAGAAAACGAGCGACGAGCTCAAGCGCACGGAGACCCGCTTCGAGCGCGGCCGGGTAAAAGCCACCGAGCAAAAAACCGACCGGAAGACAGGAAAAGTGGACACTTCCAACTCCTCTTTCACCTACCCCAATGCACTCGGAGTCCATGCCGCCGTGATTTGGGCGCGCTCCTTGGACCTGAAGGCCGGACAAGAAGCGGTCTTCGTGGTGATGCCCTTCAAGACCCCTTATCTCTGTCGCCTCACCCATCTCGGACACGAGGTCGTGGCCACCCGGCGCACTATCAAATACGACCTCAAACTCCACAAAATCGATAAAAAAACCCTGCAGCTGAAGGATTACGACAAAGTGAAGAGCCTGGTGCTTTGGATCTCCGACGACGCCGAACGCCTACCCCTCGAGTTCCGCTCCGAGGTGTTCATTGGCGATGTCCGGGCCGTTCTCACCTCCCGCCGCTATCCCTAAGGAGGAGTCAGGGACCGTAGCGAACGCGGAAAAACCCCCGTTCACCCGAGACTTCGGGGAGAGTCAGCCCATTCTCGCCCGTCGCTCCCACCCCCAAAGCAACCGGAAGCCAGGTCGCCAAATCCGCACTGCGCTCGATCTGAAGCAAGCTGCCGGGAACCACCGCATCGAGCTGGAGGTGATTGTCCCCAGCGGAAAAAGCCAGCGCCAGCGGCCCGGAAGAAGCGAGAGCAGCGGATGTTCCCAACTGGAATTCTTGCAAATTGCTCAAGCCATCGCCATCGAAGTCACCACCAGGTTGAAAGCGCAATTCAGTGGGATTGGCACGCACGACCGCCCCCCCGAATTGGTCCTCCAGCCAAGCCTCGGGCAAGGGGTTGTCGCGGCCAATGGCATCCTCCAGGCCATTATCATCCTGCCGCAGAGCCACAATGAGGATGTCCCCCTCGGCCTCATGGGTGCCATCGCTGACCACATAACGTAGATTTCCAAAATTGCCGGGTGGGTCCGCTACCGAATCGGAATAATAAGCGGCAGGGGTGAAGGAAAGAAGGCCGGTAGCCGCCTCGAAAGTCCAATCGCCGCTACTCACCGCCAATCCCTCGGGAAAGCTGTAGCTCAGCGGGGCCCCCGAACTCGAAAAAGCCGCCAGAGTTAGGCGGTTGACGGAGGAAACGGGCTGATCTCCCGGCCGAGAAGCAGCCCGGAAATGACGGGTGGGAGCAAAGGGAGGCAGCTGTGCCGGATAGGCAAAAGCGATCCGATCGGCATCATAGCACGCCGTCCGCGCCCCCCGGCCATCATTGTGCACGCGGTAATACATGACCGCCTCGGTCAGAGCGGTCTCAGTCTCACTGGCAGACTCGGAAGAATGCCGCAGGCCCAGGGCATGACCGATCTCGTGGGTGAGAACCTCCGCCACTTGGGCGGCATTGGTCCAAAGACTCGAACTGTGGTTGATCACCACCCAGCGGTCCTCCAAGCGGCCGAACTCGACCCCCGCCACCGAGCCTCCGGCGGAATTACTCAGGAAGCCACCCGCCCGGCCCAAGGTAGTGTCGCTTGCGATGGGACTCTGCAAATCGTGCAATTGCAGGTGAATGATTCTCTCCCCGCCCTCTTGAGTGGAGGCGGCTCCTCCGAAATCGCCAGGCTCGGTGACCACAAAGCGCAAGCCGGAAATCGCCTCCCAGGCATCCAGCGCCTCACGCACCAGAGCGACCGCTTCCCGACGGGTGACCACTGCGGGAAAGGCCTCGCTATCCACAGCCACCACCAGCGGTTGGCCCGAGTCACACAAGCGCAGTCTCCCCGGCTGCCCCTCGAACTCGAAGTAGCCACTGGGAGTGAGGCGGGAAGGAGGCACCTCCCCGCAATCGCCGCTCTTGGCGGACTTCGCGAGGGGTGGCGGCTCATCCCCCTCGCCCAAAAAGCGCGCCTTCTGGTCGTCCCACTCCCCGGCATCCACCTTTTCCGCTGAAGCCTGGTAGAGCTCCCAGCCCACTTCGGCGCGCTGCAAATGGAGGAAATAGCGTTCACCCACTTCCAATGCGACGTAGCCGGTGTCCCAATGAAGGCCCTCTTCGCGGCGTCCCCCCGGAATGGTCACCACCACTTCCTCTGCCCCCCCTTCGCCGGCCAGTTCCTCCTCAATGCGGAGGGTGGCCCGGGTCTTCACTTCGCCCTCGTGAAGGACCTCAAGAGCGACCACCCGGGCCATCACCGTGCGGTCGGCCGCCTCAACGCGATGGATGGGACAGCAAGAGGAATAACAGCCCGCCTGTAAAGCCCCTGCAGAGACCATCCCGAGAAGCACCCCGGCAGCAAGCCCGCGTCGAAACAAACCTTTTGACATGGAGCCAGTTTAGCAGCCTTGATAAAAAATCCAGTGTGAAAATGGCGGGAGATCTGACGCGATTTGCGCAAGAAGCGAGAGGATTTATCGTAAGCAATGGCCGTGCGACGCCTTCAACTTCTAGCCCCCCTGCTCACTCTCCCCCTTTCCCTGGCAGCCCAGCCGCTTCCCGACGAAGTGGAGGACCTTCTGGACTTCTATTGCTACGACTGCCACGGCTACGGGAAAAAGGAAGGGGGCATCAAGCTCGACGACCTCACCCTGGGGGCCGACAAGCACCGCGATCTCTGGGAAAGCATGTGGCGCAACGTCCGCACCGGAATGATGCCCCCGGCGGATGGCGAGCAATTTCTGCCCGAAGAGCGCAAGGAATTGTTGGACTGGTTGGAGCGCAATCCCCTCGGCATCGATCGGGAAAATCCCGACCCCGGCCGGGTGACCGTGCGCCGCCACAACCGGGTAGAATACCAAGCCACCGTCAAGGATCTCCTGGCTCTCGACTTTTCCACCGCCGAGCACTTTCCCCCCGATGACACTGGCTATGGCTTCGACACCATTGGCGACGTGCTCTCCATTTCTCCTCTGCTCGCGGAGCGCTACTTCGAGGCCGCCCAATTATTGATGGACGAAGCCGTGCCGGACAATGCCGCCAAGCTCCCCACCACCGAGATTCACGCCCCGGGCTTCGTGGCTCCCGATGACAAGGCACAGACCGGGCGCTTCATCGAGTTCACCATCCCCCAGACCGTCACCGCCAAGCGCTGGACCGCCGAGGAAGGCGAACACGAGATTGTGCTCGCCTTCGACGTCGCGGGTAGCGCGGAAGCCACCGACAACACCGCCACCCTCGTCCTCGCCGTGAACGGCAAAGAACTGGCCCGCAAAGAACTGGGCTGGGATTTCCAAAAAACTCTGACTTTGCGGGCCAAGACTCATCTCCCCGCCGCCGAGCATGAATACAGCCTGCAGATTCTCGCCGGGGAGCCCCCCAAAGAAGGCCAGGACGAACTGGGCGTGGAAGTGCAACAACTCCGCATCATCGGCCCCCTGGGAGCCGAGAACCGGCAATATCCCGAGAGCTACCGCCGTGTCATCGCTCGTGACCACCAACCCCGGACCCGCGATGAATGGCCCCAAAAAATCCGGGCCGTCCTGGGGGACTTTGCCGCGAAAGCCTGGCGACGACCGGTCGAAAACGAGACCCTCGACCGCTTGACCGAGATCTCTTGGCAAGAAGCCGAACGCCGGAATTCCTTCGAGGCCGGCATCCGCTTGGGCGGCACCGCCATTCTCGCCTCCCCCCGCTTCGTCTTGCGCACTGAACTCGCGGAGGACGAGGTTCCCGCCGACGGCTATCCCCTCATCGACGAATGGTCCTTGGCCTCGCGTCTCTCCTATTTCCTCTGGTCCAGCCTTCCCGATGAGGAGCTGCGCGAGCACGCGGCAGCCGGGACCCTCCGGGCCAATCTCGCGACCCAAGTCGAACGCATGTTGCAAGACCGCAAGGCCAACCGCTTTGTGCGCCATTTCGTCGGCCAATGGCTGCAAGCCCGCGATGTGGAGAGCCTTGGCATGAGGCCGGAGCGCATCCTGCGCATCAGCTTCAACGAAGGA
The DNA here is from genome assembly GCF_016595415.1 of Roseibacillus ishigakijimensis. Classification (GTDB taxonomy): domain Bacteria; phylum Verrucomicrobiota; class Verrucomicrobiia; order Verrucomicrobiales; family Akkermansiaceae; genus Roseibacillus; species Roseibacillus ishigakijimensis. The sequence goes on from NZ_JAENIO010000022.1 coordinate 18,622, forward strand.
CAACGCACCTTCAATCCCACCCTCCGGCGTAACATGCGCGAGGAAACCGAAGCGCTCTTCCGCCACGTCCTGCAGGAGAAACGCCCGGCCGTCGAACTCATCGATGCGAACTACACTTTCCTAAACAAGCGCTTGGCCGATTTTTACGGAATTCGGGGCGTGGATCACGAAGATCTCAAGAAAGTCGACGTGCCCGACAACCGGGGCGGACTCCTGACGCAAGGAACCTTTCTCGTGGTCACCTCCAATCCCACCCGCACCTCCCCGGTGAAGCGTGGCCTCTTCGTCCTCGATAACCTCCTCGGCACTCCCCCTCCCCCCGCGCCCCCCGAAGTGCCCGAACTCGAGGAGCCGCGCCGGGGACACAAAAATCCCACCATGCGCGAGCAGATGGAAATACATCGGGCCAATCCCGACTGCCGCTCCTGCCACCAACGCATGGACCCCATCGGACTGGCCTTCGAAAACTTTACCGCCGTCGGCACCTATCGAGAGCAGGATGGCGGACAAGACATCGTCACCGACGGCGAGCTGGTCACCGGAGAGAAATTCGCAGGCGTCAAGGAGCTGAAACGAATTCTCGCCACCGACAAACGGGGCGACTTCCATCGCTGCCTGGCGGAGAAGCTCCTCACCTACGCCCTCGGCCGTGGCGTGGAATACTACGATGCCCCGGCCGTGGACGAGATTGTCACCCGTATGGAAGAAAAAGGCGGCACCCTTCACGAGGCCGTCCTCGCCGTCATCGACTCGGTGCCTTTTCAGAAAAGGCGGGCGGATTAAGACCTTTTACCACAGCCCCAGCTTGCCCGTACTCACCGCATACCAGCCCATGAGGAAGTTGGCCACGGCGTGCATGACCACACAAGCTCCCAGGCTTTTGGTCCAAATGGCGACGAGATACATGATCGAGCCGAAGGCGATGGCCCCCGCGTAATCGATGGGAGCATGTGCCAGCATAAAGGCCAGCGTGGTGACCGCGTAAGTCAGGCAACTGGGCTTGCCGAATGGAATCCGCCAATAGTCGCCATCCCGATCGAGCAACCAGCGCATGAGAAAGCCGCGCCAGAAAATCTCTTCCACCAACGAGACGATAATGACCGCGCGGAAGAAGCGAAGGGCAAGCGAAGTCCAATCGGCCGCGACATCAAAGGCGAGCGGATTGGGCCCGAACATGCGGGCGTCAAAACCTTCCCGGCGCTCCTGGACCCCGAGTTTTTGCAACCAGCCCGGCACATCGTCATCCGATGTGAAGGCCAGCCATTCGTAGAGCTGGGTGGGCAGGAGCCAGCAGCCGATGCCCACCGCCCCCATCACCACGCCAATGAGGGTGCCCTTGCGCGACCAATTGAAGTCATAGTGCTTCCACCAGAACGCGAGCAAAGCGAGACAGAGCACGCTTTGCAGGGGGTAGATCCACTGGTCGGGCTCGCGGCGCCACCACGGCAAACTGGAATGATTCCGGAAAAATTCCCCGAATCCCTCCACCACAAAACCCATTCCTCCCATGAAGATGAGGAAGGCCATCAGGGGCACGACATGCGCGAGCCCTTTGTCTTCTTTTGCCTTTGCCAAATCCACGGGAAGAAAGGGAGCGGGATTCTCTTACAGCCTTTTTACGAAGGCCTCCATCTTGTCCATCGCCTGCTCCAGTTGGTCAAAAGCAGTGGCGTAACAACAGCGGAGGAAGCCCTCCCCGCCCTCGCCAAAGGCCGTGCCGGGCACCGCCGCCACGCCCTCTTCCTCGAGCAACTTCATGGCAAACTCCTTACTGGTCAGCCCGAAGCGACTGATGTCGGGGAAGACGTAGAAAGCTCCGCCGGGGGAGTGACAATCGATACCCATTTCATTGAGCCGACGCACCAGGAAGTCGCGCCGCCGCTTGTAATCGAGACGCATTTTTTCCACCACCTCCATCGTAGCCGGATTCTCCAGCGCCTCCAGGGCGGCGGCCTGACTGGTAATCGGCGCGCAGAGCATGGAGTATTGGTGAATCTTCATCATAGCCTCGGTCAGCGGCGCCGGAGCACAGGCATAGCCCAAGCGGAACCCGGTCATGGCAAAGGCTTTGGAGAAACCATGGAGCAGAATCGTGCGCTCCTGCATCCCGGGAAGGCTGGCAATGGAAACGTGCTTCTCGTCATCATAGCGCAGCTCCGAGTAAATCTCGTCACTGAGCACAATGAGGTCGTGCTTGATGGCGACGGCGGCAATGCCTTCTAACTGCTCGCGCGAGCACACCGCCCCAGTCGGGTTGGTGGGGAAGTTGAGCATCAGCACCCGGGAACGGTCCGTAATGGCCGCTTCCACCGCCTCGGGAGTGAGGGCGAAGCCATCCTCCTTGCGCGTGGTCACCTCCACCGCCTTGCCATGGGCCATCACCACGCTGGGCGAGTAGGAAACATAGCAAGGAGCGTGATAGATCACTTCATCACCGGGATTGAGCAGAGCGCGTAGAGCCAAATCAATGGCTTCGCTCACCCCCACCGTGATGAGAATTTCATTGCTCGCCTCATAATCGACGCCAAAGAAGCCCGAGCAATACTTGGCAATCGCCTTGCGCAAGCTCAACAAGCCCAGATTGGAGGTGTAGCTGGTCTGGCCTTTCTCAAGGGAATAGATAGCTGCTTCCCGAATATTCCACGGAGTGGGAAAATCCGGCTCCCCGACGCCCAGAGAAATGACATCGTCGCGACCGATCACCAGTTCAAAGAAATCACGGATGCCGGAGCGAGGCACCTTGCCGACTTGGTCAGAAATTTTTTCAGCGTAATTCATGGGGTGACAGGCAAGCGTTCTCCTTGGGTCTCGTTTCCAAACAGGAATCCGTTCTCTTTATAAGTCTTCAGGCGAAAGTGGGTGGCAGTGGAGAGAACCCCCTCCATCGAACTCAGTTTCTCGCTCACGAACCGCGCCACCGACATCAAATCGGCACCGCTGACCAGGACCATCAGATCGTAGCCTCCGCTGGCCAAGTAGCAGCTTTCCACCTGCTCGAACTTGGCGATACGGGAGGCCAAGCGATCAAAGCCTCCGCCACGTTCGGGAGTGAGCTTGACCTCGATGAAGGCGGAAACACCAGTATCGGCAGCCCGGTCAGTATCGATCACCGCCTGGTAGCCGAGAATGAGGCCATCCGCCTCCCAGGCCGCGACCTTCGCGCTCACCTCGGATTCGGACATTGAAAACCTCTCCGCGAGAGACGCCAGGGATTGACGTCCCTCGCGCCTCAATACTTCCAGCATGGGGTCAAGTGACATGACCCCGCAGATAAACCGCCCACTCCACCCTGTCGAGCCCCAAGCGTGGCCGCCTCCCGGGAGGCCCCGCGCCCTCCTGCAAAAGCCATTTTCCATCCTTGGCAAAATAGGGAAATTGCCGCGATAATGGCGTGATGCAAAACCCCGAAGAACTCCGCAGCGAAATCGCCCAACTGCGCGCCGACCTTAATCGTTTGGAAAAATTCGACGACGCTACCCGGGAAGAGCTTTCCCTGCTGGAAAAACGCATCGAAGACCTGCTCGATGCGGAAAACGAAGAAGAAACCGTGCCCGAAAAAGTCATCCACCACCTGGAGGATGCCGCCACCCGCTTTGCCGTCGAGCACCCCAAGGCCGAGGGCCTGCTACGCCGCATTTCCTACGCGCTCGGACGCATGGGTATCTGATTTTTGCCCCCCTCAGCTCGGAATGATTTCGGTCGCCTCTTCCGCCAGGCGCCGGAGCTCGGGATAATTCTCCAGCAAGGGGTCCTGCTTCAAGAGATCCTCTGCCAGCCGCCGGGCCTCCCGCACGAGGTCCGGATCGGCCAGAAACTCGGCAAACTGCAGCTCGCCCAGGCCGCTCTGCATCGTGCCCAGCACCTCGCCCGGACCACGCAGCGCGAGGTCCGCTTCCGCGATGCGAAAGCCGTCATCAGTCTCCGCCATGACGGCGAGCTTCTCCTGCCCGCTTTTGCCATCGGTGGCGAGAATGCAATAGCTCTTGTGCTCCCCCCGCCCGATACGACCGCGCAACTGATGCAGCTGGGCAAGGCCGAAGCGCTCCGCATTCCAGATGATCATGACATTGGCATTGGGCACATCCACCCCAACTTCGATCACCGTGGTGGCGACGAGCACCTGGCTCTCGTTGGCACGGAAGCGGGCCATGACCGCGTCCTTCTCCTCAGGGGCGAGCTTGCCATGCAATAGCTCCACTTCCCAGTCCTTGAGCCGTTTCTGCCACTTGGGAAATTCCGCCACCGCCGCCTGAGCCTTCACGGAGTCGCTGTCCTCCACTAGAGGGTAAACGAGATAGACCTGCCGCCCCTTTGCCAGCTCGCCCTTCAGAAAAGCGGTCACCTCACTGACCTTGGGCTTCTCCCTCACCCCGGTGACGATCCTGCCCCGTCCCGCCGGGCGTTCGTCCAACACCGAGACATCGAGGTCCCCGTAAATGGTCAGGGTCAAGGTGCGCGGAATGGGCGTCGCGGTCATGACGAGGACATCGGGGGCCCTTCCCTGCTGAATAAGGCGGCCGCGTTGCAACACCCCGAACTTGTGCTGCTCATCGATGACGACCAGGGAAAGGCGCTCGAAGTGAGCCCGTTCAAAGAGAAGGGCATGGGTCCCGATGAGGATATCCGCCTCCGCCGACTCCTCATCCCGCGCCCCGGTCAGCAGGCCCACCTTGACCCCCAGCGGTTGCAGCCACTTGGAGAAAGTGAGCCAATGCTGCTCGGCGAGAATCTGGGTGGGAGCCATCAGCGCCGCCTGGTGCCCCGAGTCCACCGCCATCACCATGGCGCAGAGGGCGACGAAGGTTTTCCCGCTTCCCACATCACCCTGCAGGAGCCGGTTCATGGCCCGTTCACTGCGCATATCGGCGATAATCTCTTTCACACTGCGCTTCTGGGCGGCGGTCAAATCGAAGGGCAGACTTTGGTAGAATTCCGTCAACAAAGCGGTCCTCTTCCCCTGCGCCCGACCCACCAACTCCTCGTGGCGCAAGCGCCGCCAACGCACGGTGAGCTGCAGGGCAAAAAATTCCTCAAGAGCAAAGCGCCGCCGCGCGGCCTCCGTCTGGGCCAGGTCGTCGGGAAAGTGAATCTCGCGAAAAGCCTCCAGCCGGGGATAACTCCGGTCCACGTCGTAGCTCGCCGCGAGGCTAGCGGGCTCGATTTCTTCCAAAACCCGCGCCATCAACTCGCGCGCCTTGCGCTGGGGCAAGCCGCTCACCCCGCGATAGATGGGCACGATGCGGTCGAGATGAAGCGAATCCTGCCCACTGACGATCTCGAACTCGGGATGCTCCATCACAAGCCGCCCCTGATAATCCTTCACCCGGCCATAAACGATGACCTCATGGCCCACCGCCACCATCTTGCTGACGAAGGGCATATTGAACCAACGGCAGGAAATAGAGCCGCCCCCAAAAACATTTTCTCCCCCGGGCTCCTCCAGAATGACCTCATAGTAGCCCTTGCCCCCGCCGAAGCGCTTTTGCATGGAATCGACCACCAGGCCCCGGAGGCAAAGCGCATCGCCGCCCGCCTGGGCCGGAAAGGCATCGAATTGACGGCGATCCTCGTAGCGTTTGGGATAGAGGCGCAGCAGCTCACCCGCCGTGTGCACCCCCACCCGGCGCAAGCCTTCCCGCTCCTTCTCCGAAAGAAAATCCAATTCGTCCTTTGCCCGCACAAGGCCGCCAGCATGAAAAATGTTCAGGCTAACATCAACGCAGAAGTGAGTCTGCTATCCAGAGAGCAGAGGCCCAAACGAGAAAGTACCGCACTTCTGCAGGGCCAAGCATATGCGCCAGCTAAGAACCCCGGAAATGTCGGGCAGTTCGCTTCCTAAAGCCATCGCTGCCATCAAGCAAACCCACCCCAATGGCGACGCCCTGTTTTTTAAACAATCCCTTATCAGTTGGCCTCAGTGGTTGTTCTGCCTCTGCCAGTTTATCCCATGTGCTTCCCATAGAAGGATAGCACCTTTTCAGGGTAGCGTCCGAACCAGTTGTCTCCATCTTTGAAGCGGCGGATAGGCGGCTTGCCTGACAAGGAAGGAGGACGCAGGCAGCCAAATCCGCCACCAGGACTTGTCCGACCAGAGGAGAGACTCCCCCACACCTAGCTGCGGTTCCCTCCGGTGAAACCTGATTGCGAAAAGAACCATTTCTTTCGCAATAGCTAGTTCACCAGCGACTTATTGAGATTCCCTTTTGCCCGAGGAGCGAAGAAAAATTCCTCCCGGGGAAAAGAGGTCGCTCGTCTACAACCTTTTTTTTTTGCCGCGGCTGCTTCGCCTATTAGCTTGCCGGTCGGCGCCGAGCAAAATCACAACCCTCCCGAGCTGGATCTGTTTGGCAGAGCGCATCTCGGTGGAGCTTTAGGGTTCTGCGTGGAGAAAGCGCAACTCTTCTTCTCGCAAGAGACGCCAGGATCCGGGTTCGAGATTGGCAGGGAGCTCGAGGGGGCCAATTGCCTCCCGATGCAGGGCAATCACTTTGACTCCAAAGCGGGCGAACATCCGCTTCACCTGATGGTGCTTGCCCTCGTAGATTGTCAGGCGGCAGCACTCGCGGGAAATCTTCTCGACCCGGGCGGGCTGGGTCATGATCTGCTCTTTGGCAAACCACATTCCTTGCTCGAGGACGGCCATCATCTCTGGGGTGATGGCGCTTTCGCAAGTCACCCGGTAGCGTTTGCCGAGTTTGCGCTCCGGCCGGGTGAGGGCCTCGGTCACGGTGCTGTCGTTGGAAAGAATGAGGAGGCCAGTGGTGAAGCGATCGAGGCGCCCGCCAAGATGAAGTTCGCGGGCCCAGGGCTCTTTGATCAAATCGACCACGGTCTTGTGCTGTTCATCTCGGGTGGCGCTGACCACTCCCTCGGGTTTGTGCAACAGGACGTGACGCGGCACCCGGTGCTGCACCACCCGGCCAGCCCAAGTGATGCGGTCGAATCCGTTCACTTGCCAAGACCCCTCGTGCACCGGAGAGCCATTAACCTCCACTTCACCCCGGGCCAGGCGCAGGCGCACTTCCCGGCTACCCCAGCGGGCCCATTTGGCGATGACGCGGTCCAATCTCACAAGTGATTCGTCTCCTTTCTCCCAATTTGGCGCTTTAAAAAAATTTTTTCCGAAAAAAACGCAACTTCCCATTTGCAGAGGGGTTGTTCCCCCTTAGATTCCTTCTGAGCTCGCCTAGGGCTGGGCTCCGTGTGGAATCACACCATCCAACCAAAGAACTATGAAAGCAATCCTTACTACCCTCCTCGCTTCCTTCGCATTGACTGGCTTCGCCCTCGCTGGCGACTGCGACAAGTGCAAAAAAGGCGACAAGAAAGAAGAAGCCGTCCTCGCAGGCAAGTGCGACAAGGACAAATGCGACAAAGACAAGGAAGAAGCCATCATCGCCGGTGACTGCGACAAGTGCAAGAAAGGCGACAAGAAGGAAGAAGCCGTCATCGCGGGCGACTGCGACAAGTGCAAGAAGGGCGACAAGAAAGAAGAAGCTCTCCTCGCTGGTGACAAGTGCAAGAAAGGTGGCTGCGACAAGGACAAGGAAGAAGCCCTCCTCGCTGGCGACAAGTGCAAAAAAGGTGGCTGCGACAAGGACAAGGAAGAAGCGGTCCTGATGGCCTAAGCTTTTTTCTCCTACTGATTTTTTAAGAGCCCGTCCCGCTTGGCGCGACGGGCTTTTTTCATGGATTCGTTTCCAGGAGCTTTCGCTGCGTTTCACTCTACCCGAGGACCGCCGTCGAGGCTCCTCCCTCCTTCCTGCCCATTGCTTTCCCCGGAGTCATTGAGGTAGGATTGATCAGCGGCCGGGAGGGTGGCCCGCCACTGCTCGGCGGCCTCGCTATCGTCCCTTTTCCACCCTTCATAGACTTGGGTCAGTCCATTCTGACGTTGGTTATCGTCGAGGACCTGGCTATACCATGCGGCGGCCCGGTCATACTTGGATTGATAGATGAGGTTTTGTCCGGCGTCTTGAAAGACTTCGTCGGTCTTGAACTCGTCCCCCTGGGCTGTGAGCCATTCCGCAGCGGCGGCCTCATCCTGCCGCACCCACTGGCCGAAGGCGTCGGAGATTTCCTGGCCCGCATTCTCACTGCCGGCCAATTCCCCGGCCCGCCAATCCAAGGCGGCCTCCGGGTCGGTATTCGCCCAAGCATTGGTGATGTTCCGGCTCAGGTCCGCTTGCTCCTCGGCCGGAATGTCTCCGCTTTTCAAGAACTCCACCGCTGCCTGGGGGTCTTGCCAAGCGAGGTGGCTGACCATGGTCTCGCGAGCGGTAAGGAGAAGATCGTCGTCGTTCTTCTTGGCCAGATAGTCGAGCAATTCCGCGCGCTGGGCGGGGTCGCCGCTGGCAGACTGGGCGAGCTGGGTGATGACCGCGCGTTGGGTATCGGACTCCATTTCATCGAGCTTGGCCATGGTGCCGGGGAAGTCTTTTTTGGCCATGGCGGCGAAATACATGGCTTCAACCTGCGCCTGCCCCATGCCCATCATCCCGCCTCCGGCAAGTTCCTCGCCATTTTCCTTGAACCAGCTGTAGGCTTGTTCGGGATCGGCCCGCATCCAGCCCATCATGGCACCCATGGCTCCCACCATCTTCAGCATCCCACCTCTTTCATCGGCGAGAACGTGCTCCATTGCGGAGGCCCCGTCCCTGGCGGCCCATCGATTGAGCAGCATCATGCGCACGGCTATGCCCTCCTGCCCCACCGTCATGTCGTCGAGGTCGGCCAACAGGGCCTGCAACTCGTAGGGCCCGAGGTATTGGACCATATCCCAGATGCCAAAGAGAGTCTCGAAATCCATCTGCGACATGGGAGAATTGCGCAGCTCTTCCAACAGGGTCTCCAGGCCCAGGCGAGGATTCTTGGCCAGCTCGTAGCCCCGCAAGTTGGGCTCGCCCAGGGCCTCGTAGCCGGAACGGGTCTGAGTGACCGCAGCGGTGCTCTGGGTTGCCTGGGAGGAAGCCTGCGCCCCCTCCTCCCCGCCGGACCCGCTCTCTTTTCCAAGAAAAAATCCGCCTACACCGGTTAGCACCGATAGGCCTGCTGCAAGGTAAACATTCTTCTGCATACCTCCGAAATATGACTGGTCCGGGACCCGGGGCCAATTCCAAAAAAGGCCGGGGATTCTTTTGCAGGCCATGACGGCATGAACCCGGCGGGGAGTTGTCAGGCAGGCGGAACGGTGGCAGCTTGCCCGCACGATGACTTCGGCGCAAAAGGAACGCTACCTCCGCCACACCCTCCTCCCCCAGGTAGGAGAAAAGGGGCAGGAGAAATTACTCAATTCCTCGGTCTTACTAATCGGCTGTGGGGGGCTGGGCGCTCCCGCCGCCCTCTACCTGGCCGCCGCAGGGGTAGGCCGCCTCGGGCTGATCGATCCGGATCGGGTGGAAGCCTCCAATCTCCAACGGCAGGTTCTCTTCGCTTCCTCCGAGGTCGGACGTCTCAAGATCGAGGCTACGGAGGAGCGCTTGCGCGCGCTCAACCCCGACCTCGTGGTGGAACGCCATGCCGAACGATTCACCGTGGACAATGCTCTTTCCCTTGCGGGCAACTACGATCTCATCGTGGATGGGTCGGACAATTTCCCAACCCGATACCTCAGCAACGATGCCGCCTTCTTTCGGCAAAAACCGCTGGTCTACGGTTCAATCTTCCAGTTCGACGGCCAGGCCACGGTCTTTCATCCCTCGCAGGGGGGGCCCTGTTACCGCTGCCTGCTGCCGGATGCCCCGGCGGCGGATGCCGTGCCCAACTGTGCGGAGGCCGGGGTCCTGGGAGCCCTCCCGGGCGTGATTGGCTCTTTGCAAGCGATGGAAGCGCTCAAGCTCCTCCTCGGCATCGGGGATCCTCCCCTGGGCAAACTCACTTGCTACGACGCCCTCCGTAGCCAGTTCCGCACCATCAAACTGCGGCGGAATCCGGACTGCATCCTGTGCGGAGACCAGCCCAGCCTTGCAACTTTACGCCATGAAGGCCATAGCTGCCCCGTGAACGCACCCTACCGCGAAATCAGCCCCGAAGAATTCCGCGCGCTTCAAGGCGACGATTGGGATGGCATCCTCCTCGATGTCCGCACCCCGGAGGAATACGCCCAGCGCCGGATCGAGGGCGCCCTCTTCATCCCCATGCAGGAGATCCCCATGCGCTACCAAGAGCTCCCCCGGGACAAGCCCCTCGTCATCCACTGCAAGGCCGGCATGCGTTCGGCGCGGGTCTGTCTTTTCCTCGCCGAAAAGGGCTACTCCGATCTGCAGAACCTCACCGGCGGCATCGACGCTTGGTAAGGGGCCTACCACCAGGTGACGGGCAGGCCCAACTCATGCCCCAGAGCTTGGAAAAAGAAATAATCGCCCCAACTGGTGCGGGCATGGCGCGCCCGCCCGGGACCGGCACTGACCTGGCCTTTTTGCAACAGAGCCCGCGAGGCGGGCGAAGGATCGAGGAACTCCGCCGAACAGAGGGCGGTGAGCAGGCGGTCCTTGCTTTCGCTCAAGGCCGCCGGGGCATACTCTCCCTTTTCCAGCTCCTGGATGGCACAAATCGCAATCGCGGCTGCCGAGGAATCCCGCACCGCGGCGTCCTGCCCCCGGGCGCGAAAGTCCCAAACCGGCACCACCCGCTCGTCGAGATGGCTCGCAAAACACTCGCTGATCCGCAGGGAGGCGTCCCGATAGGCGGTCACTCCGGTGTAACGGTAGCCCATCGCAAAGCCATACATCGCCCAAGCCGAACCCCGCGCCCAGTGGGAGTCAACCGCGAGCCCCCCATAGTTGTCCCCCCGCAAGGGTCGACCTGTCTCCAAATCGAAACGATAAGCATGGTAGGTCGAGCCATCCGGGCGCAGGAAACAACGTAGGGCGGTCTCACTATGCTCCATGGCAAGCTCACGATAGCGTTCCTGCCCACTCTCTTCCGCAGCCCAATAGAGCAGCGGCAAGTTCATGAGACTATCGATGATGGCGAGCCCCGCGTAGTCCCCCTGCAGGTCATCGACCTCTCCCCAAGCGCGCAGATAGCGACCCTTTTCCACAAACCGGGCAGCGAGAACACGGGCCCCCTGCAGCGCCAGCTCGCGATACCACTCCTCACCCGTCATCTGGAAAAGGGCAACCGCGTAGAGAGAATAGAGAAACCCCAAATCGTGCATGGTCTGCTTGCCATGAATCCCGACCTTGTCGCGATAAAATGGCTGCAAGCGCGAAAGCTGTTCCAAAAACCAGCGGTCCCGGGTGTAGAGATAGCTCAGCACTCCCATCCCGGAAAAAAAAGAAGTCGTCCAATTATCGATATGAAAAAAGGGCTCCCGACGACGGGGATAGTCCCCTTCCACATCAAATCCCCAGCTGCTGGGGGAAGCACAAAGGTCCGGGAGATTGCGCCGGGTCTTGACCACTCCCCCGGCAAAAACCGAGCCGATGGCCGGGCCGCTGACCAAGGTCGCCCCCCTAGTGGCCAAATCCGTCAATTCACTACCAAGATTTCTCATTCCGCGCACTCTTCAGCACGATTGTCTCCAAATCCGACCCTTGCATGCCATTTGACGCTCACTCTGTTAACCCTTCCGGGCAGGCGAGCACCCCTCGATCCCGCGAATGGCAAGCTTCCTGCTCGCTTTCGCGACCTCAGCTTGGAACGGCAAATGGCAAAAGCGGCCTCTCTGGATCCTCCCACTCTCGTGGGTTGATCTGTGGACTCAGTTCGCCTAAAGACCTCCAGCACCTTTCCCGCTGTCACTTCATAACATGCAAAAAAACTGGAAAATTCTCATTTTTGCTCTTCCTTCCTCCTTCGCGGAAAGGCACGAAGGCCTAGCAATCGCCTACGGATTTCCCGCCACTTTTCGCTAGAGAGAACAAATATTCATCCAATCATCTCGTTTTACAGGCTCAAAAGCTATCCATTCATGACCCTTCGCCACCTCCTTTCCCGCACCTTCCTCCTGGGCTCACTCCTTCCCAATCTACTGCACGCCAACCCCGAAGACTGGCTATCCACAGAATTCGCGGACGCCTCTCTCACGCCCTCGCCCGCCTGCCTTTGCGCCTCTGCCGCAGGCGAGGTCTTTGTAGGAGTAGACCTCAATGGCTCGCTGGGGAAAGGACCCGACAAGGGCCGCATCGTGCGTCTGCTCGATATGGATAACGATGGCACCGCCGACTCCCACACCATCTTTGCCCGGGTCGACAATCCCCGGGGGCTCGTCGCCATGGGCAACCGTCTCTGGGTCCTGCATTCCGTCATTCCCGAAGGTGCCAAAGAGGTCGCCAGCGTGCAACTGAGCGTCTTCGAGGACCTCGATGGAGACGGCATTGCTGATGGGCCTCCCCAGCCGCTCGTTAAAAATATTTCCACTCTGGAGCCAAATCGCGAACGCGGCGCCGACCACACCACGAACGGAATCCAGCTCGGTATCGATGGCTGGATCTATATCGCGGTTGGCGATTTCGGCTTCGTCGAGGCCGAGGGCCGGGATGGGCGCAAGCTCACCCTCCTGGGAGGCGGGATCTTGCGGGTGCGACCCGATGGCACCGAGATGGAGATGTATACCCGCGGTCTCCGCAACATCTACGATGTGGCCATCGACCCTTTCATGAACATCTTCACGAGGGGGAATACCAATGACGGCGGAGGCTGGAACATCCGTTTCATCCATCATGTGCAGTCGGGCGACTACGGCTACCCCACGCTCTTCAAACATTTCACCCCCGAAATCCTGCCCGCCTTGGCCGACCTCGGGGGCGGCTCGGGGGCCGGCGCCCTCTTTTTGCAAGAACCCTCTTGGCCTGCCCGCTTCAACAACCTCCCCTTGATGGCCGACTGGGGGCGCTCGCAACTCTACATTCACCGGGTCGAGCCCGACGGCCCCTCTTTCACGCAAAAACAAGAGCCTTTCCTCAAGTGCTCGCAAATCTCCGATGTCGATGTCGATGCCTCGGGCCGGCTCTATCTGGCCTCTTGGAATGGAGCCGGATACAAGGGAAACCCAGACATCGGCCTCCTCACCCGGGTCGTTCCTTCCGGTTGGCAATACGTTCCCTTTCCCAATCTCAAGAAAGCCGCCGCCAGTGAACTGCTGAAGCTCTTGGCCTCTCCCAGCGCCAAGACCCGCCTCTCCGCCTCCCAAGAAATTCTGCTGCGCCGGGACCCCGCCCTGTCCGGGAGTCTCTTCGCCCTCGCAAGCAATGAAGCCGCCTTGCTCGAAGCTCGCGTCGCCGCCCTCTTCACCCTCGCCCAGCTCGGCCACCAGGAGCGCACTGCCCAGCTGACCGCCCTGGCTGCCGATGCCAGCGTGCGGGAATGGGCCCTCCGTGCCTTGGCCGATCGCCACGCCACGGCCAAAGACGCCCCCCGCGACCTCTTCACCGCCGCTCTGCAAGACCCGAATCCCCGCGTGCAAGTGGCGGCCGCCATTGGCCTGGGGCGTATGGGCGACCCCTCGGTGGCAAACGCCCTCCTCGCCGTCACCACTCCCGGCGGAGACACCATCACCCCCTTCTCCGAGGCCCGCCTCCAGGAGCTCACCTCCGCTCCCAATCCCGAGACCGAAGGACCGCACGCGAAGCCGAATCCAGCAATCATTCTCCCCCACGTGGCCGTCCATTCCCTACGCCAGCTGGAGGCCACCCAAGCCTGCCTCGAGGCCCTCTCCACCCCCGCCCGCAACGGAGCCCTCTGGGCCCTGCAGCAAATGCATAGCGAGGAAACAGTCACCGGTCTCCTCAACTACTACCAATCCACCGACGAGGCCGCGGACGAAGTCAGAATCATCGCCGCCCTGGCCCGCCTCAGCCAAAATGAAGCCCCCTACGACGGCTCCTGGTGGTGGAAAACCCAACCCGACACCCGCGGCCCCTACTACGTCCCGAGCCCCTGGTCCGGCACCGAGAAGATCGCGCGCTTTGTCCAGGGCATCTACGAGAACGCGCCCCCCCAGGGAAAAGACCTCATTCGCCACTTGGCCGACCGCAACCGCTCGCGCTGGGAAGGCATCGGCGGGATGGAACCTTCCTCAGAAAAAGCCTCCGAAAAGGGAGAAATCGGGCGCACCTCCATCGAAGACATCGTCCTCGCCCTCGACAAACTCAAAGGCCGCCCCAATCGCGGAAAAACCATCCTCAAGGGCATGGCCTGCGCCGGGTGCCACAACCTCACCGCCGAGGAAACTATCAAAGGCCCCGACCTCAGCCGCCTGGGAAGCCAGACTCCCGCCGAAATCGCGGAATCCATCATCAAGCCCTCTGCCATCATTGCCTCCAGTTGGGTCAATATCACCCGCCAGGACGGAACCGTCCTCGCTGGCACCATTGTGGAGAAAAACGACAAGGAAATCGTCCTGCACGACATTGCCGGCACCCCCACCCGGATTCCCCTCAGCGATATCCAATCCACCACCCCCGGCCCCCCGCTGATGGGCCCCCACCTTGCGGATGAATTGAGCCTGCAGCAATTCGCAGACGTGATAGCCTATCTGCGCTCTCTGGACACTTCCGCGAACCATTAACCCCCTTTGACGGCACCTCCCGATCCCGGCAGCGCTCAATCCCCGGGCGCCTGCCCGCGCGAGAGGCCTAAGTTGCCACCTGCACCACTTGGCCCAGAACCTCGCCAAGAGCGGAGTCCGTCTGTCTGCGGTAGGCGATCAACCAAAAGGCGAAAATCACCAAACGTTCATCCCTCCAGCTTCCGGTGATCTCCTGCCGACGCGTCAGAGGATGCCTGCGCTGGATACAAGCCTTTGTTTCAGGCCCTTCCAAGACTGCGCACTCCCCGCCTGCATGGCGGGTTAACGTGAAAATTTGGCCCTCTCCCTTGATTTCCACCACTCCCCTGAGAGCGAGCTTTTTGACAGCGACAGAGACAACCTTGTCTCCATCCCTCAACTCCCACCGTTTCTTGAATCTCCCCGCCAGATCAATGGAGTAATCACCATGGCGGCCCGTGATCGCACCCGACGGGGGTGCCGTGGAGAAACTCACTCTTGTCACCTGTCCCTCAGCAAGTAGGCGGTAGTTTTGAGAGCACCAACCATCGGGGATACCTTTTATCTTCATCACAGCCTATTGCAAGTCGCTCAGCACCAGCTCGACGACCTGGCTTCAACTGAGCTTCACTCCTTGGCAACTTGAGCCAAATCCCGGCAGACCGTTGCGTCAAGGTGATTCAGGCGATTCAAGGCGGTAACAGTGACACCCCCACCGGTTGATTCCGGGTGCAGGGCCCAGTCCGACACAAGTTATCTGAAAAGTTGTCAGGACATGAGTGAAACCTCGTCTGAAAGCTTGCAGACTTCCCAGATTGAGAAAAAAGGATGAGGATGGAGGCGGCGGGCGGATTCGAACCGCCGAATACAGGTTTTGCAAACCCGCGCCTTAGACCACTTGGCCACGCCGCCGTTGTTTTCTTAGGAAAACATTGCCCGCCGCTTTCGCGCGGGGCGGGATAATTAGGCTCATCCGGAACGGGTGTCAATGCTCCTCTTGCACGAATTCCGACATTCTCTTTCTTTTCTTGTCACCTCCCGAGAAAACCATTCTCTCTTCCCCTTTCTCTGCGTTAGTTTGCCGGTGGCATGGAATCTTATCCCCGAGACCTCGACAAACGTTCTGAAGCCCCCGCAATCCGGGCTTCCATCCATGTGGGTGCCTCCGCGATTTCCATGCTGATTCTCGACTGCAGCGAGGCCGATCATCCCGTTCCGATGGAGTTCCTGGAACAGCCGCTCTCCTTGGCCCGTGATATCTTCTCGCGAGGCCAGGTCTCGCGCGAGACCACGGAGCGGGCGGTGGAAATCTTGAGCGGCTATCTCGACTCGCTTCGTGAGCTGGGGGGAGGCCTCGAGGAGGTCTCCCGGGTCGTGGCCACTAATATCCTCTCGGAGGCCAGCAACCGGGAGCTCATCTCTACCCGGCTGGCGGTGGCCACGGGTTTACCAATTGAGATTCTCGACGATGGAGAAATGACGCGGTTGGTCTATCTGAAGACCTTGCGCCGCTTGCATGAGATCGAGGCCATGAAGAAGCGAGTCACGCTGGTGGTTCATGTCGGCCCGGGCAATACCCGCGCGCTCCTCTTTGCCAAAGGGCACATTGACGAATACGAGTCCTATCGCTTGGGCACTCATCGCACGGCGGAATTCATCGAAGCCTCCTTTGCGGAGGGGGAAGCGCAGCTGCGGTTGATCCGGGACAATGCCTCGGGCCCGATTTCGCGCATCGTCTTCGATCTGCGGGAGCACCAGATTCAGGACTTGGTCTTGATTGGTTATGAGATTCAGCTCCTTGCGCCATTTTTGCTAAAAAGCACGGGCTCGACGCGTTGCTCGGTGCGGGCTCTGCGGGATCTTTGTCAGGAAGCGGCCCGCACGCCCGAGGACCAGCGGGCGATGGCCTACCAATTGGACTATCATGCCGCCGATGCTCTTTTGCCCGCTTTGCAAATCAATCTGGCCATTGCAGAGGCCTTCGGGGTGAAGACCGTGCACATTCCCTCCTCCGATTACGAGCGCGGGCTGCTGCACGATCTCCCCTTTTCGGCAGGATTGACGCGGGAATTCGAGGCCGAGGTCATTCGCTCCGCGCGCAATCTGGCCGAGAAGTATGAGACCCATAGTGGTCATGGCGAACAGGTGGCCTTTCTCTGCGGACGGCTTTTCGAGGAAACCCAGTCCCTGCACCGGCTTTCGGAGCAAGATGGACTCCTCCTGCAGGTGGCGGCCATTGTGCACGAAGTGGGCGGCTTCGTCAGCCCCCACGCGCACCACAAGCACTCAGAGTATCTCATTCTCAACTCCGAGATCTTCGGACTCTCGGAGAATGAACGCACC
Organism: Roseibacillus ishigakijimensis; assembly: GCF_016595415.1. GTDB lineage: Bacteria > Verrucomicrobiota > Verrucomicrobiia > Verrucomicrobiales > Akkermansiaceae > Roseibacillus > Roseibacillus ishigakijimensis. Next base: position 35,456 of record NZ_JAENIO010000022.1, read on the forward strand.
TTGGTGGCTCTGGTCTCCCGCTATCACCGCATGTCTCCCCCCAAGCCCAATCACGAACGCTACTCCGCCCTCCCCTACCCGGAGCGCATCCGGGTCAGCAAGCTGGCCTCCCTCCTCCGGGTAGCCGACGCGCTGGAACGCACCCACTCCAGTCGGGTGCGGGACCTTGCGGTCAAAATCGAGAAAAGCCGCCTCCTGCTCGAGCTCAAGGGGGTGCCCGACGCCTCGGCGGAGCGCCTCGCGCTGGAGAGCAAAGGCGATCTTTTCCGCGACATTTTCGGGCTCGAAGTCACCATTGCCGAGTCCTAGTTTGTTCCCACAGTTTCCATTTTTTCCCCGATACCATGCCCGACCAATTCATCAATCGTGAGCTCTCCTGGCTCGAGTTCAACCAACGCGTGCTCGACCAGGCCTGCCGTCCCGACCTGCCCATCCTCGAGCGGGTCAAGTTCCTCGCCATTACGGCTTCCAATCTCGACGAATTCTTCCAGGTCCGGGTCGGGGGGCTGACCATGGCCAAACGGGCGGGCTCGACCTCACGAGATCTCACCGGGCTCACCGCCACCCAGCAGTTGGCAAAAATCCGCAGCCGCTGCCAAGAGATGTCCAAGGAGCAATACCGCATTTTCAATGACGAAATCGCACCCATGCTGGCCGAGAAAGGCCTGGTCCATCTCAATCCCAAGGACCTGACGCCAGAGGAGCGGGTGGGCGTGGATGACTACTTCAAGTCCTTCATTTTCCCCATGCTGACTCCCCTTGCGCTGGAGTCCTCCCAGCACGCCATCGCCTTGCCCTCGCTGCAGATTGTCATCGCGGCCCGGCTCACCTCCGAGGAGGAAACCCGCTATGCCTTCGTGCCCATTCCGGTCAATATTCCCCGCTTCATCTCCGTCCCGCGCGAGGAAGGGGAAGGCTTTGTCATGCTAGAGGATTTGATTCGCTTCCATCTGGGCGATCTCTTTCCCCGCGAGACCATCACCGGCACCGCTCTCTTCCGGCTGACGCGAAATACCGACATCGCGGTCGATGAAGAAGATGCCTCCGACCTGATTGACGAAATGGAGGAAGTCCTCTCGGCCCGCCGCTTCTCAGCCACGGTGCGGTTGCAATTGCGCACGGGGGCTCCGCGAGACATCACCAAGCTGATCCAGGAACTCACCGGCACGGCCTCCCCCCAACTCTACCGGGTGCCCGGCCCCCTCGCACTCACCGAATTCATGCAGCTGGCCTTCCGTCCCGGCTTCGATCATCTGCGTGCCAAGAAATGGACGCCCCAACCCTCCCCCGCAGTCGGCCCCAGCACCTGCATCTTCGACGCCATCGCCAGCAACGACATCCTGCTTTCCCATCCCTTCGAGTCCTTCGAGCCCGTGGTGAGACTGGTGCAGGAGGCCGCCAAGGACCCCAATGTCCTTTCAATCAAACAAGTCCTCTATCGCACCGCCGAGGATTCCGCCATCATCAACGCGCTCATCCGGGCTGCGGAAAATGGCAAACAAGTCACTGTCCTCATTGAGCTCAAAGCCCGCTTCGACGAGGCCCGCAACTTGCACCGCGCGGAAGAACTGCAGCGGGCGGGAGTGCAAGTGGTCTACGGCGTGAAAGGGCTGAAGACCCACGCCAAAATCACCCTCGTGGCTCGCAATGAGGGCGGACGTTTGCGCCGTTACGTCCATCTTGGCACCGGCAACTACAACGAATCCACCGCCCGCCTCTATACCGACATCTCCTATCTGACTTGTCGTCCCGAGTATGCCGCCGACGCCTCCCTCTTTTTCAATGCCGTCACCGGGCGCTCCAAGTTGGTGCGCTTGCAGAAGCTGGCCAGCGCCCCCACCATGCTAAAGCAACGGGTGTTGGAGCTCATCGAAGGAGAAATCGCCCGGGCCAAGCAAGGGCACAAGGCCCTCATCATGGGCAAAATGAATTCCCTTCAGCACCCCGAGGTCATCTCCGCCCTCTATCGAGCCTCCCGCGCCGGGGTGGAAATCAAGCTGAACGTGCGCGGCATCTGCTGCCTCAAACCCGGGAACCGCAAGGACGCCAAGAACATCACCGTAGTCTCCATCATCGACCGCTTTCTGGAGCACGCCCGCGTCTTTTACTTCCATCGCGGCGGCGACCCGGAGGTTGCCATCTCCTCCGCCGACTGGATGGTGCGCAATCTCGACTCCCGGGTCGAACTCATGATCCCCATCGAAGATCGGTCCTGCAAGCGCCAGCTCATTCGCATTCTGGAGGCCGCCTTCAAGGACAACACCAATGCCTCCCTGATCTTGCCCGATGGCACCAGCAAGCCCGTGACCCCGGCCAAGGGAGAGCGCCCTTTCCGCCTACAGGAACACCTCTATCGAAATGCGGTCAAAGCGGCCCGCAATCATGCCCGGCAAAAAGCCACCACCTTCGAGCCCCATCTCCCCAACGATTAAGCCGGAGAGTGGCGGGTGTCGGGGGATTGGCGGTTTTTTCCCGAAAAAAAGGCCGCAGGGTCTGTCCCTCCGGCCTCTCTTGGCATGGCCCGCCCCTCCCAGTCCGGGGAGGCGGCAGCTTCTTTTCCAGCGAGGAAAAGTCAAATCTCGTGGGTGGGCAAATTGGCCACCTCCTCTTTGACCGCTTCGGCAAGCGGAGTGCTCAGATAACGCTCGGTGGAAGAGCAACCCACGGTGACGATGCGGCCGCCGGGGAATTGTTTGGCGATTTGCATCGCGGCCCAGACATTGGCTCCGGTGGAGATACCAGCGGGCAAGCCTTCCTCCTGGGCAAGCCGCTGGGCCGTCGCAAAGGCATCCTCATTGGTCACTTGCACCACCTCGTCGATGATTTCGGTATTGAGGTTGCCGGGAATGAAGCCCGCGCCGATTCCTTGGATCTTGTGGGGGCCCGGCTGACCGCCGGAAATGACGGGGCTGGCCGTGGGCTCGACAGCCACGATGCGGCTGTTGCCCCGCTCCTTGAGGACTCCACCGACTCCCGAAAGCGTGCCTCCGGTGCCGACCCCTGCGACGAAGGCGTCAATTTGTCCTTCGGCATCCTTCCAAATTTCCTCCGCCGTGGTTTCGCGGTGAACCTGCGGGTTGGCGGGGTTGTCGAACTGGCTGGGCCCGAAGGAGCCCGCGCCGTGCTCTTCCAAAAGCTGCTTGGCCTTGGCAATGGCCCCGCCCATCCCCTTCGGTCCGGGCGTGAGGACGATCTCCGCCCCCAGGAGGCGCAGCAGCACCCGCCGCTCCATGGACATGGTCTCGGGCATGGTGAGGATGCAGCGATAGCCCTTGGCGCGAGCAACAAATGCAAGGGCAATTCCCGTATTTCCCGAAGTGGGCTCGATGATGGTGCCGCCGGGCTGCAACTTGCCCTCGCGCTCCGCCGCCTCGATCATGGCTTTGCCGATGCGGTCCTTCACACTGAAAAGCGGATTGAAGAATTCGGCTTTGACGAAGATATCAGCCCCCGCTTCCTGGGAAATTTTAGGCACTTTGATGAGGGGCGTATTGCCCACGGTGTCGACCATATTGTTTGCAATCATGTCAGCTTAGTATTGAGAAATTTTGGGACCTTGCCCAAGGGAAATTCCCTTAAATTTGGAAATCGGTCACGCCGGAATTGAGATGAAGACCGCACTCGTATTTCTCACCACCAAAGCGGGTCTCCTCGGCAGACTCGGCCTCCGAGATTTTCTTGGTGGAATGCCAATCCCCCATGGTGACATACTCGTCGGCGAGAGGATGGCGGGGAAGCTCGTTCTTCACGAGAAAACGCTCCACTTCATCGTCCTGCCAATCCAGGATGGGATAGGCCTTCATGGTCTTGGACTGCTGTTCGGCAAAGGGCCGGTCCACGCGAGTGCGGGAGTGACTGCGCCGCAGACCGCTCAACCAGACCTCGGCCCCCGTTTCCGCGATGGCGCGATTCATGGGCTCGACCTTGTTGAGCAAGGCATACTTCTCATTCCCTTCCGCCCCCTGCTCCCAGAGCTTGCCGTAAGCAGCCTCCTGCCAGGCCGGACTCCATTGCGAGCGATAGACTTTGATATCGAGGTCCAGCCGATCACTCAACTCCATGGCATAGCGATAAGTCTCTGGAAAATGATACCCGGTATCGATGAAAACGACCGGCACTCCGGGGGCGTGGTCTTTGACCAGCTTCAGCATCACCGCAGCCTGCAGCCCGAAACTGGTGCTGGCCACCACCCGACCGGGATAGCGTTCGGCCAGAAGTTCGATGCGTTTGCCAGCTGAGAGGAGAGCCAACTCTTCAGACAGAGAGGGCGCGTCGGGGGTCTCCGCGCCATTGATTTGTGGGGATTCTTTCACGTCTTATTCCGAGGCGTAGGCCTCTTCTTTGATATTATCATGGAAGTCGCCCCCCCATTCGGTGGCAGCGACATAACCGGCACGGATAACGAAGTCGCCGAATTTCTCGCCCTCGTTCCGCTCTTTGGCATACTGTTCCAGAATGGGATCGAGCACTTTACGGATATCATTCTGGTCCAGATCCTGGCGATAAAGTTTGTTCAACCGCATGCCATTGTGCCCCCCTCCGAGATAGAGATTGTAGCGGCCCGGACCGCGACCGACGAAGGCGATCTCGGCCAGGAAAGGGCGACCGCAGCCATTGGGGCAACCGGTCATGCGGATAGTGATGGCGTCGTGACGCAGGCCCACCTCCTCCAGCTTCTCTTCCAGCGACTCGATGACATCGGGGAGGTAGCGCTCGGCCTCGGCCAGGGCAAGGGCACAGGTGGGCAGAGCCACACAGGCGATGGAGGACAGACGAAGAGCACTCTTTTCGTGGCTGTCCGCGATGCCGTATTGGGCCATGAGAGCCTCGATCTTGGGCTTGTTCTCGGGCGAGATGTCGGCAATGACCAGATTCTGGTTGGCAGTGAGACGGAAGTCACCTTCGTGAATGCGGGCGATCTCACGCAAGCCGGTGCGCATGGGGTAGGCCGCCGTATCGAGCACGCGCCCGCCCTGCACGAACATGGTGTAGTGGAAGCGGCCCCGGTCATCCTCCATCCAACCAAAGCGATCGCCATTGTCCTCGAAGACAAAGTCGCGCGTGGGGGCGAGGTCCCATCCCAGATATTTGTTCAGCTCGGCGAGAATCCAATCCACCCCCCGGTCTTCGATGGTGTATTTGAAGCGGGCATGCTTGCGATTGGTGCGATCACCATAGTCGCGCTGCACAAGGACGACTTTTTCCGCCACTTCCACCACCTGATCAGGGCGGCAGAAGCCGATGACATTGGCGGCCCGGGGAAAGGTCTTCACATCCCCGTGGGTCATGCCCAGTCCTCCTCCCACCGCGACGTTGTAGCCGACGATTTGCCCGTCTTCCACGATGGCGATGAAGGAGAGGTCATTGGCGCAGATATCGACGTCATTGGACGGCGGGATAGCCACCGCGATCTTGAACTTGCGGGGAAGATAGGTCTTGCCATAAATGGGCTCCACCTCCTCTTCACTCGTTTCAATCTTTTCCCCATCGAGCCAAATCTCATGATAAGCCCGCGTGCGGGGAGTGAGGTGATCGGAAATATCCTGGGAAATCTTCAGCGCATCGGCATGCACCGAGGAAAGATAAGGATTGGGATAGCACATCACGTTGCGGTTGACATCGCCGCAAGCCGCAATGGTATCCATCGCCGTGTCATTGATCTCCTTGATCGTGCGCTTGAGATTGGACTTGATCACCCCATGCAACTGATAGGCCTGCCGGGTAGTCAGCTTGATGGTGCCATTGGCGAACTGATCCGCCATCCGGTCCACCTCAATCCATTGGTGGGGAGTGGTCACCCCCCCGGGAACGCGAATGCGGATCATGAAGGAATAGGCCTTCTCCAACTTGTGGGCCCGGCGACCGGCCCGCAGGTCGCGGTCGTCCTGCTGATAGGTGCCGTGGAATTTCAGCAGCTGCTGATCATCCTCCGACAGGGAGCCGGTGGAGAGATCGCGGAGTCCCTCGGCGAGGGTCCCGCGCAGATAGTTGGAACGGGTCTTGATGCCTTCGTTGGCTGAGAGTTTGTCACTCATGATATCGATAGGTTCGGGTAAAATTTCGGATTCTTAGTAAACGTCACGCTGGTAACGCTTCTCTTTCTTTAGTTGAGCCACATATTCGGTGGCTTCTTCGCGGGAGAGACCGCCTTCTTGCGAAATGATATCGAGAAGGGCCTCGTGGACGTCGAGAGCCATCCGGCTGGCATCGCCGCAAACATAGAAGTGGGCTCCCTTCTGCAACCACTCATAGAGCTCGCGGGCATTTTCCCGCATCTTGTCCTGCACGTAGACTTTTTCCGGTTGATCCCGGGAGAAGGCCACGTCCAACTTGCTGAGGGCTCCACTTTGCAAGTGGTCCTGCCATTCGAGCTGATAGAGAAAGTCGTAAGTATAGCGTTGGTCGCCAAAGAAGAGCCAGGAGCCGCCATTGCGGCCGGCTTCGGCCCGGTGTTCGACGAAGGAGCGGAAGGGGGCCACGCCAGTGCCGGGTCCCACCATGATGATGGGAGTTTCATCAGACTCAGGCAGGCGGAAGTTCTTGTTGGGCTGGACAAAAAGGGACACTTCCCCGCCCTTCTCGACCAAATCAGCGAGGTAGGTGGAGGCCACGCCCTTGCGCGGCTGGCCATCGAACTCGTATCGCACGGAGGCAATGGTCAAGTGGACCTCGTCGGGATGCGCCAGCGGGCTCGAGGCGATGGAATAGAGACGCGGGGGAAGCTTGCGCAACAAGCTGGCGAGCTCGTCCACCTTCAAACCGGAGGGAGCAAAATCGCGAATGGCATCAGCGATCCAGCGGCCCCAGAGATAGCTCTTGAGCTCTTCCTTGGCTTCATCCTCCAGGAGGGCGGCCAACTTTTCCGAAGGGGCGACGGCGAGCAGCTTTTTCAGCACCGATTTCGACAGCGTCGTGATTTCCAAATCTTCGCGAAGAGCATCGGCGAGCACTTTCTTCTCCCCTCCTTTGAGCACAATCTCCTCGTTCCCGCTCAACTGGGCGGCGGAGAGAATACCTTCCACCATATCGGGAGCGTTTTTGGCAAGAACCGCGAGAGCATCGCCGGGCTGGTAATGCAGGCCCGAGCCCTCAAGGGAGAGTTCGTAGTGCCAGGTCTCCTTGGCCGATCCCTCGCCGTTGAGGAGAGCTTTGTCGAGCAGCTCCGAAGGGAAGGGATTCTTTTTGCCATACTCCACCGCAGGTGCGGCCACCGGGCCTCCCGCAGGCACAAAGGCCGCCGGAGCCGCTGCCGGAGCCAGTGCCTCAAAGGCCGCCGTGACCCACTGGTTGTAGGGCTCATCATAATCGACATCACAATCCACGCGGGGAGCCACTCGCTGGGCCCCCAGTTTTTCAAGGCGGGCATCCACTTGCTTGCCAGTCTCGCAGAAACGCTCGTAAGAAGTGTCCCCCAGAGCACAAACCGAGAACTTCACCTGCGACAGGTCGCTCTCCCCTTCCATGAGGGCTTTGTAAAATTCCTCAGCGGCTTCCGGAGGATCGCCCTCGCCCCAGGTGCTCACAATCACGAGCAAATTCGTCTCCTTCGCCAAATCAGCGGGCTGGCAATCGGCCATGTTCTTCATCACTGCCTTGAAACCCTTTTTCTTGGCAGCTTTCACCGTCTGATCGGCGAGGGATTCGGAATTACCTGACTCCGTGCCATAAAGGACGGTGAGAGGAGTTTTGCCCGCCGCAGCAGCGGGAGCGGCGACTCCCGAGCTGGCCGAGAGAAATCCACCCAGCCACATCCGCTGGCCGGGGTCGAAGCCCGCCAAAAGACCGCTCAGGGCCTGGCGCTGGTCGGGAGAGAAAGGAGCATGCTCAGGAATCATACTTGAGTAAATTGATAAAGTTAATCGTGTTTCCGGACGGGACGCTACCCGCGCGGGCGCCGGATAGCAAATCCTTTTTCGGAAAGAAAGGAGATTGCCGTTGGGGGAAGGCATTCTTCCGGGTTGCCAAACAGGCGGGCTTGGCGGAGCGTGGAGGCTTGCGCACGGAGTTGACATTTCTAGGAACCGGCACCTCGGTGGGAGTGCCCATGATCGGTTGTCCCTGCCCGGTCTGCACCTCTTCTGATCCCCGCAATCGGCGGACGCGCTCCTCCCTCTACCTGTCCACCCCTGAGGTCAATGTTCTGGTAGATACCGGGCCGGACTTGCGGGAACAGGCGCTACGAGAGCGCCTGACGACGGTCGATCATGTCCTCTACACCCACGATCACGTTGATCACATCGTGGGGTTCGACGAGATTCGCGCGTTTTGCTGGCGCCGCGAGGATCCCATGCCGCTGCATGGCTCCCCCCACACTCTGGCCACGTTGGAGCGCATGTTCCCTTGGGCCTTTGGCAACACCGCGCGCAACTATGTGCGCCCGGATCCCCGCCCCTTTCATGACTTCGAGGCCATTCATCTGGGCAAGCTGACCGCGCAACCTTTTCCGGTAGTGCATGGAGCTTCGCCCACCCATGGCTTTCTCTTCACTCTCCCCGATGGCGAACGGGTGGCCTATGCCCCCGATGTGAAAACCTTTCCGCCCGAGTCGCTGGGAATTCTCCACAATGTGGACCTCCTCATCATCGATGCACTCCGTCCCGACCCCCACCCGACCCACCAATCCCTGGACGAGGCCCTCGCGCTGGCCGACAGCCTCGCCCCCGCCCGCACCGCGCTGACCCATCTGACACACGATCTGGACTTTGCCACCACGAGCACTAAGCTCCCGGCAAATACCTTTCTCGCCACCGACGGTCTCACCCTGACTTTTCCCTCATGAAACGGCTATTATCATTTTCTTGCTTATTCCTTCTCCTGACCGCCTTCCCCTTCCTGGAGGCCGCGCCCGCCCCCATCGACCCCGCCACGGTGGCAATCATCTTCAATTCCAACGAAAAGAAATCGCAAGCGCTTGCCGTCAAATACGCCCAAGAACGGAACATTCCCTTTTCCAACCTGGTCCCTCTGGACGTGCCCGACCAGTCCACCCTCAGTCGCACGGAGTTCGAACAAAAAGTGCGCGACCCACTCACCGGGCACTTCGAACGGGAAATCTGGTGGAGCCGGGCCCGGGACGGCAAAGGAGTCAAAATCCCGGTAAAAAACAAAATCCGCGTCCTTCTTCTTGTGAAAGGGGTGCCCTATCGCATCAAGCGGGAGGAGCGATCTCCCGGGGCCGATGGCAAAGTGACGCCACCAGCCCAAGGGCAGCAGGACGAGGCCTCGGTGGACTCGGAGCTGGTTTACCTCGGCCTCTCCAAGCACGAAATCAGTGGACCACTCAACAACCCCTATTTCAAGCAAGACAAGGGAATCGCCGACCCCACCCTCACTCCCCTGTTTTTCACCTGTCGGCTCGATGGCCCCAGCTATGAAATTTGCGAGCGCATCATCACCGATTCCCTCGCCGCCGAGGAGACGGGCCTCTGGGGCATGTGCTATCTTGACGAGGCGCACAAGGGAAAGAACTACGAGATTGGCGATCAGTGGCTCCGGGCCATCGCGCGCCGCAATCGCAAGGAGGGCATCCCCACCGTCGTGGACCGCTTCCGCGACACCATGGTGACCAACTACCCCATGGCGGGAGCCGCGCTTTATTTCGGTTGGTATGCCCATCACCGCAACGGGCCCTTTCTCAATCAAAACTTCCGTTTCAAGAAAGGAGCGATTGCCGTCCACTTGCACTCCTTCTCAGCCGCCCAATTGGAGAATGTGAACAAGAATTGGGTGGCGCCCCTCTTGTCCGCAGGAGCCGCCGCCACCGTGGGCAACGTCTGGGAGCCCTACCTGACCGGCACCCACCACTTCGATATTCTTCACGAACGCTTGCTCCAGGGCTACTCGCTGGTCGAGGCCGCGCACATGGCCATTCCGGTGCATTCCTGGCAATCCCTGGTCATCGGCGACCCGCTCTACCGACCCTTCCTCGTCTACAACCAGCCTCCGGCGGCCGCTGAAGATAACAAAGACTACCGGGCCTTTCGCCTGGGGGTGCAAAAGTGGAGCCTTGAGCCTGAAACTTTGACCGTCAAGCTGCGTTCGGCAGCCGCGCGCATGGGCTCGGGGCCCCTCTACGAAGCACTCGGGCTGCGCCTACTGGAAGAGAACAAAATCGTGGAAGCAAAGGCCTTCTTCCAAGCCGCAGGCAAGGTTTACCCCGGCAGTGCTGACAAATTGCGCCAAACCCTCCACGAGATCAACATCCACCGGGTTTTTGGCGAAAAAGAGGCCGCTTTGGGCCTAATTGAGGAGGCCTCCGAGCGCTTCGGAGAAATCCCCGAAGGAAAGGCCCTCATCGGCTTGCGCAACATCCTCCACCCCCCGGCACCGCCTGCCGCCCAGCCCAAAAGCGGGGAAAAAAACTGACCACCTCGCACCCGCCGCAAGGGACGAAAATCCTTCGGGAAGGCGAAATTTCCCTCCCCGCGAGATTTTTCCCTGACAAGAGCGGGCACATTCTTCAAAGAGGGCTCGTGTCTGACTGGAACTTGGCGCAAGCGCGCGACCTCTACGGCCTCCATCGCTGGGGCAATGGCTACTTCGACTTGAACGACCAAGGTGAGGTCGTGGTCCATCTGCGGGATCAGGCGACCGGGAAGGAAGTGCCTGTTTCCCTCCCCGAGATCATCAAAGGCATGGGCGAGCGCGGCTGGGCCATGCCCATCAATCTGCGCTTCCGCGACCTTCTCGACCGCCGCATCGAACACCTCAATGAAGCCTTCCAGAAGGCGATGAGCCAGGCCGGCTACCAGGGAAAATACCGCGGCGTCTACCCCATCAAAGTCAACCAGCAACAGCAGGTGGTGGAGGAGATCTCCCAATTCGGAAAGAAATACAACTACGGTCTGGAGTGTGGCTCCAAACCCGAATTGCTGGCCGCCCTTGCCCACCAGCACAACCCCAAGGCCCTCATCATTTGCAATGGCTACAAGGACACCGAGTTCATCGACCTTGCCCTCCGTGCCACCCAAATGGGCCTGCGCGTGATTCTTGTGCTGGAGATGCCCTCCGAATTACCCGCTATCATCGAGCGCTCGCAAGCACTGGGCATCCGGCCCGAGCTCGGCATCCGCTTCCGCCTCTCCACCAAGTCGGAGGGGCATTGGGCGGACTCCGGCGGCGATCACTCCGTCTTTGGCCTGAATACCGGGCAGGTGATCGACGCCATCGACGCCTTGAAGGCCGCTGACTTTCTCGACACTCTCCGGCTCTTCCACTTCCACCAGGGCTCCCAGCTCCCCAACATCCGATCCATTCGCGAAGCGGCCTCCGAAGCCACCCGGGTTTACGTTTCCCTCGTGCAAGAGGGCGCGCCCATGGGCCTCCTCGATATGGGCGGTGGCCTGGCCATCGATTACGACGGCTCCAGCAGCTCCAGCTCTTCTTCAGCCAATTACTCGCTAGACGAGTATGCCGCCGACCTCATCGAGACCGTGCAAGAGACCTGTGCGCAGGCCGGAGTGCCCCATCCCGACATCGTCACCGAGTCGGGCCGCGCGATTGTCGCCTACTACTCGGTCCTCACCTTCAATGTCCTCGACGTCACCACCTTCCACGTCCCCGAGGCCCCGCCCCAGCCCGGCCCGGAAAGCCATCCCATGCTGCAGAATATCGCCGAAGTGGTCGATCGTGTGGAGGCCCGCAATCTCAACGAGTGCTTCAATGACGCCCTCTTTTACCGGGACAAGATTCGAGCCCTCTTCACCCTCGGCACCATCAACCTGCGCGACCGCGCCTTGGGCGAAAAGACGTATTGGCACATCATGACCCGCATCGGCGAGGAGGTGCAACAGCTCCAGCACGTCCCCGACGACCTGACCCAGATCGACGAAAATCTCACCGACTTCTACTACGCCAACCTCTCCGTATTCCAGTCTCTGCCCGACGCTTGGGCCATTGGCCAACTCTTCCCCATCATGCCCCTGCACCGCCATTTGGAAGAGCCCTCCCGCCCGGCCATCATCGCGGACATCACCTGCGATTGCGATGGCAAGATCGACAAATTCATCGACCGCGACTCCACCCGCAACCAACTCCCGCTCCACCCCTTCGATCCCGCCAAGGACGAGCCCTACTACCTCGGAGCCTTCCTCACCGGGGCCTATCAAGAGACCTTGGGCGACCTCCACAACCTCCTCGGCGACCCCAATGTGGTCTCCGTAGCGGTGGAAAATGGCGAGGTCTCCCTCACCCACGAGGTGGAAGGCGACACCGTGGCCGACGTCCTCAGCTACGTGGAATACAACCCCAAGGACCTCGAAACCCGCTTCCGCCGCTTTGCCGAGGACGCGGTCAAAAAGGGAAAAATCACCGCCGCCCAGCGCAAGGAAACCATGCAGGCCTTTCGCGAGAGCTTGCACGGATATACTTATTATGAAGACTGAACATTTCCTGTAATTTTACAAAAAATATCCTCTCATTTTTTATCGACACGGAACGATATTTTCATCAAACACGGACCGTGTCTCTAAAAAATGAATACCCCCATTAATTATTCCACCTTATTATTCTTAGCCGCCACTTTGCCGACTCCGGCAGCAGTCAGCTACACAGCCCGGCACGTCAATAACACTACCAATCAATCCATCAGATACCTTGATGCTACGGCGGGCACTCTGGTTGTAGGAGGCCAGAACCACTTCGGAGTCGCCCCAACCGTAGCCAACCCGGCTCCGCCAGCAAGCGTGTTCCAGAATGACACGGCTACGGGAACCACCGCTGCATACCCACTTCAGCAATATTTCGAAAGTGGCAGTTTCAGCATGATTTATGAATTCGACGAGTTTGTTAGGAGCGGAACGTTCCGACTGGACTTGGCCTGGCAACACAGCAACTGGGAAATCGAACTTCTCAATTCCCAAGGTGCAAGTTTTGCCACCGAAGCGGTCACTTTAGGCAACAATAGCGATCGGGACGCCCAAGAGCGAGGAGTCGAATTTGAGGTATTGGGTCTGAATTCTGCGATCCTTTCGATGAATAGGCTAACCAGTAAAGCGGGAGACGGATTCTACGGAACCTTCACCGTGACTTCGGAAGGAATGTATTCAGGAATCCGGATTAGCCAGGTTCACAGTTCCGACCGCGATACCAACGCAACATTGACGGGAATACAAAACAACTTCGATAGCAACGCCCGACTTTACGTCTCAAATTTGCAAGCAACCGGAATCGCCGTTCCCGAGCCCTCTTTCATCAGTTTGATCGCTTTTCCTACATTTTTTTGGATAAGCAAACGAAGCCGAAACAATCGAAGAAAGTCATAAATCGTCTTGCTTCCAACCTACCTGCGGATCAGCTTTAGAAAGGATGTTTGGTTTTCTCCAAGCCCCCCGGGCAGACTGTTGCGGACGCGCCCCGGGGTTGTGGCGTGGTCACTTCTGCGGCCTCGCCACCCGCATGAGCCACGACTTTGGCCCGTGGTCCCGCTTTCTCATCAATCGCGATGCCACCTTTCTCGCCCTGGCCGCTACCATGAAGGAAGACCACCCGCCCCGCTGGGGCACCTGCTGCAATCCCCTCGCCCAGCCCCGCCTCCTCTACGACCACGCTCCCGGAGTCGCCTATGCCGCCGATGTCACTCTCTGTGCTCTAGGGGTCAAGCTGCAGGACGATGCCGGGGACGAGAGTGGCCTCCGGCGTCTGGCGGCGCGCATCGGAAAAATCTCCTTAGCCCCTGCTCTCGACAAGGCCATCGCCCGCCTCAACAGCCAAGGCTTTCCCACTGCCGAGGTCTCAACCACCATTCTGTCGCAAACCTCCATCGAGCAGGACAATCCCGATGCCCGGCAAGCGGCAGCGGCCACCGCGCAAGCTTACGGAGAGATTTTTGCCTTTACCCAGAAAGAAAGCCCCGAAGAGACCCGGATGAGAAGCATCGGGCAATCGCTCGGCCGCCTCATCTACTGGGACGATGCCTGGCGGGATTGGCCGGAAGACCGCAAAAGATCCCGCTACAATCCCCTGCAACGCACCCCTCCGCCCGAACTGCGCAGCTTGATGGAGAGCGAGCACGATAGCCTGGCCCGGGAGGTCAGCCTCCTCCCACCCCATCCCCAGCAATCCGTCTTGGCCCAGGTGGTGGCCCAGACCAGAAAGCACCTCCCCCGCGCCACCGAGGACCCGGCGAAAACCGAGAAAAAACGACGCCGGGCCGAAAGACGCAGTCGCGACGAGCGCCGCTGCGACTGGTGCTACTTTTGCGATGGCGATTGCTGCTCTTGCTCCAGCGGTGGTTTTGCCTGCGGCTTCTGCGACTGAGGGGCCGTCTGGCAGGCAAAAAAAGTAAGCGCGCTCCATACTTGAGACAATTGCCAGCCCGACTATCGTTTGCCCCAGTAACAGCCCGACTGCCTTTTGACTGACCCCGACGAAATAGAAGAAATCATGGCCCGCGTGCACCGTTTGGAGTTGCGGGCCAAGCGACTGGTGAAGGAGACTTTCGCGGGCGACTACCACTCTTCCTTCAAGGGACAAGGGCTCGATTTCGACGAATTCCGCGAATACCAGCACGGCGACGAAATCCGCTTCATCGACTGGAACGTCACCGCCCGGCTGGGCACGCCCTTCATCCGCAAATTCCGGGAAGAACGCGAGCTCTCCGCCATCATCGCGGTCGATTTGTCCGCATCCATGAACTACGGCTCGGTGCGACTCTCCAAGCGCGAGATGGCTGCGGAAATCGCCGCCCTCATCGCCTTTTCCGCCCGCGACAATGGCGACAAAGTGGGCCTCCTCCTCTTTGCCGACGAACCGCTTCTCTACCTCCCCCCGGCGAAAGGAACCAAGCACATCCTCCGTTGCATCCGGGAAATCCTCGCCACCCCCTCCCCGGCGGGTGCCGTGAATTTTCCCGCCGCGACCAAAGTGATGATGAAAGCCATTCGCCAGAAATCCCTTCTCTTCTTGCTCTCAGATTTCATTGGCGCGGATTTCACCAAATCTCTCGCCACCCTCTCCCAACGGCACGATTTGGTGGCGCTGCGCCTCTTCGACCCCATCGAGCAAGATCTTCCGGCCGTGGGCAAGGTCACTTTAATCGACCCCGAGACCGGCTACGAGCGGGTGGTCAATACCTCCAATAGCAACGTGCGCATGGGCTTCTCCAAGCTCAGCCGGCGCTACCGCGAGGGCATTGAAAAAACCTTCAAACGCTACGACATCGACCACGCCGCCCTCGCCAGCAACGAAGACCCCTTCAAGGTCCTCCATGGCCTCTTCCAACGCCGAGCCAAAAGGAAACAGTCATGATGCGAAGCTCCCACTCCCTCTTCTGGTCCGGGGGCGGTCTGCTGCTCCTGAGTCACGGCCTCTCCTCCGCGCAATCCACGCCCCCCCCGGCGGAGCCTGCCGCCGAACAGGCGACCTCGCTGATCCCAGAACTGCCCGCTACCCCGGAAGAAGAGATCACCCAATCCCCTCATCTTCTCGGCATCCCCAGCTGGCTCATTGTCACGACTCTACTGCTGATTTTTCTCCTGTCCGCCCTAGCGGTGAAGGCCATTTTGCGCAGTCAGCGTAAGGACGAACCCCGCCGCCCGGGAGTTGACGCCCTCGCCGAGGCGAAGGAAAAATTGGCCCGCCTGCGGGAGGAGAGCGAAACGGCACCCCTTTCGGAAGTGGCCACCCGTCTCTCCCTTCTCCTCCGGGAATATCTCGCTGCCTCCAAATCCGAGCGCGCTCTGTTCCAAACCCGGGAGGAATTCCTCACCGATGAAGAACGCCTGCGCCGCCTGCGCGAGCCCGATCGCAGCCAAACCGCCGACCTCCTGGCAGAGCTGGGGGAGCAGCAATACGCCCCACCCACCCCGGCGGGAGCGGTAGCCCACGACCTCATTGTGCGCACCGACACCCTGCTCACCCATCTCGCCCAACCCGAGCCCGTCATTGACTTGGACCATGATTGAATTTTTCCGGCAGCTCACCTTCGCCCAGCCCCTTTGGCTCCTTGGCATCCTGGCGGTGCCGGCCCTCTGGTTTTTGCAAAAGCGCGAGGGGGCCAGCTCCTCTCTCGCCTTTTCCTCCCTCGCCATTCTGGGCTCACTGGGCCAGAAACCCCGCATGCGCCCGGGCGGGGTAGCCTTCATTCTCCTCACCCTCACCCTGGTGGCCGGTCTGGTGGCCTTGGCCCGACCGCAACATCGCGAGACCTTCATCGCCCGCAAGGCCTCCGGCATCGACATCCTCCTCACCCTCGATTTGTCGGAATCGATGAACATTCCCGATTTCCTTCCCCCCGGAGCGCGCCGCCCCATCCCGCGCATCGACGCGGCCAAGCAAGTGCTCAAGCCCTTTATCAGCAATCGCCCCAACGACCGCATGGGGCTGGTCGTCTTCTCCGGGCAGCCCTTCCCCCGTTGCCCCCTCACCCTGGACCACAATTGGTTGCAGACTGCGGTGCAAGACGTCCAAATCAATGACATCGCGGAACAGGGCACAGCCATCGGTTCGGCCATCGCCGCCGCTGCCACCCGCCTGGATGCCCGCGATTCCAAGTCCCGCATCATCGTCCTAATCACTGACGGAGCTTCCAACTCGGGCAAACTCTCCCCCAAGCAAGCGGCCGAGCTGGCTGCCGAGCTGGGCATCAAGATCTACACCATCGCCATCGGGACGGAGGACGGTCGCGTGGGGCGCAACATCATGGCCATTCCCCGACAAGAGTTCGACGTGGAAACCTTGCAAGAAATCGCCCGCGTGACGGGTGGGGAATTCTTCCGGGCCCGCGACTTTCGCTCCCTGGAGGCCACCTTCGATAGCATCGACCAGCTGGAAAAATCGGAAGCCCGTATTTCCAGCACCGTGCAAGCCACCGACTTTTATCCCTGGGTGCTGGGATTCGCCACCCTGTGCGCCTTTGCCTCCCTGTTGGCCCAAGCTCTCTCCCTTCCACCCCAACCCTGAGTTGTCATGAAGTTTGCCGAACCCGCTTTTTTCTTTCTCCTCCTGCTCGTTCCCTTGCTGGCTCTGGGAGCTTGGCTCGCGGAACGACAACGGCGGGAAGCGTGGCAAAAACTAGTCGCCCCCCGCTTGCGGAAAAAGCTGGTGGCTCCCGCCTCGCCCTATGGCCGTTGGCTTTCGCTGGCCTGCGGTCTCCTCGGCTTTCTTTTCCTCATCCTGGCCCTCGCCCAGCCCAATGCGGGGGAACGCGAAGTGACCTCCCAAGTGCGGGGACGAAACATCATCATCGCCCTCGATGTCTCCCGGTCCATGCTGGTGCGCGACGTTGCCCCCGACCGGCTGCAGGCGACCAAGACCGCGGTCTACGAATTTCTCGACCGCTTTCCGGAGGAACGCATCGGGCTCCTGGCCTTTGCCGGCACCGCCGCCTTGCAAGCCCCGCTGACCGTGGACCACAACGCGCTGCGCGAAACCCTCGACCAACTGGACGAAAACAACGTGCCCTCGGGGGGCTCCAACCTCGCCGATGCCATTAACCTCGCCACTCAGACCTTCAAGGAGACTGGTCAGCGCACCCATGGTCTCATCGTCTTTTCCGACGGGGAATTACACGAAGGAGAGCTCGCCGATGCCGCCTTCGACGCCCGCGAGGCCGGAGTCTTTGTGGTCACCATCGGGATGGGCACGCGGGAAGGCGACTTCGTCCCCGATGGGGAGGAGAGCGATGGCCGCTTCCGCGACCGGGAAGGACGCCCCGTCCTCTCGCGCCTCACCCCCGAGCCCTTGCAAGAATTGGCCGCCGACACGGGAGGCCTTTACTTGGAGGGCATCCAGAATAACTTCACCGAAAGCATCGATACCGTTATCAGTCGTTTGGACGCCTTCGAAGACGAGGGCCGCGTGCAGCGCAAGCCCGTCCCACGCTTTCAATGGTTCCTCATCACCGCCATGCTCTTTTTCACCGCCAGCATCCTCCTCCGCTACCTGTGGCCGCCAGCACGGCCCGCCATGGTCAGCGCCCGCCCGGTGCTCACCGCCCTCACCGCTTTCCTGCTGGTGGGCCTCACTCCCCGGGCCGAGGCTTGGAGCAATCCGCTCGAAGGCTTCCTGGGCACCCAGGCCCTCCGCAAGGGCGAAAGCAAAACCGCGCGCGAGCATTTCCGCAAAGCGGCAGAAGAAAGCGCGGGAGAAGAGCGGGCCCGGGCCTACTTCGGACAAGGCCTGAGCGATTACCAGAGCAAGGCCTTCACAAAGGCCGCCGAAGCGTTTGGCGAGGCCCTGCTGAGCGAAAACCAGACCCTGCAACGCGATGCCCACAGCCACTTGGGCAACACCCTCTACCAACGGGCTTACGAACAGCTGCAGACGGACCCCAGCCAGCTGGAAACCCCCATTTCCCTGCTGGAAGACGCCTTGGCTCATTACGACTCCGCTCTCACCCTCGACAACGAACATGAATTTGCCCGCACCCGGCGGGACATCGCGGCCCAAGCCCTCGAAATCCTGCAAAAGCAGCAAGAACAACAGCAACAAGAGCAGCAGGACCAGGAAGAACAGGAAGAGGACGGCGAAGGCGAGAACGGCGAAGAAGAGCCGGAGGAGGGCGACAACGAGGGCGAAGAGGGCGAGAATGGGGACAATGACGAAGAGGGCCAAGATGGGGAGGGAGGCGAAGGCGAGGACCCGCAAGAAGGCGAAAATGGCTCGGAGGGAGACGACGAAAAGGGTGAGGGCGCGAATGATCGTCCGGAAGGCCAGCAAGACCGGCCCGGAACTCCGGGAGAAGCCCCCGAAATGCGCCCGGCCCCTCGCGAAGGCGAGAGCGGAGAGGAATTTGCCCGCCGCATTCTGGAAGAAAACGCGGACATCCAGCAGGAAGCCCTCCGCAAACACGGCCGCCAGTTCACCCCCAACAAAGACTGGTAAGCCTCTTTTCCACCCCTTTTTCCCTGTGAGCTTTTTTTCAAACTGAAACATGATGCGACTCCTTTTCCTCTTTCTTCTCACCCTCCCACTCACGGTCGCGGCCCAGAAGCGCGGCGAGAAGGTGACTTCCTCCTTCCCTCTCACCCAGGTCCTGGTCGGCGAAGAAGCCCTGCTCAACGTGCAAATCGAAGGCGAACGGCCCAATGGCTCCTTAAGCTCCACCCAGGCCAGTGAATTGAGCTTCCGCACCCTTGAGCCCGATTACATCAACGAGCAATTTCTCAGCCTGAATATCGGCGTCTCGGCCGCCGAACCAGGGGTCAAAGAGGTGCCCGCCTTCCGCATCCCGCTGGCATCGGGCGAACAAGTTTCGGAAACCTTTGCCATGGAGGTCTTCCCCGCTGACAAAATCCAGTGGAACACCCTCGCCATCAATAACCAGAACTACCGCATCGGCAGCCTCATCCTCTACCCCACCGGCTCTCTTTATGCCGGACAAGCGGTGCCCCTGACCGCCAAGCTCCTGTTGCCGGAGAATCTGCCCGTCCGCAGCATCGGCTACGCCGAAATCGAGAAGGACAACATCGGGGCCTGGCGCATGGAAGCCCCCTTCCCTCCCCGCTACGATCAGCGCGTGCGTCCCCGTAGCCCCAATGCCCTCCAACCCCGCACGGTCAAGGTCGACGGCCAAAGCTACCAGGTGGTCAACTACGTCACCATCGCCGCTCCCCTGAGCGACGGCACCGTCACCGTTGGCCCCGGAACGGTGCAAGGGCTGCAAGTGCAAATCTCCACCACTACCCAAAGGGGCGGCTTCTACAGCAGCATGAGCCGGAGCTACAATCTCGAGTTGGAGCTGCCTGCCATCAGCTTCGAGGCCCTCCCCCTCCCTGCCGGGGCCCCCGAGGGATTTGCCGGGGCGGTGGGAGCTTTCACCCTGGAGACCACCCTCGACCAGGAAGGCGAACTGAAGCCGGGCGATCCGGTGATGGTCAATCTCGCGGTCTCGGGAGAAGGGAATCTCGACACCTTGGCCGCGCCAGAGCTGGAGGCCCCGGAGAAAAATTGGAAAACCTACCCCCCCTCGCGCAAAACGGACGACACCCGCCGGAGCAATCGCGGCACGGTGAACTTCAGCCAAATCCTGCGCCCCCTGGTGCCCATCGAAGAAGTTCCCTCCTTCACCCTGAGCTTCTTCAACCCCGCTACCACCAGCTACGAGACCCTGCGTAGCGAACCCATCCCGCTCACCCTCTCCCCTCTCGCTTCCGGCGCGGGCTCCTCCGCTCCCCCGCCGGCAGGACTGGTGCCCGTGCCTGAGATGACCGACATCCTCGGCCTCATTGACCCTCAGCCCTATCGCGCCCGCAGCGGCCCTTCCCTCCTCCCCTGGTGGCAGGTGCTGCCCGCCCTCGTGGTGGTCATCCTCCTGCTCCTCATCGTCCGCCGCCACCTACCCCGCCTCCGGCAGGAGGACCCGGAGAAAGCCCGTCTGCAAGCGGAACTGGAAGAGCTGCGCGGCAAAAGTGACGCGCGCGAGTTTCTCCGTGCAGCGGCCAATCTGGCCGAGCGCGAGGGAGAAAAAGGCGATGACTTCGTGGCCGAGCTGATCGCGGAGCGCGATGCCCGGTGCTTCCAACCCGGGGAAAAAGAACCGGAGCTCCCCGCCAGCCGCCGGGAGGATATCCTTGCCCAATTGAAGAAGCGCTTGAGCCAAGTCATTCTCCTCCCCGCCCTCCTCCTTCTGGGGACCCCTCATCAGGCCGAGGCCTTTCACGAGGAGGCCCTGCGCGCATGGAACGAAGGCGATTACGAAGCGGCCCTCGCTGCCTACGAGCTTGCGCGCAAGGACCAGGAGACCCCCGACCTCCTCTTCAATATCGGCAACTGCCACTACCGCCTCGGCAAACCGGGAAAGGCCGGACTCTTCTACCATCGGGCCTTGGAGCTGGATCCCAAGCATCCGGAAGCCCGCCAAAATCTCGCCTTCCTCGAGCGAAAAATGGGGGCCATCTCCACCCTCCCCGACGCGGCCCCCGGCTGGCCTTCCCGCAGCTTGCTGCGAACCTTGCTCGCCGCCTCCGCCTGGGCTTTTGCCATCTTCCTCCTCCTGCGCTTTGCCCGGCCGGACGCGAAAAGCAAACGCCTCTCCACCCTCGGGCAGCTGGGCACCGGCTTGGCCCTGCTCACTCTGGCCCTCGTCCTCTTCTTCCATCCTCGCAAAGAAAGCACAGCCCCCCCGGTCAATGCGGTGGTCGTAAGCTCGGAAGCCAGCCCGGTGCGTAGCGAGCCTTCCGCCGGGGGGAGCATCATCCTCAAGGCCGGCCCCTCGACTGCCTGTCGGGTGCTGGCCGAACGCGGCCCCTGGTCCTATATCGAACTGCCCGATCACACCCGCGGCTGGATCATCAGCGACGGCCTCGAATCCATCTGATTCCAGCCCGGCGGCGCCTAGAATTTCTGGGGAATAATGATCTCCTCCGGAACGGGCTGGCGCTCGTAGTCCTCATGGTGGATGCGCGGAGGCAGATCCACAATCTCCCGCTCCACATGCTCGTAGGGCACCTGTTCGAGCAGATGGGTGATGCAGTTGAGCCGCGCCTTCTTCTTATCATCAGCCGGCACCACCCACCAGGGTGCCTCCGGGATGTGAGTGTGCCGCAGCATCACCTCTTTGGCCTTGGTGTAGTCTTCCCAACGCTTGCGGGACTCCAAATCCATCGGACTCAGCTTCCATTGCTTCAGCGGATCATGGTTCCGGCACTCAAAGCGAAACTCCTGCTCTTCATCACTGATGGAAAACCAATACTTCACGATTTGTATCCCCGAGCGAATGAGCATTTTCTCGAACTCCGGCACCGAGCGAAAAAACTCCTGATACTCTTCCTCGGAGCAAAAACCCATCACCCGCTCCACCCCGGCGCGATTATACCAACTGCGGTCGAAGAGAACGATTTCCCCCGCCGCCGGAAGATGCTCCACATAGCGTTGGAAATACCATTGCGTGCGCTCGCGACTGTTCGGAGCCGGCAGCGCGGCGACCCGGCAGATGCGGGGATTGAGCCGCTGGGTGATGCGCTTAATCACACTGCCCTTGCCCGCGGAATCCCGCCCTTCAAAGAGAACCACCAACTTGTGCCCCGTTTCCACCACCCAGTCCTGCAGCTTCACCAACTCCACCTGGAGACGGTAAAGTTCCCGAAAATACTCCCGCCGAAAACCCCGATCCAGCTCGTGATTCCGGCTATCCTCCTCCGCCTCCTCCAATCCCATTTCCAACTCTTCATCGAACTGATCCACGTAATCTTCGCGGATGCGCTCGAAGTGTTCTGCCATTTTTTCGGGGCTCATGCCGGCAGTTCTTAGGATGGTCCTTGGCAAAAAGGAGGGAGGACTTTTGTGACAATTTTGTCACTCAATACCAACTTGATATATCTATATATTATGATATGTGGCGAAAACGTCACGCGATTACAGGTGCTTCCTCCCGGGCCTTTCTCCAAGTGATTCATATGTCCTCACTTAGCACCACGGAAGGCAACGATCATGCCGAAGAGAAAGGGCTCTCTCTCCACGAGACCCAAGAAGGGAATCAGGCCTTGCGCTGGATCACGGTCGTCCTCCTCATTTACGGCCTTTTGATTGCCGTCGGCATGATTGGCACAGGTTTCAAGACCGCCACCGGGGATAAAGCGACCGAGCTTTTCGCCTTTGCCAGCAATCCCTTCGCGGGTCTGGTGATCGGCACCGTGGCCACTGCCCTCATCCAGTCCTCCTCCACCGTTTCCTCCATCATCGTCGCTCTCGTGGCTGGCGGGCTTCCGGTGGGCATCGCCATTCCCATGATCATGGGAGCCAATATCGGCACCACCATCACCAATACCCTGGTGAGCTTGGGTCACGTGCGAGATGGCCAGGAATTCCGCCGCGCCTTTGCCGCCGCGACGGTGCATGACTTCTTCAACCTCATCAGTGTCGTCATCTTCCTCCCGCTGGAGATGCTCTTCCATCCCTTGCAAAAGCTCTCCGCCTGGATCGTGCAGCCCATGGTGGGTTCGGCCAGCCTGTCCATGAGTGAGCTCAACTTCATGAAAACCCTCACCAAGCCGCCCGTGACCCTCGTCAAGGACCTCCTCTCGGGCTTGGGACCGATGGCCACCGGCATCATCATGGCTGTGGGGGGCATCGCCCTCATCTTTCTCGTCATCACCTACATCGGCAAGCTGCTCCGCAAGCTGATGGTGGGCAAAGCCAAGGCCATTCTCCACACCGCCATTGGCCGCGGCCCGCTCTCCGGGATTTCCTCCGGCACCCTGGTCACCGTCTTGGTCCAGTCCAGCTCCACCACCACCAGCCTCGTCGTTCCTCTCGCGGGCACCGGCGTCTTCACCCTGCGCCAGATTTATCCCTTCTGCCTGGGCGCCAATATCGGCACCTGCATCACCGCCCTGCTCGCCGCCACCGCCATCTCGGGCGAGACGGCCGTCTTTGCGATGCAGATCGCGATTGTCCACCTCCTCTACAACATCCTGGGCGTGCTCGTCATCTTCGGCCTCCCCATCCTGCGGGAGTGGCCCATCAAGGCCGCCGAATGGCTCGCCGAAGTGGCGGCCAAACAAAAACTCTACGCCCTGGCCTACGTGGTGGGCACCTTCTTCCTCATCCCCGCCATCCTCATCGGGGTCAGCTCGGCTTTCGACAAGTCCGGCAACAAGGCCCCGTCCGCAGTGGAAGAAATCGAATCCTCTCACTAGCCCTCCTCACCTTTCAACCCCTCTTTCCCATGAAAAGTATCCGCCGCCAAAACCTGGAAGCCGAACTCGAAAAAGTGCGCGCCGACGTCACCCGCCTGGAAGAAGAAATCGCCAAAGTGCTCGAGGCCGAACAGCATGAAGAAGTCGAGCACTTGGAGGAATACTTCGACGCCGTCGAGACGCGCTTCCGCGGACTCCGGGCCTTTTGGCAAAGTCTCTTTGAGAAGCCGGGCGCCTGAAAAAACTTCCCCCCCGACAAAGCCGTCGTCCCCACCCTCACCCCGGGGACGATGGCTTTTTTCTTAAAAAATTGCACATCCCGCATTCGCCAAACGCGAAAGACCCGTTAGGCTCAAAGCCATGAATCCCCCCGAAACCGTCATCGAGCTGATTGATGAAATCGATGAGAGCGAGACTTGGCAAGCTCTCGAGGAAGCCTTGCAGGCTGAAGACGCCACCACCACCAAGGAAATCCTCGATGGCCTCGAAGCCGAGGATCAGGCCCGAGCGGTTTCCCGTCTCTCGGCAGAAAATCGCGAAGCGCTCGTCACCACCCTGCCGCACGAAGACTTCGCCCAACTCTTGCAGGAACTCCCCGAAGCCCAGGCGGTGGAATTGCTTGAAACCCTGCCCAGCGAACAAACCGCCCCGGCCGTGGGCCATCTCCCCCCGGAAACCAGCAGCCGCCTCCTGCGCGAACTGGAAGACGAGGATTCCGCTGAAATCCTGGGCGAAATCGCGGATGCCGACAGCCTCACCGAGCTGAAGGCCCGCCTGACCTACACCGAAGGCTGCGCCGGTAGCCTCATGCGGGGCAGCCCGGTGAATTTTCATCAGGACACCACCGTGCGGGAGCTCCTCGACGACCTCCATGATCGCGCGGAAGACTACTCCGACCGCGACATCCAGTATCTCTACGTGGTGGATGAGGAGAAGAAACTGAAGGGGGTGCTGCAGCTCCGGCAACTCTTCTGGGCCCCACGGAGCAAGACCATCCGGGAGCTGATGATCCCCGATCCGCTCTCCGTCTCGGACAAACTCGACTTCCACGACCTGGCGGAGATTTTCAAAAAAAAGCCCTTCCTCGGTCTTCCGGTGGTGGATGACGAAGGTCGGCTCCTCGGGGTCGTGCCCCGCGACACGGTGCAGCGCGAAACCTCCGACGAGCAGACCGAGCTTTATCTGCAATCGCAGGGTATTGTGGACGGGGAAGAATTGCGCTCCATGCCCCTGCTCGACCGGTGCCGCAAGCGCCTCGCCTGGCTGGCACCCAATATCGTGCTCAATCTCGCCGCCGCCAGCGTCATTGCGGCCAATGAAGCCACTTTGCAGGAAGTCATCGCCCTAGCCGTCTTTCTCCCCATCGTCTCCGACATGTCCGGCTGCAGCGGCAATCAGGCCGTCGCAGTGAGTATCCGCGAGCTCACCCTCGGGATTCTCAAACCCAAGGATTTTATCCGCGTCATTTCCAAAGAAGGGCTCGTCGGCATCATCAACGGCACCCTGCTGGGCCTCCTCCTCGGCGCGGTTGCCGCGATCTGGAAAGGCAATCTCGTCCTCGGTGCGGTGGTGGCCACGGCCCTCGCCCTCAACACTGTTCTCTCCGTCTTGCTCGGTGGCCTGGTTCCCCTTCTGCTCAAAAGCCGCAAGGTCGACCCCGCCCTCGCCAGCGGTCCCATCCTGACCACCTGCACCGACATGTGCGGCTTTTTCCTCGTGCTCTCCCTGGCCTCGGCCGTGCTGCAGCACCTCGTCTGATCGCTTCCGGCTTTACAGCAGAGGGGAAACTTTCATTGCCTAGGCGGGATGAAAGTTTCCCTCTTGCTCGCCCTTTGCGCTCTTCCGCTCTCCGCTGAGGAGACCATTGCCACCCGCATCGTCAGCCACGATGCCGCCTTTGAAACACTGCTCTCGCCCGAAGCCGAAATCGAGGTGCTGGCCTCGGGCTTCGATTGGTCGGAGGGCCCCGTCTGGGATGCGGCAGAGCAGCGCCTCCTCTTCTCCGACGTGCCCAACAATGTCGTTCACGCTTGGTCGGAGAAAGACGGTCTCTCGGTCTATCTCCAGCCCTCGGGCTTCAGCGGTCCTCGAAAGAATTCCCGCGAGCCCGGCTCCAATGGCCTCGCCTTCGACGCCCAAGGCCGTCTCCTGACCTGCGAACACGGGGACCGCCGGCTGTCGGTGCTCACTGCCGATGGCGGCAAGATGACCCTCGCCGACACCTACCAAGGCAAACGCTTCAATTCCCCCAACGACCTCGTGGTTCACTCGTCCGGCTCCATTTTTTTCACTGACCCGCCCTATGGCTTGCCCAATCAAGGCAACGGTCCCGAGCGTCAACTGGAGGAAAACGGCGTTTACCGTTGGGATGAGAATGGTGACGTCAACCTCGTCATCGCCGATCTCGACCGCCCCAATGGAGTGACCTTGTCCCCGGACGAACAGACCCTTTACATTGCCCAGTCCCACGGCCCAGCCCCCCACGTGATCGCCTATCCGGTGCAAGACGACCTTTCGCTGGGGGAGGGCCGGGTGCTTTTCGACGCTTCCACCCTGGAGCCACAGCTCCCCGGTGCTCCGGACGGGCTCAAAGTCGACCACGAGGGCAATATCTGGAGCAGCGGCCCCGGCGGAGTCTTCATTGTTTCGCCCGAGGGCAAGCTTCTCGGTCGCATCCTCACCGGACGCCGCACGGCCAACCTGGCCTGGGGCGGGGACGATTACTCGGTGCTCTACCTCACCGCCGATCACGATCTTCTCCGGGTGCAGACCCGGACCCGTGGCCCCCGGCGCCCGCACCACCAGTAAGCAAAGAGGAACCTGAATGTGCGCTTGCCCGGTTTGTGGAAAAAAGCCCGGCAAGCGGACTTCGTTCTTCTTTCCGGGCCCGTGATTGCCAATTCTCCTCCCATGACTGAAGCACCCGAGCCCAACCGCCTCTTCCTCCTCGACGGGATGGCCCTCGTTTATCGCGCCCACTTCGCCTTCATCCGCAATCCCATCATGAACTCCAAGGGGGTGAACACCTCCGCGCTCTTCGGCTTCACTAACACCCTCCTTTCCATCATCCAGACCGAGAAGCCCACCCACCTCGCGGTCGCCTGGGACACCTCCGCCCCCACTCCCCGCCACGAAAAATACCCCGCCTACAAGGCCAATCGCGACGAGATGCCCGAGGAACTCCGCGCGGCCATCCCAGCCTGCAAAGAGCTCTGCCAAGCCTTCGCCCTTCCCCTGCTGGAAATCGATGGCTACGAGGCCGACGACCTCATCGGCACCCTCGCCAAGACCGCCGACGAGCGCGGTGGCTTCCACACCTTCATGGTCACCCCGGACAAGGACTTCGCCCAGCTCATCTCCCCCACCAGCACGATGTGGCGCCCCGGTCGCAAGGGTGGTGACCACGAAGTCATCCGAGAAGCCGAACTGCCCAAAATCTGGGGCGTGAACGAGCCCCACCAAATCATCGACCTCCTCGGCCTCATGGGCGATGCCTCCGACAATATCCCCGGGGTGCCCGGAGTCGGCCCCAAGACCGCGGTCAAGCTCATCGACCAATTCGGCTCCATCGAAAATCTTCTCGCCAACACCGCCCAGCTCAAGGGCAAGCAGAAGGAAAAAATCGAGGAAAACCGCGAAAACGCTCTTCTCTCCAAAGACCTCGCCACCATCATGCGCGATGCCCCCCTGGAGGTCAGCTTCGAGGATCTGGCCCTCAGTCCTTACGACGAGACCGCCATCCGCGAGCTCTTCGCCGAATACGAATTCCGCACCCTCGCCAAGCGCCTCTTCGGCGACAACGCCAGCGAAGCCACCTCGGAGGAAGCCGCCCCCGAGCCCGCCACCAGCTTCCGCACCATCGCCGACACCCGGCCGGACTACGAGCTGGTCAATTCTCCCGCCCAAGAAAAGAAACTCTTCGCCGCCCTCGAAAAAGCAGACCGCTACTGCTTCGACCTCGAGACCACCTCTCTCGACCGCTTTGGCTGCGACATCCTCGGTATCGCCTTTTCTTTCCAAAGCGGCAGCGGTTATTACCTGCCCTACAACCGCGTCCACCACCCGCGCCTACAGAAGCTTTTCGCCCTCCCGGCGGAAAAAATCGGCCACAATCTCAAGTTCGACCTCCACATCCTCAAAAGCCACGGCATCGAGGTCGCGGGGCCCTTCTTCGACACCATGCTGGTCCATGCCCTCCTCTACCCCGAGCAACGCCACACCATGGACCGACTGGCCGAGAACCTTCTCAGCTACCAGACCATCAAATTGACTGAGTTGGCCGAAAGAGCGCTTGCCGAAAAGAACAAGGCCGAGAGTGAAGAGGGCAAAAAAGCGAAAACGAAAAACTCAAAGGCCAAAGAGGACTCTGACCAAATGGACCTCTTTGCGGCCACTAACACGCGCGGAGGGAAAAAGAAAAAGCCCGCTCTCGACATGAAGGCCATTCCCCTAGAGGCCCTTGCCGAATACGCCGCCGAGGATGCCGACATCACCTGGCAGCTGGCCGAGTTGCTGCGTCCCTTGTTGCAAGAAAACGGCCTTGCGGAAGTCTACGAAACGGTCGAAGCCCCCCTCCTGCCCGTTCTCGTCGCCCTGGAGGCCGAGGGAATCACTCTCGATCCCGAGCGCCTGGCCGAGGTCGATGGCGAGCTCAGCAGCCGCATCGACGAGGTCAGCGAGCGCATCACCAGTGCGGCCGGCGAGCCAGTCAACCTGAACTCCCCCAAGCAGCTCGGCGAGGTTCTCTTCGACAAGCTCAAGCTCGTCGACAAGCCCAAAAAGACGCGCACCGGCCAATACAAGACCGACGAGCAGACCCTCAGTCTCCTCGCCGCCGAGCACCCCATCGCGGCCGACATTCTCCTCTACCGCCAGGCCAGCAAGCTCAAGTCCACCTACGTCGACGCCCTCCCCGGCGAGGTCGCCCCCCACGATGGCCGCATCCACACCCACCTGCACCAGCACATCGCCGCCACCGGACGCCTGGCCTCCAGCGATCCGAATCTGCAAAACATCCCCATCCGCAGCGAGCTGGGACGGGAAATCCGCAAGGCTTTCGTCCCCCGGGGCGACGGCTTCACCCTCCTCGCCGCCGATTACTCCCAGATCGAGCTCCGCATCATGGCCGCCCTTTCCGGCGACCCCTCCATGATTGAAGCCTTCCGCAAGGACCGCGACATTCACACCGAAACTGCCGCCAAAGTCTTCGGCGTCAACAGCGAGGCCGTCACCAGCGAGCAACGCCGCACCGCCAAGATGGTCAACTTCGGCATCATCTACGGCATCTCCGCCTTTGGCCTCTCCCAGCGCCTCACCATTCCGCGCGGCGAGGCCTCCGAGATCATCGAGGCCTACTGGAAAGAATACCCCAAAATCCGCGAGTTCATGGACACCACCATCGAGTCCGCCAAGGAGAACGGCTACGTCGAGACCCTGCGGGGACGCCGCCGCTACTTCCCGGACCTCAAGTCCGGCAACGGCACCGTGCGCGCCAATGCCGAGCGCGCCGCCATCAATACCCCCATCCAGGGCACCGCTGCCGACATGATCAAACTGGCCATGATCGAAACCGCCCAGCTCTTAGGGAAGGAAGGGACGCAGTCCAAGATGCTCCTACAGGTGCACGACGAACTGCTCTTTGATCTCCACGAGAGTGAAAGCGGCACCCTCCCCGCGCAAATCGTCCGCACCATGGAGGAGGCCCTGCCACTTCCCAACGGCGTGCCCATCAAGGTCGAAACCGGCACCGGGGCCACTTGGCTGGAGGCCCATTAAGAGCGGCTATCCCCCTGAGAATTTCAAGTCCTAAGCGGAAGGCGGGTCTGATGCGGACATCACGAGCGACCAATTGCGGGGAAACTTAGGATTAGTCTTCCTCTCCAGTCGGCTTCGCCGGTCGCACAATTCTGAGCAAAGCCCGTGCGATCAAGCCCAGTCCGCCGACTACGAAAAGGACGGGAAACCACAAGGAGTAGCCTGGGGCCTTCGTTTCCTTCTTGAGCACGGCTTGCGCGGGCTGCGCGGGATTGACCCAGCAGATCTGGCGGCTGCCAGCCGGAAATTTCTGCACCAGCGCGCGAATCTTGGCGGACTCCTTCACCCAGGCATTCCCCCGTAAATCGTAATTCTCGGAGCTGTAGGGCTCCCCGGCAAAATCGTAGCCATAAAGAATGCCCAAACTGTAATCGACGGGCACCGCCGGGCCGATCTGACGTTCGCGCACCTCCGATTCCAAAATCACACAAGGAGTCTCCTGCCATTGGTCCATGCTGCGAGCCCGCAGATAGCTACTTCCCAAAAGAGCGGTGAAAATGCCGCCCACGCCCGCGAGGAGAAGTCCAATCCCGATCAAATAGAAGCTGCCCGCCGTTCCTGCCTTCATCGCGCGCAGGCTAGCCTCCCTTGGGAATAGTGGATAGCCTCATCTGTAAGAAAAAAGGCGCTCCGTCACTGGAGCGCCTTTGAGAATGGTAAAAGGATGAATTGAGTTTCAGGCGTCGCCCTGCGCCGCCTTGCGCAACTTGTCGATAGCCTCTTTGGCCCGTTGCTCAGGAGTTTGCTCCTCCTTCTTCTCGGCCGGAGCTGGCTTCTTCTCCTCGTCAGCCTTCTGGGCTTCTTCGGCTTTCTTGGCCTCTTCCGCCTTCTTGTCTGCTTCCGCGGCCTTCTTCGCTTCCTCAGCTTTCTTGGCCTCTTCCGCCTGCTTGGCTGCTTCTGCCGCCTTCTTCGCTTCCTCGGCTTTCTTGGCCTCTTCCGCCTGCTTGGCTGCTTCCGCGGCCTTCTTCGCTTCCTCAGCTTTCTTGGCCTCTTCCGCCTTCTTGGCTGCTTCTGC
>NZ_JAENIO010000023.1 GCF_016595415.1 Roseibacillus ishigakijimensis
ATCAACCTGACCACCGCCACGTCACCACCGAAACCCGCAAAGAACGCCGCCCCCTTGAAGACACTTGGATCGAACTCCTAAGTTGACGCGAATGGTCATCTCATCTTCAGTGACCGCAAACTCAATTACATTTGCCCGATCCAAAACTTTGGGACTAAACATATACGTCGTCTCATCAATATTCACAGTGCCGATCACAAAAAGATTTTGGGGATAGGGCACACTACGGGGAACATCACCCGGCTGTCCTAAAAATCGCTGCAGATTAGTCCCCTTCACTCCTTCCTGGTGCAACACTAGTTCTCCCTCTGACCGCTCCATCGCCGAAAGGAAATCCGCCAGATAGCGCTCGACGTGAGAAAGGTTCATCTCGTCCAGAATCAGGAAAAAGGGGGTCTTTTGATTTTTAGGCAGGTTGGCCTCTAGCAGGAGGTCTAGGACTTGGGTCGATTGATAGATGGGCAGACCATCCTCTCCCTCCCGCAGATGGTTCACATAACCCAGCACATTACGGCTATCAGTCCAATCCGAGCCTACGGCCACAACCGCGTAATTTTCCCTATTCTCATTTGTTAGCTGCTTCGCCAATGACTCCGCCACCTTGGTTTTCCCCGTTCCGGAAGCGCCGGTGAGAATCACAAAAGGTTTCGTAATAACACTGCACACAAGTGAAGCCATCTCTCTTTTCGAGTTCAGATTGCGCAATAACTCCTTACCGGACTCCAAATCATAATGCCTACTCGTGAAAAGCAGACCACTATCATTAACCAAACCTAACCCCTCTAGCCACCCCTTCTCTTCCAAACGCTTTATTGCTCTTCTTGACAAACGATTGCCACCTTCAACCCAATGACGAACATCCAGCTTGGATATACCAGCAAGCCCCCCTTTTCCTCTTTCTTCTGCAACCGGATCGAGGAAGCGATAATTAGCTAACTTATAAGCAAGAGTAGCACTCGTTATACCTATACTTTCAGCCACCTCCCGAACTCGACTATCATTAGCATCAGGCAAAACTTGATCGAACTCTTTATACAGGCTCAAAGCAGCCTCTTGATACTCGGGCGTCCATTTCACGGTGTAATTTTGGCTTAAATCTAACTAGTCGGCCAGCTCAGTTTACCCGAACCTCGAAAATTTTTGACTTCCGCTCCGGAAAAAGGAATCGCCTCTAAAATGCTACTCATAGTCGGTAGACCTTACCACCAGAAGGGGCTAGCTTTCCCTTATGCAATCCGCTCCTGATGAGGAAACTCCGACTCGGAAAGAATTACCGACGGTTCGCCTGACTCTCCTCGACTGGGGACAGGTGCAGGAAGGGCTCTCCTGTCGCCAAGAGGAATGGCAGGCGACAGCGGACTGGCATTCTGGACGGCTGGCTGATCTCCCCGATGGCTTCAAAGAAGTTCGTGATGCGGAGGAAGCTCAATGGATCGCCGACAATTACCAGCGCATCCTCGCCCTCATCGAGAGTCAACTTGAGAAGGGGAAGTGACCTGTTCGAGTCGACTTTCCGATTGCGAAAATCTACCCTTCCCCATGGCTCGCTGGACTCGGGAAGAATTGTTGCAGGCGCTGAACTTGTATCACCGCACGCCCTTCGGGCGACAGCACAGTCGGTATCGCCCCATCATTCAACTCGCGGACAAACTCGGACGCACGCCGGGGTCGGTCGCCATGAAGCTCAACAACTTCACTTCCCTCGATCCGCTGGAAAAGGCCCGTGGCATCAAGGGACTATCCGGGGCCAGTCAACTCGACCGTGCTATCTGGGAGGAGTTCGAGAACGATCTGCCAGCCCTGGCTGAAGAGTCTGAGCCTCTTCTCGACTCCGCACCCGAAGCAGGCATCAAGCCCATGGAACCCAATGGTCCCACTGAGAAGGTCACCCTAAGCAAGAGTCGCCGCCATCAGTCCTTTTTTCGCCGCACGGTGCTAGCTACCTACGACTATCGCTGTTGTCTCTCGGGCAACCCGCTCCCCGAACTTCTCCGCGCCTCCCAC
This sequence comes from Roseibacillus ishigakijimensis, assembly GCF_016595415.1. GTDB lineage: Bacteria > Verrucomicrobiota > Verrucomicrobiia > Verrucomicrobiales > Akkermansiaceae > Roseibacillus > Roseibacillus ishigakijimensis. Next base: position 2,005 of record NZ_JAENIO010000023.1, read on the forward strand.
ATCATCCCTTGGTCCGAGTCAAAGGCTTTGCGACTGAAACCCACCAATGGGCTCTGTCTGGCAGCCACCTACGACGCGGCCTTTGACCGAGGGTTGATCAGCTTTGACGAGAATTACCGTCTATTAATTGGCGCACGCCTGCACCAGTTTGCCGAGTGCGAGGACGTGCATCGTGCCTTCCTCGACCGCGCGGGTTCGCCGCTCTCTCTCCCTGAAAAAAACCTGCCTTCTCAGGAAGCTCTCGACTGGCATCGCAGACATCTTTTCCGTTCCTGAACCAGCGCCCCCTTCCCTCTTCAGCCAAGCCCCCTACCCAGCCAAGCCCCCTACCCGGGACTGGTGGAAAAATCGCCCGATAGAGCGACCAAAAGGAGCGATCGCACAGCCGAAATCAGTGATTTCACCGCTCGGATCATCGATCTCACCGCTCGGATCATCGATCTCACCGCTCAGATCATCGATCTCACCGCTCAGATCATCGATCTCACCGCTCAGATCATCGATCTCAGGGCTCAAATCGCCGATCTCAGGGCTCAGATCGTCGATTTTGGAGTCGCAATCACCACTTTCGGCCCCTTTTTTTGCGCCTGGAGAAGGTTTTCGGCACGCTTTCTGGACGGCAAAAAAGTGAAGAAATTTCTCTTTTTGGGAACTCACTACTCTCTTTTCGTAGGTTATGACAAATTCGATTCCTCTTCCATCTTGCCTTTTGTTCCATTTTCGGGAAATGTATCGGCCATGAACTTGAGCGGCCGTATCCCCCTGCTTCATGAAGCCCATCAGGTCCCCCACGCTCTGGATGCCTGCCATCATTGGTTGCGCGAGCTGCACCGGGCGCGCTGGCCGACGAGGCGGGCTCTGCAAGCTGATTTCCCCGGAGCGCTGCTGCTGCCGGCCAAGCTGGTCATTTTTCCCATTCTGGGAGAGGACTTCGCGGCGCTGGTCGTGCTCTGTCACCAGCGCCAGACGGCCTCGGTGCTGGCCGCCGGGCCCCTGTCCGCCCTCCTGCAACACTCTGCCCTGTCCGCCCATCGGGACCTCCTGGCCTCTTAGCCACCCGGAATCCCCAAGCATTAATGAACAAGACACATGAACAAATTATTGAAAACCAAAGACGATTACGAGCGGGCGCTCGCGAGGCAGCAAAAGCTGCTGCTGCGCGAGGAGGCCCTGACCGAGGGAGAGGAGAATGAGCTGGAGCTGCTCACCCACCTGCTGGAGGTCTACGAGGAGAAGGAAGCCCCCCTGCCGCCGGCCGATCCGCTGGGCGCGCTGCGCTTTCGCATGGCGCAGCTGAAGCTGAAGAACCGCGACCTCATTCCCTATCTGGGCAGCGCCAGCCGGGTCTCGGAGGTGCTCTCCGGCAAGCGCGAGCTCTCGCCCGCGATGATGAGCCGACTGCACTTTCAGCTCGGCATCCCGGCGGAGGCCCTGCTGCGTCCCCCCCCGGGCCAGGCGGCCAATGCGCGTCCGGCCACGGAGGCGGACGCTCCCCAGTCCCCGCAACCAGCCCCCGCCGCCACCGGACAGGCGCCGGGCGGGCAGACGAGTCGCCCCGAGCTGAACCCCAAGGCCCTTCCCATGGCGCAGATGCACCGCCACGGCTATTTTTCGCGATTTTCCACCCGGAAGCCCCTGCCCCGCAAGAACCGCGAGGCCATTCTCGCCGACTTCTGGCAAGAGGGGCAAGAGGGGCAAGAGGGGCAAGAGGGGCAAGAGGGGCAAGAGGGGCAGGAAGAGAGCGGAAGGGAGGCGGCGACCCCGCCGCTGGTGCTCAACCGGCAGAGCGAATCCCGCCGCGCGGGGGTCAATGCCCTCGCCCTGGCGGCGTGGCGGCACCGGGTGCGCCAGCGGGCGGCGGAGGCGAGCCAGGATTGGCCCGCGCATGATCCCGCCTCCCTGCGGGAGGACTTTCCCCACTGGCTGGCCGGGCTGAGCGCGCTCAAGCAAAAGGGCCCCAGCCTGGCGGTGGAGGCGCTGCAGGAGCGCGGGGTGGTGGTGATCATCCAGCCCCATCTGGACAAGACCTATCTCGATGGCGCGGCCTTTCTCCTCCCCGGCGGCCGTCCGGTGATCGCCCTGACCCTGCGCTACAACCGCTTCGACAACTTTTGGCACACCCTCTTCCACGAGCTCGGACACGTCGTCAGGCACCTCCGCCAGCCGGAGGACGAGTTTCTCGACATCGACATCCAGAATGTCCCGCTCGATCGGTATGAGAAGGAGGCCGACGCCTTCGCCCTCGACACCCTCATTCCCCCCGAGGACTGGGAACTGGTCCGCACCCTGAACCACGCGCGGGAGATTCGCCAAGCCGCCGCGGCCCTGAGTCGCGACGAGTCCATCCTCGCCGGTCGCCTCCGCCGCGAGGCCGGTGACTACCGGAAGCATCCCACCCTGGTGAGGAATAAGGAGCTGCGGCAGGCGCTGGGTTATCCGGATGAGGAGTGGCCGGGGTGACAGTTTTTTCCAAAGACGAAAGGTCTGGGGTTTAAAAACGAAAAACTCAAAAACCAAAGGTCTGGAACTGAAGGACGAAGAACGAAAGCTCGCTTTTGAAAAACGAAAAACTAAAGACTTAAAAACTAAAGAACCAAGAGCAACCGCTCTCAACTCTCAACTCTCAACTCTCAACTCTCAACTCTCAACTCTCAACTCTCAACTCTCCCCCCCTTTCCCCCTACCCGGCTGGCTGGCGACGTGAAGGCGTGGCGGCCCGATTCTCCGGGAAGGGGAAAACCCCAAATTGTAATCGTCATGCACGAAAACAACCCCCCCAAAAGAAAAAGCCGTTCCCTCGCGGAGCGGATTGAAGATGTCCACTCAGCGTGGACAGAATTGGCTGCGGAAGAGAGCTTCCACGGCATCTCGTTGGCAGACTTGGAAGCGGCCATGGCCCTTCTTGGAGAAGCCGACGCGGCGATCAAGGCCCTCGACACGCGGCGACGCGCGGCGGTCAATGATCGCAAGGCCACCGAAGCGACCCTGCGCGATCTCCTGGTCGAGGTCGTGGATGGCGTGAAGGGAGCTCCCAACCACGGGCAGAACGGTCGCCTCTATCGTGCCATGGGCTACGTGCCCCGACGCGAGCGGGCGAGCGGGCTCATCCGCCCGGGTTCCGCCAGCCAAGCCTCCGAATCGGAAGCGCCGGGGGCTGCCGGTGCCTCCGGAAATGCGGAAGCCGCCGCGTAGTCCTCCTGGCAGAGATTCGCTACGCGACGGCTTCTGAGGTGAGCCAAGCCATCGGTCCGGAAGGGCCGGTGGCTTTTTTCGTGATGGGAAGGTAAGCCGGTTTTTCCCCTTTTGCCAGCGTAAACAGCGAGGAGTGACAGAGGGGAAAGAAGCGCTTGCTCCGGTGGCCCGGCAGGGGCGCACTGCCGCATTTCTTGATCCTCCCGCCTTGCCAGAGGGAGGCCTTCTCGCTCAGTCTGGAGGCATGAAGAACCATCTCCTCGCTCTCGCCGCGCTTGCCGCCCTCTTTCTCGCCAGCTGCGGGGAGATGAGTACGGGGGGCTACACGGGCGGAGGAGCTGCCAATATGGGCGGGCCCACCGTCTCGGAGCGCGCGGCCCAGATTGCGGGCGAGCCCCGGGGGAACTTCTTCTACGGCCGCCGCTACTATGTGCACAAGACTCGCTTCTGGGGCTATGTGCGCAAGCCCGGCGAACCCTGGAATCGCGCCCAGCTGGTGGTGATCAATGAGCGATACGGCAAGCAGCCCGATCGTCTGCCCGAGGTGGGACCACCCGACCGCCGCTACGGCTACGACAATAATTACGAATACAAGCTCAAAGGCCGCTTCACGGGAGAGAAAGTTTACGAAATCAACTCCAACCAGTTCTTGCCCGAGTTCATGCTGACCGGCTACGAACTGCTCGACACCGACCCGGGCTGGCTCTTCTCGCCCAGCGACCATTACGACCCGAAACGCATCACGCTCTTGCCCCGCATCTAACCTTTCCACTGCCGCCATGACGCCACTGACCGACCTGAATGTAGTCGCCAACAATCCCCTGCCTTCGCCGGCCTTTCTCCACTCCGAGATACCCGCCAATGCCGCGCAAGCCGACCTGGTGGAACGCTCCCGCCGCGAGATTGGCGACATTCTCTTCCACCGCGACGAGCGCTTCCTCCTCGTGGTGGGCCCTTGCTCCATCCACGATACTACGGCCTGCCGCGAGTATGCGGAAAAGCTGGCCGCGCTCTCCGAGGAGGTGAAAGACAAGATTCTGGTGGTGATGCGGGTCTATTTCGAAAAACCGCGCACCACGGTGGGTTGGAAGGGCCTCATCATGGATCCGGACCTCGATGGCTCGGACGACATCATCAAGGGGCTCACCGAGGCCCGGCGCTTCCTGCGCGAGGTCCTCTCCCTCGGTCTGCCCACCGCCACCGAGCTGCTCGACCCCATCACCCCGCAATTCATCGCCGACCTCATCAGCTGGTCGGCCATCGGGGCACGCACCTCGGAGTCGCAGACCCACCGCCAGATGGCCTCCGGGCTCTCCATGCCGGTGGGCTTCAAGAATGCGACCTCGGGCTCGTTGAAAGCCGCTACCAATGCCATCAAGGCCGCCTCCCAGGGGCAGACCTTCCTCGGGGTCTCCGGCCAGGGGCTGGCCTCGGCGGTGACCACCAAGGGCAACCCCTACTGCCACCTCATCCTGCGCGGAGGTGAGAACGGCCCCAACTTCGATGAAGAGAGCGTGGCCCAGTCTTGCCAAATCCTGCGTGAATCCGATCTGGTGGAAACGGTGATGATCGACGCCTCGCACGCCAATTGCGGCAAAAAGCAAGAGCAGATGCCAGCGGTCTTTGAAAACATCATCGCCCAGCGGGTGGCCGGCAACAAGGCCATCACCGGGGCCATGCTGGAGAGCCACCTCGTGGCCGGGAACCAGTCCTTCCCCCAGCCCCTCGATCAGCTCACCCGCGGCCAATCCATCACCGACCAGTGCATCGACTGGGCCACCACCGAGCGCCTCATCAAGGAAGCGGCGGCCGCGCTCTGACCGCAATGGCGATCCCTCCCCTGCAGCGCCTCTACGAGGACGAATGGCTCATCGCGGTCAACAAAGAGGCCGGGCAACTGGTCCATCCCGCCGATGAGCCGCAGCCCGATGACGTGGTGACCATGAAGCTGGTGCGCGATGCCATCGGCGAGCATGTCTACACCGTGCACCGGCTCGACCGACCCACCTGCGGAGTGCTCGTCTTTGCCAAAGGAAAGACCGCCGCCCGGGCCCTGGGGCGGGCCTTCGAGCGCCAGCAGGTTAGGAAGATCTACCACGCCATCGTCACCGGGCACCCCCCCTCCGGGGAGTGGATCTGCCGGGAGCCCTTGCAAAAAACACCCGGGGCCCCCTCCCGGGAGGCCGAGACCGGCTTCCGATTACTGGCCCGGCTCCCCCACGACCTCGCGCGCCTGGAGGCCCGGCCCCGCACCGGCCGCTATCACCAGATTCGCAAGCATCTCCTCCACTGCGGTCACCCCATCGTGGGCGACTACCGCTACGGCGGCCTCGAACTCTGCGAAAGCCAGCGCACCACCCTCGGCACTGGGGGCCGCATGATGCTGCAGTGCCGCCGTCTGGAGCTCCCCCACCCCGTGAGCAAGGAAGTCCTCACCTTGGAAGCCCCGGAGGAGCCCTGCTTCGCGGCCCTGGCCTGAGCTTGGCAAAGGGCCTGCGAAAGAGATCGGTGATGACAAGCGATCACGGACCCAGCATCAAGGACGACGAGCAATACGAGGCCCTCCGCGAGGAAGGGATGAGCAAAGGCAAGGCCGCCGCCATCGCCAATACGCCCCGCGAAGAAGCGGGCAGGAAAGGCGGGCAGGCCCCACCCTACGAGGAGTGGACCGTGGCCGAGCTGCAGGAACGTGCCCGCGAGCTTGGCATCGGGGGACGATCCCAGCTGAACAAAGAGGAACTGATTGACGCTCTGAGAAACTCATGAAGATCGACCTCAGCAACAAAATCGCCTTCGTGACCGGCTCCAGCTCCGGGATCGGCCAAGCCATCGCCCTCGAACTGGGTCGGGCGGGAGCCCGGGTGGCGGTCCATTACCGCGGAAATCACGCGGGCGCGAAAAAAACTTTTGCCGAATTGCAGGCTCTGGGAGCACCCGATCCGCTCATCGTGCAAGGTGATGTGTCCTCTCCCGAGGACCTTGCAAAGTGCTTTACCGCCATCGATCAAGAGCTCGGTCCTCTGGATATTTTCATCAACAATGCGGGCTTGGACGGAAAAAAAGAAAATATGGCCGAGGGAAATCTTGCGACCTTCGAGAAAGTCATCGCCGTCAACCTCAAGGGTGGCTACTGCGGCATGCAGGAAGCCCTCCAGCGCATGGTCCCCCGAAAAAAAGGGGTGATTTTATCAATCACCTCAGTGCACGAGAAAATCCCTTGGGCGGGACAGGCGGCCTATTGTGCCAGCAAGGCCGGAGTGGCCCTGCTGACCCAATCACTCGCCCTGGAATTGGGCGATTGCGGGGTGCGCGTCCTCAACCTTGCTCCCGGAGCAATCAAAACTGCTATCAATAAAGACGTTTGGCAAGATCCGGAACAGAGGGCCGACCTTTTGCAAAAAATTCCCCAAGGCCGCCTCGGAACAGTGAAAGAAATCGCCGAAATCGCCACTTTTCTCGTTTCCGAGCAAGCGGGCTACATCCACGGCACGACCATTTTTGCTGACGGAGCGATGACAGCTTTCCCAAGTTTTTCGAAAGGAGGTTAGTAATTTTCCCAAAATGATACTAATAAAATAATAATAGCAACTCGCTTACGACAAGCAACTTTTGAGCTTTTGTTAGATTTTTTCCTTGCTAGGGAAGAGGGCGATGAAAACATTGGCCCGCTGGATAATCGCTACGACCTTATTCGTAGGTTCCCCCCTTCTCCCGGCTCTTGAGTTCGAGTTTCGCTACGACTTGGACCACTCTGGATTCTTCGACAACCCCGAGGCTCGGGAGTGTCTGGAAGCGGCGGGAGCGTTCTTTGCCGAGCTCATTAGCGACCACTTGGAGCCGATTGATCCGCTGGGATTCCACCCCGGCACATCCTATCGCTGGTATCCCACCTATCTGGAACCGGACAGTGGGAGCCAGCAACGGGCGACCGCGAGTTCCCAGCTGCAAGTGGCGGCCGACACGCTCGTCATCTTTGTGGGAGGCCGGGACTTGAGCAAATACGGGGTCTACACTTCAGCGGTGGGAGGCCCCGGAGGCATCGAGTTTGCCACTCCCGCCAACATGGAGTGGTTCGACCACCTGCTCAATCGGGGAGAAGCCGGGGCGGTGCACTTCGAGGGGCAGTCGTATTCGAGCAACCCGACGGATTTCGCGCCTTGGGGCGGGGCCATCTTTTTCAACTCTGCCCGTGAATGGAACTTTTCGACCACGGATGCCGAGGCCTCGGAGGGGGTGGATTTTCTTTCCATTGCCTTGCACGAGCTGATCCATGTGTTGGGAATCGGCAACACCAGCCCTCTTTCCAGCTGGTCTCCGCTGGTCAAGAACGGTCATTTCCAAGGACCTCTGGCGACCATTTCCAATACCGGGACCCCGCCAATTTGCACGGGCGACAAGCTCCACTGGTCGGCCCAAATTGAGGAGAACCACACTGCGGAGGCCTTCGGGCTGCCGCAAGCCCAGCCACAGGAACCTCTGATGACCCCGGCAACTGGCACCACCCGCTCGGCCAACTTTGAGATTCCCACCGATCTCGATTTGGCGGCCTTGCAGGACATTGGCTGGGAAATGGATTTCTCGAACAAAACAGTGGCCCCGGAGGTCGTCTTCGAGGGTGGATTGCCTTGCTTGGCCATCCCCACCATCACCGGGCTGCGCTATGAAGTCGAGCGCGCCCCTTCACCTGACGAGCTAGCTCCCCTCGGGGCCGCGCTGGAGGGCGACGGCTCGGTGCAGGTTTGGGAGGACGAGCAACCCCTCCCCGGCAAAGCCTTTTACCGCATCGCCATCACGGCGAGTGAGAAGCGGGCCCTGCCAACCGCCAAGAAGGCCCCCTCTTCCGCCCCACCAGAAGAATACCCGGGAGGGCTTCCCGCCGCCCTCCCGGCCAGCGACTGTGCCTGCAGCCACCCCTGAAGGCCGCGTCTCTCTAAAAAATTCCCGCCCGGGGGAGACTTTTTTCAAAAAGAAGGCACTTCCCGCTTGGAGATCGGGCCCCGCTCCCATTTGCTGTCGGAAGCTCTTCGCTGCTCCATGAGTCTCCGCCAACAACTGACCGATTCCCTGCCGCACATTCTCCCCGCCGATCCCGCCCAAGCCATCAAAGGCACCGAGCTCATCCGGCTGGTCCGGATGCGGCTGGATGGCGATTACTCGGATGCGTCCCTGCGTTACCACTTCTCCATCATGTCCTGCGATCCGGCCTCGCCCATTGCGAAGGTGGAAAAAGGCCAGGGCTACTACCGCCGCGCTCCCGCCGTGCCGGACCTGGTGAAGGCCCGCGAGATGATGTCGCAGGGCCAGCTCGACGACGTGGGCACCGACCCCCAGGCCCTCGACTACGCGGTGGCCCGCATTCAAAAATTCCGCGCCATCGTCACCCGCTACTGCGAGACCAACAACCGCTTCCCCTACCAATTCCGCTCCTCCCTGAGCAAGGGAGCCTCCATTGGCAATCTGTGGAAAATCCCCGATATGGTCATCGTGGACTGGGAATCCGGCGAACCCGGAGACCATGGCTTCGAGCTCGACCGCACCAACATCATGCTCCGGCGCTCGGTGGGACTGGCCCCCTACCGCCTCGATGCGGTCTCGCTGAAGCTAACGCCCAATCTCGAGCTCTGCCGGGAGGACTTTTTCCAGGCCCTCGCCGTCTCCTCCTGGTGCAATGCCGGGGAACTCTACTACGCCAATCCCATTCCCGACGAAGCCCTCGCCGAGGCCCTGCGCCACCTCGCCAGCCGCTACGGCGTGGGCATCACCACCTTCGGCCTCTCCCTGCAAGGACTGGACGAGCTCCCGGCAGCGGAGCACATTCTCAATGCCCAGCCCCGCGAGACGGAAGCCCTCATGGAGCGCCTCGACGTGCGCCGCATCGCCCCCTCGCAACGGCGCGACCATCTGGACTGGTCTTCCCTCCAGAATCTCCGCATGGAAAACCCCGAAGTGCACCAGCTCTTCGTCTGGATTGCGAAATCGCTGGATGCCAACCGGGTGGACCCCCAGAGCTACGAGTAGGGCCGCCGAAGACGGACGGGGTCCCTGCGGGAAAAGGACAAAAAGTTGATTTAGCCAAAGCGGTGACATTTCTTATGCTGGAGCACAAAGACCCAGTATGAGCTACACAATCGGAATCGACTACGGCAGCAACTCGGTGCGCGCCATCGTGGTGCGGACAGCGGACGGAGCGGAACTCGGCACCGCCGTCTATGACTACCCGAGCGGGCATCAAGGCATCTTGCTCGACCCCCAGGACCACAACCTCGCCCGCCAGCACCCGGGCGACTATCTGGCCGGCGTGGAGGCCACTGTTTCCCAAGCGCTCGCGGAAGCAGAGAGCAGCGATGGCGACTTTTCCCGCGACCAGGTCATCGGCCTCGGAGTCGACTCCACCGGATCCAGCCCCATCCCGGTCGATGCCCGGAATGTGCCCCTGGCCCTCAAGCCGGAATTCGAGGGCCACCTGGCGGCCCAATGCTGGCTCTGGAAAGATCACACCGCCATCGCGGAAGCAGAGGAAATCACCCGGCTGGCCGGAGAGCATCGCCCGCATTATTTGGCGAAAATCGGCGGCATCTATTCCTCGGAATGGTTCTGGGCCAAGATTTGGAAATGCCTGAAAGTAGCCCCCGAAGTCTTCGAGGCCGCGGACAGCTGGGTGGAACTCTGCGACTTCATCCCCGCCCACCTGGCCGGGGTCACCGACCCCACGCAAGTGGTGCGCGGGGTGTGCGCGGCGGGTCACAAGGCCCTCTACGCGCCGGATTGGGGCGGGCTGCCAGACAAGGAATTTCTCTCCCTCCTCGACCCCAAGCTCGCCGATCTGCGCGACCGTCTCTACGCAGAAGCCCACGATGCCAGTGCCACCGCGGGCCAACTCTCGCCAGCGTGGGCGGAGAAGTGGGGCCTCCCCGCGGGCATTCCCCTCGCGGTGGGAGAATTCGACGTCCACTACGGGGCCATTGGCTGCGGGGTGGACGAAGGCACTCTGGTCAAGGTCATCGGCACCTCCACCTGTGATTGCGGGGTGGTTTCCGCCGACCAGGAGGTGGCCGATATCCCCGGCATTTGCGGCATTGTGAAGGGAGCCATTCTCCCCGGATTCTACGGTATCGAAGCCGGACAATCGGCGGTGGGCGATATCTTCAAATGGTGGGTGGAAGTGGTCTGCGAAGGCTCCGACGAGCTGCACCGCACCCTGACCGAGGAAGCGGCCAAGCTCCGTCCCGGCCAATCCGGCCTCCTCGCGCTGGACTGGAACAATGGCAACCGCACCATTCTCGTGGATCAACGCCTCACCGGTGCCCTCATCGGGCAAACCCTCTACACCACCCGGGCCGAGATTTACCGCGCGCTTATTGAGGCCACCGCCTTCGGCGCCCGCGCCATCATCGAGCGCCTCCGCGAGCACGGCGTGCCCGTCAACCGCATCGTCTGCTCCGGTGGCATTGCGGAGAAGAATGCTCTCCTGATGCAAATCTACGCCGACGTCACCGGCTGCGAGATGCGGGTCTCCCGCTCGGCGCAGAGTTGTGCCCTGGGCGGGGCCGTGGCCGCCGCCGTCATCGCAGGAGCTCATCCTGACTTCGCCACCGCGCAAGGAGCGATGACAGGGCTGAAGGAGGTCACCTACACCCCCGCCGCAGAAGGCCAGGCACGCTACGAAAAGCTCTACCGCCTCTACCGCCAACTCCACGACGCCTTCGGCGGAGTGGACGAACAGGCCAATCTCGGCCAGGTGATGAAGGACCTCCTCGCCCTCAAACAGGCCTAAACCTTTTCCCCGAAATCAAACGATGAGTGAGTATCAAGCGATCAAAGAAGAATGCTGCGAAGCCAATATCCAGCTGCCCAAGACGGGACTGGTCGACATCACCTTTGGCAACGTCAGCGTGGCCGACCCGGAACGCCGCGTCTTTGCCATCAAGCCCAGCGGGGTGAACTACGAGGCCCTCACCCCCGACCACATGGTGGTGCTGGACTACGACGGCAAGCAGCTGGAAGGCGAGCTGCGTCCTTCCAGCGACACCCCCACCCACCGCTGCCTGTTTCTCAACTTCCCCGGCATCCGCTCGGTGGTGCACACCCACTCCCGCACGGCGGTGTCCTTCGCTCAGGCGGCCAAGGACATCCCCTGCTTGGGAACGACCCACGCGGATTACTTCTACGGTGACGTGCCCGCCAGCCGGGACATGACGGCAGAAGAAATCGCCGCTGGATACGAGTGGGAAACGGGTGAGGTGATCGTGAAAACCTTCGCCGAGCGCGCACTCAATCCCCTCGAGATCCCCGCCGTGCTCGTGCGCAATCACGGCCCCTTCGCCTGGGGTCCCAGTGGAGCCAAAGCCGTGGAGACCGCTCTCGCGCTGGAGGTGGTCGCCGAGATGGCTTGGAAAGCGCTCCAACTCAATCCCCAGGCCCCCCGCATTCCCCAACACTTGCTCGACAAGCACTACCTGCGCAAACACGGTGCCAACGCCTACTACGGACAAAAGTAAGAGCACCACTCTCCGCCCCCACCAGCCCGCCGAGCACGATGCTCTGCGGGCTTTTTTTGCTCCCCACCCCGGCTTGAGCGCGTCCCGAAAATTCCTCCCGCCACCACGAGCAAGAAGCCTAACAATTCAATCTTGTCGCATTTTTACACATAATTAGTCGAGAACTTCTGGTTTTCGATCGATAACAGTAGTTTCAACTCTTGCATTATCCATACCATAACAGACAGTTCCCCATCTCCCGCCTCCAACAAGAAGAGAGCACGGCACCCCCCAAAAAACGAACTTGTCGTTTTTTTCTTAGTCCTGCCTGTTCTCGGTGTCGGGAAGTCAAACTTAGCAACTGATGAAAAAAGAAACCTCCAATCCAACGAATCTCCCTAAGATTTGGTCCGCTCCTCTGACCAGTCTTTTGGCGATGACCGCATTTTGCGGATCAGTCAGCACAGTCTGTGCCGACTTTACCCCCATTGAAAATTTCCAGAGCCTGACCGAAGGCGCTCTGGAAGGACAGGGCAACTGGGTCACCAACGGCACCGGCTTCAACATCGTCTCTGAGCCGGGCCGCCCTTACAACAAGGTCCTGCAGCACACCGGGGCGAGCGACGCCGGCCTGCCTTGGCCCCAGTCGTTCGCAGAAGGCGGCACGGCCACCTATTTCTTCCGCGTGCTGGTGAACAATGGCTCGCAAGACATCTCGCTCGGCATCACCCACGTGGCGCCCACCACCGAATCCGTGGCCAACTTTGGCAACTTCCTGGCCCAGCCCGTCATCGTGGGCGGCAATCTGGGCGCACGGGATGGCATCCCCGGCACCGGCAATCCCAACTTCCAACCCCAGGTCAATGGCCTTCTCCCGGGAGACTGGTACAAGATCTGGGTCGTCTTCGACAGCGCGGCGGACAGCTACCAATTCTATGTGCAGAGTGACGACGACTCCCTCGTGGGCACCCAGCAGGAGTTTCCTCCCCTCGATGGCACCTGGGACTTCCGCTCGATTGTGACGGATGCCATCGTGGCCACCCAGCTGACCTCGAACTCAGGCAACACCAACTATTACATCGACGACATCTACCTCGATGACGCGGGCGCCAATCTCGCCGACCCCTCTGCGGCGGATCGGGCGGATGGCGACAACGATGGCATGACCGATGCCTGGGAGATGTTCTACTTCGGCAATCTCAACCAGAGCGCGGGCACGGACTTCGACAACGACGGTCTGCGCGATGTGGAGGAAGAACTGGAAGGCACCGACCCCACGGAAGCAGACACCGATGAGGATGGAGTGAGCGATGGCGATGAAGTCTCCGGCGATGCCAACAACGCCTTCTTCAACCTCGGCACCGATCCCCTCGACAGCGACAGCGATGACGACGGGCTGACCGATGGCGAAGAGATCAGCGGCAGCAAAAACCCGGTCGGCAATCGCCCCACCGACCCCAACTATGCGGACACCGACGCTGACAATGTGAGCGATCCCGAGGAATTCCTCTACGGGTCCAATGCCATCGACCCCGACAGCGTGCCACAAATCCACACCCTGATCGCTCCCGGCAAGCGCAATGGCGGCTTCGAATCCCGCAGCGGGGCCGTGGTGGGCACCAATTACAAACTGGGCTGGGACGGTCCCGATCCAGACAACATTGATGCCTGGACCACTTGGAGCGAGCAAACCACGACCTCCACCGACAGTGGCGTCGAGGCCGGCGGCCAGTCCGAAGGGGCGGTGCACGGCTTCACCCAGAATGGCAATGGTGCCAAGAACATGACTCCTTACCTCGTGCAGGAAGGCGACGTCATCCGCCTCACCTATGATCGGGTCAATGGCTACACCACGGGGGACACCTTCCTCCTCTCCGACCTCACGGAGGATTCCCTTGGCTTCGTGCAACTGCCCGGCAGTCCCGCGCAGGAAGACACCGCGGACGGCTCCTACACCATCACCTACGTGGTTCCGGCAGGCAGCCTGGCCATCGGCCACCCGCTGGGCATTGGCATTCGCAACAACACCGCCGCCTCTTGGCCCGGTTGGGACAACATGGTCCTCACCATCAATGATCGCGATAGCGACAACGATGGGCTGAGCGATTTTGCGGAAGACTTCTACTGGGGCAATGGCGATGACCTGGTGACAGCGGAAGAGCTCGAGGTCACCACCGGTTCCGCCGACTCCGACAACGACAGCTACAGCAACGCCGAGGAGGTGGCCAACGGCTCCGACCCCCTCGATGCCAACTCCGGCCTCAATGACTCCGATGGCGACGGCCTCAACGACGACTGGGAAAGAGATATCTTCGGCGACCTGTCCCAATCGGCGGAAGGAGACTTCGACAACGACCAGGCCACCAACCTGGAAGAAGAATCGGCAGGCACCGACGGTGCGGATGCCAGCAGCTGGCCCGACCTCGACAACGACGGCATGAGCAATGCCTGGGAAATTGCCAACGACCTCAACCGCTTCACCAATGACGCCAATGGCGATGCCGACAATGACGGCTTCACCAACTTGGAAGAACACGACGCTGGCTCCGATCCGCAGGACCCGAACTGGACCCCCGAGAATGCCCTCCTTGCCCATCGTTGGAGCTTCAACGGCAATCTCACTGATTCGGCTGGCGACTCCGATGCCACGATCGTGGAAGTGGGTGCCAACGACGTCTCGCTGAACTCCACCGGCATCACCCTGACAGGCGGCGCGCAAGGCGAGTCCGACTATGTCGTCCTGGGTGAAAACCTGATTGGCGGGAAAACCACCCCCGTGACCATCGAGCTGTGGGCCACAGCGCACACCGTGCAGAACTGGTCCCGCATCTTCGACTTCGGCTCCGACACCACCGACTACCTCTTCATGAGCTGGTCCACCGGCACCAACGGAAATACCGATCGCGTTGGCTGGGTTTCTCCCAACGACACCGGCTTCAACTCCGACAGCACCAATGCCCCCTACGTGCTGGATGTGCCCTACCACATCGTCCTGACCATCACCCCGGCCTACTACTCCGGCGCCCTGCAGGGCTCCACAGTGACCTGGTATAGTGCCCCGGTGCACGATTCCCAGCCGGGTGGACACGGACTTCTCGCCGCCCAAGGCTCGGTCGAGACCAACCTCCACCTCACGGACCTGACCGACGCCATGAACTTGCTTGGCCGCTCCTTCTTTCCGGACAACACCGCCCATGCCACCTACGACGAGGTTCGTATTTGGGATGGAGCGCTCAGCGAGACCGAGCGGGAGCTCTTCCATTTGCTCGGACCCGACTCCATCGACCGCAGCAATACCGATGGCGACCCCTTCCCCGATGCTTGGGAGCAAGCCTACTTTGGCAGCACCAATGTGGCCCGGGGCGGCTCCGATAGTGATGGCGATGGCGACAACGACGATGAAGAGTTGGCCGCCGAATCCAATCCCAACGATGCCACCTCCACCGTGGCCGATACCGATGGTGATGGTCTGGACGACGAGAACTTCGAGCTCGTCTACTGGAACAACCTTCTCCAGAACGGAACCCAGGACCCCGATGGCGATCTCGTCAACAACGAGGAAGAAGAAACCGGCGACAGCAACCCGCTCGACGCCAACTCCTCCCCGGACAACGACGAAGACGACCTCTCCGACAGCTGGGAGCTGGTGAACTTCGGCGACCTGGATGAAACGGGAAGCACTGATCCCGATAACGACGGCGACAACAACGCTCTCGAGTTCGCCAACGGCACCGACCCGAACGATCCCTTCTCCTCACAAGACTCCGAGCCCGATGGCTTGGCCGATGGCTGGGAAACGTTCTACTTCTCCGATTTGGATGAAGGGGCGGCCGGCGATCCGGACAGCGATGGTGCGACCAACTTGGCTGAATTCAATGCCGGCACCAATCCCACGGATGGCACTTCCGTGCCCGATGTGAACAACGACGGCATCCCGGACGGACGCACCCTCATCGCCTCCGATGGCCTTGGCACTTCTTCCTTCGACCAAGACGGAGTCAACAACTGGGACGATACCCTCGACCCCACTGCAGGCTTGAACTACCTGGTCTACGGCTACGATCTACGCACCCCGGCGACTGGTGACGTCACCTTCGCCGGAGCCCGCCTGATCATTGCCAGTGATGAAAACACCACCTCCAATCTGGTAGCGAAGAACGCGGGCGTGGCCACCATCCCCTACTTCGGGCTGGACGGCCTCACCATCAACCAGGCTGGCGGAGCCAACCTCACCCTGGCTGGCAGCGAGTTCCGCGTCTCCTCTCCCTCGGAGTTGTGGGCCAACAATGGCAACCTGATCATCAACGCGCCCTTCACCGGTTCAGCCCAGCTGAATCTGACCACCACGGGACCAACGAATCAGGTCATCCTGAACGGGCAGAGCACCTTCACAGGTGACCTCAACCTGACGACCCACGGAACCAACCCCGACAACGGGAAACTGGTCTTGGGCAATGCAGGTCGTCTCACCTTCGCCCCTACCACCAATGGCGTGACCAATGCCATTACCGGGGCCGGAACGGCCGCCTTGAACGGGTCCATCGCCTTCGACCTCAGCAATGCGGATGAAACCAATGGCAACCAATGGCTCATCTTCGCCACCACCGGCGAGGTCACCATCGGCGCCACCTTCAACGTCACTGGATTCACCTCCGATGGCGGAGCTCCCGGCAGCCGGATCTGGACCCAGGGAGAGTATACCTTTGACGAAGCGACAGGGGTGCTCACCTTTGGCGCGGTCTCAGCAGGCTATGCCGATTGGGCCAGCTTGAACGGTCTGGACGCGGGCAACAGCGGTGCCACCACCGATGCGGAGGGCGATGGCTTCGACAACCTGCTGGAATATCAGCTGGGCGGCGATCCCCTGGCAGCCGATGGCGGCGAACTCGTCTCGACCAGCGTGAGTGACACCCACCTCGTCTTCACCTTCGAGCGCTCCGATGCCTCGGAAAGCGACACCACCCTGACCTTCCAGTGGAGCGGCAATCTGCAGACTTGGCAGAACGCCGCCGTGGGGGCCGCCAGCGCAACCAGCGCGGAGGGGGTGATTGTCACCGTGACTGAAGACGGCGGCTCCAGCCCCGACTTCGACCTCATCGAGGTGCAGGTGCCCAAGACCCTCGCCACTGACGGCAAGCTCTTCGGTCGCCTCAGCGGCAGCCAGCAGTAAGGAGGCGTCGCCAACAATCGAAATCACAACCAAAAAGCCCGGGAGTGCGCTCCCGGGCTTTTTTGGGGTAAAAAAAGAAGGGGAAGCCATCTCGCTCCCCCTTCTTTCTCTCTCTTATGCCTCTCGGAAAGCGGTCTTTACCAACTGAAACGATGGATCATGGTGTGGGAATAGGTTTCCCCGGGGCGCAGGATACAGTCCGGGAAATCCGGTTGATTCGGACTGTCCGGGAATCGCTCGGTCTCCAAGCAGAAGGCCGAGCGCTTGCCATACTCGACCCCCTTCTTTCCCGTGACCGTGCCATCGAGAAAGTTTCCTCCATAAAATTGGATGGCCGGCTGATCGGTGAGAATCTCCATCGTGCGCCCACTGGTCGGCTCACTCACCCGGGCAGCCAGACGGAGGCCGTCTCCATTGAGGACCCAGGCATGGTCGTAGCCTCCTCCAAAGTGGAGGGCCTCGAAATCGGCCTCCACCCGCTGGCCAATGGCAGTGGCTTCCCGGAAGTCCATGGGGGTATCCTCCACCGGAGCCAGTTCACCGGTCGGAATGAGCCCCTTGTCGGTGGGCAGGTAGCGATCGGCATTGAGCTGGAGGAGATGATTATTGATGGAGGTGGTCGCCTCGCCGCTGAGGTTCCAGTAGCTGTGATGGAGTAGATTCACGGGAGTCGCCTTGGTGGTGGTCGCTTCCGCCTGCCAAATGAGCTCGTTGTCATCATTGAGCCGATAGGTCACCGTCACGCTCAAGGCTCCGGGATAACCTTCTTCGCCGTCGGCGGAGAGATAGGAAAAGCTCACCCCCCCGGCGATGGCTTGCCCCGACCAGAGAACTTTGTCGAAGCCCCGGGTGCCGCCATGCAAGTGGCAGGGAAGGCCTCCGGGCTCATTATTGGTGGCGAGCGTGTAGTCCTCCCCATCCAAAGTGAATTTGCCCGCCGCGATGCGATTGCCGAAACGACCCACGCTGGCTCCGAAATAAGAGGTATTGCCCAACCAACCCGCCAGATCATCGTAGCCATGGGTCAAGTCCTCCACCTGGCCGTTCTGATCGGGGGTAGAGAGGGAGACCAGGGTGGCCCCATACTCCATCACCCTGGCCTCCACGCCGTCCTCGTTGCGCAGGGTCCAGATCCGCACCTCCCGCCCGTCCGGCAAGGTGCCATACACTTCCGCCTGGGGGAGTTCGTCCGCTGCCGGAGCCGCGCCCGCGACCATTGCCAGCAGGCCCAGCATCGCCCCCATCGCATCATATTGCTTCATACACCTCTCACTCTGAGGAGAGGAAGAAGAGTGGTCAACGCAATGAGAATGGTCAAAATGCACGGACTCCTGCGAAAAATCCACCGCGCTCGCTGGCAGACCAAGCGAAAAGGGCCGGCGGGAGAGCCGGCGGCTGGACTCTCCCGACGAAAAAAGCCCGCAGAAAACTGCGGGCTTTTTGCCTTCTCTTCCGGGAAGCTCCCAGGGGAGAATGGCGGAGCGGACGGGACTCGAACCCGCGACCTCCGGCGTGACAGGCCGGCGTTCTAACCAACTGAACTACCGCTCCGGGTAGAACCGGAAGGCTTGCTTTTCAGCGTCCCTTCCGGCGTGGGCGCGAACTCTAATGACGACCGAGCCCCCTTGCAACTAAAAAAGGGACTTTATTTCAATTTTTCTATCAGAGCCTCCAAGCTGGCCCAATCCCCGGCCGTTTCGATGGTCGCTCCCTTGTCGATGCGAGGCATCAATCCGGCCAAAACCTTGCCCGGACCCAGCTCGATGAAAAGCTCGTTACCCTCGCTACGAAGGAGTTGCATCGACTCGACCCACCGCACGGAGCCAGTGACCTGCTTTTGCAGAGTCTCGCGGATGGCCGCCGGGTCGGTCACCGCTTCCGCGCGGTAATTGCTGACGACGGGAAATTTCGGGCTCTGAATTTGCGCCTCGGCGAGCACGGGACCGAGTTTGGCCTCCGCATTTGCCATCAGCCGGGAGTGATAAGCGCCCGCGACCTTGAGCTTTTTGGCCAGTTTGATCTTCCGGGCTTTGGCACCCGCCACCGCCTGATCGATACCCGCCACCGTGCCGGAGAGAACAATCTGCCCCGGGGCATTGAGGTTGGCCACATCGACATCCGCTTCGGCGGCGAGCTCACGCACGGCCGCCTCATCTCCCCCCACCATGGCCGCCATGGCCCCTTCGGTCTCGGCACAGGCCTCGTCCATCAGCTTGCCGCGTTGAGCGACCACGCGCAGACCTTCCTCGAAGGAGAAACTGCCCGCTGCGGTGTGCGCGGTCATCTCTCCCAAGGAAAGACCCGCGGCCGCCACGGGATTGAGGTCGGGACATGCGTCTTTCAAAATAGCCCACATTGCCAGACCATGGACGAAGAGGGCAGGCTGGCAATTGGCGGTCTTGGTCAGCTCTTCCTCGGGGCCTGCAAAAAGGATCTCGCTGAGCTTGCGCCCGAGCACCTCATCGGCTTGGGCAAAGAGATCCGAGGCAATGGGGCTGGCCTCCATGAGGTCCTGGCCCATCCCCACCTTTTGAGCACCTTGTCCGGCAAATAGTAATACGCAATTGGTCATGTGGACGACAGCCAAACCGCTTGAACTGGGTCAGGCAAGCCCGGAAAGCGACCAGAAGCCGGGGAGGTTCCTGTTTTTGCGACTTGAAAAAGGAGGCCACTCGCAGAGATTCGGGTATGATCGTTTCTTTCACCAAGATGAACGGAGCCGGTAACGACTTCGTCGTCCTCGACAACCGCGACCTCACCTACAACTTGAGCAAGGAGCAGATTGCCCGGCTCTGTGACCGGCATCGCGGCATCGGTGCCGATGGCCTGCTGGCGGCAGAACCAGCGGAGAGCGACGCCGATTTCCGCTTCCGCTATTACAATGCCGATGGGGGCGAAGCGGAGATGTGTGGCAACGGAGCACGCTGCTTTGGCCGCTTCACCGCCAGCCTCCTGGCGGAAGAGACCGACGAGGTGAGCTTCGAGACCATTGCGGGCCGGCTTTCCGCCAAGTTGATCGACGATCAGGTCGAGGTCGCAATGTCCGATCCTTTCGACCTCACGCTCGATCTCCCTATTGCAATCGAGGGCTTGGCGCACGTTCATTCCGTCAATACCGGGGTGCCACACACGGTGAGCTTCGTGGACAATCTCGCCGAGCTCGATGTGCGTCGCCTGGGAGCAACCCTGCGCTATCACGAGCATTTTGCCCCGGCGGGCACGAATGCCAACTTTGCCCAAGTGCTCTCGCCCGGCCACATCGCCATCCGCACCTATGAACGCGGGGTGGAGGACGAAACCCTGGCCTGCGGCACCGGGATGGTGGCCAGCGCCATTTATCACCACCTCCTCACCGGAGCGCCCTCCCCCATCAAAGTCGACGTCAAAGGAGGAGAGACTCTGGAAATCGGCTTCGAGAAGGACGGCGATCACTTCCGCAAGGTGACGCTGACCGGTCCGGCGGAGATCACCTTCACGGGAGAAGTGGAAATTTAAGCTCCTCCCTCGCGCTTGAAGGAATCGGAGCTACAATGCGGAGGTCAACCGGACGAAAAAAGAAGCGCTCCGGTGTCGTTTCCTTTCCCGGATGAAAACTCTCCTGCGCCCCCTACTCGCCTCCCTCGCACTCATCGCCACCGCTGCCCCCCCGGCCCTGGCGGAGGCAAACTACAATCACGTCGGGCGCGCTTTGATCAGCGCCCTGAGCGATGCCCATTACGAGGTTCTCCGCTTCAATGAGAATATCAACCAGCGGATTCTGGCCCGCTACCTCGACAACCTCGACCCGGAGAAACTCTATTTCACCCAAGCCGATGTGGCGGATTTTGCCGGCAAATACACCGGTCCCACGGATACCCCTTTCGATATTCTACTTTTCCGCTCGCGGGGAATGGAACCCGCCCAGGAAATCTACCGCCGCTTCGCCCAGCGGGTTGGCGAACGCACCGAGTTCATCGAGCAAGCCGCTGACAACGCGGCCTTCGACTTCACCGCCGACACCCTGGTGCCTCTCTCGCGCGAAAACGCCTTTTGGCCCGAGGACAGCTTCGCCGCCCAGCGAGCCTGGGGACTGAAGATCGCAAACGAAATCCTCACCGAGCAGCTTCTCCAGGAGCAGGTGGCCAAGCGGCTGCAGGAGAAAAAGCCCACCGCCCCGGCAGACGAGGGCGAAGCGCAGCCCCTCCAACCCGAGCCGGAAAAAAGCGAGAACGGGGAAGAAAGCGAAGCGGAAAAGACGCTGAAGGAATTACTCCCCGTCAACCTCACCCCCGCGGTCCCGCCCCGGGAGAATGCCCCCTTGGCCCCGACCGCCCCCGACCTGGTCCCTCCGGCCTGGCAGCGGGACTCGCCCCGCAAGATCGTCAAAGCCCGCTACCAGCGCTTTCATGAGACCGTGCAAGCGGCCTCTGAAGAGAAAATCGCGGACTACTTTTTCAGCGCGGTCGCCCAGGCCTACGATCCCCACTCGGACTACCTGAGTGTGGCTGAGAATGAGCGCTTCGACCGCGAGCTGCAGAACCAGCTCACCGGCATTGGGGCCGAACTCAGTGCCAATCCCGATGGCTCCACCCGCATTGGAGGCCTTATTGTCAATGGCCCGGCCCACCGCCAGGGCGAACTGCAGCCCAATGATCGCATCGTCGCTGTCGATCCCCTCAATGACGGCCGAATCATCGACATCACCCACCTGCCGACCAACGAGGTGGTCGAGCTCATCCTGGGCCGCAGAGACACCCAGGTCGGCCTCCTGGTGGAGAACCGCACCCCGGAAGATCCCGCAAAGCGAAAAGTGGTGATCACCCGGGATACCGTCGAGCTCAAGAATGCGGCCGCCTCCGCGATGCTGGTAAAAGTGAAGCGGGAAGACAACGACCCCCTCACGCTAGGATGGATCACCATTCCAAGCTTCTATCTGGACTTTGAGGATGGCGACCCGAGCGTCTACAAGGACGTCCGCCGTCTGCTCACGCGCATGAAAGCCGAGAAGGTGGACGGCATCGCCCTCGATCTGCGCGGCAATGGAGGCGGCTCCCTCACCGAAGTGCCCCGGTTGGCAGGTCTCTTTCTCCCCCGGGGACCCATCGTGCAAGCGCGCAACCGGGCCCGCAGCGTGGAGACCTACGCTTCCACTCCCCTCACCCCCCTCTACGACGGCCCCCTGGTGGCCCTGACTGATCGCGAGAGCGCCTCTTCCAGCGAAATCCTGGTGGGCGCGCTGCAGGACTACAACCGCGCCATCCTCGTCGGCGAATCCTCCACTTTCGGAAAGGGGACAGTGCAGGAGAAGATGGGCATCGCGGAATATCTGCGCTTCATGCAAGACCCCACCCGGGCAGGCGAACTGAAGACGACCGTGCAAAAATTCTATCGCGTCACGGGCAGCTCCACCCAATTGCGCGGAGTGGTGCCGGACATCATCTTCCCCTCTCTCAACGATCTCCACGAGATCGGCGAGCGCTATCTCCCCTATGCCCTTCCCCACGACATCATCCCTCCCGTGCGCAACTTCCAGCCTCTGGACCGCGCCAAACTCCACCTCCCCCAAGTGGCCGAAAACAGCCGCCTGCGCGTGCAGGAAAATCCTGAATTCGCTTACCTGCGGGAAGACCTCATCCGGGAAGAGGTCAAACGCCAGCGCAATGTGACCACCCTCAATCGCGAAAAACGCCTGCAGGAACAAGAGGAAGAACTCGCCCGCCTCGCCCAACGCAATCGCGAACGCCACGAGCGCTTCGTCCGACTGGAGAAAGAAGACCGCGAGACCTTTCAATTTCTCCGCCTGACCCTGGACGATGTCGATCGGCCCGTCCTCCCCCACGTCAACGAAGAGCGGGATTCGCAGAACTACATCATCCGCTCCGAGGCGCTGGCCTCCGGCCCCCGCGAGCAACCCCGGTGGCCCAGTGCATTGGACCCGGTGCAACGCGAAACACTGCGCATTTTGCAAGACACGGTCGAGGAAGGCTACCGGGCTGCTCAGATCGCCGAGCTGAAGCGTGTCATCGAAGACGAAACCAAGGCCCAGGAACGCCGACGGGCCAGCGAGGAGCAAGCCGTTTACTAGCGGTCACTCACAAATCCTTCCGCAAAAAAGAAACAGACTTTTGTGATTGTCTTTAATAAAAATCCCGCCCTCCTAATATTTTTGGCACGAAAACTGCTTTAGTTCTGGTCATCGGCGAAATCCGCGCTAAAAAGCAGTCGACATCATGGCTGGTCACGCACTTTCGCAAAATCTCTCGCAATCGCAGACCCTCGCGCCGCAAATGCGGCAAAGTCTGGAGATTCTGCAGGCAAACACCCTCGAGCTCTCGCAGTTGCTCCGACAACAAATCGAGATCAACCCGACCCTGGAGGACATCACGGAGCGCGACTCCCTGGAAGATTTGGACTTCGACGAGCCCAACGAAGACAGCTTCGACGACCACCACGACAGCTATGACGATGACCTGCGGGAGCTGGCCATCATGGAAGGGCGGGCCTTGGGCAGCAATCCGGACTCGGAGGAAAGGCGCGAGTTTCTCTACAACTCCCTGGTCGCGCCCCAGACCCTCGCCAGTCATTTGAGCGAGCAGATTGAAGAATCGGCCTTGGAGGGCGATTTGCGGGTGGCTTGCCTCGCCCTGGTGGGCAACCTCGACGAACGGGGGTTCTTTGCCGAGCCCCCGGAAGAGCTGGCCGCCCGCCTGGAAATCTCCGGGGATCTGCTGGAAAATGCCTTGGCTCTCCTCCACACCCTCGATCCGCCCGGCATCGCAGCCCGCAATTTGCAGGACTCCCTCCTCTTGCAACTGGAGCGCCTGGGCCTCGCGGACTCCCTCGAGCACCGCATCGTTTCCAAGCACCTCGATGCTCTGGCCCGCAAGCAGTATCCCCAGATTGCCCGTTCGCTAAAAACCTCCATCGAGCAGGTGGCCCGCGCCGCCGACCACATTGCGGCCCTCGATCCCTCGCCGGGAGCCTCCTTTGACGCCACCCGCAATCCCATCATCTCGGCCGATGTGCGCATCATGCGCTCCGAAGACGGGGAATGGGTCGCCCAATCGACAAACGAGAATCTCCCCCGCCTGCGCATCGCGGATAGCTACAAGGACATGCTCTCCAGCACGCCGGATAAAAAGGTGCGATCCTACCTGCGTGACCAGATTCGCGATGGCCGAGTGCTTATCCGCGCCCTCGATCAGCGGCAGGACACCATTCTCGCCATCACGACCGAGATCATTCGCAACCAGCCGGAATTTCTCGCCAAAGGTCGGCGCCACTTGCGCCCCCTCACCATGAACGATGTCGCGGAGACCATCGGGGTGCACCCCACCACCGTTTCCCGGGCCGTCGCGGGGAAATACGTGGAGACCCCGCACGGCATCATCGAGATGCGCAAGTTCTTTGCCACCGGTTATCAAACCTCGGGGGGAGGCAATGTCTCCAACACCGGGGTGCGCGAAGCCATCCAGGCCATCGTCAACGAGGAAAATCCGCAGAAGCCCCTTTCGGACTCCGCTATCGAAAAGGCTCTGAAAGCCCAAGGAATCAAAGTCGCCCGCCGCACGGTGGCCAAATACCGCGAACAGCTCAACATCCTGCCCTCCCACCTGCGCAAGAGCTACAAGTAACCGGCCCCAAAAAAAAAGCCGCCCGGACGAGGGGCGGCTGGAGAAAAGCGGAAAAAGCGGCAAATCGCTTACTGGCTGAGGTAGCTGGAGACACCGGCGTGATCGGCCGTCATCGCCTTCTCGCCCTTTTGCCAGTCCATGGGGCAAACTTCGCCATTTTGCTCGAAGTGCTGCAAGGCATCGACCACGCGCAGGCACTCGCGGATGGAGCGGCCCAAGGGCATGTCGTTGACCACTTGGTGACGGACCACCCCTTCCAGGTCGATGAGGAAAAGGCCCCGGTAGGCGACGAGTTCCCCCTCCACCACGCGGTTGCCCTCGGCATCGAAGTCCTCTTGCCCAGCCAAGACATCGTAAGCCTCGGAGATGGTCTTGTTGATATCGGCCACCAGCGGGTATTGCACGCCCTGGATGCCACCCTTGGCACGAGGCGTGTTCAACCAGGCCCAGTGGGAGAATTCGGAATCGGTGGAACAACCGACCACTGCGACGTCGCGCTTCTCAAATTCCTCCAACTCCTCCTGGAAGCGGTGCAGCTCCGTGGGGCAGACGAACGTGAAGTCTTTCGGATAGAAGAAGAAGACGACATACTTCTTGCCGATGAATTGCTCGAGGGAGAATTCGTCGATGATGGTTTCACCCTGCACCGCTTTGGCAGTGAAGGTGGGTGCTTTTTTTCCTACGAGTACTGACATGATTTTCGTGTTTCGGGGTTAGGTTGCGGGCGACCCGATAAGGGGGCCCGCTGGCGGCGTCAAGATTCGGCCGCCAGTTTCTCACCCTTCTTTCAAGCTCGCGAGGTAATCGATGAGAGAATTGAAGTCCGCCACACTCAAGGAAGAACCCAGGCCAGGAGGCATCATGGAGCTAGCCTGCTCCTCCCGCTTGGTGATCGCCTCCGCCTGCAGGGTGGTGACCACTCCGCCGATGTTGCGAATGTCCACTTCGCCATCTTCCTCGCGAGTGATGAAGCCCAGATGCACCCCGCCATCCTTGGTCGTGATCATCTGGGTGCGGAATCCTTGCGCCACGGTCGCCTCGGGAGCGAGAATCGACTCAATGAGGTAATCCCGGGTGAACTTGCTGCCCGCCGAACCAAGGTAGGGCCCCTTCTGCACCTCATCGAGGCTGACGGCATGACAGCTGGCGCAGGCCTGCTGAGTGAAGAGCTTTTCGCCCAAAGCGAGATCACCCTGCCCGGCCGCAGCCATCACCAGGGCGGTGACCTCGTCCGCAGGCAAGGTCGCCACCAGCTCACTGCCACCCTGACTCTTCTTCGCTGCCACTGCTTCCTCAATGGCTTTCCGAGCAGCGGTGGCGGCCTCGATGAGCGCGCGGTTGTCCCCGTCCATGGCATCGGCAATGGGCCCTTCAAAGCCCTCCAGCTTCATCTCTTCCAGCGCGTGGAAGTATCCAAGAGCCTTCGGGTTCGCGAGCGCGATCTTGAGAGCGTTCTCCCGAAAGCGGTCCTTGATCAGTGGACTGCGGGAAAAGCTGAGAATGGCCTGCCAGGCAATTTTGCTCACCTCGGGGCGCTCACGCTGCCCGATTTGCTTCAAGCGGCCCAACTCGAGAATGAGCGCGGGAGAATTGATGAACTCGTTGATCTCCCGACGGGCAATCTCCTCCAGGCCTTCTTCGTTGGCCCAGCCAGCGAGCACTTCGATCCGCTGCAGCAGGGCCTCTTTTTGCGAAGAGCGATTGATGGCCCGGTAGCTGGCCAGCCGCTGCTCCCACTTCCGGTCCGCATCAAGGGCGGCTTTTTGCAAGAGCTCCAGCTGAGCCTTGGAAGAATCCTGCGCGCCAATGGCAAAGAGAACCGGATCTTGAGCACCCAAATCCAGCTTGGTGACATCGAGACGGTTGACGGCGAGCAAGCTCAGGCCCTCTTCCTGGTCATCTTTGCGAAGCGCTTGGAAAGTCTTTTCCACCGCCCGCAGTGCCCGATCGCTCCCCTCCCACCGGGTGGGGGCAAAGTAAGGGCCCCGGTCATCGGGACGAGTGCCCCACCAAGCCTGTTGGTCCCATTCCCCTTCGCGATGCACGAGACGAGCGAGAACCTCCAGCACCGCCAGTCGAAGCTCGTGGTCGCTGCCTGCCTGGGCGGCGATTTCCTCCAATCCGGCGACCGCTTCCAGCCGGGGCAGCCGCTTGAGAGCAGCGAGAGCCACCCCCCGGGTCTCGGGATTTTCCACCGCCGCGAGACAAGCCGAAACCGCTTCCAAGTCAGCGAGAACTTCCACCGCCGTGTGCGGGAAGCGGTAATCATCCTGTCCCTCCAAGCCGGAAAGAGCGGTGAAGCTCTCCGCCGCTGCCCGAATCAAGGTCGAGGCCAAATCCGTCCGCCCGGCCCGCTCGATGGCAATGGCAGCCTGCAGGCGCACCCGGGGATTCTCGTCATTGAGCAGCTCCCCATACTGGCGGCGGGTCAGCTCCGCCACCTGCCCCCGTCGATCGGCTGCCGCCCGGAGGGCAAACTCGCGCACCCCGGCATCCTCCAGGAGAGAAACAAGAGCCTCGTTCGCAGCCGCTTGGTAGAGCTGCTTGAAAGTAAAGATGGCGGCAATGCGGCCATTGAGAGGGGCCTCCTGATCCTGCATAAGAGCGCGCAAGGCCTTGCTCACGGCTGACTCCCCTCCCCGGCGCAAGAGAATCTGCTGGGCCTCCAGACGGCGGACTGCACTCTCGGTCGCCAGTTGAGCCACGAGCTCCTCGGACGAAAGATCGCGCAACTGGGGCCAGGGCTCGGCCTGATATCCCTTGGGAACAATACGCTGGATCTGCCCCACGGGCACGTTCTGGCCTGCGAAATCGAAGCGGCCACCCCGCCAATCGGCGGTATAGAGGCGCGACTCGCCATCGACGTCGATGTCCACCGCGCGATTCAAGTTCATCCACTCTTTCTCGCTCGCCTGAAAGGTTGCCTCCAGCGGAGTCAGCTCATGACGATAGACTTTTCCGGTCGTCCAATCGCAGGTGAAAAAGCTGCCGCGATAACCGGCGGGGAATCCCGGCTCGTCCAGGAAAAGGCCACCGGTGCCACTCCCGCCCCCGAGATCCAGGAGGGGCTTGACCGCCTCGTCGGCAAAGTTTTTGTAAAGGCGGGGGTAGCCGTGATTGGCCAGATTGGTGTGGTGATGGACGCGGATATTCCACCCCTTGCCATCATTGGTATTGTCGCGAGCGAAGAGGTCCAGGCGGGGACTAATGGCGACATCGTATTGATTGCGCGTGTATTCCGAAAACATCTCGAGCTCACTGCCATCGGGCCGCACCCGGGCCACGCCTCCCCCGTGCAGGGTCACCACGCGGCCATCAGTCCCGGTCGAGGAACTCATCCCGAAGTCACCGACCGCGATATACAACCAGCCATCGATGCCCATGCGCACCCCATTGGTGGTGTGATCCCCCCCCCGCGATTCCTGCGCACTCGCGCCCAGGCCATCGACCAGCTTTTGCGACTTCTCCGCCACCCCATCACCGTCCTCATCCCAAAAGACACTGAGATACGGAGGATGAATGAGATAGAATTTCCCGTCCACCCAGTGACCACCGCGGGGAGACTCCACCTCCGGAATGTAGTCCCAAAATTTGTCGGCCCTGCCATCGCCATCCTCATCACGACAAGCCACCACTCGTCCTGAAAACTTTTTTCCCAAGGAACCATCGGGATCGACCGAGACATAGACCGTGCCCTCCGGGGCCACCGAAATCGCCGCCGGATACTCGGCCTCAAAAGGCTCCGCAAAGACGGTCAACTCGAACCCTTCGACCAGCATTTCGGCCGGAGGAACGGGAGGGGTCTTTTTTTCATCGGGAGCAGCCGGCAACCACGGCGCAGTCATGACCAAGAGGGGCAATACGGGAAAGGTTTTCATCAAATTCGAGTCCCGCTTACGTCGGAAGCTCGGTTTCTCTGTCAATCCGCTTTCTTCTTTCCCTCCTTCCGGTTAAGGGCGTCGCGTTGCCATGAAGAAAGCCTTCCTCCTTGGTGCCGGTCTCGGCACTCGCCTGCGCCCGCTCACCAACACCGTCCCCAAGCCCCTGGTGCCGGTCTTCCACCGTCCCCTCGCCTGCCATGCTCTCGACCATCTTGCCGAAGCAGGCATTGAGGAAGTGGCCATCAATACCCACCACCTCCATCAGGAATGGGAGCGAACCTTCCCCGACGCCACTTACCGGGATCTCCAGTTGCACTTTTTCCACGAGCGCGAACTTCTTGAAACCGGGGGAGGCATCAAGAACATCGCCACCTTCATCGGGGACGACTCCGTGCTCGTTTACAATGGCGACATCCTCACCAACATCGATCTGCAAGGCTTGATCGCCCGGCACCGCAGCGGAGGCGGGTCCATCACTCTCGCAAGCCGCTCCACCGGCCCCGGCCTCCACCTCGAGGTGCAAGGGGAACAGGTCATCGACATCCGCAACAAGTTGGGACGCGGAGCAGGCACTCACCAGTTCACCGGCATCTACTGTCTTGAGCCCGAGGTGCTGGACCTCATACCCCCGCGGGAAAAAATCTCCATCATTCCCGCCTTCCTAACTCTGGCCCAGGGAGAAAAACTGGGGGCTTTCGATGCCGACAAAGGCCACTGGCTGGACCTCGGCACCCGCGAGGCTTATCTGGAAACCCACGGCATTGGCGGAGAAATGCCCCCCGGGCTCGACCATCCCCGCGTCCACCAGAGCGCCCGGGTGGTTGCCGACGCTCACATCGAAAACTCATGGATCGGCCCCGACTGCGTGGTGGGAGCCGGGGCCCTCGTGCGCGACTCCATTCTCTGGCCAGGAACTGTCGTCACGGCCGGTGCCCGGCTCGAACGCTGCATCGTGCACTCGAGCACCCCCGTCTCGGGAACGCACGAAGACCGCGACCTGTAAACGGGAAAAGCAGCCCTGCCCCCCGGGAGGCAAGGCCGCTCTTTGAACACCATCCAAAAAATCAGGAGGCTTGAGCCTCGCGCACTTCCTTGACCGCTTGCACTGCGGCATCCAGAAGCAGCTCGGGCAAGGCCGGGTGAACGTGCATCATTTCCGCCATTTCGCGGACATCATTTTTCAAGCGCAAGAAGGGAAGCACCTCATGCAGCACGGTGGACGAATCCGGTCCCACCAGGTGGCAGCCCAGGATGGAGTAATCCGCGGGACTGACGAGCAGCTTCACGCGGGGATAATCGAGGCGGGAAGCCATCGCCCGGGCGCTGGACTTCCAATCCCGGAAAACGCTGACGTAAGGGGTGCCCGCCTCCTTGAGCTGGGCTTCGGTCTGCCCCACCGCCGCCACCTCCGGGTCTGTGAAGACGCCGTGTGGCACCATGCCATAATCGATTTCCTCATCCAGCCCCTTCAGCAAGCGCTGGCGAAGGTAGTGCACGTCGTAGCTGGCCACGTGCTGAAGCTGGTAACGCCCCGCCACATCGCCCGCCGCATAGACTCCCGGGACATTGGTCTGCAGCTTGTCATTAACCACAAAGTAGCCCCGGCGGTCCATTTCCAAATCGGTCTTGTCCAAGCCCAGGTCGTCGGTATTGGGGGTGCGACCAATGGCAAAGAGCACGCGCTCGCTGCGATGGGTCGACGTGCTCCCGTCGGCCGCTGCAATGGTGACTTCATAGCCCTCTTCCACTTCTGCCATCCCTGTCACCGACACCCCGAAATCAGTGGGAACATTCTTGACAAACTCCTCCTTGAAGACCGCGCCAATCTCGTGATCCTCGATGGGTAACAAGTCATCTCCTCGCACCAGGAGCCGAGTCTCCACCCCCACGGCGGAAAAGAAATTGGCGAGCTCGCAGGCAATGAAGCCACCCCCCACCACCGTGAGGGAGTCGGGGACTTTGCCTTCCAGAGGAAAAATGTTCTCGTTCGTCCAAGCCCCCGGATAAGGCGCGGTGCGAGGACGGGTCCCGGTGGCCACCACGATGGTCTCCCCTTCCAGCTCCTCCCCATTGACCTCGATGACCTTGTTGGCCACGAAGCGGCCGTGACCCCGGTAAAGGTCCACCCCGTCGAGACGGCCTTCGTAGCGAGGATCCACCCCCCGCACCCATTCATTGACTTCCTGAAAGATGCGCTCCCGGTCAATCTTCTCAATTTTAGCCGTGATGAAGTGGCGATCCGCCTCCTTCACCCGCCGGGCCGCCTCGGCATAACCAATCAACAACTTGGAAGGGACACACCCGGTATTGGGGCAGGTTCCCCCGAGCCGATCCTTCTCAATCAAGGCGACGGACTTTCCTTCCTGTGCTGCCGCAATGGCCAACCCCGAGGCCCGTCCGCCTCCCAACACTATCAGATCATATTTTTTCATGATAAATTCCTATTTCCGCCACAGCTTGCCGCGCTCAATCCCCCTCGGAGTCCAAAAGAGAAAGCACGCCTTCCACCTTAATCCGGAAGTCGTTGAAGACCACGCTCCCCCTCGGATCAATGAGCACAAACCAAGGCGTTCCCCCACTGCGGTAACGCTGCATGGTTTCCGAGCCCGCGCGACGGCGACCTTTGCCTTCATCGTGACCAAAGGGAGCATGCAAACCATACCTCTTCTGGGTCTCGAGGAGGGCTTCAAAGGTGTTGCTCTCAAACCCCTCGAAAACAGTTTGCACCGCACACATCCGCAAGCGACCCAGATCGTCCGCCAGCAATTCCTCCAGCTTTTGAAGAGTAGGGAAACCCGCACTATGACAACCCGGACACCAACTTTGAAAAAAATAAAGCAGTCGCCAGTTCCCTTGGAACTCGGAGAGCCGAAAGGGCTCCCGCTCGTTTCCCGAGGCATCGACCCAATGACTCGCCACCGGCTCCGGCGCGGTCACTCCCACAATTCCATAGCGTTCTCCCAGCATCTCATTCTCCAGTTTGGCGTTTCACTTCCGTCCCATCACCTGTCCCGCCCCTTCTTCATTCCTCTTGGAACAAATGGCGGTAACTCTCGCGAAATTTGCTCAACTTGGGAGAAATCACCGCCTCGCAATAGCCCGCCCGGGTATTGTTGCGGTAGTAGTCCTGATGATAATCCTCCGCCGGATAAAACTTCTCGAAGGGAACAATCTCAGTCGTCGCTGAATTCCCGGTCGTCTCCTCATAGGTCGCCACCACCCGTCGGGCGATCTCCTCCTCTTCCTCGGTGCGATAGAAGATGACACTGCGATACTGGGTGCCCACATCCGCGCCTTGCTGGTTCAGAGTCGTCGGATCATGGGAGCCCATGTGCACCCGGATCAACTCCTCATAGTCAATCACCTTCGGGTCATAAGAAATCTCGATCACCTCCGCATGCCCGGTGTCACCACTGCACACGTCTTCGTAACTTGGCTCCCCAGACTGGCCTCCACTGTAGCCGCTGACCACTGCATCCACCCCTCGCAACTGCTGAAACATGGCTTCGGTGCACCAGAAACACCCCCCTCCGAAAGTGACCTTGGCCAAATCGGCCGAACCCTCGGACTCCCCTCCATCGACCCGGGTCAGTGCCACCCCGTTCATGCAATAACGCAATCCGGTCGGCTCGGGGCCGTCGGGAAAGACATGGCCCAAGTGCGCTTCGCAAACATTGCACACCACCTCCACCCGCGTCATCCCGTAGCTGTAGTCGACATTGTAAGCGACGACATTGTCCTTCACCGGCTGGGTGAAAGAAGGCCATCCCGTTCCGCTCTCAAACTTTTCCGACGAGTCAAAGAGAACGGTCTCGCAACACACGCAGGCATAAATGCCCGCCTCATGCAATCCGCAGTGCTCCGAACTAAAAGGACGCTCAGTGCCATGCTGCCGAGTAACAGAATACTGCTCGGGGGTGAGCTGAGCCTGCCACTCGGCATCCGATTTCTTCACCACCCGATCAGGCTCGGGACTCCCCTTTTCCGCAAATTCCAGCACCTGAGGCCAATTGATTTCACTCATCGTTTACGACGATATAGTGAGCACAAAGTGGCAAATTTTCCTAACGCAAACTTAATAAAAATTCCGACTCATCACCGCCCGCTGCGGAGAATCAGTTGGAGAACCTCCTCCCGGGAAGCCGGATTGTTTCGAAAAATTCCTCGCATCGAGGAAGTTACCGTCTCACTCCCGGGCTTCTTGATCCCGCGCATGGACATGCACATGTGTTGGGCCTCGAGAACCACCGCCACTCCCCGGGGCTGCAACTTGCGCTCAATGGCATCGGCCACCTGCCCGGTGAGGCGCTCCTGCACCTGTGGACGCTTGGCATAGCCATCCACCAGGCGGGCCAGCTTGGACAAGCCCGTGATGCGACCGTCCGGCTGCGGCAGATAAGCCACATGGGCGCGACCAAAAAACGGCACCAGGTGATGCTCACAAATGGAATAGAAAGTGATGTCGCGCACGATGATGATCTCATCGTGATCCACCTCGAAGGTCTTATTGAGGTGCTCCGCCGGATCCTCATGCAAGCCCCCGCAAACCTCTTCAAAATACCGGGCCACCCGCAAGGGAGTGTCCTGCAAGCCGTCGCGCTCCGGATCTTCTCCAATCGCTGCCAGGATCTCTTTCACCGCCTTGGCTATTCTCTTGTGGTCGACTTCCTTTTTCATCACTCGTCTCGGCTTCTTGCTGGATAACCGAACGCCCTCTTAGCCTCTCCTTCCCAAAAAAACCAACCCTGCCACTAGAAAAATTCTTCCCTCTTGCCGAAGATCCTTCCCTTTGTCACTCTCACTTCAGATCCTTCCTGCCTTCCCATGTCTACCCGCCTCTTTCCGATCATCGTGTTTTCGCTGCTCACTCTTCTTTCCTGCAGCCCCTCCCGGGAATCATCGTCATGGAAGCAGACCAACGAAGCCCTCATGCAGAACCTGCGGGAGACCGACTCCTTGGCCGCCATTCGCATCCCCATCCTACGCTCGCCGACTTTGGAGAAAAACTGGGGCCCACCCACTATCGAGACCTCGCCACAGGGCACCTACCGCCTGTCCTATCAGCATCCCGAGGAATCCTTCGAGCGCCTCGTTATCTACGGCAGCCCCCTCCCCTTCCCCGTCTTGTCGTCGGCTCCCGACGAAGAGCGGGACCATCTCGTAGATGGCGAACTCGGCATCGTCACCATCCCCCAATCCTGGCGCTCCACGAATATCATGGACCGTGAAATCCGCTGGTTTACCGAGACAACTGGCGGCGGAGCCGATGGCGACTACTTCTCTACCGAAGGCTTCCCCCTCACCGCTCCCGACGGACGCACCGGCCATTACCGCCTCGTGGTGGAATCCATCACCGATCAAGCCGCTCCCCGCTTCGCGCAGGTCGGCTGGTGAATTCTCTTCCGCCAGAAAAAGTTCCCGAAAGATGGAAATCGCATCATCCTCTACCGGTTGAGAGAGATGAGAGCCGCGCGGCGAGCTCTCCCACACTTCTCAATTGGTGCCATGAACTCACGCTCTCCCTCCCTGCTCTGGGCCCTCGTCCT
Source organism: Roseibacillus ishigakijimensis (assembly GCF_016595415.1). Lineage (GTDB taxonomy): Bacteria > Verrucomicrobiota > Verrucomicrobiia > Verrucomicrobiales > Akkermansiaceae > Roseibacillus > Roseibacillus ishigakijimensis. The sequence goes on from NZ_JAENIO010000023.1 coordinate 35,884, forward strand.
CATCTTGGTCAGCGGCACTTCCCTCTACGGCCAGCTCAATCGCGGAGTCTGGTTCTGGGGCAGCACCACCACCCCGGATGGCCCCAGCCCCTACGGCAGCTCAGTGGTGGTGGGCGATGCCGCCAAGGAGGACGAGACCATCACTTTCTTCACCACTCACGGCGTGAAACGGGTCTACGGCAGCTACCAAAACCGGCCGGTGAGCGAAGCCGGAGTGATTGCGGCCTGGAACGAAAAGCTCGAGTTCGCCGGCATTCAGTCGCAACTGCTTTTCGACCTCATCAACATCCACGATCCCGCAGAAGTTGCCAGCTTGCTGAACAAAATCCAAACCCGCTTCATCAACTTCAATTCCAGTTTCTACGACCTGCCCCAATACCGCTTTGATGCCATCCATCTCGATATCGAACCCCAGGGCTCCGCCCCCTGGGATGCGGCGGATGGAATGGGCAAAAGAGCCATCCTCGACGATCTCTCCGCACTCTACGCCGACATCCGGGCCCTCCTCGTAACGGAAGGCATGGCCACCGTGCCCATCTACGCCGACATCCCCTACACCTGGGACAAGCTGCCTGCCGACGGAGGTTCCATCGCCTGGGCCGACGCCAGCGACCGCGATGCCTGGTTCGCCGGTCTCGGAGCCTCGCTCAACGGCCTCTCCATCATGACATTTTCCAAAGACACCGTGCCCGAACTCACCGATGCCACCGACTACGAACGAACGGGAGCTTTTCCCGGTTTCGCGCGCATCGCCATTCAGCCCAAGGGCTGGCCCGGAGAGCAATGGGAATCGATCTGGGAGGTGAATGGCATTCTCAACGACTTGGAGGCCCTCCACGCCCCCAACCACGCCACCGACCTGGAAAACTACGCTTTCTGGCGATACTCTATCGAAAATTCGCTCTTGGTCGCCGAGATTGTCGATGTCGATATCGTGATTTGGGAGGATGACCCCGGTATCCCCTTCGGAGAAATCTGGACCGGACCCTCTCTTTACCTCAAAGGGCGCCCCAACACGATCTACACCATCAAGCGAGCTTCATCCCTCGACGGCAAGTGGGAAGAACTCGCCCAGCTCAAGACCCGCTCCGGACAAGAGAGCGAAACGCTCCGTTATGCCATCACTCTCTCAGAGCCGAGAGCCTTCTATCAAGTGACCGCCACGCCAGCAAACTCCGCCCAATAGCACGCCCCCAGCCCACCCCAACCGAGTTCAGCGCTCAACTCGATCAGCTCAAGGATAAAGCTGAAGGAATTCTTCCAGTTCTGGTGTTGGAGCGGTCTTGCAGGCTGAATTCCACAAAGTGCTCGGTTCCTACCTTGACTCCGATTCTTTCTTCCAGCTCTCGATAACTTTTCTCTGCGTAGGTGAGTATTTCCGCTTCATGAGCGAGAGCAAGTGCGCACTCGGCTTGGTGGGCAATTTCGTCGTCTCGACTTCTTGCTCCTTGTTGAGGGCACGAGAAGTCGTCAAATACCAAGTCTTGTAGTCTGTGGTAGAACGCCTCAAGCAGATCGTCGTCTTCTGGCCGTGTGTCTTCACTTATGGGAAGTCATAATAGGCACCCTGACATTCTTTGGCAACTTCAAGATGCTCGCGCGCGCAAGAGGAACGAGTGGGGTCGCTCCGGCCTCCCCCACCGAAACACCAAAAGAACTCGCTTTGAATAAGTTGAACCCTCACCCCCGCAGGGCCTTGTCGATGATCTTTTCGCTCACCTTGCCCTCGCGGGGCACACCGGGGGCGAAGAGCTGGATGCGCCACTCGGCCAAGAGCCAACCGACCTCCCAGAGGCGCACGGCCTCGGGTCGCGCCCGCCATTGCTTGAGCCAGTCCAACCACAGGACGTCGAGCTGGCGCCGCTTTTCCTCGTCCTTGGCCAGCGGCAGACTGTCCAGACGCTTGAGCCGCTCCTCCAAGGCCTCGTAGTGGCGGGCATAACGCAGGGCCCTCCGCGCCCCCGCTTTCCAGACGAATTGATCCCGCTTGAGCCACTCCAGCTCTTCGCTGAGGTCGGCCACCGTCTCGACATAGAGTTTGTCCTCCCCTTTCCCCGCCAGCCAGCGATTGGCAAAATCGTAGACCTCCGCCGCGCGCTCCAGCTCCGCCGCCAAATCACGGGCCTGGTCGAGCACCCAACCGCGCGCCACCTCCGAGGCCGCCGCAAAGTCCCCGGCGGAACGCGGGAGCTCGGCCCCTTTCTTGTAAAAAGCCGCCTCCACCGCCACCCGCATGACCTGCTCTTCCAAGGCCTCGCTCTGGCCGGGGCCGAAGACCAGCTTGGTGAGCGGGCGCAGGAAGCTCCGCTTCATGAAGCCCCGCAGCATGGCTTCATGATCCATCCAGAAGAGACGCACTACCCCGGCGCGATGACTTTCCGCCGCTTCTTCCTTTTCCAAAAAAGCACGCATCCCCACCGATTCACCCTCATCCACGAGCGCGGGATAGACGCCCTCCGCCCGCTCGGGCACCTCGCCAAAGCTCCAGTAGGTGCCGCCCGTCATCTCCCACTTCTCGTTGGCCGCCGCCTCCCGCCGCGAGCGCAGCAGGCCCGCCAGCTTTTCTTTGAGCTCGCGCACGTCCTCCGAGAACCCCAGCACCTTCCCCTTCTCATCCCGCACCGTGACCGTCGGCCGCAGCGAGACCGGCAGGCGACTTTCGTCAAAAAGCTTGGGCTCAATCACCACCCCCGCGATTCCGGTGAGAAACTCGCCCAAGGCCTCGAGCAACCCGGTCTGGGGCTCCCACCCGGTCCATTCCTTGAGAAAATCCTCCGCCGTTTGGCTGATGGGCTGGAAGCGGGTGCGCCAGTCCTTGGGCAGACTGCGGATGAGCAATTCCACCCGCTCGGCCAGCATTCCCGGCACCACCCAGCTGGGCAGGTAATCGGGAAAATGGGGCAGCTCGGCCAGCTCCAGTTCAAAGACCAGCCCATCGTCGGGAGCCTCCGGATCGCAGACGTATTCTACCAGCCACTCCCGCCCGCCATGCTCGATGGTGTCGGGAAAAAGGAGCAATTCGCTCTCGATGCCCTCTTCCCAGACGACATCGCGCAGACTGATCATGAGCTTGTCCTCATGGCCGTCCTGCTTCCGCCATTGGTGAAAAGCCTTCGCCGTGGTGGCCTCGACGGGAATGCGGGCGAAATAGAAGTCGAAAGCATACTCCTCCAGCCATAGCCCGCCCACCCGGCGCAGCTTGCGCTCGGCCGCCGCACACTGCCGCCGCACCTGGGCGAGCCGCTCCAGACAAGGAGGGGGACTGCCCCCGCCCTTGACCAGCCGCCCTTCCAGAATGGCCTCCCGCACAAAGACCTCGTGCGCCGCCTTGGGCGAGACCCGGCCGAAAAAGACCGGCCGCCCGGGCACAATGGTGAGCCCGCCGAGGAGAATGGTCTCCTTGCCATAGACCGCCCCCTGACCCTCATTCCACTCCGGCGAATGATAGCGCTTGCGGCAGAGATGCGGAGCGACTTCCTCCACCCAGTCCGGCTGCATCCAGGCCACCTTGCGCGCCCAGAGCCGGGAGGTTTCCACCAGCTCGAAGGCCAATACCCAATCGGGCCGCTTCTTTTCCTTGAACAAGCCGGAGCCGGGGAAAATGGCGAATTTCATCCCGCCCACCCCTTTGTAGCTCTTGCTCTCTTTGTCCCAAATGCCGATGGAGCGCGGCATGCCAGCTAGCAAGGCACAGTGGATTTCCTTGTAATATTTCGCCGCTCGATTGCGCGCGCCCTTCCCCTCGCCCACCTCCACCTCGAAGCTCGCCAGCCGAGTCTCGGGCCGCTCCTTTTTGACGCAAAAGGAACGCGCGATTTCGCCCACAATCTGGTCCCACTCGACGAGACGCCGGAAATTGCAGAAGCTCTTCTGGCAAAACTTACGCAACTGGTTGCGCTGGAATCGTCCTTTGCCATCGCGAAACTTGCTCACCGCGTTCCAGATTTTCAGCAAAGACAGGAAATCCGAGCGCGAGTCGCGGAACTTCGCCTGGGCCTGCCTGGCCGCGTCCTCTTTGCCTTCCGGACGCTCGCGCACATCCATCACGCTCAGCCCGCCCACGATGACGAGAATTTCGGCCAACACGCCCCGCTTTTCCGCCTCCACCAGCATGCGGCCCAGGCGCGGATCAAGCGGCAGCTTCGCCAATCGCCAGCCCACCTCGGACAAGCCATTGCGGCCCTCATCATGCAGCGCGTCCACCTCCTCCAATGTGGCGTAGCCTTCCTTGATGGCCTTGCCATTGGGTGGATCAACAAAAGGAAAATCTTCGATCTCGCCCAAGCCGAGGGCTTTCATCTTGAGAATGACTCCCGCCAGCGAACTGCGCCGAATCTCGGGATCGGTGAACTCCGCCGCCTCTTCCAGGTCGAGTTCGTCGTAGAGCTTCACACACACCCCCTCGCGCACGCGACCGCAGCGACCGCGCCGCTGCCGGGCACTGGCCTGCGAAATCTGCTCGATCTGCAAGCGCTGGATTCCCCGCTGGGGTGACCAACGGCTCACCCGCGCGAGACCGCTATCAATGACGTAGACGATGCCCGGGATGGTCAGGGAAGTCTCCGCCACATTGGTAGCCAGCACGATGCGGCGCTTTCGGCTGGGGGCAAAGACCCGCTGCTGATCGCCCATCGACAAGCGGGCAAAGACGGGCAAGACCTCGGTATTGCGAAAGCCCCGGTCCTCCACCGCTTGCGCCGCCTCGCGGATTTCCCGCTCCCCGGGCAGGAAGACCAGCACGTCACCATTGCGGTCGTAGGCATCGACCCACTCCACCCCCCGCACCACCTGATCGGCGAGGTATTCGCGCTCCAAGGGCGGCAAAAAGTAATCCTCCACCGGAAAGGTGCGCCCCTCCACCATGACCATGGGCGCTTGAGAAAAAAACTCTGAAAAACTCCCCGCATCGAGAGTCGCGGAGGAAATCAATACCCGCAAATCCCGCCTCTTGGCCAAGAGCTGCTTGAGAATTCCCAGCAGGAAATCGATATTCAACGAGCGCTCGTGGGCCTCATCGATGATGATGGTGTGATATTTCTTGAGAAAGCGATCACCCTGCAGCTCGGCGAGGAGAATGCCATCGGTCATGAACTTGACCTGGGTCTCTTCGCTCGTGCGTTTGTCGAAGCGCACCTCATAGCCCACCTCCGCGCCCGGCTGCACGCGCAGTTCCTCGGCCACCCGCTTGGCCACGCTGGTCGCGGCCAAGCGCCGCGGCTGGGTGCAGCCCACCATCCCCTGCCGCCCCTCCGCGAGAGCCAGCTCCAGCGCCATCTTGGGCAGCTGGGTGGTCTTGCCCGAGCCCGTCTCGCCCACCACCACCACCACCTGGGCCTGCCGCATGGCGGCCAGGATCTCCTCCTTGCGCGAGGAAACGGGAAGAGTGGGATAAGTGATTTTCACAGCAATGGGCGGGGCGGAGAGAGGAAACAGCAGTCGCGCCTTTTCGCAAGCCAGAAGGACGGAAAGCCCACAGAGAGTGGGAAAGCCACCACCCATGCGGCCTCGGATCGAAATCAATTTGGAAACCTACTTCTCCCTCTCCCAAAGGACACAATTCGCGCCCACTCACGTAATCCTCGGGTCCGTAAGCCGAGAGCTTCCATCCATGAAAACTCTTCTCACCCTCCTTTTCCTCGCCGGGTTCCCCCTCCTCTGGGCCAAGCCTCCCAACATTGTGCTCATCTTTGCCGACGATCTCGGCTACGGCGATCTCAGTTGCTACGGCAAATCCAAAGCAGAGACCCCCCACCTCGATCGAATGGCGCAAGAAGGCCTCCTTTTCCGCGACTTCTCTGTGCCTGCCAATGTGTGCGGCCCCTCCCGCGCCGCCCTCCTCACGGGGCGCTATCCCATGCGCTGCGGCTTCCCCATCTCCCGCTTGGATTTGCCAAAATACGCCAAATATGGCCTCGCCGCTGAGGAAATCACCATCCCCGAGCTCTTGGGACAAGCCGGCTATGAGAATTTCCTGGTCGGGAAATGGCATTTGGGCTTTCGCGTCGACGGCTCCCACCCTCTCGATGCCGGCTTCCAGAACTACTATGGCATTGCCAACAACCACTCCTCCTCCCGCCCCCATTCGGACACCCTCTACCGCAATCGCGATATCGCAGAAGAAAAGGTCCCCTATGAAAAATTGACCACCCTCTACACCGATGCCGTGGTCTCTTTTCTCGCCCAAGAAAGAACTCACCCTTTCTTCATCCTCCTCGCCCACAACGCGGTCCACACCCCCATCAAGCCCAGCGCGGAGTTTCGTGGTCAATCGGGCCAAGGTGCCTATGCCGACTTCGTTCAGGAGCTCGACCATTCCACAGGGCGTATATTGGCCGCTCTGAAGGACCATGACCTGGAAGAAGACACTCTGGTCATCTTCACCTCCGACAATGGCCCCGCCAACCTCGGCTCGGCAGGCCCTCTGGCGGGGGGCAAATACGTCACCATGGAAGGCGGCCATCGCGTCCCCGCTCTGGCCCGTTGGCCGGGGGTCATTCCTCCAGGATCCACAACGGAGGCCATCACCACGAGCATGGATTTTCTCCCCCTCTTCTGTGCATTAGCCGGCGTCGCGCTCCCTGGCGACCGGACCATCGACGGGCGCAACATCCTACCTATTCTCCAGGGAGAGACCGAAGAATTCCCCCAGCGCCTCTTGGCTTATTACAACGGAACCCACTTGCAAGCAGTGCGCAAGGGCCCCTGGAAGCTCCACCTTCCCCGAACCCTTTCTGACCAACCCTTCTGGGCCAAGAAACAAGGAGGCAATCGCAAGAAAATCCATCTCACCCTCGACGAACCCCTTTTGTTCAATCTGAAGGAGGACTTGGGAGAAACCACCAATCTCGCCGACAAACATCCCGAAATGGTTGCCGCTTTGCAAAAAGAGGCCGCGAACATCCAAGCCGAATTGGGCAATCTCGATTCTCCCGGCTCAGCCCAACGACCCCACGGTCTCATCGAACCGCAGGAACGAAAGCTTGAGGAAATGCCGGACCACTCACTGCCAACCCCTCTCCAACCATGATTCGACCACTCTTTCTCACCACCCTCCTCCTCGCCGGGCTCCCCCTCCTTTTTGCCAAGTCCCCCAATGTCATTCTCATCTTTGCCGACGACTTGGGTTACGGCGACCTCGGCTGTTATGGTGCAACCCACGTGCGAACTCCCAACATTGACCAACTGGCCAAGGAGGGGCGACGCTTCACCGATGCCCATTCCGCTTCCGCCGTTTGCACCCCTTCCCGCTACGCCTTGCTGACGGGCTCCTACCCCTCCCGGGCAAAAGGCGGCGAAGGCCTCTGGGGACCGGCGCCCATCAACTCCCCCCTTCTCATCGCGCCCGACACCTTCACCTTGGCCGACCTCTTTCAAAAGGAAGGCTATGCCACCGCTGCCCTTGGCAAATGGCACCTGGGTTTCGGCGAAGAAGCAAACGATTGGCAACCACCACTACGGCCGGGACCACAGGATCTCGGCTTCGACTTCTACTTCGGCCTCCCTGTCGTCAATAGCGCACCGCCCTATCTCTATGTGGAAAATGATCGCTTCGTGGGAGAGGATCCCGACGATCCCCTCATCTTCATTGGGCGGAAACGCCACAGTGAAGCCACCCCCATCACCCCCATTCCCAAGGAGGCCTCCCAACGCACGGCCAACCAGTTCAAGGGAGCGCGGCGGGCCCACGAGCACTACAACGACTACGAAGTGGGCACAGTGTTGACAGAGAAAGCCACCGCGTGGATCACCACCCACCGCCAGCAGCCCTTCTTTCTCTATCTCGCTACCACCCACATCCATCACCCCTTCACCCCCGCCCCCCGCTTTCAAGGCACCAGCGAAGCCGGCCTCTATGGAGACTACATCCACGAGCTCGACTGGATGGTGGGCGAAATCCTGACTTGTCTGGAGGAAAACCAACTGACCGAGGACACTCTCGTCATCTTCACCAGCGACAATGGAGGCATGCTCAACTCGGGCGGTCGGGTTGCCGTGCAAAAGGGGCACCTGCCCAACGGAGACCTCCTTGGCTTCAAATTTGGCGCTTGGGAGGGCGGCCACCGCGTGCCCTTCATCGCCCGTTGGCCTGGTAAGATTCCGCCCACAACCGTCTCCCCCCAACTCCTGAGCCATTTGGACCTCATGGCCACTCTCCACGCCGCCCTCGGCAAAGAGAAGCCTCCCCAAGCCGGACCGGACTCCCTCAATCTCCTGCCAGCCTTGACCGAAGAGCCCTCTCTCCCCCTCCGGGAAGAACTGCTCCTCGCCGCCCACCGGCCCAGCCACCTCTCCCTCCGCCAAGGCCCCTGGATGTATATTCCCGCCCGCGGCAGCGGAGGCTTCACAGGCTCGAAGCCCTCCCACCACGCCTGGGGCGGCCCCCCCGCAGTCGCCTTCGTGCAGGGGAAAAACAGCGATCTGAAGGACGGCAAACTCCGCCAGGACGCGCCTCCCGCCCAGCTCTACAATCTCGCCGAAGACCCCAATCAAAGGGAAAACCTATACCACAGCTATCCCGACAAGGTCCGCGAAATGGCGACCCGACTCGATCAACTCACTCCCGAAAATCCCGCCTCTTCTTCCAAAAAATGAAATCACTCGTTCTCCTCCTCGCCCTCCTTCTCCCCCTCCACGCGCAAGATTCCCCGCAACTGCCAGAAGTCCCCTGCACCCGCACCGTCCTCACCGGCATCGGACAGGAAGACGGGGTCATGCGACGCGATCCCAGCGACATCATCAAAGTCGGCGACCTCTACTACCTCTGGTATTCCAAAGGCAAAATCAGCACCGGCTACGATGCCACCCTTTGGTATGCTACTTCACAGGACGGCGTCTCTTGGCAGGAACAAGGTCAAGCCCTCGACAAAGGAGCGCCCGGCAGTTGGGAGGCGGGCAGCGTTTTCACCCCCAATATCCTGGTCGCGGAAGGACGCTATTGGCTCTTCTACACCGGCACCTCCAAAGCCTACGAAGCCCCCTTCAACCCCGATTCCAAAATTGGCCTTGCCGTGGCTGATTCCCCCCGCGGACCCTGGGAGCGCATGCCCGACAATCTCATTCTGCGCAACAGCGAGGATGCGGACGATTTCGACAGTCACCTCGTCGACGATGCCTGTCTCCTCGTGCGCGACGGCCGTTACTGGCTCTACTACAAAGGCCGTCAACAAGGAAAATCACCTGCCGAAACCCAAATGGGCCTGGCCCTCGCCGACCACCCGGCCGGCCCTTATCGCAAACACCCGGGCAACCCCGTCATCCCCGGCAATCACGAAGTCGTGGTCTGGCCACAAGGTCCCGGGGTAGCCGCTCTCATCGGCACCACCGGCCCCAAGGAAATGCGCGAGTCCGTCTTCTATGCTGAGGACGGCATTCATTTCCAGCAAACCCACCGGGTGATTCGCCACCCTTGGGCCGCAGGCACCTACCGCCCGGCCGCCTTCTTGGACAATGGAAAAGGGCAGCCCGTCACTTGGGGAGTGGAAATCGGCCGCCCCCAGAAAAAAGGCGACCTCCCCTTCCTCCAGCGCTTCGACCTCCAGTGGCCAGACTAACCCCCGCCCCCCTTCCCCCTCCTTTCACAAGTCCTCTTCGTCCCGTTTCATTCCAGATATGAGACTCGACGATGTCAAATTCTTCACAAAACTCAAAAAAGCGCCTTTCAAGTCCCCATCACCAGAAAGGCCTATTTTGTGAACTTTGCGGATAGAGAGGTAGCTTCCCCAGTTGAAAAAGAGGGCTCGTAAAACAAAAGGATATTGGCTACCTCTAGGTTGGCCTAACTGCCATCACCACCGCGTCGAGGGATTCGCCTTTGTCGTTCCAAGAGAATTCGCTCAGCGGCTCCAGCTTGGGTCTTCCCACTCAGATACCGATGTCATTATCCCCACCAACAAAAGAGCCCGAGGACGTCAAATGCGAAGGACCGACGATTAGTCTGACCATCGCTCCGAAGATTGGCTTTGCCTCCCAACAAAATGCAGTTCCGCTCATTCGAGAACTCGCCCTTGTCAACGAGACCGATTCTCCTTTGGAAGAGCTGACTCTGACGCTCACTTCTCACCCGGCCATTCTTGAAAAGAAGGCTTGGAAGGTGTCTCAGCTGAAGCCGGGAGCGGTGGTCCATATCAACGATCGCCACGTTTCGCTGGATGCAAGCCTGTTAGGAGAATTGACGGAATCATTAACCAGCCAGGTGGTCCTCACGCTGAGCCAAGAGGAGAAAGTCTTGGCTCGGCGGGAAGAATGCGTTGAAGTCTTGGCCAAGAATCAGTGGGGTGGAATCGGATCCATGGCCGAGCTTTTGCCTGCCTTTTGCCAGCCCAATGAACCCGCCATCGACGGACTTTTAAAGGCGAGTTCGGAAGTTCTCCGGCGAAGCCAACAACCCGGAGCCATCGACGGATACAGTTCAAAATCCCGGAAGCGCGTTTGGCAACTCTGCGCAGCAATTTGGGTGGCGGTGCAAGAACTCAATCTGAGCTATGCGCTTCCCCCCGCCAGCTTCGAAAGTGAAGGACAAAAAATACGCCCGCCCGTTCGCATTCTGGAAGGAGGGGTAGCGACTTGCTTGGAAACAGCCCTTCTCTTCGCTGCAGTCTTCGAACAAGCGGGTTTGAATCCCTTCATTGTCTTGACCGAAGGCCATGCCTTTACGGGGGTATGGCTGCAACCACAAGAATTCTCCCACCCGGTAGTGGAGGACCTGGCGACCATCCGCACCCGTCTCGAGCTCAAAGAGCTGATCGTCTTTGAGACAACCCTCGCCACCAAGGAAGGGAAACCCGGTTTTACCCAAGCTCTCGCAGCAGGTTCAGCTCAATTGAGCGAGGAAAGCTTTCATGCGGTCATTGATATTCGTCGCTCCCGCCTTCGCCAGATACACCCCTTGGCCAGCAGCGGTTCCTCCCTGATAGCCAAGAGCAGCCAAGTTGCCTCTACTCCCGACCCCGGGGTTTTGGAAACTCCGCCCGTGGATTTGCCAGCCTTTGATGTCGAAGTGGAGATTGAGGCAACCACTGCCTCGGACCGATTGGACCAATGGCAACGTCGCCTTCTGGATTTGACCACGCGCAATCGTCTCTTGCACGTTCCGGAGCGAGCGAAAATCATTCCGTTGCTTTGTGAGGACCCGGCTCAATTGGAGGATGAATTGGCGGCGGGAGATAAGATTCGACTTCGGGGCATGCCCGATCTGGAGGCTGGAGGACGCGACGTGGACCTCTACCAAGAGCAGAACCGCGAATCTTTGCAAACCGCCCTCATCCGGGAGTGCGCCGAGCGAGGTGAAGTTCTCTCCTCACTGGACGAGAAAAAATTGGATTCCCGGCTGACCGAGATTTATCGCCAATCTCGCACAGATTTGAAGGAGGGCGGGGCAAACACGCTCTTTTTGGCTCTTGGCTTTCTCAAATGGAAAAAGACTCCAGACGACACCCGGAGTTATCGCGCTCCACTCATCTTGGTGCCGGTGACTCTGACAAGAAAAAGTGCCGCTTCGGGAATCACGATGACTCTCCACGAAGACGAGCCGCGCTTCAATCTCACTCTCTGGGAGCTTCTACGACAAGACCTGGACCTCACCTTGCCTGGTCTGGATGGAGACCTTCCCACCGACGAGAGTGGCATCGATGTAAAGCTCATCTGGCAGAGGGTCAGGGAAGCCACCAAAGAAATGGCCGGCTTCGAAGTTCTGCCTGAAGTGATGCTGGGCAACTTCTCTTTTGCGAAATTTCTGATGTGGAAGGACCTGGTCGAGAGACGGGAACAGGTCCTCGATAATCCGGTGGTGAGTCGCTTGGTCAACTCCGGGAACGAAAAGGACCAAGCATTAAGAATGGAAGGTTTTCCCAGAGAGAGCGAACTGGACCGCGACACGCCCCCGGGCGAGATTTTTGCTCCTCTCCCCGCCGATTCCTCCCAGTTGGCGGCAGTAATCGCCTCGGCCCGCGATTTCCACTTTGTCTTGGACGGACCTCCCGGAACGGGGAAGTCGCAGACCATTGCCAATATGATTGCGCACAATCTGGCTCTGGGTAGGCGTGTTCTCTTCGTCGCCGAAAAAATGGCCGCTTTGGAGGTTGTCTATCGCCGCCTGGATAAGATCGGATTGGCGGACTTTTGCTTGGAAGTTCACTCCAATAAAACCTCGAAAACCGAGATTCTCAAACAATTGGATAGAGCTTGGGAAAGCTCCGAGGAGTTGGCTGCGGAAGAATGGCAGCGAGAAGCCGACCAGTTGGCAAAGGTGAGAAACGATCTCAATCGCATCGTGCATTTGTTACATCGCCAGCACCGCAATGGTCTGACCATTTACCAAGCAGTGGGCCGTGTGGTTCGCGATTGGACTCCAGGCATGATTTCACTGCAATGGGAGCGTCCACAACCTCATTTGTTGGAGGAATACGAAAAGATGCGTTCCGTTTGTCGCACACTGGAACTCAATGCGGCCACCCTGAAAAAAGCTCCAGAAGAATTCGTTGCGATCTCTTTTGATGATTGGTCAAGTGAATGGCAAGAAACGCTGATTGCCCAAGCCCGTGAGATGGGGCCGAGACTCCAAGCCCTTGTCTCTGCCTATCAACAATTCACAAAGGCAACAACTCTCCCTGCTGAGAACAGCGAGCCCGGGTCCATACTCCGCTTGCTTCCCTTGGGCCAACTTCTCCTCGCTGCTCACGGCCGTCATCTGGCGGTTGCCTTTGAACCGGGTTTTGGAGAAAAAGAAGCGAGCGCGCAAAAACTGGCAGCCTTGCTTTCGCGGTATCGCGCCTGCCAGACTCGCCTTTCCACAGACTACCCCCCTGAGGTTGAGCGCTCTCTCGATCTGGCGGGGATACAAGTGCGATTGGCTGAGGCTGACAAGAAGTTCCTCTTTCTCGGCAAAATGGCTCGCAAGAAAGTCGTCAAAGATTTCCAAGCCCGCACCAGTACTCCGGTAACAACCAAGATTGATCAGGACCTGATCACTCTCACAGAAATGCGCGCTCTTCTCGCGAAGATCGATCCTGAACTGCACACCCTCTCTGGCCTTGAGGGAGTTCGCGGGCTGGAAACTGATGAAGTTGCGCTTACGGAACACCTCGAGTTTGCTCAACATCTTCGTTCCACAATCTCCTCCCTCGCACAAACACCCGATGAACTCATTGCCGTGCGGCAAGCAGTGAAAGCCCTGCTTCTTGATGCAAATGAACTGCTCTCCCCAGAGGGGCCGGTGGCTTTGGCACTGCATCACCTGCAGGATACCGCCAAAAAATATGAAGAGGTCGATTCTCAGTTTTGCAGGCTATCGGGCTTATCGTCACAAGACCTCTCTAGCGAAAGGAAACTGTCTTTGGCTCAAGCAATTTGTGAACACGAGTCTCGATTGCGGGCCTGGACACACTGGCAGGCGGCTGTCAACGAAGCCTGCCGTCTGGGCCTGAACCCCTTGGTGGAAGCGGTCCAGAAAGGCGCAGTGCAAACGGATGGAATCGTCGACCAGTTCGAGCTCTGCTACGCCAAATGGTTCGCGACCCGCGCCCTCGATGCGGATGAGGAGTTGCGGAAGTTCAACGCGGTCGAGCATCAGGATCTTATTGGGCAATTCCGAGCGCTGGATGATAAGTTCGCCGAACTGACCACTCGCTACATTCGGGCTAAGCTCAGCGGGCAAATTCCGAGCAAGAATGAGGTCACGCGCCGCAGTGGCTATGACGTCCTCCAACATGAACTGCAAAAGCAACGCAGGCACAAGCCCCTCCGTCAGCTTGCCAGCGAGATGGGCGATGCGTTGACAGCGCTGGCTCCTTGTATGCTGATGAGTCCCCTCTCCATTGCCCAGTATCTTCCGGTTGAACAACAGCTTTTCGATCTTGTGATTTTTGATGAGGCTTCACAGATCGCACCGTGGGATGCCGTTGGCTCGGTAGCCCGCGGAAAACATGTTGTGGTCGCAGGAGATCCGAGACAAATGCCACCAACCAATTTCTTCGGTCGCAGCAACACCTCTCAAGACGACGACTTGAGTGATGACATGGAGAGCATTTTAGATGAATGTTTGGCAGCGGGAGTGCCCCGACAAGGGCTCACCTGGCACTATCGCAGCCGTCACGAGAGCCTTATCGCCTTTTCGAACCTTCGCTACTACGATGGCAATTTGATCACTTTTCCATCGGCTGTCACCAGCGACCGGGCAGTAAGATGGCGTCGGGTCGAGGGGCTTTACGCCAAAGGAAAGGGTCGCACCAACCAAGAGGAGGCCAAGGCCATGGTGCAGGAGGTCTTAATTCGTCTCACGGATCCAGAATTTGGGCGGGCGGAGAAGTCTTTGGCCATCATCACCCTCAATAGTGATCAGCAACGACTCATCGAAGATCTCTTGGATCAAGCCCGGCGGGAAAATCCTGCCATCGAACACTTTTTCGGCGATGACTGTTCCGAGCCAGTCGTGGTTAAGAATCTGGAGACCGTTCAGGGTGATGAGCGTGATTTGATTTTGCTGGGCATTGGCTTCGGCCCCTCCGAGCCGGGAGGTGCGATGTCGATGAATTTTGGTCCCCTGAACCGCGAGGGGGGTTGGCGACGGCTGAACGTGGCTCTCAGCCGAGCCCGGGAAGAAATGATCGTTTTCACCTCCTTCGACTCATCCCACATCGATCTCAACCGGACCTCGGCTCGTGCCGTTCGCGATTTGAAGCACTTTCTGGAATTTGCCGAGCGAGGCCCCGAGGCCTTTGCCATGGCGGTGGAGGGCTCCCTCGGAGGCTACGAGTCCCCGTTCGAGGAAGCTGTCGCCACCGAATTGAAAAACAAGGGATGGGAGGTGGTTCCCCAAGTAGGCGTTTCCCGTTTCCGTATTGATCTCGGCATTGTCCATCCCGACCAAAAAGGAAACTTTTTAGCGGGGGTTGAGTGTGATGGTGCCACCTACCACCGCGCGGCCACAGCTCGCGATCGTGACAAGGTGAGAGAAGAAGTTCTTTCCGGCCTGGGCTGGAATCTGGTGCGGATTTGGTCGACCGACTGGTGGTATGATAAGCAGAACTCTCTTGAAAAACTACACGCTCAACTGAATGAGCTCTTGGAGCGTTCACGCATAGAGGGATCCTCAGAGGAAGAGAAAGTTGTAGATACCGATGAAAAAAAGCGGATTTTGCCAGATGAAGCTCCCCAAGTAAGCTCGCCAGCCGAAACAGAATTTCAACATGAGCATGAGTCCGAAACGGTAGCGCGAGTGGTGGCCTATGAAGAGGCACAACTAGAGAAATTCGCAGAACAAATCTCTGCAGAACGGTTCAACGATCCCGCCTACGACACGGTTTTGCGATCCCTCATCCGGGAGCTCATTGAGGTGGAAGCTCCGATCTCAGAAAAACTGGTCGCGAGAAAAA
This sequence comes from Roseibacillus ishigakijimensis, assembly GCF_016595415.1. Classification (GTDB taxonomy): domain Bacteria; phylum Verrucomicrobiota; class Verrucomicrobiia; order Verrucomicrobiales; family Akkermansiaceae; genus Roseibacillus; species Roseibacillus ishigakijimensis. The sequence continues at coordinate 51,252 of NZ_JAENIO010000023.1, forward strand.
TCTCCAAATGCCACGACTTCGGACGAACCGGACGCTTGATTCGAGAGCGCATTCTAGAGCTTGCCGAACATGAATTTCCGAATTTGGAAGAGTCCGATGGAGTCTCCTTTTTTTGGCGAGACTCCGAGCATCCCGAATCTCTCACAGTCTGTCGGCAGCCTCAGGAAGGACAAACAGGGCGCCGTCTCGATGACATTCCCGCTGCGGAAATTCGGGTGGCTGCCCAAGTGACCGAAAATCCCTCTGAGTTGAGCCAACTCGCCAGATTATTGGGGATAAATCGCCTATCGGCCGAGAACCGGGAGAGACTCGCCGAGATTTTGAATCAAGCGAGACAAAATTAGCAGAAAGTCCGGATTCAAGTAAGCTCACACACCTTATTCCTCCAAGCATTGGACATTGATAGAGAGCAGGAAGATAGAATCCTGCTCTCTCCGCCACCGCCTTTTCCCTCTCCTCTGCCTTGACTTTTTCCGGGGAGGGCTTTTTCTTTTTCGCCGTTGAACGCCTGTCGGTCCATTTTGCTTCTCATCGGTTGCCTCCACGTGGCAGTGGGGCCGATGAATATGCTGCAGATTATCGCCTGGACCGGGATGCTTCTCGACAATTCGCGCGAGAACTCGATGGCCGACGCCATTGAGATGACTTTCGATGGCAGCAAGCCTTGTGGCCTTTGCTGCGCCATCGCAGAAGCCAAGGAGCAGAAAAAGGAAGATCCGCTCGCACCGGCTCCCAGCGAAGGCCGCGATCAATTGCGCCTCGATCTCTTCCCCTCCTCCGACCCGAAAGCCCAATCGGGTCGCTCTTTCCGGCTGCAGGCCGGTCCACCCGCCGGTGAGCAGGTGGCCTTTTGGGCGGAGCATGTGGCCAGCGTGCCCTCTCCCCCACCCCAGCGGGCTGCGGTCTAATCTGATCTACCGTCTCTTTCTTTCCGGCCAATTAACGCCCGGAAAAGAGTTCCAGACTCTTGGCTCTAGCAGTCTTGAATCTTTCGCAAGAAAGAACAGTCACACTCGACTCGCGATGAGACGGTTGAGTCCAAATGACAGGCTCTTTGCGCCTGACTTGCTTCTGTAACCGGCGAGACGCCGGTGCTCCCTGACCAGGTGATCTCTGAAGAGGTGATCTCTCCTCTTGGGATCCTTGCTTTTTCCTTTCTCTATGAAACCGATTTTCTTTTTGCTCACTATCCTTGGCGGAATGGGAGTGGCTCACGGCGAGCCGCTCTTCGAATCCCGCCCCGTCCACCCCCTCGCCATCAATGCGGAAGGAACGCGACTCTATGCGGTCAATCCGGCGGAAGGCCGTCTCTCCATTTTCGCCCTGGGCGGAGAGGAGCATCCTGCCCCCAGCCTCTTTGCCGAAGTGCCGGTGGGGCTCCTGCCGGTGACCGTGCGCCTGCGCAATGAGGAAGAAGCCTGGATCGTCAATGAGCTCTCGGACAGCATCACCATTCTCTCCCTTCCGGATCACCGCACGCTGGCGACCATCGCGACCGGGGATGAGCCCGCCGATGTCGTCTTCGCCGACGGAAAGGCCTTCGTCACCTGCTCGCGGGACCATTCCGTGCGGGTCTATGATGCCGACTCGCGGGAGGAACTCGCTATTCTGCGCTTGGAAGGCTTGCTGCCCCGCGCCTTGGCGGTGAGCCACGGGGGGGACAAGGTCCACGTCGCCTTTCTCCACACCAGCAATGGCACCACCATCCTCCCCCGCACGGAGGCTCCCGCCCAAGAGCCGCCCGCCTACACCGACCCCACCCTCCCCGAGCCTCCACAGGTGGCCCAGATTGTCAGCACCGAGCACCCCGATATCGACTACGAGGTTCTCGACCACGACATCGCCACCATCGATAGCGACAATTTGTCGATTTCTTACACGGGAGGAATCGGCACCAATATCCTCGCCCTAGCGACTACGGAAGACAACACCCTGCTGGCGGCCAACTCCGAGGCCCGCAATCTCATCCCGTTCGAGAGCGAACTGCGCGGACGATTTGCGATCAGTCGCTTGGGAATTCTCCGCGCGGACGGCTTCGGCGACATCACCCTCAACCCCGACCCCGACGGCATTTTTCCCAACATCGATACCACTGCTGCCGACACCGCCCTGGCACAACCCATGGCCGTTCTACCGGTCACCAACGAGAAAGCCTATCTCGCCGCCTACGGCTCAGACCGTATCGCCCTCATCGACCTGCCTACCGGCACCCTTGATTGGCGGGTCGACCTCCGCATGAACGACGACCCCGAGGCTCCGCGCGGGCCCCTCACCGTGCGCGGTCCACGCGGCCTGGCCGTCCATCCCAGCCAACCGCGCCTCTATGTTTTCAACAAGCTTTCCCACACCCTATCCACGATTGACACCGTAGCAAAAGAAGTGATCGCGGAAGTCGGTCTCGCGACCTTCCCCGACCTCGCCAGCGACCTCAAGATTGGCCGTGCCCTGCTCCAGGACGCCCGTCTCTCGGGCAATGGTTCGGTCTCCTGCGCCAGTTGCCACATCGATCTCGAGCGCGATGGCATTGCCTGGAACTTGGGCGACCCCTTCGGCGAAATGCAGACCATCCCCGGAGCCCTGCGCTCGCTGCATGAGAACGACACCTATGTCAACCGCACCTTGCACCCCTTGAAAGGGCCCATGATCACGCAAACCCTCATCGGCCTCAGCGACCAAAGCAAGCTGCACTGGCGGGGGGATCGGGCCCGCATCCAGGACTTCAACCCCACCTTCGACAAGCTGATGGGGGGGAGTGAAATTCCCGCAGCGGAGATGGACAAAATCGCCGACTATCTCCTCGCCCTCCGTCATCACCCCAATCCCCGGCTCAATCCCGACCGAAGCTTTCCCGCTGAAATCGAAGGGGGCGATCCCCTGGCGGGTCTGCTCGTTTTTACCAAATTCGAGAACCATTGCGCGGCCTGCCACAGCCTGCCCTCGGGCACTTCCAACAATCTCGACATTCCCTCCACCTTCGGTTCCTTTCAGCCCCTCAAGGATGCCCCCTTGCTCACCCTTGAGCATCGTCGCCACTTCGACAATCGTCCGGGCGCCCGCAACGTCACCGGCTTTGGGCTTCTCTCCGACGGCACCGGAGCCGGACATGAGTTCCCCATCGTGCACCCCTATTCCCTGCATGAACTGGACGATGTCGACCGCCCGGCCTCCGTGCGAGCCAAGGAAAAGCGCGACCTCACCGCCTTTCTCCTCGCCTTTGACAACGGCACGGCCCCGGCGGTGGGGCAGAGCGCAACCTTCACCCCCGGGGAAGGGGCCGATCCCAGCAAGCAAGCGCGCGTGGAGCTCCTGCAGACCCTGGCCGGAAATGAGATGACTTCCACCGGGCTCATCGCGCGGGGCCACTGGCAGGGAGAGCGGGCGACCTTTTTTTACCAGCCCGAGAGCGGAGGCTATCAAGCTCCCGACCAAGAGGGAGAGTTCACTCTCGCCGATCTCTTGAGCGGACTCACCCCCGGAGATAGCCTGACCTTCCTCGGGGTGCCGGTAGACTCTGCCCGACGACTCTCCATCGATCGCGATGGCAATGGTCTCCCCGACCGCGGGGACGCCCCCGCGCTCATTCTAAACAACCAGCTCCTGCGCTGGCCAACCACCCGACCGGGCTGGACTCTGCATCACTCCCGCGATCTGAGGGACTGGCAGCCCTTTACCGCTCCGGTCCACTCAGACAGCGAGCACTATCTGGCCCCTGCCGACACGCCGGATGACCGCCAATTTTTCCTCCTCCAGCGCCGCTGGTAAAGGGAGCAAAAAAACCAAACACAATCGAACAACCAACAACTATGAAAAAACTGATCCTGACCGCCGCTCTCCTCTCGGGCATTCCGGCGGCCTCCGCCAATGCCGCCGTCGTCACCGCCCAGAGTGGCAATCCCACCGGAGGAGCCGGCTACAACTTCAACGTCGTGCTCGGAGGCGGCGACCAGACCTCCTTCCAGGGCACGGTGGGCAGCTGGTCTTGGAATGACAGCACCATCGCGGAAGGCGAAGGCTGGCGCCACCAAGCCGATTGGATCGCCTTCACCCTCACCGAGCCCTCCTACCTTCATCTCGAAATCAGCCGGGTCGATGAAACCGCGGATGCCAAGCTCTTCCCCTCCTACACGCTGCTGCGCTTCTTCAACGACACCACCGACGGGCCCCATTTCTTTGATAACGACGCCAACATCCAGTGGACTGCGGGTTCGGTGGAAATGGAATATCTCGCCCATCTGGACAACAGCACCTCAGGGTCGGTGCATGAACACTACCATCTCCCGGCCGGCGACTACACCCTCGCCATCGGGGGCAATGCCCAATCGGAAGCTGTGGCCGAGAATGTCAACTACACCGCCTTCCTGGCTGCCGATGCCATCACCGTTCCCGAGCCCTCGGCGGCTCTCTTGGCCTTAATCGGAGCTGGCAGCTTGCTCCTCCGCCGTCGCCACTGATTTTCCCAACAAAAACACCGGGAGCCTCCTCAGTCTTCCCCCTCGGGAGGCTCCCTCTTTTCCCATGCGCTCCACTTCTACACTGCTTCTCTGGCCGCTGCCCCTCGCCGCCCATCACGGGCAAGATTTTCTCGTGACCCTCGATACCGGCACTCCGGAGCCCTGGCACTGGACCACCACGACGGGCTTCGAGTTCACGGCCCAATCCGATGGCGATGAAGTCTCCGCCCTGCAGGGAATCGCCCTCGGCTTGCCGGGGGGCTTCAACTTTTCCACCGCGCTTCGCTTTGCCGATGAGGGCTCCGGAGCCTGGGACGCCCTCGCGCTATCCCCCGCCCTGCAATGGAACACGCCCACCTTCGACCTGCCCAATAATAGCACCGTCACCTTCGGAATGGCCTTTGGCTGGGAATTCCCATTGGAAAAAGCCGACCACGACCATGGCAGCCACGGCCACCCGCAGTTGGAAGACTGCTCCCAATATCTCGGCAACCCCTTTGCCTACGCAGTCTGTCAATTGACCAATCAAAACAGCCTCAATCACAGCCACGATGAAGGCACCGGACACAGTCATGGCGGGATTCACCGCCACGGGGAGAGCCATGGCTTCCTGCGGCTCATCGCCGAACTGCGCCTCGGAGAGAGCGATCGCCTCGCCGCCAATCTGGTTGCCGTTTTTCCCGAAGACGGCGACGTCGCTATGGGTTACGCCCTCGCCTACCGCCATAGCTTCACCCACCACTTCGCCATGGGGCTGGAAGCGACGGGAGACTTCGACCTCAACAAAGAGCACCTCCTCTACCTCACCGCCACCAACTACCTCACCCATGATTTCTCAGTGACTTTTGGCGGCGCGGCCGGTCTCACCGCCGACTCGCCCTCCTATTCCCTGCAAGCGCTGGCCACTTGGAGATTTTGAGCAAGAATCACTTCAGGCAAAAAAGCTTGCACCCAGGGCCCGAAGAAACGATCCTCGGCACGCGGTCAGTCCGCCCCTGCCTCATGACACAACCGGAAGCCGAAAAGGAAAAGGCGATTGCGTGGGTCCGCCCCCTTGCAGTCGCAAGCCGCACTGGCCTCTTATTTCACTAATCTTTACCAATTCGTCTTGTGAGAGACAACGCCACCACCCTGCCCTATCTGCTGCGACTGCTGGACGACGAGCAGCCCGATGTGCGGCGCGAAGTATCGGCCCAGTTGGCCAACTTCGGTGGTGACCTGAGCGATCAAATCGCCGGCCTGGGAGTCGACCTTTCCAGAGAAGATCGCGAGATTCTATCCACGCTCCTTCTCCCTGCCCGCCGCGCGGCCCTCCGCGAAGCCTGGTTCACGCCCTCGCGGGCCTTGCTGCAACCCGACGGTGACTGGGAGCTTTTCGAAGCCTTCCTGCGCATGATCTCCGATTATCTCCACGATGGCGTCTCCCTCCGCCCTTCCCTCTCCGATATGCTGGATGAGCTTGCCGAGGAATCCACCGATCTGGAGCTCAACGATCCCATCCCGCTCGCCAGCTGGCTCTTTGAAAGCGGCAAGCTGAAGCCCAACAAGGAGGATTACTACAACCCGCGCAACTCCGACCTCGCTGCCGTGCTGGAAAATGGCGCCGGAAATCCCCTTTCCCTCTCCCTCATCCTCACCCTCGTGGCCCAGCGGCGCAAGATTCCCATCTACGGCTGCAACTACCCCGGCCACTTCCTTTGCTGGACCGACACCTCTTCCGGCCCTCTGGTCATCGACCCTTACAACAAGGCCCGCACCCTGGCCGTGAAGCAGATCATCGCCAACAATCCCGGCATCTCGGCCACCAGTCGCGAGGCCCTCGCCACCCCCGCCCGGCAGGTTGACATGCTGCGCCGCGTCCTCTCCAATCTCGCCCACGCCTTCACCAAAAACGGCTCCGAAGAAGACCTCGCCCTCGTTACCGAGCTGACCGATAGTCTAGATGAACTCGATATCTCGCTCGTCTGAAGAACGCGTCATTGCCGGCGAGACCCTGACTTGGCACCGCTGGCAACCTCCCGCCGACCAGCTGCGCGGCGCCCTCTTTTTCCTCCATGGGCAAGGTGACTACGGCGAACGTTACGAGGAGATCGCCAACCACTTCGGCGCGCGCGGCCTCGCCTTTGCCACCTGCGATCTCCCCGGCCATGGCCTCTCCCCCGGTCGCCGCGGCCACGTGCCATCGCTCGAAATCGTGCGCACGGTAGCCCGCCTGGGTATGACGGAAGCCCGCGAACTGGCGGGAGAAAATCCCGTGGGCTTTGGCGGGCATTCCGTCGGAGGTCTGCTGGCCCTCGCGCTTTTACCAGAGCTGGAGGAAGCCCCGACCTTCAGCTGGATCAGCTCGCCCCTCCTCGACGCCAAGGCTGGTCAGCCTCCCTGGAAGCCCGCTTTGCTGCGCCCACTCTCGCGTCTGCTGCCCACCTTGACCGTTTCCACCGGAGTGCGCGCCGAGATGTGCCGCCAATACCTCCCCGGAGAATCCGCCACCGAGCCCCTGCAGTTCCACAATCGCATCTCCCTCTCCTGGGGAAATGCCCTCATCGCCCTCAGCGATCAAGTTCGCCAACACCCCGGGCGATTGCCCTCCGACACGGCCCTGCTGCTCACCCAGGGAGGCCGCGATCGCATCTGCCCCCCCGACATTTGCCAAGCCTACGCTGCCCGCCTCAAGCGCGACAACTTCCGCTTCCACTTCTATCCCGAAGCCCGCCACGAACCCTTTGCCGATGAACAGCGGGCCGAGGTCTTCGCCGACCTCGGCCACTGGCTCGACGAGGTGCTCGCCACCCCCGGGGACTAGCCCTCGGGGAAAATCTCGTGATACTTGATCGCTTCCGCTCCCACCGCCGCCACGGTACCCAAAAGACCACGCTCGGTGACCGTGCGGGGAACCTGGGCCGCTGGACGAGTGAGCCCGAGCACGAGCTGACCGTATTTCGTCGCTCCCCCCACGTGCCGCAACAGCTTCATGGCAATGTGCGCCGCATCCAGATTGGGAAAGACCAACACATCCGCCCGCGGACGCCCTTCCATTTGAGGAAGCTTACACTCCGCCGCTTCAGGATCGAGCGCCACATCCGCCTGCAGCTCGCCATCGACTTCAATATCATAGCGATTCTGCTGCACCACCGCGCGTGCCGCCTCCGTAGCCGCCCGCACCCGCGCTGCGGAGTCATTTGCCGCCGAATTCATCGTCGAGTGGCTCAACATCGCCACCCGCACCCGACGGCCCACGTAGTGATGAGCCAAGCGGCCGGTCTCCACCGCAATATTGGTGAGCTCGGTCACGTTGGGGCAATCCGAGATTCCACAATCCGCCAGATAAAGAACCCCATCCGGTCCAAAGTGCTCCAATTTCTCCGAAACCATAATGGCACAAGTGAAGGGATGCCCCACCCCCGGCATGGGTTTGACCAACTGCACCAGCGCCCGGTGAATCGTGGCGGGAAGGAGCTCGTTCCCCCCAATCATGGCATCAGCCTGGCCATATTGAATCATCATCGCGGCAAAGAAATGCCCCCGGCTCACCGTCTCGCGAGGATTTGCCAGCTTGATTCCCTTCAGGCGTTCAATGCGCACCAGCCGTTCCGTGAATAATTCCAAGTCGTCTGCCTGTGTCGGATCGATCACGTTGATGAAATCCATCTTCACTCCCAGCTCTTCCGCCAGGGCCCGCACCTTTTGCCGATTACCCAAAAGAATGGGCACCCCGATACCGAGCTTCACCATCTCGCCTGCCACTCGCACCACCCGACGATCCTCCCCTTCGGAGAAAACAATCCGCTTGGGATGCCGCTTCAAAGTCTCGAACAAGGGTCCAGTAAAAACGTCCGGCTCTGCCCACCCACTTCCGATTTCATTCATAGTCAGCCAATTTCCCGAGGATTCCGTTCGGGCTTTCCAAAGACTCTAGACAGGACTGCAGTTCACCTCAATGGCAAAGCGCCGTTTTCTATCACCGCCAGCGGAAGCCTCCCAACTCTCGCCCCCTCTTCCCCCCTACAAAAAAACAGTCACCCCCGAAGGGATGACTGACCAGAGAATCCGGGCGGCTCCTTCAAGAGCGGCGCCGATGACCAAGAAGCATGGCCAATCCCAAAAGCGAGAGCCCCACTGAAGAGGGCTCCGGGACCGTGGTGATGGTGAGCCTGTCCAGATTCAAGGTGCCCCCTTGGGTGGAAACATTCGGAGTAACCAGACCGGCCAAGTTCGCGTAATTTGTGCCAGCCACGGTATTGAAGTTGAGGTCAGTGGCCAACCCCTCGGACGTGATGGTGAGGTCTGTATTCCCGGTGGCCGTGTCCTCGGCAAAACGAATGGAAATGGTGTACCCATCCACCGCATCATCGCTGAAGTCACCAATCGCGCTGTAAGTGGATGACAAATACCACTCCGTATTGGCCGCCGTTCCCCGACCCGAACCGACCTGGAGACCAAGACTGGATCCGGTATTGTTGTAGAGAGCCGTTCCGTTGACCGGATTGGAGTCGGGTGAAGGGTCGTTGAAGGAAAGACCAAAAAAGGTCCCGTTCAAACCCGAACCAGAAATGGCGCTGAAATTATTCTCAACCACAAAGGAGATCGTGAATTCGGGATAAGAACTCAGGTCCAGAGTCGTGACGGTATTGAAGCCGACCGCACCACTGCCATTGCCCTGCAAGGAGCCATCCGCAATCGAGTCGGAGTGACTGTTCCCATTGTCGAAGACCTGCAACGCGGGGGTGGAATCGTTGGCCGTATCATCGAAGGTGTGGCTGTAAAGAACGACGGAGGCATGGGTGCTCATGGCAGCCCCAGTCATCACTGAGGCTAAGGTAATGGAGAGTTTTTTCATTCGTTTTGAGTTTGATTCAGTCGGGCTAATCAGCCGCTGGTTTCCCTTTCCTGAGATCGCAGCAACCAATTATCCTTCCCTTTCCTATTCTCCGCCCGAAACCCTGTTGGGACAGGATCCCTCTTTTTTTACACCCTTTTAGTCAGAAGAAGCCCTTTCGCGGCATTTCCCACGTTCCCGGTCTTGGCCTGCGCTTGCAAAGCCCCTAGCGTGCCCCCCTGTGATCAGCGACCACCACACGCACACCCCCCTCTGCCACCACGCCGAGGGCACGCCCGCCCAATACATCGATGCCGCCCTCGCCGCCGGACTCCTGGAATACGGCATCTCCGACCACGCCCCCCATGTGCCCGAGCCCTTTGACGATTGGCGCATGGCCACGGCCGACCTGCCCGCCTACCTCGACTGGGTGGCCGCCGCCCGCCACCACGCCGGTGACCGCCTCACCGTTAAAGTTGGCCTCGAATGCGATTGGCTGCCCGGCTGCGAAGACCACCTCGAAACCCTGCGCAACTACCACGACTGGGACTACCTCATCGGCTCCGTCCACTACCTCCCCGGCCCCGGTGGCCGCAAGTGGGACTTCGACAATCCCGCCCACCTTTCCCACTGGAAAAACCTCACCGCGACCGAGCTGGAGGACCTCTGGGAGCACTACTGGACCACCTACACCGCCATGGTGCGCGCTGATTTTTTCGACCTTTGCGGCCACCCCGACCTCATCAAGAAGTTCGCCTTCACTCCTCCCGGCGACCTGCGCCGCTACTACGAACCCACCATCACCGCCCTCGCCGAAACCGGCAAAATCTTCGAAATCAACACCGCTGGCTGGCACAAGCCCTGTGCCGAGCAATACCCCGCCCGCGACTTCCTCGCCCTCGCCGCCGAAGCCGGCATCCCCGTCACCATCAACTCCGACGCCCATTCCCCCGCCGAGGTGGCCCGCGACTTCGCCCAAGCCCACGCCCTCGCCCAAGAAGTGGGCCTGCAAGTGCGGGAGAGCTTGTGACCCGATGAGCGAAGACGAAAATCGCCCCTTGCACCGCTCACGATACCGGATACGGTTCAGAACGGATGCGGGTTGTGATTGATACCAACGTCATCGTCTCAGGACTTCGATCCCAGAAAGGCGCAGCTTTCCTCCTTCTCAAAGAGGTCAGACAAGGCCGCCTGACCCCGGTGATCTCTCCTGCTCTCTTCTTTGAATACGAAGCTGTCCTCACTCGCCCCGGAATCCTCCCAACCCAGTTCTCGCGCACAGACATCACCAAATTCCTCGACGCCTTCCTTTCCCTTTCAGACCTTCAAGAAATCCATTTCAAATGGAGACCTTGGCTCCGCGATCCGAACGACGAGTTCGTGCTCGAATTGGCGGTTGCGGCAGGGTCCCTTCCTATCATCACCCAGAATCTCAAAGATTTTCGCTCCTCCTCCCTTCTAGGAGTCACCGTCATGACCCCTTGGGAACGACTCTGCAAAATCAACCTAAACAACTCATAAACTATGGCAACCCTGAGTATCAGAATTCCGGATTCTCTCCACCAGTCGGTCAAAGAAATGGCCGAAAACGACCACGTCTCACTCAACCAGTTCATTGCTCTTACCCTCACGGAGAAAGTCTCGACCCTACGCACCATTGAACAACTGAAAGCCAAGGCAACGAGGGCCAATCTCGCTGATTTCGATCAATTGCTATCCAGAGTTCCGGATGTCGAACCCGACGAAAAAGATCGTCTTCCGGAGCCCCAATAGCTCCCCCCTTGCCCTTCCCGCTACCGCGCCCTAGCCTGACGGCGTGAAAGACGCTCTCATTGCCCTTCTCGGCCCGGACAAGGTTTCGGTTGCCGAAGCCGACCTCGCCACCCATTCCATCGACAAATGGAACTTCGCGGCGTCCCCCGAAATCGTGGTCTTCGCCGAAAGCACGGAGGACGTCTCGCAAACCCTCGCCTACGCGCACCAGAACGGCATCCCCGTCACCACCCGCGGAGCAGGCATCGGCTATGTCGGCGGGGCCGTGCCCATCACTGGCGGTATCGTCCTTTCCGTGGCCCGCATGAACCAAATCCTCGAACTCGCCCCTGAGGACGGCCTTGCGGTGATTCAGCCCGGAGTGATCACCAAGGCCCTGCAAGACCGCGCCGCCGAGAAGGGTTGGTATTATCCCCCCGACCCCGCTTCCCTCAAGGAATGCTCCCTCGGTGGCAATATCGCCACCAATGCGGGCGGTCCCCGTTGCCTCAAATACGGCGTGACCAAAAACTACGTGATGGGCCTGGAAGTCGTCCTCGCCGACGGCACCATCATCCGCACCGGCGGCCGTTGCCACAAAAACAAGACCGGCTTCTCCCTGACCGAACTCTTCGTCGGCTCCGAGGGCCTCCTCGGCGTGGTCACCGAGGCCACCCTGCGCCTCATCCCCCACCCCCAGCGCCGCGCCATGCTCACCACCACCTTCCCCCAATTCCGCGACGCCGCCGCCGCCGTGCAAGCCATTCTCAACAACGGCCACCTCCCCTCCGCCCTCGAGATCACCGATGCTTTCACCCTGCAGGCCGCCCGCAACTACCTCGGGGCCGACGCCCTCCCCGACGGAGAGGCCCACCTCATCGTCGAGATCGACGGCCGTCACTCCGCCGTGGAAGCCGAACTGCCCGAGCTGGAGAACCTTTTGCAAAAAACCGGGGCCCTCGCCATCGAGAGCCATCGAGACGACGCCGCCTGCGAAGCGGTCTGGCAGCTCCGCCGCGAATTCTCCTACTCCCTGCGCGCCACCGGGCTCACCAAGCTCAACGAAGACATCGTCGTCCCCCGCTCCAAACTCGTCGAACTCGTCGAATATGCCCAGGAACTGGCCAAAAACACCAACATTCCAGTGGCCTGCTTCGGTCACGCTGGCGACGGCAATATCCACGTCAACCTCATGGTCGAGGACTACGACGATCCCGAGAAAAAGAAGCCCGCCGACGAAGCCCTCGACCAGCTCTTCAACTGGATCCTCGCCAACCGCGGAGCGATCACCGGCGAGCACGGCGTCGGCCTCGCCAAGAAGCGCTGGTTCCAACCAGCAATCGGCGAAAACAGCTACCGCCTCCACCGCGCCCTCAAAGCCGCCCTGGACGAAAACAACACCCTCAACCCCGGCAAATTCCTCGACGAGTAAATTCGCTCCCTCCTCAGGTGAGAACCCTCTTCGAGAGCTTCCGGAAGCCTCGGCGAGGCTTCCCTACCAGCGTCCGAGTGGGTTCCGGAAAGACGCCCGGGGTGCCACGTCTGCCCCAACGGAGCATCCCATACCAGCCCAGGGCAAGGCCCTGGGTTCCACGCCCCACCAGTGTTTCCAGCAAGCCTGTGATGGCGCCTCGCCAAAACGCCTTCCCGCCGCTGGTTCCTGATGCCTCGAACACTGACAACGCCTGCGCGCTTGGACGAGGGGAATCCGGAAAGACGCCCGGGATCCCACGTCTGCCCCAACGGGGCATCCCATACCAGCCCAGGGCAAGGCCCTGGGTTCCACGCCACGCCATTGTTTCCAGCAAGCCTGTGATTTCGCCTCGCCAAAACGCCTCCCCGCCGCTGGTTCCTGATGCCTCAACCACTGACAACGCCTCCGCGCTTAGACGGGGGGTGCCGGAAAAACGTTCAGGGTGCCACGTCTGCCCCAACGGGGCATCCCATACCAGCCCAGGGCAAGGCCCTGGGTTCCACGCCCCGCCATCGTTTCCAGCAAGCCTGTGATGTCCCCTCGCCAAAACGCCTTCCCGCCGCTGGTTCCTGATGTCTCGAACGCTAACAACGCCTCCGCGCCTGAACGAGGACTCTGCGGTGGTCAGGAGTGACCACACTCCCTATAACCGCCCCGAGGGCGAAAATCCCATACGAGACGTCCCGGGGTTGAGGGCTGAACCCTTCTCGCCCTCCAATGCCTGACTCGTTCGACCCCCAACCTCTCACGGAAGCCTCGGCGAGGCTTCCCTACCGCTCTCTTCCTCAGCGTCACTGACACTTACAGCAGTAACCCGTCTCTGCGACATCTTTGCCGCCGCACAATCCAGACCCACCAACTTCCCAAAAATTTACCACCCCGCATAAGGAGGCACTGCCACCGCTTCCCAATTCTATGCATTCATGATGGCGACGACGAATTTCAACACGGCGACGAAGCCCAAAACTACCAAAAAGAGTGCTCGGAAATACCGATCAATAGCTGTTGTTTGGTCATACCTTCATTGCACGGATTAACATTAAACTCAACTCACCTAACAAGAAAGAGATGAAACTTAAGAGAATGCAAATCGGATCAAGTTTTTTTGGTCCGACCTTTCTTACTACCGACCAGACTATCTACGGGGATGTCCCACAGGTCGTTAAAACTCTCGGTGGTCGTTGGCGTGAGATTGGCTATTTATTCGTCGATTTCAAGGTTGGTGTTGAGGCTTCTG
>NZ_JAENIO010000024.1 GCF_016595415.1 Roseibacillus ishigakijimensis
ACGGTAGTTGGTTTGGTTTGGTTTTTGCGACCTCACGCTCACGCGTGGGCCGACAAACTACCACCTCTATTTTAACGATGACGGGGACACTTCCAACAGTCACCTTCCCCGATGGTAAGCAGAGTAAAAAAGACTTTGATGGACCGCTTGCCCTTATACCCCGAGATTTCCAGGAATGGGTCAGCAACATTCTTCCACAGGTCATTGACCGCAGCCGCATGGAGCGCAGCAAGTCCGTCGATCTCCCATTCGAGATGATCCGGGAAGGCGTCGTCAATGCCCTCGTCCACCGCGACTACGAAATCTCGGGAGCAAAGTGCCAAATCTCTATCGACGCGGATAAGATCGTCATTCTCAGTCCGGGAGCTCCCCTACCTCCCATCACGTTGGAGCAAATGCAGGAATTCAAGGCCCAGATGCTGAGCCGGAATCCCGCCTTACATTACCTCTTCCAGAGAATGGACCTCGCTGAAGAGCGCGGAATCGGGCTTCGAAGCATCAAAGAACAAGCCGAGAAACTCGGCCTTCCTCTTCCCCGCTTTGAATACCGCGAACCCTACCTCCGCCTGACGATTTACCGGTCTCGCCAAGCGGCCAGCCGGGTGATTCCCAAAACATTGCGCGAGACTCTCAGCAGTGACGAAATCAAGGGCTGGGAGTGGATTTCCACCAGAGAATCCTTCACCTCCAAGGAATATGAAGAGGCTGTCGAAATCAGCAATCGCACCGGCCTGCGACATCTAAAGCAGTTTATTGAAATGGGATTACTGCGAAAGACCGGCCGTGGTCCTTCGACTCGCTATGAGGTGACCTAAAGAATGAAGCGAATCCCGCCAATACTCCGCCAATTTGGCGGGATTGCCAACTAACCTCGGACAATCAAACTAAATTCCGCCAATTCCCCGCCAATCTGGCGGAAATTCAAGAAAACCGCAGCAGCCTTACCCCGATCCCCGCCAATGATCAACGAAGACCAACTCGAACAACTCGCCATCCAATGGTTTCAGGATACGGGTTGGAGCTACCTGCCCGGCAAGGACATCGCACCCGATAGCGAGGCTCCCGAACGCTCCGATTTTCGTGAAGTGGTCCTGCAGGGGCGTCTCACTTCGGCCATCGCGAGGCTCAATCCGGGTCTCTCCCCTTCGGCAGTGGCAGAGGTGGTGCAAACGGCCACCAAATTGCCCGAGCCCACGGTGGCGCAGAACAACCGCGTCTTTCACCGCCTGCTGACCCAGGGCGTGCCCGTCACCTACACCAATACCGACGACGAGCTCGAACACGACCACGCCCGCTTGATCGACTTTCAAAATCCAGCCCACAACGACCTCCTCGTCGTCAGCCAGTTCACCATCACGGGCACCAAGCAACCGCGCCGCCCCGACTTGGTGGTCTTCATCAATGGACTGCCCCTCGCAGTCGTCGAGCTGAAGAATCCTGCCGACGAAAACGCCGACATCTGGAAGGCCTATCATCAGATCGAAACCTATAAAAACGAGATCGGGGATCTCTTTCACTTCAACGAGGCCCTCATAATCAGCGATGGCAGCAACGCCCGCTTGGGCTCCCTCACCGCCACCGCCGAACGCTTCATGCCCTGGCGCACGATTGAGAACGAGGACGACAAGCCGAAGCTGGAGTTCCAGTTGGAGACGCTCATTCGGGGATTCTTCCGCCCGGATTTCCTCCTCGACTATCTGCGCTACTTTGTCCTCTTCGAGCAAGACAGCGATCGCCTCATCAAGAAAATTGCCGGCTACCATCAGTTCCATGGAGTGCGCGCGGCCGTGCGCACCACCCTCATTGCGGCAAAGGAGGAAGCCAAGGATGGGCAGGTGAAGGAACCACGCGCCCCCTACGGCCAAGAAGTCGTGCCGGGTTCCAAGAAGGCGGGGGTCTTTTGGCACACCCAGGGATCGGGCAAGAGCATCTCTATGGCCTGCTATGCGGGCATGCTCCTCCAGCAGCCGGAGATGAACAACCCTACGCTGGTCGTAGTCACCGACCGCAACGACCTCGACGGTCAGCTTTTTCAACAGTTCTGCTCGGCCCAGGACCTCCTCAAGCAGACCCCCGAACAAGCCGACAGTCGCGACGAGCTGCGCGAGAAACTCGCCTCCCGGCAATCGGGCGGCATCATCTTCACCACCGTGCAGAAATTCTCCCTGCCCGAGGGCGAGACCAGCCACCCCGAACTCTGCGCCCGTCACAACGTGGTCGTCATTTCCGATGAAGCCCACCGCAGCCAGTATGGCCTGACCGCCCGCCTCGACAAAAAGACCGGAACTTACAAATTCGGCTATGCCAAGCACATGCGCGACGCCCTGCCGAATGCCTCCTTCATCGGCTTCACCGGCACACCCATCGCGCTGGAGGACAAAGACACGCGCGGGACCTTCGGGGACTACGTGAGCATCTACGACATTCAGGACGCCGTCGATGATGGAGCGACGGTCGAGATTTTTTACGAAAGCCGCTTGGCCAAGCTCGATATCAACCGGGCCGAAATTGAGGCTCTTAATAAAGAGGTTGAGGAAATCATGGAAGACGAGGAGGACACCGCCTCCCGCGAAAAAGCGAAAGGCAAGTGGACCCAGCTCGCCAAGCTCGTCGGGGCCGAACCCCGAATCAAGGAAGTCGCCGCCGACCTGGTTCAGCACTTCGAGACCCGCAATGAAGCGATGGAGGGCAAGGCCATGATCGTCTGCATGAGCCGCGAAATCTGCGTTTCGCTCTTTAATGAATTGATGGCTCTCCGTCCCGACTGGGCCGGGTCCCGGCGGGAAAAGAATGGCAAGAACAGCGGATACGATCCCGAGGACGGGGCCGTCCGCATCGTGATGACCGGCACGGCATCCGACCGGAAGGAGCTGCAGGACCACGTCTTTACCAAGCAAGAGAAGAAGCGGCTGGAAAAGCGCTTCAAGGACGCGAACGACCCGCTCAAGCTCGTCATCGTGCGCGACATGTGGTTGACGGGATTTGACGCCCCCTGCTGCCACACGATGTATGTCGACAAGCCCATGAAAGGCCACAACCTCGCGCAGTCCATTGCGCGCGTGAACCGGGTCTTCAAGGACAAGCCCGGTGGTCTGGTCGTGGACTACATTGGCATTGCCGGAGACCTCAAACGCGCGGTCAAAACCTACACCGATGCCAAAGGCAAAGGCCAGCCCACCGTTCAGGCCGAAGACGCCCTTGCCATTCTACTCGAAAAAATCGACATCGTGCGCGGCCTCTATCACGGCTTCGACTACTCCGCCTACGCCACCGATCCGCTCTCCATTCTTTGCGAAGCGGCCAACCACCTTCTCGGTCTGCCGGACGGCAAGAAGCGCTATGCCGACGTGATGGCCAGCGTCTCGAAAGCCTACTCCCTCTGTAGCACGCTCGATGAGGCCGCCGCCTTGCGGGAAGAAATTGCCTTCTTCAATGCGGTGAAGGCGATCATCGTGAAAGATGGCACCACCCCGAAGAAAATCGCCAAGGAAAACAAGGACTCAGTGCTGAGGCAAATCCTCAACAATGCCGTGCTCTCCGAGGGGGTCGTCGACGTCTTCAACTTGGCCGGGCTCGATAAGCCCAACATCGGCCTTCTCTCTGACGACTTCCTCGAAGACGTCAAGAACCTGAAAACCCAGAACCTCGCCGTCGAGCTCTTGCAACGTCTTCTGCAGGACAAAATCCGGGCCAATACCCGCACCAACGTCGTCCAGGAAAAGAAATACAGCGACCGCCTCCTGGAGACCTTGCGCCAATACAACAACCGCGCCATCGAGACCGCTCAAGTTATTGAAGAGCTCATCCAGATGGCCAAGGACCTGCAAGCGGCCATGCAGCGCGACGAAGAACTCGGCCTCGCACCCGACGAGATCGCCTTTTACGACGCCCTCGCCGAGAAGCCGGAAGTCCTGAAGGCGATGGGCGACGAAACGCTGAAGAGCCTCGCCACCGAACTCACCGAGAAATTGCGCGCCAGCACCACGGTAGATTGGCAAGTGCGTGATTCCGTGCGCGCCAAAATGCGCCTGCTCGTCAAGCGCCTGCTTCGGAAATACAAATATCCCCCGGAAGGCCAAGAGGAAGCCATCGCCCGGGTGGTGGAGCAGGCGGAAGTTCTGGCTGATAGCTGGACCTAGTTAAACAGGTTGTGGAGTTCGCGAAATGGAGGGACGACACTCATGCCCTCTTGGGCCGAACGTCCAGCGGCAGGAGTGCCGCTGCTCCTTTTTTGACGAGATTGCGGAAGCACAGAAGCTGACAAGCACGCTATTCCGGCCATAGAAAAAGCAGCTTCTCCGACACACAGCGGACAGGTTGAGGGCGGAACCATTGCCACGGGCTCTGACAAATGACTGCGAGATCATCCCCCGGATAGATGCGCTCAAGCCCAAACTTTGTCCCGGTAACAAGAACCAGCGAATGAACCACCCGATCCCGCGTCACTCGCACCTCGAGGGGACCCCAATTTTCCACTTTCAACTCCGCCGCAGCGAGAATCTCGGCTAACCTGAAGCCTTTTCCACAGGCCACCATTCCGGGGTTCGCGACGTGCCCGGTCACCTGAACCAGATATCTGTATTCCCCACTATCGCTATTGTCTTTGAACAACACCACTGGCTCAGCGAAAACATCCTGTTCCTTCAATCTCTCCTCAATCAAATGGGCCAACTGAAGCTGTCTTCGTCCCGCCGCTGTGATGTGACCCACTTCTGCGAAGTGTAAATGACCTTGAGGATCGACTTGGTAATCGCCGTTCAAACGCATCTGGTCCTCAATCGGGGTTCCCATCAGAGAAATTCGAAGCTTCTGGTTGGCTTGAATCTGCCCCCAGAGAGCATTGAGCGAGAGCAGCCAAAAGAACACGGATTGCCAAAAAGTCATCACTCAAGAAAGCCCTGCCGGATAGAAATTTTGTTTCAAAAAACAGGGTTACCCAAAAATGGCAAAGATTTGGCCGTGACCTCGCCTCCTTGCTTGTTCCAAACTGGGCCAGACATTTATCACACGACCATTTATGAAATTCGGAATCATCGGCGCCGGCATGATCGGCCACTTTCACGCCAAAGCAATCACCGCCATGGAGGGAGGCTCCCTGCACTCGGTCTTTGACCTCAATCAGGAACGCGCGGACAAGCTCGCGGACGAATACGGAGCGAAGGGCTTCTCCAACATGGAGGAATTCCTCGCCGATCCCGAACTGGAAATCGTGACCGTGGGCACGCCCAGCGGGGCCCACCTCGAGCCCACTCTGGCGGCCCTCAATGCCGGCAAGCACGCCATTGTAGAAAAGCCCTTGGAAGTCACTCTCGAAAAATGTGACCAGCTCATCGCGGCGGCGGAAGCCAATGGCAAGACCCTCGCAGCCGTCCTCAACCGTCGTTTCCACCCCGGTATGGACGCCTTCAAGGCGGCGGTGGAAGCGGGCCGTTTTGGCAAACTGACCAGTGCCTCGGCTTACATCAAGTGGTATCGCGACCAGGCCTACTACGATTCCGCTGGCTGGCGCGGCACCTGGGCCCTCGACGGCGGCGGCGCGCTCATGAACCAGTCCATCCACACCGTGGACGCGCTGCTTCACCTCGCGGGCCCCATCAAGTCCGTGCAGGCCAATACTGCTCTGCTGGCCCACGAGAACATCGAAGTCGAGGACCACTGCGTCGCGATTGTGGAGTTCGAGAACGGAGCCCGGGGCGTCATCGAGGCCTCCACCTGCACCTGGTCCAAGGACGGCCACCCGGCCCGCGTGCAACTGGCGGGCACCGAAGGCTCGGTTTTCCTCGCCGACGAGGCCTTCGAAATCTGGGACTTCATGAAGGAAGAGCCCGGCGACGCCGAAATCCTCGCCAAATACATGAAAGGCCAGGAGGCGGGATTGGGCGCCAATGACCCTTCCGCCATCAACTTCTACCAACACCAACGGAACTTCGAGGAAGTGGTGCAAGCCATCGCGGAAGGCCGCGAGCCCAGCACCTCCTCAGCGGAAGCCCGCAAATCGGTTGAGGTCATTCGCGCCATTTACGAGAGTGCGCAAAACAACGGAGCTAAGATCGAGCTCTAATTCCTTTTCCCCCTCACCACACACAATCCGGCGACCGGGGCCCCCTTCCCCGGTCGCTTTTTTTGCTTGGTCCGAGCAGTCTCCCGACAAAAGGTGCCTGCCGTGCGCCTGCTCCTAGCCGTCATCCTCCTGGCTCTCGCCGCCTGCTCCACCGTTCCGGAAGCTCCGCCCTTACCCACTTCGACGGGCTACCTCACCCAACGCACCACCCGGCAACTGGTCGAACACTGGGTGGGCGAGGCCTATCCGGAGCAAATCAAGGGGCGGCCGATCCGCTTCCGCAACCGGCATCGAGGAATGCCCCAGATCGTCAGCCTGACTCCGGCGGAGGAATTTTCCAAAGATGATCCCGATTCCGCTCACCTCGGCACGGTCGTGATGGCCCACGGACGACCGGATCGCAGTCCTCTCGCCCTCACTTCCCACGCCTGGCAATTTTCCAGTCAACCGGCCACCATCGTCGCCCGTAGTGAGAAAGATGGCTCGCTGAGCTTAACCGCGCTCGACTTTCGCGAGGACCGCGAGCGGAGTGGACTCCCGGTGGCCAGCAACTACCGCCTGCCCTTTCACTATGTCAAAAAAACGGAGCGGAATCCTCTCGCCCATCTTTTCGCCCTCATGGATCCGGTGGGCTGGTCGGACCGACGCGGTTTCTACTTGGCCACCGAATACGATCCGGAAAAGATTCCCCTCATTTTCATCCATGGGCTGCTCTCCACCCCCACGGACTTCGAGACCCTGGCCGCCACTCTGGCGAGCAAGCCCGACCTCTGGGAGCGCTATCAATTCTGGTTCTACTTCTACCCCACGGGCGATCCCTGGGTGGTAGCGGCTGCGAACTTCCGGGAAGACTTCCGCAAACTGGTCCGCACCCTCGACCCCGAGCAGGACGACCGGCCCCTGCGCCAAGAGACCACCCTCATCGCCCATTCCATGGGCGGGCTCATCAGCCGCCTCTCTCTCTCTGAGCAACCGGAGATACTCTATCAGCAGTATTTCAACCGCCCCTTGGAAGAGATACGGCTGCTGCCCTATCAGAAAAAGCGCCTGCGCGAACAGCTTCTCTTCGAGCCTCTGGAAGAGCCTGCGCGAGTCATCTTTCTCGCCGTCCCCCACCAGGGTTCGGGCCTGGCCCGGGGCCCCCTCCTCTGGCTGACCGAAAAGCTGGTGCGAGCGCCCGCCCGCATCTTGGGCACCACCCTCGGCGCGGCCCAGAGTCTGGCCTTTGCCGAGCCCGGTCTCCTCACCCAGCAGGGCTCTCGCTTGCTGGCTGGCAACGCGGTCTCCGTCTCCGGGCTCGGCCCGAAGAGCCCGGCCCTGCAAGCACTCAGGGAGATGCCCATTCGTGACGGGGTCGAACTCCACAACATCGTGGCCACCCTCACCGGCAACGAGCGCGGCCTGGGCGACTGGGTCGTGCCCTACACCTCGGCCGCCTTCGAACAAGCAGACAGCCAAACCATTGTGCGCAGTGGCCACTGGTTGATCCGAGACAAGCAAACTGCCGAGGTTGTGGCTCGTATTTTGCGCAACTGAATGCCCGCAAGAAAGGTTCCGCCCTGCGGGTATTCCTCGCAATGGTGACGCGTGCCTTCTTTTTCATCGCCCTTTCTTTCTCTCCACTAGCAGGAAAGGAAGCCATTTCCTTTGCCCGCGATATTCGGCCCATTCTCTCGGATCGCTGTTTCAAATGCCACGGGTTCGACGACCAAACTCGCGAAGCGGGCCTGGGTCTGCACACCTTTGCGGAGGCCACTCGGGACTTGGGAGGCTATCAAGCCATCAAGCCCGGTCACCCCGAGGAGAGCGAGTTCATGGTTCGCATCCTGAGCCACGATCCTGACGAAGTCATGCCCACCCCGCAGGCGAACAAACCCCGCTTGAGCGAGGAAGAAGCCGCTCTCTTCCACCAATGGATTGCCGAAGGGGCCTCCTACGAGAAACACTGGGCCTTTGAATTTCCACAACGTCCCGCCGTGCCGGAGGAAGACGATGGCTGGGCCCGCAATGCCATCGACCACTTTGTCAGCCAACGCCTGCGCGAGCAGAATCTCTTCCCGCAAGACGAGGCCGATCCGATCACTTTACTCCGCCGGGTGAGCTTCGACCTCACCGGGCTTCCTCCCACCCTTGCCGAATCCGATCCCTTCCTCGCCGCTTGGGAAAAGGATCCCGAGGCCGCGTGGAGCGCGCTCCTCGATCGCTTGTTGGCCAGCCCGGCCTATGGCGAGCGCTGGGCCCGGCAGTGGCTCGATCTCGCCCGCTACGCCGACACCAATGGTTATGAAAAAGACCGCGCCCGCAGCATCTGGCCTTGGCGCGACTGGGTCATCAATGCTCTCAACGCGGACATGCCCTATGACCAGTTCTCCATCGAACAACTGGCGGGCGACATGCTGCCCGATGCCACTTTGGAGCAAAAAATCGCCACCGGATTCCACCGCAACACCATGCTCAATGAGGAAGGCGGCATCGACCCCCTGGAATACCGTTACCATGCCCTCGTCGACCGGGTGGCCACCACAGGGACAGTCTGGATGGGGCTGACCACGGGCTGTGCCCAGTGCCACACCCACAAGTTCGATCCCATTCTCCACAGCGACTACTTCGGCCTGATGGCGCTCCTCAATCAAAGCGATGAGCCCGCCCTCGCCGTTCCCGATGCGGAATTTCGACAAAAGCAAAAGAAGCACGACGAGCAAATCGCCGCCGAGGAAACTTCCTTGCTGGCACAAATTGGGGAAGAGGATTTTGCCCAATGGCTCGCGGAGGCCCGGAAAAATGCCGCCCCTTGGACGACCTTACAGCCCGCCACCGCCGAAGCGGACAACCTCCGCCTCAACCTTGAGGACGAAGGTGTTGTCTTCGCCAGCGGAGACTTTACCAAACGCGATCGCTATCGTCTGAGCTACCCCTTGGGCGAGCTCGGCCACCCCGTCACCTCGCTGCGATTGGAAGCCCTTACCGACGAACGCTTGCCCGGGCAAGGACCCGGAGCCTGCTACTACGAAGGACGTCACGGAACTTTTCACCTCAGTGAGATCACTCTCACTCATCAGGGTCGCAAAGTCGCCGTGGCCTCCGCCTCCGACCCCTTGGCGATTGATGGCAACAGCTCATCGGGATGGGGCCAGGGTCAAGCCCCCGGGAAAGCCCATGACCTCATCCTCACTCTCTCCCAACCCCTTCCCCCAGAGGGTGATTTGCAAGTGAAACTCCTCTTCGAGCGGCACTTTGTCGCCGCTCTCGCCAAGTTCCGTCTCAGCGCCACCCCTACTGAACAGGTGCCCCAACCCCGACAAGTGCCCACCCTCGATCTTCTCACCGCCACCCCGGCGGAGCTACGACAGATCTACCTGCGCACCGCCCCGGCCATGGCCGAAGCCCGAAAGCCTCTTCTCGCCCTCGAAGAGGCTCGCCCGCAGGCCCCCACCACCCTCGTCATGCAGGAGCGCCCCGCCGATCACCAGCGCGTGACCCACCTCCGCAATCGCGGCGAATACCTGCAACCCCGCGAGGCGATCGCGCCCCACACCCCGGAATTTTTGCCCGGTTTACCCGCCGGCGTTGAGCCCGACCGCCTCGCCCTGGCTCGCTGGTTGGTCGATCCCGAGCGCAATCCCCTCATCGGCCGGGTCACCGTCAATCGCGCCTGGCAATCCTTCTTCGGCCGCGGCTTCATCATCAGCCCCGCCGACTTTGGCTATCAATCCGATCTCCCCAGCCACCCCGAACTCCTCGACTGGCTGGCGGTCGAATTTGTCAAAAACGGCTGGTCGCTCAAGTCCCTGCATCGCCTCATCGTGGATAGCGCCACCTACCGGCAGAGCTCCTCCGCCTCGCCCTCCTCTTGGCAAGCGGATCCGCAGAATCGCTGGCTGAGCCGTGGTCCGCGCCTGCGCTTGGAAGCCGAGATGATTCGCGACGCGGCCCTGAAGTCCTCCGGCCTCCTCACCCAAAAAATCGGAGGACCGAGTGTGCGACCGCCCCAGCCCGCCAGCGTCTCGGGGGCCGCCTACGGCAGCCCACCCTGGCCCGCCGCCACCGGACCCGATCGCTACCGCCGCAGTCTCTACACCTTTGCCAAGCGCACCGCCCCCTTCGCGGCCTACCTCACCTTCGATGGTCCTAGTAGCGAAGTCTGCCTTCCCGCCCGCGAACGAAGCAACACCCCGCTGCAAGCTCTCACCCTCCTCAATGACGAAATGTTCACCGAAGCCGCTGTGGGATTGGTCCAGAATCACGCCCCAACCCTGACTACCCAGGACCCGGCGGACAGCGTTACTTTTCTCTTCCGCCACATCCTGACGCGCCATCCTGAGCCCTCGGAAAAAACAGCACTGTTAGACTTTTTCCAACGGCAACACGAGCGCTTCGCGAGCGGCGAACTCAATCCCAGGCCTTTTGGCGAAAGCCCCACCCTCGCGGCTTGGACTCTCCTTGCCCGCAGCCTTTTCAATCTCGACGAAGCGGTCACTAAAAACTAATCATGAACACTCTCCACCACCGAACCCGCCGCCAGTTCTTCGACACTTGTGGCATTGGCTTGGGAAAAATCGCCCTCGCCTCACTCCTGAGCCGCAGCGCCAGCGCAAGCAGCCTGGCCACTCCCTTTGCACCCCAGGCAACCCACTTTGCTCCCAAGGCCAAGCGCGTGATTTACCTCTTCATGGCCGGGGCCCCCAGTCAACTCGACCTCTTCGACTACAAGCCAAAACTCCACGAATTGGCCGGAAAACCGATCCCCCCCTCCGTCATTGCGGGACAGCGTTACGCCTTCATCCAGCCCGATGCGGCCGTGCTCGCTCCCTGCTTCGACTTTGCCCGGCACGGCCAATCCGGCGCGGAATTCTCCGACCGCTTGCCCCATCTTGCCAAAGTGGCCGACGAACTGGCCATCATCAAGTCGGTCCATACCGACCAGTTCAACCATTCGCCGGCTCAGCTTTTCATGAATACCGGTAGCATTCTACCCGGTCGACCAGCGATGGGTTCCTGGCTGAGCTACGGCATTGGCAGTCAGTCCAGCGACTTACCTTCCTTTGTCGTGCTCAAGAGCGGAGGCAGTCTCAGTGGGGGAGCCGCGATGTGGAGCTCGGGCTTCATTCCCACCAGCCACGCGGGGGTGCCCTTCCGCTCCTCGGGCGATCCCATTCTCCACATTGCCACGCCCCAAGGCCTCGATGCCGAGGCTCAGCGTGACTCCCTCGACCTCATCAACACTCTCAACCGCCGACGACAACCCCTCGTCAATGATCCGGAAATCCAAACCCGCATCAATGCCTACGAGATGGCCTGGCGCATGCAATCCGCCGCTCCGGAGCTGATGGACTTCCGCCAGGAATCCCAAGCCACCCTCGACCTCTACGGGGCCGAGCCAGGCAATGGTGAAAAGAGCTTCGCCAACAATTGCCTCCTCGCCCGCCGCATGATCGAGCGTGGGGTGCGCTTTGTGCAACTCTACGAAAGTGACTGGGACCACCACTCGCAGGTTAAGGCCGGGGTCGAGCGCAAGAGCGCCATCATCGATCAACCTTGCGCCGCTCTCATCGCGGACCTCAAACAACGCGGCCTGTTAGAAGACACCCTCGTCGTCTGGGGAGGCGAATTCGGCCGCACCCCGATGGTGGAAGCCAGCGCCGCCCTGGGACGGTCCCAAGGCCGTGACCACCATCCCCAAGCCTTCACCATGTGGATGGCGGGAGGAGGAGTGAAGCCCGGTCTCACCTACGGAGCCACCGACGAGCTGGGCTTCCACATCGCGGAAAATCCCGTCCACGTGCACGATCTCCAAGCCACCATTCTGCATCTTCTCGGCCTCGATCACGAGAAGTTGACCTACCGCTTCCAAGGCCGCGACTTCCGCCTCACTGATGTCCACGGTCATATCGTGAAAGATATTCTCGCCTAGGCCCCGCCAGCTTTTCCATCCTCCCTTCTCATGAAATTCCTCTTTTTCCTCCTCTCCCTCCCTTCTTTCGCTCTCGCGAAGCCCAATGTGATCTACGTCCTCGCCGACGACCTCGGCTATGGCGACCTCTCCTGCTATGGGCAGGAAAAATTCACCACTCCGAACCTCGACCGCTTGGCCACCGAGGGCATGAAGTTCACCAATCATTACTCGGGCAACACCGTCTGCTCCCCCTCGCGGGCAGTGCTCATGACCGGTATCGAGTCCGGCAAATGCTACCTGCGCGGCAATGTGCCGGGAGAAGAAAACGCGGCCTTGCCCACGGAACTGGTTACCGTTCCCGAGATCTTCCAGGCAGCAGGCTACCGCACGGGAGCCTTCGGCAAATGGGGTCTCGGGCGCACTCATCAGGAAGGGGCCGAGAATCCCCTCCACCACGGCTTTGACGAATTCCTCGGTTGGAAAAGCCAAACCATTGCCCACACCTACTACCCGAGTAGTTACGTTCACAATGGCCGGGAAATTCCCCTCGCGGAAGGGACCTACCTGCACCCACTCGTCATGAAAGCCGCGCGGGACTTCATCGCCTCCAGCGCCGAGGCCGGGGAACCATTCTTCTGCTACCTGCCCACCGCCATTCCCCACGCCGCCATGCACGCCCCCCCGGAATTGCACGAGAAATGGCGCAAAGTCTTTCCCCAATTCGATCAACGCATCGGCAAATACGGGGCCGGTCCCACCGAAAGCGCGCCTGATGTGGTCAACCCCATCGCCGGTTTCGCCGCCATGATGGAACACCTCGATAACGAAGTGGGAGCCATTCTCGCCCTGTTGGAGCGACTGGATATCGACGACGAAACCCTCATCTTTTTCGCCAGCGACAATGGCGCCCATCGCGAAGGAGGGCATGACCCGGAGTTCTTCAACTCCACGGGCGGTCTGCGCGGGCACAAACGCGACATGCACGAAGGCGGCATCCGCAGTCCCTTCCTCGCCCGCTGGCCCGGCCACATTGCGGCGGGAAGCTCCTCGGACCATCTCAGCGGTTTCCACGACCTTCTCCCCACCATCTGCGAGCTGCTCGACACCGACATTCCTGCCCAAAATACAGGACTCTCTTTCCTCCCCACCCTCACCGGCCAAGGCCAGCAGGAAAAGCACGACTATCTGCATATCGAATTCACCCAAGGCCTCGCGCAGAAGCGCCATTCCCAAGCGCTCCGCTTTGGTCCTTGGAAAGCCTACCGACGAGCCGGAAAAGCCCTGGAACTCTACCATCTCGGCAACGATCCCTTTGAGGAGAACGATCTCGCCAGCGACCCCGGACAGCGTGAAATCGTGAGCAAAGCCCGGCAACTCCTCGATATCGCCTCCGCGCCTTTGGCTCCTTGAGCCGCCCACCGCCACGGCCTTCGTGCAATCTCATAACTATCTTTCGCTAGGGACAAACACCTCTTATTCGGGAGGCACTCTCTCCGATGATGATGGAGTCAACCGCCGGCAAAGCTTCACCTTGGCCTCTTGCGCTACTACGACGGGGCCCCCTTCCAAATACGTTTCTTTTCCGTCCCGAATGTCGCCTCAGGCATTGGGGGCCCTGCGGATCCGGGACCAGAAGTCGCCTCCTTCACAATTCCAATCAGTGGGATGTCGGCGGGAGACGTCAGTCAAATCGTCACCATCGCCTTGGACCCAGGGGAACAGTTCGACTTGGCGGCCAGCGTCGGTTCCTCCGGATACGCGATGGAGATTCGAGCCATCAACGGCGATCCAGAGGGAGACGGCTGGATCATGCAATGGGGCGGCACGGGCGGAGACAGCTACCCCGACGGCTATCACGGAGAGCCTTGGGACGGCGGTCGGAGCTTGGCCTTCCGAGACATGAGCTTCGCCCTAACCGGCTCCCCCATCCCCGAGCCCTCCGCAGTCTTTCTTTCTGCTCTCGGGCTTCTCGCCCTCGGCCGCCGCCGGAGGTGATCCGCTCTCCCGCTTTCGTGATTCATCAAGAAAAGGCTCGCCGCACCCCGCAGCGAGCCTTTTTGCTCTATTTAACCATGAAATAGGGAAGAGCCTAATGCGATCAATTTGAAAGCAACCCACCTCTCATTCCTCTGAAATCCGGAAGAATTGTTTCGGCCGAGCCGCCAGATTCACCGTGAGCGAGAAAAGCCCCCAGCCTTCGCCATCCGTGGTCACCCTCACCTCGGGTAAGGTCTCGAAACCGTCCAGCAAAGAAACACTGCTTTGCAAGACATACTCCTGATGAGCCAAGGCCTGGAAAGAAAGCTCGAAGGTATCGGGCGGGATGACTTCCGCGCGCACGATATCAATCGTGGCCTCTGGCCTGTCGACCACCGGGATAATCTGCAATCCCTGCAAAGTCCCGAAGGCGGCATTGGTCGGATCCACATTGACTACGACAAATTCATCATCGGAAAGAGTGACGATTTCACTAAAATAGTTCTGCCCCTCCGTCCACTCCGCGGGAGCACCCGCAATCCCGACCTGAGCCGGGCCGAGCAGAGGCTCGCTCGAACCATCGCCGGGCTGGGTGCCAAAGGCGACATCGTAGGTGCGCCCTGGCTGGCTGCCTTCCCGAACGAGTGCCACCACGCGATAGCTACCTGCGGCCAGCCCCTTCACGCGCGCGACGAGATTCTTGTCGCCGCGGGTGAACAGCCAGTCAGACATGAGAGCCGTCTCATAGAGATTGGACCCATCCGGGGCTCCGTCGCCAGATTCCTCCGGCTCGTCATCGAAGTCGAAAGCTCCGTCCATCAGGGTGCCAAAGTCGATCTCCAAGCCCGGGAGAGGCTCCCCGGTGGTTGAGACAAGGGTTTTGCCGCTATCACCATGCAGGGAATTGAAAACAACCTCCTCCGCGCCGAGCCAGGCAAGGGCGTGAGCCGGAGTCTGGCCTTCCCCCGCTGCCGGGGCATAGCTTCCTGCATACTTCAAAGTGTTGCCCACCGAGGTCTCCACATCAAACTGCACCGCTGCCACCACAGGCTCTACCACGGGAACGCTGTTGGCGTCATCAGGGTCACTGCCATAAGAGACCTCTACCCCGTCACCATACCCATCCTCATCCGAATCGAACTCAGTGGGATCGGAACGGTAAGGGGCGCTCGCGCTTGACCCGGTATCAGGATTTTCCTCCCCATCGAGGAGACCATCACCATCGGTATCGGGCAGAAGGGGGTTGGACCCGGTTTCATTCACACTGCCCCACGCACCATAGTTATCCTCCGCGCCATCGGAATACCCGTCCTTATCGGTATCAGGGTCTTGTGGACGAGTGCCAATGGAGAACTCCTCGAAGTTATCCAGTCCATCATTGTCTGGATCCCCCGTATCCCCAAAAGGACCGCTATCAGAGGTCGGGTCCAGCCCTTCTGCAATCTCCCAGGCATCGGGGAGTTCATCATCATCAGTATCCTCCCAGTTGGGATTGGTCACGAAGCCATCTTCTCCGGCCACGATTTCCTCCCCGTCTGGGATACCGTCATTGTCGCTATCAGCCGACAAGGGATTAGTGAGATCTCCCGGGGCCGAGCCCAAGACATCATTCTGGTAAGGGTTCAAGTTGTTGACCGGAGACGCTTCTTCCCCATCGCTCAATCCGTCGTCATCCGAATCGGAGTCGGCGGGATTCGTGCCCGCGAGATATTCTTCCAGGTTTTCCAGCCCATCTGCATCAAAGTCGGCCCCGGCATCATCTTCCCCCACAAGCAAGCCATAGGTATCCTCCCAGGCATCATTCATCCCGTCATTATCGCTATCGACAAACACCGGCACGACATCGAGATAACTGGTTCCAATACGAATCTCGTCAACCTCGTGGGAACTTCCTTGGAAGCTCCCGAAGCCAAGCAAATCAAAGGAGAGATCTTGATAAGTGACCGAACCGGAACTCACCTCGGGCTCAACGGCCCCGGGGTCGAGATACACCGAAATGGTGTCTTGATCGTCAGCTCCGAAATCGAGACGGAAGACAACCAAGCGTTCGCTGTCACTCGCTTCTCCCGTCTCAACGGCAACGGCAGTAGCCGCGTTCTTATCCACGAGCAGACCATAATCTGGAGCCGCCGGATTGGTGTCCACTCCAAAAGAGAAAACAGTGTTATTGTCAGCTTGGGAACCGCGCCAGAATTCAAGAATCTGAGAGCGGGGAATATCGATAAAGTTGAGTTTGTGAAGGAAACTCACGTAAATTGTGGTTCCTTCCACACCCGGGGCGACCTCACTGCCCAGCGGCAAGAAAGCCCGCGCGCTGGCAGTGGATTGCACCGCCCGGCCCCCGGCGGAGAGAAAGCCCTCCGGCTCGTTCACTACCAGGCTGCTGGTGCCCACGGCATTGTCTGTCGTGCCTCCCGCCTGTAGAGTCCAGGCAAAACCATTGTTGATCTGCCCGGCCAGCGAGCCTTCGGGGTAATCAAAGGGCTCGTAAAACTTAAGTTCACCCCATGCGCTAGTGGCCAGTCCCAGTATGAGAAAGGTGTTTTTCGTCATTGTTTCGTATGATCAAAAGCTAACACAGCCCCCTTCTCAGGCCCGCTTGCGACGGAAAGCAGCTGCCACCCCACCAAGGGCCAACAGTGTCGTAGCAGGCTCGGGCACGGGAGAGACATCCACCCAGGAATCCCCCATGCGCAACTCATCCAAGACCATGGTTTGATTATTGGAAAACATCCCGATGCGAAGACGGTCAAAGGTGAAGTCCTGGGTGCCACTGGCAACCGATTGAAAACTCCCGCCAGTGGGTGTTGCCCCATTCCCCAAACTGGAGGAATCGGGGTCCACCCACACATTGAAGACCGGGACCGTCTGGGTCATATCGAATTGCGCCACCATGAAGTGAGTGCCGGAATCAAATGCGGTCGCGGTGGAGTTGAACTGATTGCCAGTCATCGGAGTTCCCGCCCCACTGTAGAGACGATGGCTATACCCTCCATTGATGGCGCCAAAGAAAGTAGCTTCGGTAGAGCCAAAGAGGGAAAGGCCCGCCGTGGACGTGGTTGCCTGAATCAAAAAGCTCATCCACACCTCGGAGCCATCCCCGCCCATCGTGACAGCCAGGTCGCGATACATGGCCACGTTGTCGTTCGAGCGCGTTCCCGAGGCCGCGTTTCCACTAGTTAGGAGAGGGCCGTAGGTGAGGGAACCAGCGGAGACAGTCAAGTTGCCGGGCGTGGAACCAGCGCTCGAGCCTACATCCCAAGCGTCCCCCCCACCGGCAAAGCCCGAGCCTCCACTTTGTCCGGAGAGCCCGGAGTTCTCTGCATAGTCAAAGCCTTCATAGAGGGTCAAGGCTCCGAAGGCAGAGAGGGGGCCGATTGCAAAGAAGGCCAGAACAAGGTTTTTTGTAGTCGTCATGAGTGTGAAATGAGTTGTGGTGTTGATGAGAATCCGGGGACTTCCCAGAGTGGGGACGAAGAAAGAGAGTTTTTTGCCATTTGCCATCTGGCCATTAGTCTAGGTGCTTAAAGGAGAACCTAGACCAATGGCCAGTTCCCTCTCCTGCCGCCCATCCGCCATGCTCCCCCTCATGTTGACGCAATGCCCCTGTCCCGCCCGCCCGCTGCATTTGGCGGCCCTGGCGCTTTCTCTCCTCACCACCGCTCTCCCGGCGCAGAGCGACGAGGAAGGTTTCACCTTTCGCCTTTTCGACATTCAGGAAGAAATGGATCGCCTCTATCCCCTTCGGGAAGGCCAGTCCCCCAATGTGGACGAAAAGCATGCCGTAATCGATTATGAAAGCACCCAATCCTTCGCGGGCTTTGCCGACCAATTTCTAGTCGAGCTCAGTGGCCGTCTCCGCATCACGACCCCAGGGCTCTATCAGTTCCGGCTCACCTCGGACGACGGCTCCACCCTGCACCTCAACGAGACCCTTCTCATTGCCAATGACGGCGTCCATGCTGCCGTGGCGGAGGTGGGCGAGGTCGAGCTGGAAAGCGGTGACCACGACTTTGCCATCAGATACTTCGAGAATGCCGGGGGTCAACGCCTCCTCTTAGAATGGCAGCTCCCGGGCGCGAGTGCCTTTGTCCGAGTTCCTGCCGAAACCTTTCGCACCTTGGCCAACGTCACCCGGGTGGTGGCTCCCGGAAAGAAAGAAATCATCCGCCCCGGCGGTCAGGAAAGACCAGGCAACGGACAAGCCTTGGCCGGCATCCACCCCTCCTGGTCCCTACGCATGGCGCGTCCCGCCGACTTCACCCCCAAGGTTGGGGCCCTCGCCCTCCACAACGATGGCCGACTCTTCGTCGCCACCTTCGAGCCCAATCAATTCGGCTTTCCCGAGCCTTCCCCCGGAGGCGACGGCAAAGTCTATGCTCTCACCAATCCCGACCATCCCGACCCCAGCCAAATCGAGGTCACCGAAATCGCAAACGGGCTTTCCGAACCGCTGGGAATGACCTTTGTCGACGGCGACCCGGTGGTCAGCGAACGCCTCGCCATCACCCGCCTCCTGGACGAGGACGGAGACGGCTTCTATGAAACCCACGAAACACTGACCGAGGGGTGGACCTCAGACAATTACCATCACTTCCATTTCGGTTTGTTGGAAAAAGAAGGATTCCTTTACTCCGCACTCTCCACCGCCATCAATCGCTCCAGCGACTTCCCGGGGCAGGAAGGTCAACACCGGGGCCTTAACGGGGCCAACCCACCCCATCGAGGTTCCCTTATGAAAACCAATTTGCTCACCGGAGAACACCAATTCATCGCGGGGGGACTGCGCACTCCCAACGGTTTTGCTCTGGGGCCGGAAGGGACCATTCTGAATGCCGACAATCAAGGAGGCTGGGTTCCCACGAGCAAAATTCAAGTTCTCGAAGAAGGCCGCTTCTACGGATTCTACAATGACACCCAACTCACCAATAGCAACTATCCCGAGGGTGGCGCCCCCAGTGACTTTGCGGACCAACCAGTGACTCCGCCCGCACTCTGGCTCCCGCACAGCGAAGTCGCCAAGTCGCCCTCCCAAATCGTGCCTTTGGAAAGTGGAATCTACGCCGGGCACTATCTCTTCGGCGAAGTGACCTTGGGAGGAATCCGCCGCGCTTCCTTGGAAAAAGTCAACGGCGTCTGGCAGGGCTGCGCCTATCGCTTCAGCCAAGGCTTCGAGGGCGGAGTCAACCGCTTGCTCTGGTCCCCGGAGGGCTCGCTCTACGTGGGCTGTATCGGAGCAACCTCCAATTGGTCCTGGCGGGGCACGACCTCGGGCTTGCAACGGCTCGAACCCAGGGCGGATGGCACCATCGCCTATGATGTCAAGCAGGTGCGCGCCCTGCCCGATGGCTTTGAGATCGAATACACCAAGCCCATCGACCCCAGCTATGCCCGACACGCCTCCAACTTCGCGGTGCAGCAATGGACTTATACCCCCACGCCCGACTACGGTGGACCCAAGCAGCAGCAGGCTTCCCTGCTGGTGACCGCCGCCACCCTTTCTGCCGACGGTCGCCGGGTGCAACTGCAGGTCAACGGGCTGCGTGAAGGCTTCGTCCATCATCTCGTGGCCGATCCCCCTTCCGCCACGGGAGAGACCCTCTGGACGACAGAGGCCTGGTATACCCTCAATGCCATTCCCACCAAAGCGGCCGAAGCCATTCGCGAGGTCACCCTGTCCCCCTCCTCGGTGTTGGAAAACCAAGAAGCGGGAACAGTGGTGGGAACATTTTCCGCCACCCATGAGGATGCGGAGGCCGTGCTCACCTTCACCCTGCCGGAGGGCCAATCCGACAACGAGCATTTCTATCTCGAAGACCGCACCCTGCTTACCGCGACTTCCTTCGACTTCGAGCGCTGCTCCGACTACTCCCTGCTCCTGCGCGTCAATGACGAGCTCGGCAACTTCAAGATCCTCCATTTTGAGGTCTCCGTTTTGGACGACCCCGAGGAGCACGCCCCCAATGCCTTGGCCTTGAGCTCGCACCTCATCCCCCTACCCCACCCGACCAGCTATCAAATTGCGGAGGTCGGGGTCAGCGACCCCGACCCGGGCGATATCGACTCGGACAATACCCTGAGCCTGGACGATACCGCCAACCTCCTGGCCGCCGAGAGCTTCAACTATTCCGATGGCTCCCTCGCCGGACAAAGCGGAGGCCAGGGCTTCTCCGGCCCTTGGAACAACGTCAGCGGGACCACCAGCACGAGCAATCAGGCAGCCTACCAGAGCAGCGAAAGCGCACGTATCGTGCGACTCCTCGACACCTCCCCCAGCAGCCCCCTGGCCACCTACCTCGATAGCGCGGGCAATCTGGGCAAAGATGGCACGACCCTCTATCTCTCCTACCTGCAGCAGCTCCCCCAGGGCGGTCTCAACAGCACTGGCATCGTTGAAATGCGTCGCGATGGCAATGGAGACAACAACACCCAATTCAATACCGGGGTGGACACCAGCCCCGCCCCCGCCAGCTACGGCCTGCGCCTGAAACGAAACGCCTCCCTCACCCTACCCGCCCCTTCGGGAGCGACCAGCGAGCGCCACCGCTTGGTCTTGAAAATCGAATTCGGCCCCGCCAACGAGGACCGCATCTCTTTCTACCAAGACCCCACGGCCGGAGAAGAAAGCAACCCTATTGGCAGCCTGAGCGCCACCGACCTATCCTTTGACCGCATTGGCTTCGGCTCCTTTCAAGGCGGGCAACTCCTCGTCGGCGATATTCGCCTCGCTGATAGTTTCGCCGCCGTAGTCCCCCAGACCACCCAGGGCAGTCATCTCCTCACCGTGGCAGCGGGAGAGGGAGATGAAGACAACCAACGCTTCAAACTCCTCGACAAGCGACTCCTCACTGGCACCAATCTCTCCTCCGGCACCTACCGCATCCGCCTCCAGGCCACCGACAGCGCCGGCCTTTCCCATCAACAATCCTTCCTTCTCTATGCCGGCGATGGTCTAGCCGACGACGATGGGGACGGCCTCAACAACCGCGACGAAGTGCGCCACGGCCTCGACCCTTCCAACGGCACCGACGCGAGCCTGGACCGCGATGGCGACGGCCAGGACGACCGGGCCGAGATTCTGGCCGGGAGCGATCCCTTGGACCCCCAATCGCGCTGGCAAGCCTCTCTCGGACACCGCGAGAGTCAACTCGTGCTGGCAGGGACCACCCGCCGAGGGCACTTCTATGCCCTGCAAGAAAGCGACGACCTGCTCACCTGGGCTCCCCGGGGAGAAAGCATCGTGGCCCATGGTGAGCTCACCGAATGGCTGCTCCCTATCGGGCTCTCCTCCCCCACCCGCCGCTTTCTCCGACTCTCGGCGGATCCTTTCGCGGGAACAGCCATCGACCTCCTTGCCAACGGCTTGTCAGATTGGCGTTTTGTTAATAGCGACCCTGCAGAATGGAATTTCGAGAAAAGCAGCGGCATCCTCAAGCACGTCCGCTCTCTCTCCAGCGGATTCATCGCATACCCGGGCACATTCCGTAATTTCATCCTTCGCTTACAGTTCAAGACCACTCCCGGCACCAACGCGGGGATCTTCACGCGCGCCGATCCCGCCAGTACCCAACCCTGGGTCGATGGCAACGAGATTCAGATTGACAATATCGACCCGGAGGGACCAGACCGGGAAACGGGCTCGGTCTACCGCCGCATTGCCGCCTCCCCCCCCTTCGATCCCGCCGACGGGGTCTGGCACAGCCTGGAGATCCGCCAAATCGAGAACAGCATCCGAGTGACCATCGACGGCCTGGTGCTGGTCGACGCTCTCGACACCAAGCTCTCCCACCCCGGGTTCGACTGGCGCGACGAGGGATTCATCGGACTTCAGGACTCCCACCACAATCCACTCGGAACCACCATCGAGTATCGGAACCTCCACCTCTTTCCCCTCCCCTAATCGCGCAAGGAATATCCCTCCCTTGCAGCACTCAGTCGTCCAGGTGAATCAGCCCCCGCCGCACGGCGGTGACTGCGGCCTGGGTGCGGTCTTCCACGTCCAGCTTGGCCAGGAGGTTGGAAATGTGCAGCTTCACCGTGGCCAGGGAGAGGCTCAATCTATCCCCAATCTCCTTGTTGCTGAGTCCTTCAACCAGAAGAACAAGCACCTCATGCTCTCGCTCCGTCAGAGGTCGCCGCTGCTGTTGACGCTGAAGCTTGTTTCGCAACTCTGTTGGCAAATAGCACTCCCCCCGCGCCACCGTGGAGATAGCATCCAGCAGTTCCTCGGTCTCCGCATTCTTGGAGAGATAGCCCTTGGCCCCCGCCTGCAGAGCCCGTCCGATGTCATCCTCGCCATCATAGACACTGAGGAAGAGAACCCGGGCCCCGGGAAAAGCCGCCAGCAAGTCCCGCGTACTCGCCACCCCGTCCCGGCCCGTGAGGCGATAATCCATCAACACCACATCGGGCCGCAAGTCCCCATATCTTTCCACGATATTCTCTCCCCCCGACAACTCCCCCACTACCTCCATCGTAGGCTCGGAAGCAATCGCCTCAATGGTGCCAATACGCACGATGATGTGATCATCAACTAACAGAATGCGAAGACGGCGGGTAGTTGTCATAGCCAGAAATCAATTGGGCAACCACACCCGCACCAGAGTGCCCACTCCAACTTTGCTTTCAATGGAAATCTCCGCCCCAATCGACCTCGCTCGTTCGCGCATCCCCTGCAGCCCGAACCGTCCCCGCCCAACTCCATTCGAGACCTCGAATCCCCGCCCCTCATCCAGGATCGTCAACTCCATTCCCTTGGGCAACTCCCGACGACGGACCTCCACCCGCCGGGCTCCCCCATGCCGCAGGGCATTGTAGCTCGCCTCCCGCACTATCTTCGTGAGGTTCCGTTCCACCCGCGCATCACGCTCCACCCGAGGCCCATCCTCCCTGAAGTCGATAACGGCCCCCAACTGGGCGGCTTCCGCCAAGAGAACCTGATCCTCACCATAGTTCGACTTCCCCATCCGCTGATTTTGCCGCAAATCCTGAATCGATTCCCGCGACTCCTTCTGGCAATGCTCGGCCATCCGTCGGGCCAGGAAAACCCCATCCTTCACCGCTGCCATTTCCCCCGACCGCAATCGGCGCTCGACGTTGCTCAATTGACGCCCCAGCCCCGCAATGGTCTGCTCCAGAGAATCATGCAAATCCCGCGCCAACCGCTCACGCTCCCGCATAGTGACCTCCCGCTCCACCTGCTGGTGTATCAAAGCCGTCTGCTCCCTCACCTTGCGCTTGAGAAGGACAACCCATCCCAGAAAGATCAAGATCGCCATCAACAGCAGCGAAGCCAGCAACAAGACACGACCCGAAGTCCACCACGAGGGCCGGCTGAGAACCTCCACATCTCCGAGATGGCGCAAAAGAAGGGAAAAGCGATCCGCTTGATAGACATGAGCCACCGCTTGGCTGGACGCGAGCAAGCAAATACCCCTCATCCGCACGAGAGAATCCGGAACCAAGGAATCAGGCACCTCCTGCGGCCCATGCACGTTCGCCACAAAGCGCTGATCTTCACTTTCACAAAGCAGCTCCAGCCCCTCCTCGTTCACCGCCACCGACAACAATCGAGCTTGAATGGCGACTAAACTCTGATGGTAATCCACCTCAAAAACCTCTTGCCCGGCGCGGAACTCCCGCACCGCCAGGGGCTGCCCCGCCCCCCGGCGAGTCACGGTCAGACTATTTACCACCGGAGCAAAAGGCTCGTAAACCACCGTGCCCAGAACCTCCACTTCCTCCCCCAAGGGTAAGGCCTCTTCCTCGCGCAACCGCACCATCAGCGAATTCTTTCTATCCTGGAGGTAAAGCTCCTTGCCCTCACTGTGAGCGACCACCCCGCGCACCCGCACCGAGTGGGTAGCACTGGTCTCCAACCGCATCAATTGATCCAGCGGCACCAGCGGCACGGGAGTTCCCCGCCCGCTCAACACCGTGATATCCTTCAGCGAATGAAGCTGGAAAATGCGTCCCGTCATTTGACGACGGGAGTTCCACTGCGTGGCCGCCACCCCCCGGCATCGGACGGCCTGATTGACCAATCCTTCGGCCGCAGCCTCCACCTCCGCCGTCCGGGGCAGAACCAGATTGTAAACTGCACCCAGGCAAGCCAAGCGCAGCGAGAGCACTTGCCCGGTTCGAACCGTCTCCAGAACCACCCCTGAGAACTCCATCCACTGACAATCGCTGTAGGGGTCGGCCAACAGCTCTCGTGTCGCCACCATCGGACGCGGAAGAGGCTGGGGAGCCAGTTTGCGGAGCTCCCTGGCATCGATGTGGGGCAGGAAGTGACCGGGATTACTCGTTCCGCTCACCAGCACAACATCGCCCTGTTCGAGTTGCACCCGTTCCCGCAGTCTCTCGGCCAATGAGACGTAAATGCCCACTTCCCCATCGTGGGCGAAGAAGCCATGCCTCTCTGGACCGAACTTCAACACCTGCACCTCCACTCGCACCGGCATTTTCTCCGCAGCCTTCCCGGTGGTGAGAGCCCGCACCCCGGCGAGGGATCGCAGTAATTCTTTCCCTGACGCGGAGCCGACAACCAGCCCCCACATCACCATTAGCAGCCCCGCCCGGCGCAAGCGCCCGAAGTAGCTTCTCAACCCACCTCCCGATTCCGCACTCATCACCCCTCCAGTCTGGGCAAGCGCAGCCTTCCGGGCAATTTTTTCCCACTCCGACCGCTTATATCGGAATTCACTTACAGCTCATTTAAGTGACAATATTGACCCCAATCAATCTTGGCCTTGGATGGAACAAATCGGCATAAGCCGGGACTTTTCACTCATACATGAAGACCACCCTATTTTCCACGCTTTTGATCTCCCTCGGAGCCAGTTCCTTACCGGGAGCATTGAGCGAAGTCACCTACAGCCTGCAGGAAGGCGAAGACGGCTATGCAGGCAGCGCCCAATTGCGCATCCGGGCCAACGGTGACGTCAACGATGGTGCCGCCGTGGATACCGGCCACCCCGACCCCTCCCAACGACAGACCTTTTACCTCGATGGCGGCTTCGATGCCGAGAGCAACCGTGCGGACATGCTCTTTCGCTTTGAGAACGCCCTCGCAGACCTCCCCGCCGGAGCGGTGATTACCCAGGCCCGCTTCGAGCTCACCACCTCCGATGTCACCACTTCCAATCCCTCGGGCGGCACCTTCAATGTCTACCGCCTCACCAACGGCTTCGACCCCGGCAGCACGACCTACGCGAATCTCTCCGCTGCAGGTGGCGTCCAGATGGGTGAGTCCGCAGATATGCTCTCGGGCTCTTTCTCCGGCATGACTGCCAATGGCACCACCGTCTCCGCCGACGTCACCCGCATCGTCCAATCCTGGGTCAATGGCGACCCGGTCCATGGCTTCGGCGTGCGCAGCGACCGCTCCAACGATGGCTGGAGTGTGGAAACGGTCTCTTCGAGCCAAACCAGCGGTCGCCCCAAGCTGGTCATCAGCTACACCACCGATCCGGTCCAGCTCCACGAGTACCAACAGGGCAAAAATGGCTACGCGGGAGGCCGCCATGCCCTCATCAGCTCCAATTCCCCGACCGAAATGGTCGCCACTGCGGCGCAGGTTTTCCTCGATGGCAGCGATGGAGACCAATCTTACGATGATCCTTATCTCCTGGCCTTCGACGGGGTGGAAAACGACATCGCCGGTCAACAGGTCGAGCTCGGGGAGCTGACGCTGGTCACCGGATTTGCCAGCAGTGCGGCCGACTCGGGTGGTCCCTACACCATCCACCAGCTCTTGCTGCCCTTCGACCAGTCGACCGTGGTTTACGACGACTTCGCCGGAGACGTGACCGCCATGATGGCCGCCAACCAGATTGGACCCGCCGTGGCCGCCTTCACCGGGATGTCCGATACCGAAGTGGTCACTGCTGATGTCTCGGCCATCCTGCAGAACTGGGCGGATGGCGAGGCCAACTACGGCTTCTACATCGCAGCCGACGGAACGTCCAATGGCTGGCAAATCTTTTCCAACGACGATCCGGAATTTGCTCCCTATCTGCGCATCATCACCAGCCAGATTCCCGAGCCCTCCACCACTCTCTTCGCCGCCATGGCGCTCGTTCCCCTTTTGCGCCGTCGCCGCTAGCCCGCCTGGCGACTTCCTTCCTCACAAGCGCGGCCGGGGCCTCCCCTGCCGCGTTTTTTCTTTTCTCCTGCCAGAATTCACCATTCCCCCGGGGTCGTCATCCCGCTAGGCTGATGCCCGTGCCACACACCGCTGACAGCCCCCCCCGCAAGCGCCCCAGCTTTTTCTGGTGGGCCCTCGTCAATCTGCTGGCCCTGGCTTTCGCCGTGCTCACTTGGACCGGCTGCTATTTCCTTTTTCAATTTCCCGAAAAGCCTTGGAACTATTCCCTCCTCGAGCGCCTGGGCCGCTTGCCGGAAATTTCATTCTTTGACGGCAAAGACCTCCCCAAGGGCAGCACCTTGACCCCAGAGCAGCTCTACGGGCTCATCTATGCCCGCAAGAGCCCGGGCGCGCCCGGCCAGCCAGGGCTCCTCGATGCCACCACCCTCAAGACGCTCAACGAGCAATTGAAGCGCAACTACATCACCAATTTTTCCTCGCCGCTTAATGTCAACTACATCAGAGGAACCTGGCGCATTCTGTCAGTTCGGGAGTTGACTGAAGCGGATTTTGCCAGCGAAGGCTTTGCGGTCCTGGCACAAGCCCTCGCCGTTCCTGCCGATCAGCTCGATACCAGCAATCCCCAGCTGCTCCCCTTTCCGGTGGAATTGGAGATCATCCTTCCCACCGCCCCCGGGGTCACCATTCCGGCTGATACCCAAATCACCACCGACAACTCCTTCGAAATTGATCGCGCCCGCTACGGCCTGGCGATCCTTCACGTCACCGCCACTGGCACCGTGGACGAGCCGGTGAGCCGCATCACCTGCATCCCGCTCCTCGATCGCGACTTTCGCCTCAGTAAAGACACTCGGATCAAGCTCACCGCCCCCTCCCAGCTCAATCCCTCGGGAATCTTTCCCCTCTTTAAAGATGCGAAGAGAACCCCTCCCGCACCCGAGAGGGGCGAGCTTCCAAAGAACCGGTGAAAGAGCTTCAGTCCCGCCGGATGCGAATGACGGTCTCTCCCGGGCGATAGAGATCGAGCAAGTCCCGGCCGCGCAACTCTTGGAATTCACGGTCATCACGGAGAGCGCGCAGCTCCCGCTCTTTCTGATCTTCGAGGGCCAGCGCTTCCTTTTCAAGAGCCTCCACGGCAGCCAGGTCTCCCTCCAGCCGTTGCAACTCCTTCCACTGAGGATAGGCGGTCACCCCCACCGCGACGCAGATGAGAAAAAGCAACAGGACCAGGGCGCAGCGATTGAGAAAAGCAATGCTCTGCGTGCGCGCTTCCATGACCTGACGGCTGGGCACGCGCTTGCGGGCAGTCGCCTTCGAACGGCCAGCACGCCGGGCAGTGGTTTTTTTGCGGGCAGCCATGGCGGCAGATTGCGCCAACTGCTTCACAAAAGCAAAATAAAACCGAGACACTGACTAGCTTGCCTGCGAAACAATCTTCAATGCCTCCTCAATGGTCTCATCTCCCGGATTGAGCTTTCTGGCTTCGAGAAAGCACTCTTTGGCCGCTGTCACCTTGTCCTGCAGATGGAGAATCATGCCCTTCTCATACCAGACCAAGGACCGGGAAGGGTCCAATGCCAAAGCTCGCTCAAAAGCCTCCAGGGCCTCGTCATGCTGGTCACTGAGGCGAAGGATACGTCCCCGCAAATACCAGACCTGCCCCTCCTCCGGCAGCAGCTCGGCGGCCTTCGCCGAGGCTTCCAGGGCGTCCTTGCGGTAATCTCCTTCCATCAGATTGGCCGCGTAGGAGGCCCAGATTTCGCCCCGCTCGGGAGCCAGATCCAAGGCTCGCTCGCAAGCGGTGACGGCCTTGTTCCAGTTGCGTTCGGCCGCCGCTTCCGCCGCTTTCATGAGCAAGGTGTCCACCTCGTCGAGCCCGCATTCCTCGGCCCGGAGCTTGGCCTTGGCGGCATCCTCGACCCGACCGGCCTGGGCGAGAAGGATGGAGTAAAGTTGCCAGTAGCCGCTATCCTTGGAGTCGCTCATCAGCGCGGATTCCACACACTGCAGCGCAGTGCTCAGGTCGCCTGCTTCCAAGGCGTCGAGGGCGCGGTTGTAATCATCATCTCCCACTTTGGACATGCCCTATTCCCCGCCGGATCAGTCGCCGCGACAAGGAAAAAAGCCCCCTCTCTCTCGCGGTGACAGGAATCAGGCCAGGATGGAAAGCACCGTTTGGGCGTCGGGAGCGGCCGCGAGAGCTTGCCGCGTTTCGCAGCTCAGGAAGCGCTTGCCGACATCGGCAAGGGTGAGGAGATGCTGACCACGCTTGGCCTCGGGGATGAGCATCATCACCACGAAGTGCACAGGAGCGTGGTCGCAGGCATCGAACTCCACCCCCTCGGCGGATCGGCCAAAGACCGCCACCGGTTCCGCCAAATCTTCCAGATAAGCATGGGGGATGGCCACGCCACAGCCCACTCCAGTGCTGATTTCCTCCTCCCGGCAACGCAGCGCTTCCAAAGCGCGATCGCGCATCCCGTTGAGAAGGATGCCCTGCTCCGCAAGGTGACCGACCAGTTCTTCCATCACTTCCGTGCAGGTGGTCGCCTGCAAGCTCAGGAAGACACGCTCTTCAGTGAGTAATTTCGCTAATTTCATAGCCCAAGGGGGGATTACGGGGGGGCTCGGGACGACCGGACCCGCCGCCGCCATCACCAGATATAACGGAGAACGCTCCGGCTTTCAAGCACGGAGCGCAACTTCTTCATCAGGAAAGTTTTTTACCAATCTTAATATTGATAATTGATGTAGAAATTGAATTGGCCTCCCTTGTCGGCTTCGTCGTCCTCCCCGGGCACAACCACCGGGATGGCGTAGTCGAGAGCGAGCGGCCCGATGCCGGGGATGTCCAGGCGCAAGCCCATCCCGGCGTCCGCATAAATATCTTCGGGGGCGAAGTCCCAAGCCTCGACATTGACGAAGCCCGCATCAAAGAAGCCCGCCCCGCGCACGTTCTCAAAGATGGGAAAGGTGACCTCCGCCGACAAGTAGCCCGAGGTCTGTCCCCCGAGGGCTTCATCAGTAGCCAAGGCTCCTTCGCTATCCCGCTCGCCCAAGTCCCGATACTCGAATCCGCGCAAATCGCGCTGACCGCCCAGGAAGAGACGGTCGAAGATGGGCACGTCACCATCGCCATAAGAGTCCACTGTCGCCAACGAGCCACTGAGATTGAAAATCATGTCGAGCGGCAGCCCCCAATGCTTGGAACCCGCCATCTCGAAGGTGTAGGTCTCGACATCGCCGCCAATTCCCAGGGTCACACCGGCATCGAATTTGTGCCCTTTGCGGGGCATTACAATGCTGTCCCGGCTATCGTAAACATAGGAAACCCCCAGCGCGGAACGGACATACTCGCCGTCCTCGGCCAAGAAGGCGGGCGAACTGTCGCTATCCACATCGAGTTCGATGTTTTCCAAGCGGTATTCTCCCCGAATGTAGGAGCGCCGTCCGATGGCTTTCCGTAGGAAAATCGCGCCCCCAAGGTTCAGCTGATCGTATTCTGGACTCAGGAAGTAACGGTTCTGATAGTAAAGCTCGCCGCCCAAGGAAAGGCGTCGGCCCAGGAACCAGGGCTCGACCAGAGAGACCTTGAAGTCCTGGCGCTCGCTACCCAACTTGAGCTGGGCGGAGAAGCGCTGGCCACCCCCCGTGAACTTCCAGGGATTGCGGATATCAAAGTTGCGTTGCTCGAGATTGATATAACCGACAATGCTGTCGATGGAACTGAACCCGGCCCCGAAGTTCACCTCCCCGGTTTTGCCTTCCTGCACCGCGATGTTGAGATCGCGATACCCCGCCCGGGAGCTGCTCTCGCCAGTGACCTGCACCCCATTGAAGTAGCGCAAGTTCTCCAACCGCTTCTGGGTGGTTTCCACTTCCACGGAGTTAAAATACTCGCCCGGCTTCATGGGCACTTCCTGGCGAATGACGCGGTCTTTGGTCTTGGTATTGCCCACGATGTTGACGCGGCCAACCTTGAAGCGTTTGCCCTCGGAAACACGATAAATGATGTTCACCAATCCCGCGCCCGCATCCTTCACTTCCGCAGTCACATTGGCATCGGCATAGCCCCGGGAGCCGTAGTAGCTGCGGATGGCCCGGCGGTCGTCGTTCACTTTTTTCGCCGAGTAGGGATCACCCGCGATCAGGCTGAGAGCGGGAGTCAGCTCCTCAGGCTTGAAGACAGTCATGGGACCGAACTGAATCTGGTTGATCAGGTATTTGCCGCCCTCATCGACGTTGATGACCAGGTCCACGCGCTCGTCGCGCACAGCCACCCGATCGGCACTGATGATTTCCGCCCGCAAGTAGCCATTGTTTTGGTAGAAGCCCCGCACAGCCTCAAGGTCACGCTGCAGCTGCTGGTTGTCGATGCGACCGGACTTGGTGATGAACGAGAAGATTCCCTTTTGCTTGGTCTCCATCTCGCGTCGCAATTCCACGTCCGAGAAGGCTTGGTTGCCTTCAAAGAGAATCTTGCGCACTTCGCTTTTGACTCCTTCGTTGATGAGAAAAATGAGCGCCGTCACCCCGTCCCCTTCATCTTGCAGGCGATGGGTCACGGTGACATCGGGGTATCCATAGCCCCGGTAGTAATCCTGCAAATTGCGGCGGGCCGCGAGAATCTTGGCATCGCTGAGAATTTCTCCGGCCGACATCTTGATTTCCTTCGCCAGCTTGCCGTCCGAAAAGACCGTATTGCCCTCAAAGCCCACGGTATCGATGGAGCCTTGCGTCACCACCTCGAAGATGACCTTCACCCCCCCGTCGATTTCCTCACCCAGCACCTGCACATCCTGCACCAGACCACTCTCGTAGAGGCGCTTGACGTCTTCGTCGACCACGCCGGCATCGAAATTCTGTCCCACTTTGGTCTCAGTGAAGCTCCGCAGACGAGATTCGGCCACCGATTTGGGTCCATTGTAGCGAAAGACCACTTCGGTCACTTTGACCTCCGGTTCCTCCAGAAAGTCCTGAGCCCGGACTTGGGGCGATAAAATCATCGCCAGCGCTGTCATCACGCACAAAGAAGCTAAGCCCAACCAGCTTTGGTGTCGTCCCAATCTCATCCCCGCCATCACGCCTCTGCCGGGCGCCTTTCGTCAAGTTTAATGACCGTCAAAGGTAAAAAGCTCCCCCCCAATCGACAGCCCCCTTCCCGGGGAGAG
The DNA here is from genome assembly GCF_016595415.1 of Roseibacillus ishigakijimensis. GTDB lineage: Bacteria > Verrucomicrobiota > Verrucomicrobiia > Verrucomicrobiales > Akkermansiaceae > Roseibacillus > Roseibacillus ishigakijimensis. The sequence continues at coordinate 31,212 of NZ_JAENIO010000024.1, forward strand.
CCCCTCTTTCCTTCCTTGACGCCAGAGGAACGAATGCCCTTATTAATTATCGGAAAACCGCAATCTCATTACGTTTTTCAGATAAAACCCAAGTCAACCAACTCATGAAGAAAACCCTACCTTCGCTCTTCCTTCTCACTGCGGGACTACCCGCTCCGCTCTTCGCGCAATGGACTCTCGTCGATGATATGGAATCAGGCAACAAATGGACCGGCACGGGCACTCTGGTCACCGATCCAGCAGAAGAAACCAACCAGGTTTACAGTCTCGCCAACACCACCGCGCTGGCCGAAGCATATCAAGCCCTTCCCGCCATCGCCGAAGGGACGACTGCCACCCTTTTCTTCCGCATCCGGGCTTCCGCGACGGCCGTGGACTTCGCCTGGGGCTCCTCCGACTTGGCCGTCCCCGCCGATTGGGGCCACTACGAGGGCTATGGCCGCTTGCAAGGGGCCGTGGGCGACGTCGATATCGATGTCCGCAATGCGGGGGCCTTCTCCGAAGTGGTCGACAACACCAACCCGGCGGAGTGGCACAGCATCTGGCTGGTCCTCAATAACGCCGCCGACACCACCGATATCTACATCCGGCGCGGAACCAATCTTCCGGCGAGCTTTGCCGGTAGTATTTCCTCCACGGGCAATCCCTTCCGCAACGGAACCACCGATCCGTTGATCAATTTTTTCATTCGCAACAACTCCGGTGGCAGCACCGGCTATATCGACGACATTTACCTCGATCTTTCGGGCCAAAACCTGGGCCACCCCCTCTTCCTCGATAGCGATGGCGACAACCTGAGCGACGAATTCGAACAAGTCATCATCGACGCCGACCCAGAGGACGACATCACCTCCCTGGAGGATGTCTTGCCCGGAGATGACTTCGACAATGACGGCTCGACCAACGAGGCGGAGCAACAAAATGGCACCGATGCCACCAACCCAGATAACGATGGCGACGGTCTCCTCGACGGACCCGAGCTGGCGGGCACCGACAACGAAGGAAACTCCCACGGCTTCGGGCCGACCAACCCATTCGCCGCCGACTCCGATGGCGATGGCGTCAATGACAACAACGAGGCCAGCGGAGCCCTCAACACCGCCTTCGCCAACGCCCCGACCAATCCCAATGCCGCGGATACCGACGGCGACCAAATCCCTGATGGCTACGAGCTCGCCAACAACACCCCGGGCACAGCCCTCGACCCCAATGACGACGGCACCACCGACCCCGAGCAAGCCTTCAACGGTGATGTCGATGGAGATGGCCGCACCAATGATGACGAATACACCGGCAATGGCGTCACCGGAGCCATCCAAACCCGCGCCGACCTGGCCGATACCGATGGCGATGGCTTGGGCGATGGCGCCGAGGACAACGTGGGCAGCTGGGACAGCCTCGCCTTCACTGGCACCAATCCCATCCTGCCCGACACCGATGGCGATGGCCTCCTCGACGGTCAGGAAAATCCTGATCTGGCCTCCTTTCCCGGCTTGGGAGTGCTTCCCACCAACTCGAACCCCAACTTTGCCGATACCGATCTGGATGGTTGGCTGGATAGTTATGAAGTCAATGGGGCGGGAACCGATCCGGCCTCCAGCGGCGACACCCCTCCCGCGCAGACGGCTGGCTTCGTGAAAATCGAAGACTTCGAGGGCGAGGGGATGGTGATTGGCGAATCCTTCGCTGGCATCAATGGCTGGATCGCCTCGGTGCCCGAGAGCGCTCTCGTTCTCGAGGAGCCCATCGCAGGCGGCGATCAAATCGGTCAGCAACTGTTCGTGGGCGGCCCTCATGCTCCCCTATACAAGTCCCTGGCCCAACTCGGCCTCCAGCTCGCCGAGGGAAGCAAGGGCACTCTCTTCTTCCAGCTCTATTCTCCCACCACCGGGGTGAACCACAGTGTCGGTCTTTCCGACGAACTCACTCCCGTGACCTATCCCAGCTACGAATCCCAGCTGATCATTCGCGGGGATACCAATGAACTCGTCGTTCGCGATGGCGACGCCTTCCGCCTCGCGGACGCCCATCCGGTGGGTCGCTGGATGAATGTCTGGATGGTGATCGACAACGAAACCGATCTCACCGAGGTCTATGTCGAATCCCCTGCGGGAAAAACCGGCGTGGTGCCCCTCGTCAATCCCGAGACCTCGACGACCACCTTCGGATTCCGCAACGGAGCTGCCACCAACCCTCTCACCACTCTGTATTTGCAGGAGAACGTGCCGCTGGATCGCCCGGCCTACATCGACAACATCTACTTCGACCCCATCGCGGAAAACCTCACCAAACCCGCAGCGGACAAACCCCTGCCAGCCGCCAATCCCGAAATCACCGCCATCTTCTTTGACGGCGCCGACCTCAAGATCGCCTTCTCTCCCGGGGGACCCGGCTACGTGCTCAGCTCCTCGGATGATTTGGTGACTCCCTTTGCCGCTGTCGCCGAGGCCACTTACGATGGCACCGATACCTTCACCGTGCCCGCTTCAGCCCTTACCGAAGACAAGGACTTCTTCCGCGTGGAAGAATCCCAATAAATCACCCTGTTGATTCGTTTCTCAAGGGCGGGCCTGGCATATTGCAGGTCCGCCTTTTTGCAAGACCCCTTTCCCGACTCCCCCAGCCCCTCCTCCATGAATCGCTCACTTTCCGCCTTCGCGTTGTCCACCCTCCTCGCCCTTCCTACCCAGGCGCAATGGCAAGAGCTCGACACCTTCGAGTCCAATGACACGCCCGGAAATTCCATCGACGGGCAAAACGGCTGGTCCTCCGACTTTCCTGACGAAGCAGTCACCGCCCTCGATCCAGCGGACTCCGGGCGGGGCACCACCCTGCTTCTCCGGCGCGGCAGCGTCAATGGCGCTACCACTCGCAGGGCCCTCGATACGCTCGAAATCCCCGAGGGGCAAACCGGGACCCTGTTCTTCGAGCTCTTCATCGCCGACAATGGTATTAACCCCAACCTCAATCTCGGCCTCTCCGACCGCTTCTTTCCCACCGAATACGGTGACTTCGAAGCCCAATTCCGCGTCGAACAACACAACATCTCTCCCCGCAGCGGTGGCGGATTTATCGACTCCAGTTACAATGCCCTCGATGCCGCGTGGATGAAGGTCTGGATGGTCGTCGATAACGAAATCGATCGAACCGATTTCTATGTGGAAAGCCCCGTCGGCGAAAGCGGGCTCGTGCTGGTGGCCTCCGGCCACAACTTCCGCAATGGCACCAGCGATCCCCTGCGCACTCTCCAGGTGATGCAGGGAGCCGGTCGTGATTTCTACCTCGACAATATCTACCTGTCCACCGGGGAAAACCTCAGCGACCCCACCGCCCAGCCTGCCGAGGCCGAGGACGATGCCATCACCGTCGCCATCACTGGCTCCCTCGCCTTTGATCCCCTGGCAAACGATTCCCACAATCCGACTGCGGTGACTGTCGCCAGTCAACCCACCCAAGGCTCGGCCTCCTGGGACGCCGAACGCGGAGTCCTCATTTACAAACACAGCGGCTCCTCTGCCGGGAGCGACAGCTTCACCTACACCGCCAGCAATGCCGTGGGGGCCAGCACGGCGACAGTATCGGTGACCATTGCGGAGGCCTCCCGCCTCGCCGCAGAGACCGTGGCCGTGCCCCTCACCCCGCCCGCCGTGCCCGCTGGGGCTCTCGTCATTGAGGAAGCCCTTCCCGGCGAGCAATTCCCCGGCGCAGTGGCCCTCGCCCCGGTTCCGGGCAGCCCCGAATCCCTTCTCATCGCTTCGGTAACGGGCAAGATCTGGCTCATTGCCGACACCACCGAAGAATCCCCCGAACCCCTCGAAGTGCTGGACCTCAGTGGCCTCTCCAACTTCGTCAATAGCCGCAGCATTTACTCCGTGGCCTGCTTCCCCGACTTTGCCACCACCGGCCACATCGTGGTGAATTACCAAGGAGACAAAGGCCGCCTCCCCCTTCCGCTCGACGACATTCCCCACCTCGATAAAAACGGCGTCACCCAGAGCGGCAACAGCATCACCTGCGACCTCCGGGTCTCCCGCTTCACCCTCTCCCCCGCCCACCTCGCCGCTTGCCAAGACGGGCTCAGCAACAGCGAGAACACCGCCGCCCTCCTCACCGAGCTGCCTTACCTGAATCTCGCCGAGCAACACAACTTCCACAGTATCAATGACGCCAAATTCGGCCCGGATGGCTACCTCTACGTCTCCTTTGGCGACGAGGGCGACCAAGGCTCCCCCTACCGCAACACCCAAACCATCACCAAGGACCAATACAGCGCCCTCATCCGCATCGACGTCGACCCCTCCTCCACCCATCCCAAGCCCAACCCCCACTACGCCATCGCGGTAGGCGGAATCAACTACGCAGGCCCTGCCGACCCGGGTAACAACGAACTCCCCAACACCCCTTTCACCGACGCCGCCACGCAGGAGCCGAACTTCCGGGTCCCCGCCGACAATCCCTTTGTCTCTCCCGGCAAAGGCGGCTCTTGGGACGGCTTTTTCAACGGCCGCGACCACCAGGCCCAGCTGGACCAGGTCCGTGACGAAATCTGGGCCGTGGGCATGCGCAATCCCTTCAAGTTTTCCATTGAGAGCGAACCCGGCACCGGCGAGACCATGGTCCTCTACGGCGACATCGGCAAAGACGACCGCGAAGAATTCACCGCCATCAAGTCCGGCGGCAACGGCGGCTGGGCCTACTACGAGGGCGACATCATCACCCCCGGGCTATCGGCGGGCAACACCCCGGAAGCCCCCGCAGGCACCACTCCCCACACCGCCCCCTTCTTCTCCTACCCCCACTCGCTGGGGAATTCCGCCACCGGAGGAATGATCTATCGCGGTAGCAAGCTGACCGAGTTCGTCGACCGCTATCTCTGCGCGGACTTTGGCTCGGGCCGCATCTGGAGCATGAACCCCGATGGCTCCGCGCGGGTGGAGCACTCCGCCCTGCGCCAAGGCGGAAACAAGATTGTCGCCTTCCAAACCGACGAAGCCACCGGCGACGTCTTCGTGCTGGAGAACAACACCTGGTCCGGCGGCAATTCCCGCCTTCTCCGCATCACTTACGAAGGCGGTGAGCAAGAGGACTACCCCCAAGCGTTGGCAGAGCTGGGCCTCTTCGCCGACCTGAGCGACTTTTCCCCCAATCCCGGCGTCCTGCCCTATCAACCCATCCTCAAATTCTGGTCCGATGGCGCCGACAAGTCCCGCTGGTTCACCCTCCCCGATCCCGCCGACTCCATGGAGTTCTCCACCGACGGCCCTTGGCAATTCCCCGTCGGCACCATCTGGGTGAAGCATTTCAACTTCGACCTTGATCGAGAAAACCCCGGAACGTCCGTCAAGCGCCTGGAAACCCGCGTTTTGGTGCAGAACGAGGACGGCGGCTACGGCGTTTCCTACCAATGGAATGAGGACGACACCACCGCCACCCTGGTGCCTACCGAGGGCGTGGACTTCGACCTCACTTTTCAGGATAAAAATGGGGAAAGCCACACTCAGAGCTGGCGCATTCCCTCCCGCGCGGAGTGCATGACCTGCCACAATGCCACCGCCGGCGTGGGCCTTTCCTTCAACACCCGGCAGCTGAATCACGACGGCACCTTGCAGGGGGAAAGCGGCAACTTTCTCACCCTCCTCGCCCAGAGTGGCTACCTCGGCAACTTCCCCGGCAATCCCGAGAGCCTTCCCCACCACTTCCGTCCGGACGAGGAAACCATCGATCTGGAAGCCCGCGTGCGCTCCTATCTCGACGTTAATTGCGCCTACTGCCACCAGCCCGGCGGCGGCGTGCCTCCCGGCTCCTGGGACGGTCGCGCCCACCTCAGCCTGCCCGAGACCGGCCTCCTCTACGGCCAACCCGTCAGCGAAGGAACCGCCCACCCCGAGCACGTTTTCGTCCGCCCCGGCGACAAGGACCACTCCGTCCTTTGGAATCGTCTCAACGCGCGCACCGCCACTAACGGCAACTACAATGGCGAAAGCCAAATGCCTCCTCTGGCCACCAACGTCCCCGACCCCGAGGGCCTGGCCCTCCTCGCGGAATGGATCGACCACCACGCCAATACCGCCCCCGTCCTGCCCGAGAGCCTGACCGTGCCCGAGAACTCGCCCCTCGGCCACATCCTGAGCTCCACCCTCGCCAGCGACGCCGATCTGCGGGCGGGAGTGAGCGATCAATCGCAGTTGAGCTATCAAATCACCGGCGGCAATGAGGCGGGGTTCTTCCACCTCGACCCCTCCACCGGCGCAGTCACCGTCACCGGCTGGCTGGACTTCGAAGCCACCCCCACTTATCTGCTCCAAGTCACCGCCCACGACAACTTCGCCGGCAATCCCCTCAGCACGAGCGGAACCGTTCGTATCGAACTGAGTGACGAAGACCCGGAAGACCACAACGACAACGGCCTTCCCGATCCGTGGGAAAGCGCCTTCGCACTCGCCGACGGCGCGGCTACCATCGACAGCGACGGTGATGGGGTGAACAACTTCTTTGAATGGCTCACCGGAAGCGATCCTACCTCAGCGAGCGACCCCGGCCCCACCTACCTCACCATCGCCCCTCATGAGGACGACGGGCATCATTTCACTTGGCAAGTCCTCAACGGACTGCAAGCCGGCGTCCACTACCAGGTCCAAAGCGGCAACAATCTGCAAGGCTGGGAGACCTTGACGGCGGGAGAAGACTACGAAGTGGTCTCGCAGGTGAGCACTGCCCCTGGGAAAGTCTCGCTCACCATCCGCCTCCTCGCCGCCCCCGGCGACCGCCACTTCCTCCGCCTCAGCTCAGAGTAAAAATCGTCCTAATAGGGCGATTTTTAACACAACTTTGACACAAGGCGGAGAGAAAGTCGCTAGCTTGGGAGGTGCTATGAAACTGAAATCTTATCTCTGCACCTCCCTCCTCGCCTTAACCCTCTCCTCTGCTTTCGGACAGGGCACCCTTCACGGCCAATCCACGAACGATCCCTTCCGCTCGACCTCGAAGCCAGATAACGTAGAAAAACCGGAGGAAAACGATCAAATGATCAGCTTCTGTATGGAGATCTTCAGCCTGCCCCTGGCCGATGCCGCCCGCCTGCAGCGGAAAAACCTGCCCGACCCCGAATTCTACCAAACTCTCGTCAAAATGGTAGAAGCGGAGGAATGCACCCAAGAGCAACTCATCATGCTACGGGCGCGTTCAAAAGAGACCGCAACCGTCGAAAGCGTCCTAGAAGAAATTTACCCCACTCAGTATGAACTCACTACAACTTCAGATAACACCTCTATAATGCCAGCCATCGCCACCGCTTTCGAAACCCGGCATACCGGTGCAAGCATTGAAATTCAGCCGGCTTTAAAAAATAGCAACACTATCGAACTCCGTATGGCTTCAGATTTTGTATTCATGGTAGAGAACAGTCAATGGGGCTCCAACTCCCATAAAGTAGAAATGCCTACCTTCGAATCCCAACGCTTCACCACCGGTATCACAACAAAAGATTCACAATCCACATTCGTTGGCACCCTCAATCGCCCTCCGAATTCCGAAATCGATCCCGAAGGAGCGAAGAAAGTCTGGCTCGCCTTTGTCACCCTCAATTTGCTTGAATAAGGAAGGATGCGACTTGCCGCTCTCACTCTCCTGCCCATGGCGCTCGTGGCCCTGCTCGTTCTGCTGGGTGGCGAGCGCTTGGCCCGGCGCAGCGACGAAACCCGACAGGCGCTCGACCGCGACCGCTTGCTGGATTTCTCGCAATCCCTCCGCCGCGAACTGACCCGGCTCGATGAACTCTACGAAGGGCATCTCGCTCGGCTGGCTGCCGCCAGCACTGAGCTGAACGAGCGAGAGTTCCGTCCCCTGCTGGCAGAAGTCACCGCCATTGAAGCCTGCCGCGTCTTTCGCCAAACCGGGCCTGAGCTGGAAGTGTTCGTGCCTTCCCAACGAGCGAACTTGCCGGAAATCACTCTCGCCGAACGCCGACGCCCCCTCAATCCTGAGAAAGCGGTCGTTCTGCCCCAAGACTACTTGGACGAACCTCTGCCAGCCGCCGGTCATTGGCTGAGAGCCCCCGATGGCCGCCATCTCGTCCATTGCCGCCCTGTCCAGAGCGGGCAAGCGGGACATTTCGTGGCCTTCTTGATTGACGAACAAGCCTTGCGCGCTCGGGTCAATGACCACCTTGCCGAGTGGTTACCCGCCATCGCCCGTCCCCTATCCGAAGGCGGCGAGCAAGTCGCTCTCCTCAGCCCCACCGGACAAACCCTCGCCCGCTACGGCCCCGACCAGAAAGGCATTGCCGCTGCCCTCATCCCCGAGCGCACCCACTTCGGCATCTACGAGTTGCGCGGCTGGGACCGCGTCACCAGCGTCACCCGCCACGACCCGGCCACCCTGGCGGCCTCCATCGCCCTCTCCGCTCTCCTTCTCGCCGCAGGCGGTGCCCTCTTTCTCCAACAACGCCGCTCTCTCCGCCTCGCCGCCCAACGGGTCTCCTTCGTCAATCGCGTGTCCCACGAGCTGGGCAGCCCCTTGACCAATCTGACCCTCAATCTCGACCTCGCCAGGGAGGCCCTCGCCCGCGATCCCGCCCAAACCCGCCGCCGCCTGCAATTGGTCACCGAGGAGACGGAACGCCTCGCCCGCCTGGTGGGCAATGTCCTCAGCTTTTCCCGCCGCGAACGCGATTGCCTGACGGTGCAAGCGGAAGTCTGCCAACCCACCGTCCTCACCCGCCAGGTGCTGGAGACCTTTCGCCCAGCCCTCGAACGCCGGGGAATGAGTCTGGAAAGTGACGTAGCCGAACTGCCTCCGCACAAGCTCGATCCCGATGCCTTTTGCCAAATTCTCGCCAACCTGCTCTCCAATTGCGAAAAATACGCCGCCTCCGGGCAGTGGGTGCGGGTCAGCTTGCGGGAGGAGAAAGACGCTCTCGTTCTCGAAGTCGCCGACCGCGGACCAGGCATTCCTTCGCGGGCCCGGGAGCGCATCTTCCGTCCCTTTGAGCGCGTTCACGACGACACTGCCGAGGGTTCCAGCGGCACCGGACTGGGCCTCACCATCGCTCGCGACCTCGCCCGCCGCATGGAGGGCGATCTCGTCTTCTGCCCGGCCCGCGCTCCATCCGGCTGCCTCTTTCGGCTCACTCTCCCGCTCCGCCCCGTTCTGTCTCTTCTTCCCTCCCAAGAAAAATCCGCATGACCATTCTCCTCGCCGATGATGATCCCCTCACCCTCGAAGCTCTCTCCGCCTGCATGGAAAGCGAGGGCTTCCGCACTCTGCAAGCGGCGGATGGTCGACAGGCGCTCCAACGCTGGCGCGAGGAGAAACCCGACCTCGCCTGCCTCGACATCATGATGCCGGGGCTCTCGGGCTACGAAGTCTGCCGTCGCATCCGCCAAAGCGATCGCGAGCTGCCCATTCTTTTTCTGTCTGCCAAAAACCAGGAAATCGATATCGTGGCCGGACTCGATCTCGGAGCGGACGACTTCGTGCGCAAGCCCTTCACCCGTCGCGAAGTGATGGCTCGCATCCGAGCCATTCTCCGCCGGAGCAGGCCAGACTCAGCTCGCGAAAGCTACCTCCTCGGCGACCTGGAAGTGCAGCCCAAGGCCCTTCTGGCCAGAAGAGGAGAGCAAATCATCGAACTGACCGCGCGCGAGGTTTCCATCCTGACTCTTCTGCACCAGCACCGTGGCGAAGCTGTCACCCGCGACGCCCTTCTCGACACCTGCTGGGGGCAAGATTACTTCCCCGACTCCCGCACCCTCGATCAGCACATCCACCAGCTGCGCAAAAAAATCGAGCCCGACTCCGCACACCCCACCCTCATCGAAACCGTCCGCGCCGTCGGCTACCGCCTCCGCTAGGCCCGGCGGCTCGCCGCGCCACCCTACCGGATGTGATCAACTTCTCTCCTGATCGAAGTCACTCAGCACCCGGTTCAAGGCCGTGAAGACTTCAGGCTCGAGACCGCGATCCACTTTGCCTTTGGCGCAACTGGCAAACCACTTCTGAAGAATCCGTCTATCCTCCCCCTTGATGGTCTGGACGATTCCGCCTTCCATCGCTTTGTGATCGAGCACCAGCTCCTCCCGCTTGCCGTGCGCGCGACTGACAATCTCACGATAATGCCCCAAAACGCTATCAAGGAGAATCCAGGCAAAATTCTCGTTCTTGGGTGGGCCGAGGCGAAGAGCCGTTCCCTCCCCTTTGGCAAACTTGGCTCCCTTTTGTAGATCCAGAGCGAGATCGGGCAATTCACTGCCTTTCCAAAAGGCCGCCGCCGCTCCCCCGACTGCTCCGATGAAGGTTCCCAGACCGTGGGTGAGAAATCCGGTGCTGGCATCGATGGCCAGGCCGCCCGTGCCGCCAGTCACTCCCCCGGCGATGGCGAGTTGGCTTCGGGAGAGCCCCCACTTTTGCCACGTTTCTTCCTGCTCAAGATCAATGCCCGTGAAGTCGGTGGCAGTCACCTCCACCCGACCGAGGTGATGGCGGTAGAGATGGAGAACTTTCTCCACCGTCTCCTTCTCCATCTTGGCAATCTTCTCGTAATATTGCTTGGTCAGCTCCTTGCCGAGCTTCTCGCGGCGATGGGGCACCTCCATGTCGCGTTCCTCGACCCGCTTTTCGATGCGGTAGCCGAGGCATTTTTCCAAAAAGGTGATGATTGCTTCCACACTCTCATCGCGGCGCTGACTCCATTCGTCTTCCAGGAAGGCGATGGTCTCTTCGATCAGCGCGCGATGATCTTCGTCGATTTCGAGGAGGGACTTGAGCAAGCGGCGGCGCTCTTCGAAGCGGGCTTCGTGGGCATCGAAGGTGCGAACGAGATTGAAATAGCTGCCGAGGCGGTTCTTCCATTCGTCGCGAAACTCAGGGTCATCGCCTTTCTCATTGAGCAAGGCCATGCGCTGGCGACCGGTCCAGCGAAGAATCTCCATCTCGGCGATGAAGGTGTCGCGCAGGGGCTTGCTGGGGTCGATGACGTAGAGCAAACCGGCCCCGGCGACCAAGGGGCGAAGGAGCTGGACCTCGTCCTCGAACTCACCCGAGCCCGCATACTCTTCCACAAAGGCCTCGATGGCAGCCAATCCGGGAGAGCCCGAGCCGCCGGCCTCGGCATGGAGCTGCTCGATGGCCCGCATCGCTTCCAAGGGGCGGGCAAAGCCGGGAGTATCGATGAAGCGGATCATCTCGCGACCATCGAACTCCACGGGTAAGGGCTGGCAGCGGGTGGTCTCGCCAGGGGTGGCGGAGACGCGGATAATCTGGTCGTCATCCACCTCCAGGAGAGTGGCCAGGACGGACGACTTTCCCATGTTCACCTTGCCCACCACGGCAAAGGTCGGGATATCTTTGGGAACCAGATCGCTCATGTTCGGGGAACGGGGGCAGAGTTATCGAAACAGGTGAAAACTAAAGCGGAAAAATGCGAAATGCCAGTTTGCACCACGGGGAGAAGGCTTCAGCCCAGTAATTTGACAAAGGGCTTGAGCGATTTGCGATCGACCATGGCGTAGAGGACATCCCCGGCTTCGAGCACGTCCTGGGGGCCGGGCACTTCGGCTTGCAAGCCCCGCAACCACCCGACAAGCACCACGCCGGGCGGCCACTTGATTTCGCCCACCGGCTGGTCGACCAAGGCCGAATCCGCCTCGATGCGGGTCTCGATAATCTGCCCGGGGCCGAGCTTTTTCACCACATGATACTTCTCCGAGGTGAGGTAGCGCTCGATATCGCGCCGGGTGGCCTCCCGGGGACTGACTGCGGCGATGACGCCAAAGTGGCGGCCGCTGCTCCCAATGGCCCGGGCATAGTCGGCCCGGTGAATGATGGTGAGGCAGTTTTTGACGCCAATGTTGTTGGCCTGCAGACAAGTCATCACGTTGTCCTCATCACTATCACTGGTCGCGACGAAGAAATCGGCATCACCCACCTGCTCGTCTTCCAGCTCCGCCAAAATAGTCGCATCGACATTGATGATGGTGGTGTTGGCGAGTCGATCGGCGAGGTCCTGGCAGACCTCCTCGTCTTTTTCAAAGATGCGCACCTTGCAATTCCAGCTTTCCAGCATTTGTGCGAGGGCGAAGCCATACTCCCCGCCGCCGAAGATGACCACCTTGAGCCCTTCCAGCCCTCCGTCGGTCTTTTGCAAATTGGCCGCCAGCTTCCGCAGTCTTCGTGGCTCCCCGAAAATGGTCGCGATATCGCCCGCCTCCAGCGTGCTGTCGGCGTGGGGAATGAGATGGACGTCTTCGCGAGAGATAGCGGCGATCCGAGTGCGCTCGGGTAGCTTGAGGTCGCGCAGACGCTTGCCCACCACCCCGCTTTTCTCGTGCACCTTGACCTGCTGCAATTCGATCTTTCCCCGCGCCAGCTCCTCCACGGTGAGGGAGTCGGGATTACGAATGAACTTCGCCAGCTCGATGGCAGTGAGCCGCTCGGAACTGAACGTGTGGTCGATATTGAAATGCCCGCGATAGTCGAAGAGCCATTCTTCCCGTTGCAAGCCGGGATGGACCCGGGCAATGACGCGCTCCACCCCCATCGCCTTGGCCATGGAAGCACTCATCAGATTGGCGTTGTTATTCGAAGTCAGTCCCAGAAAAAGTTCGCATTCGCCCACATTGGCTTCCGCGAGCGCGTTGACCGAATTGCCATCACCCCGAACGACATTGGCATCGATGGTCTGCTCCATATCGGCCGCCAGCTTGCTATCCAGCTCAATGACGGACAGGTCGTGGGACTTGGACAATTCTTTGGCCAAGTGCCGACCGATTTCTCCCGCTCCTACGATGATGATATTCATAAACTGATAATTTCTAGAAAACTCCGCTGATGGCAAGAACGGGCGAGGACCTCATTTCCCGATACAAAACTGGCTGAAAATACTGCCGAGAATTTCCTCGGTATCGATGCGCCCGGCTATCTCGCCCACCGCCTGCAGGGCCTCACGCAAGGGCAAGCTGACGAACTCGGGCTCTTCTCCCCCCGCCAGCATGGCGCGCGCCTCGGCCAGCAGCTCTTCCGCCCGGCGCAGACAATCCTGGTGCCGCGCGTTGATGGAAAGAAGAGCACTGCCGGAATTCTCCCCCGCCCCGCCCAAGTGCCCGGCCACGGCGGCGCGCAATTCCTCCAGACCATCCCCCTGCAAAGCTGAAATTCGCAAGGCGGGCTCTCCCGCCCAGTCGGGATGTTCGCCCCGATCCACTTTATTGAGCACCAGCAACGCCGCTTCGGCATGACGGCGGGCGGGAGGCTCGGTGGCATCGACCAGCTCGACAATCAAGTCGGCATCTTCCATGCGCTGCCGGGCCCGGGCCATTCCCTGCTTCTCGATATCACTGCCTTCCTCGCGCAAGCCGGCGGTATCGATGAGCCGGACGGGAAAACCGTTGAAATCGAGCACCTCCTCCACAGTGTCGCGGGTGGTGCCCGCCTCCGCGCTCACGATGGCGCGGTCGAAGCCGAGCAGGGCATTGAGCAGACTGGATTTCCCGGCATTGGGAGCTCCCACAATGGCCACGCGAGCCCCTTCCCGCAGCAGGCGCCCCCGTTTGGCGGTGCCGAGGAGACTAGCAATGGACTCCTGGAGATTGGCGAACGACTTCTCCAGCGCAGCGCCCGTTTCGGGGGAAATATCCTCCTCGGGAAAGTCGATGTAAGCCTCCACATGGGCGACCAGGCTGATGATTTCCTCCCGCACCTCGCCCACGGCGGCGCCCAGATTACCGGAGAGCTGCTCCCGGGCCGCTTTGGCCGCGAGGTCGGTCTGGGCCGAGATCAAATCCATCACCGCCTCCGCCTGGGTGAGATCGAGTTTGCTATTTAAAAAGGCGCGCAGACTGAACTCGCCCGCTTCCGCCAGCCGGGCCCCGCATTCGAGACAGCGCTCAAGGACCAGGCGGGTGACATGAATGCCCCCGTGGCCACTGATCTCGACCACATCTTCCCCCGTGTAGCTCCGGGGTCCGCGGTAACAAACCACCAGGACATCATCGATGGATTGCCCGCCCGCATCCACGACATCGTCGCGAAAGGTGTAGCGAGGGCGCACCGCCCCGGCCTGGAAGCGCGCCAGGGCTTTCTCCGCCACTTGAAACACGCCCGGCCCCGAGAGACGCAAGAGAGAGACCGCCCCCACCCCCGGTGGACTGGCAATGGCGGCGATGACGTCGTTACTGCTCATGAAGACATTTTTTTCCCAAGCAGCAGCCAGGGATGCCAAGGCATCGCACGCTGGCCGCTGGTTGCTGGCTTTAGCCCAAAACTTCCCGCAAGACCGCCAGGCACCGCTCATTCTCAGCCGGAGTGCCCACCGAGATCCGCACCCACTCCGGTAATTTGTAACCCCGCATCGCCCGCACAATGACTCCACGCTTGAGCATTTCCGCAAAGACACGATCGCCATCGCCCACTTTGACGAGCACGAAATTGGCGTGACTGGGGACAAACGCGAGCCCCATTTCGGCAAAGGACTTCTCAAAAAAGTCCCGCCCGAGGCGATTGTTGGCCACCGTGGCGGCGATGTGCTCTTCGTCGGCCAGCGAGGCCAGGGCCGCCATCTGGGCGAGCTCGTTGGTATTGAACGGCTGGCGGGCTTTTTGGAGAATGCCGGTGATGTGTGCCGGGGCAAGGCCATAGCCGATGCGAAGTCCGGCCAAGCCCTGCGCCTTGGAAAAGGTGCGCATCACAACCACGTTGCGCCCCTCTTTCACGTATTTGATGGTATCAGGCGCATCTTCCAAAAACTCAAAGTAGGCCTCATCGAAGACCGCAATGACGTGGTCAGGCAATTGATCCAGAAAGCGCTCGATCTCCTCCGCCCCCACCAGGGTGCCGGTGGGATTGTTGGGATTGGCCACGAAGACGAGCCGGGTTTCTGGGGTCACCGCCGCCGCCATGGCGTCCAGATCATGCACGAAGTCGGGATCGGGCACTTTCACATAATTGGCGCCAAAAAGAGTGGCCATCAGCTTGTAAACAACGAAGGCATGCTCGGCCGCGATGAGGGCTGCGTTTTTGTTCAAGAAGCAATGGCAGAGCAGTTCGATAATCTCATTGGAGCCATTGCCCAGCACCACATTTTCCATAGCCAGGCCGTGCTTCTCCGCCAAGGCTGAGCGCAGACGCACGCCCCCGCCATCGGGATAAATGTGCATGTGACGGCTGGCATCGGCCATCGCCTGCTGGGCCTTGGGAGAGGGCCCGAGAGGATTCTCATTGCTCGCCAGCTTCACAATAGAAGCCGGATCCAGCCCCAGCTCACGGGCTGTTTCTTCGATGGGCTTGCCGGGCTCGTAAGCCACCAGATCACAGACAAATTGGTTCGCGTAGGACTCCATGGACATTTGCCGGAGTCTCAACCTAGCTTGCCAGAAAAACAAATCCCAAATTGCGCCGGGGGGAGCCGTCCGGAGACCAGAGAACAGTGGAAGGCGAAGCGGGCCCCTCAAATTCGGGTTGGAAAAGTTCGCAAGATTCTTTCTTGCCATCGGGGAGGAAAGGGCCTAGGTTCCCGCCCCCCAGAACAGCCCGAATTTCTCATGTCGAAGCACAACAGTCTCAAAGCATCCGGTTCCGCCAGCGGAAAACGCTCGGTAATGAAGCGTTTCGAACGCATTAAAGTCCTCCGCGAGCGCGGTCACTGGAAAGAAGGCCAGAGCCCCATCGGCCTCCCCAAGACCAAGGGAGAAGTCTAAGCTCCAACCCTTTCGATTTTTTTCTCTGAGCGGAACCCCCGCGAGGCTTTCTCTGGCCTTGCTTGCGCGGTTCCGCTTTTTTGTCCCTACGCCGATGGAAGAAATCCGCCTCAATAAATTTGTCGCCTCCTGCACCGAACTTTCCCGCCGGGAAGCCGATCGCATCATTCAGGAAGGCGAAGTGAGCGTCAACGGCTCCATCACCATCAATCCCGCCGTGCGGGTCACCGACGAAGACACGGTGCGGCTGGGACGAAAAATCCTGAGCCGGCGGAATATTCTCGTGGTCGCCCTGCACAAGCCCCGCGGGGTGGTCTGCTCCCGGAGTGATGAGCGCGGCCGGAAGACCATCTACCACCTCCTCCCCCACAAATATCATCATCTCAAGCATGTCGGCCGCCTCGACCTCGATTCCGAGGGGCTGCTCATCATGACCAATGACGGCGAGTTGGCGCAAAAGTTGACCCATCCGTCCAAGAAACTGGAGAAGGAGTATCTCGTCACCGTCGACCAGCACTTCGAGCCTCAAGTTTTGCTGCAGCTGGTGAAAGGAGTGCACATCCCGGAAGTGGGACAAGCCAAAGCCAAGTTTGCCCGCCGGGTCTCCTCCCGTCGCCTCACCATTGTGCTGGAATCGGGGCTCAAGCGCCAAATCCGTCTCATGCTGGAAACCTTGGGCCTGCGGGTGACCAAACTGGTGCGCACCCGGGTGGGCTCCCTGACCATGGGCGAACTGCCCAGCGGAGCCACCGAGGAGCTGCGCAAGGAAGACATCGCCCACCTGCTGACAAATCCCGAACCCAAGGCCAAGCCAGCCGGAGAATAGACTTCTGTCGCGATTTCCAGTTGAGCGCGTGCCAGGATTCTGAACAAACTCCGCGGCCGTGCCCTACCCTCCCCACTTCCTCTTTGGAGTTGCCAATGCCGATCATCAGGTGGAAGCCCATGATCCGGAACGGGAAGACGTCTGGGACCTCTGGGAGCGCAGCCAGAATCTGACCCCGCGCAAGCAAGCAGTCGACTTCTGGAACCGCTATCCCGAGGATATCGACCGTGCGGCGGAACTCGGCTGCCAGATTTTCCGCTTTTCCATCGCCTGGGCCCGCGTGCAGCCCGGTCGCGACAAGTGGGATGAGTCTGCGATTCAACACTATCGGGAATTGGCGGAATACATCCGAGGGAAAGGAATGAAGGTGATGATCACCCTCGTTCACTTCACCTGGCCGGTGTGGCTAGAGCGCGAAGGCGGACTCATCGGCCCCCATTTTCCTGATCGCTTTGCCGACTATGGCGAAAAAATGGCGCGGGAGCTCGGTGACCTCGCCGATTACTGGATCACCTTCAACGAGCCCACCCAGCTGGTTTACGGCTTCATCAAGCCCTGGTGGCAGAACCGCTACTACATGCCTCCGGGCTTGCCCGAGGGCACGGGAGCCAGCGGGGAGGCCGAAGCCATTGGCAAACTGGTCCACAACCTCTTCTCGGCCCATGCCCGGGCCCGTGTCCGCATCAAGGGCCTGCACCCAGAGGCCAAGGTGGGGAGCAATCCTCTCGTCACGGGTTTCCCCCCTTGGTTACAGCACATTCTCGACAATCAGGCCCACTCCCGCTGGTTGCTCAAGGCCACCTATCGCTTCAGCATGGCCGAACCCCTGATCTCCGGAAAAGGGAAAGTGGACCTCGTCATCGGCGGCATCACCCACGAGAGCCACGCCAACCTGAGCTTCAGCGATCCCTATCTGACCTCGGGCAAGGCGATTCTCGTGCGCAACGACAATACCATCTTCAGCCTCGCCGATCTGGAGCACACCACGGCGGGCTATGTGGGTCCGGCAGCCGACCGCGCCCTCGCCAGCACCCACCTTCCCGAGGAGTGCCAGCTGCGGGCCTTTGCCAGCTATGAGGAAGGCCGGACCGCTCTCCTGGAGGGCTCGATCTGCGCTCTCTACGGAGACGAGATGTTTCTTTATCCGCCCCAGTTACCGGCCCAAAGTCGCTTCCGCCTGCTCAAAAACGGCATCACCCGCGAAGCCCACACCATCGGGATGCCACTTGGTCACAATGGCTTGCTCTCTCTCCTCAATCGCGTCATTGCCACCTTCAATTGCGAGGAATACGGGGCCTGCGCGCCCGACCGGCCCGAACAGGCCGTGGGCAAACCCCTCCAACCACTCTCTCTGGGAGACTTTTTTGCCAACGACTCGCGCCCTGGTCACAAGCGGCTCATCGATGGCGAAGGCCTGCGCCGCATCCGCCGCCGGGGCCGCTTGAAAGTAGGCATCCATGCCGATGCACCCGGAATCTGTCCCGGTTGTCCCGAAGAAGGAGTGGAGGTCGGGCTCGTGCGCCAAGTGGCCCAAAAAATCTTCAACGACCCCGACAAGATCGAGTTCGTCCCCCTCGATGCCAACAAGCCCTTGCGCGTGCTGGAGACCAAGGCCAGCCCACTCAACCGGCTCTGGCGCTTTGCGGGCGCGGCCGGACTCATCGCCAACTCCAATTGGTGGTATCTCGGCATTCGCGGCAAGCTCCCGGAAACTCTCTGCCCGGAGGAAGCCCACCAGGCCCAGGATTTTGTGGGCCTGGACTACTACTGGGGCCTCCCCACCAGCCGGATTCTCCAGTTCAATCGCCTCGTGGAAGCTGGAGAAGGGCGCTTTCTCAATGCCCCGGTCTGGCCGGAAGGCCTCGGCCACGCGCTGCGCCGCTATCACCGCTGGTTCCCGGAGCAGGAGATCCTCATTGTCGAAAACGGATCCGTGCCCCTCGCCGACGGGCTCACCCGGGGAGAATACCTCAAGGCCCATCTCGCCGAGGTGGAAAAAGCCTGCGCCGAAGGCGTGCCGGTAAGCGCCTACTTCCTCTGGTCGCTGACCTCCAACCGCGAGTGGGGCCACCCCTTCAACGACCAGACCGACTTCGGCCTCTATCACGTTGCGCTGGAGACCGATCCCGACCTCAAGCGAGAGCCCACCCCCGAAGTCGAATTCTACCGCAACTACATCGCGGAAAAGCTCGGCCGCGAAGCGTTCACTCCCCCTCAGTCAGACGAGCATCCAGTTCATCCAGACGAAAACGAACCGACTTGATGAAGGGCTTGCTGGCATCGTCCCAAGTGCCGTAGGTGGTGACCACGAAGGTGCCATCGGGCAACAATTCCACGCCGGGATAGGTGGAATCGAGACCTTTCTTATTATCCAATAGCCGCACCAGCATCTCGCCCGAGCCCCCACTCTGCAAATCCTCCCAAGTGCCGACCCAGAGCGCGCAATCACCAACGGTGGGCAACTCACCACGGGCCTCCCCTTGCGAGAAAAATTCCTGTTTCCCCGGCAAAACTCCCCGGAAGACCACAACCAGCCGCCCGTCGGGCGCATACCGCACCGTGTGCCGATCACCTGTCAATTCCCGCGCCAAGGGCCGGGGTTCGCTCCAAGTTTCGCCCTCATCTTGGGAAAAAATGATCTGGGAATTCTGCTGGCGCGAGTTCTCCCGCAAGAGCAGAGCGATGGTCCCGCCATCGGGAGAACGCACCGCCCCGGGCTCGCAAAGATCCAGCTCGCCCCCGGTCCAAATCACCTCCGGCTCTTCCCAGGTGACCCCGCCATCGCGGGTGCGGCTTTGATAAAGGGTGAAGTCCCCGCGCTCTCCGCCTTGGCGAAAGAACCGGCCATCGTCATGGAAGTAGCAAGCGTAGTGACCTGGCCCGGTTTTCAGGGAGAGATGCGCCCCCATGACCACGATTCCGCCCCAATCTCCCGCCGGGTGCAGCTCGCTCCAGCTCTTCCCCTCATCCTCACTCAAGGCATAGCGGGCGGGATACATGCCCGACCACAGCACGATGCGCTTGCGCCCGTCCGCGTCAGTCATGCGGTGCAAAGTAGGAACCTCCTGCGATGTGGCCCACGAATCGGGAGTCGCCAGCCGCTCCGACCAAGTCTTCCCCCCGTCCTCGCTGCGCTTATAAACGATGCCACCCCGGCCGTGCCCCTTGGGATAAACCGCCAAAATCGTCTTCCCGTCATCGAGAAGACAGGTGGTCACATGCCCGAGGTATTGCCCCTCCTCGCGATCCACCGTCACCTGCCGCTCCCTCTCACCCGCTAAGTCCAGAAAAGGAACCGCAACTGCGGTGCCTGCAACCAACCCCACAGAAACAGCAAACAAAGAACAAATATTGACCATAGCGACGATACTCCCCAAGATTGGCCAACCTTTCTGCAAAGAAGCCAGCTTCTTGCAATTCGGTGGCAGCTTCCTCCGTTAGCAACACATTACCCGACATTCTTATGCGTGCTCTTCTCATTTTTCTCACCCTCACCTGTTCCCTTTGGGCCGAAAAAAAGCCCAACATCGTCTTCTTCCTCGTCGACGACCTGGGTATCCGCGATCTCTCCGGCGAAGGCTCTTCATTTTATGAGACGCCACGCATCGACGCCTTGGCGCAAAAGTCGCTGCGCTTCACCAACGGCTACTCCACTTGCCAGGTCTGCTCCCCTTCGCGGGCGTCCATCTTGACCGGCAAATACCCGCCACGCATCGGCATCACCGATTGGATTGGCGCGGCCACTGGCGAGAACTGGAAGCGCAATGACAAGATTCTTCCCGCCCCCAATGCCAATGCGCTGCCTGCCGAAGACACCACCCTGGCGGAGGCCCTCGCGGCGGAAGGCTACGCCACTTGGTTTTTTGGCAAATGGCATCTCGGCGGCAAGGGCTCCTTCCCCGAGGATCACGGCTTTCAGCTCAATGTGGGCGGCCATCATGCGGGCTCACCTCCAGGGGGCTTCTTCGCGCCCTTCACCAATCCCAAGATCTCGGAAGAAATCCCCGCCGGGACTTCCCTCACCCTCTGGCTCGCCGAGAGAACGGCGCAGGAAATCCGCAACCACCAGGTCAACGAGCCTGAGAAACCCTTCCTCGCCTACCTTTCCTTCTACGCCGTGCACGGGCCCATCCAGACCACCCCGGAGCTTTGGAAAAAGTATCAGCAAAAAGCCGCGGCCAACTCCCAGGCCGACGAGCGCTTCGGAATCGATCGCACCTTGCCCGTGCGCCAGGTGCAGGACAATCCCATCTACGCGGGCATGATGGAAACCCTCGACCAAGCAATCGGCACCGTCCTCGACACCCTCGAGGAGCTGGAGCTAAGCAATGACACCATCGTCGTCTTCACGGGCGATAACGGCGGGGTGACCAGCGGCGACGCTTTTGCCACCGCCGCTCTCCCTCTGCGCGGCGGCAAAGGACGGCAATGGGAGGGCGGACTGCGCGCTCCCTACTACCTCTATGTGCCCGGCAAAACCCAGGCCGGAGCGACCGACGACACCCCGGTGACGGGCACGGACTTCTACCCCACCTTGCTGGACCTGGCCGGACTGGATCTGCTCCCTGAGCAACACCTCGACGGTCTCTCCCTGCGCCCCTTGCTGGAGGGCAAGCCTCTCGCCGACCGCCCCCTCTTCTGGCACTACCCGCACTACGGAAACCAGGGTGGCGAGCCCTCCTCCATCCTTCGCCAAGGCGAGTGGAAGCTCATCCAGTATCTCGAAGACGGCCGTCTCGAGCTCTACCACTTGTCCAAGGACTCCGGCGAACAACGGAACCTCGCCGCCGAACATCCCGAGCGGGCACACGCGATGCTCGTCATCCTGCAACGATTGCAAAAAGAAACCGGAGCCCTTCTCCCCGAGAAAGATCCCCGCTTCGACCCCGCCAAGAAAAAGCAACAAATCGAAAACTGGCACACCGGGCTGAAGGAACGCCTCGAAAAGCAGCACGCCCGCTACCTCGACCCCTCCTTCCAGCCTAACAAGAACTGGTGGGGCGCTCTCCCGCAGGATTGAATGGAACAAGCCGAAGGGCTAGCCTCCCTCGCATGCCTCCCTCCGCCCCTCCCTTCCAAACCCTCATTACGCGGGAGGCCAATGAGTTGGAAAAACGGCTCGCCCAAGTCGCCCGCGAGGCAGGGCTGGCCGTGGAAGTCATCCCAGCCCTGGCCAATGATGAGGCCACAGACGAAGTGACAGAGGCCAATGCCGCTCTCGCCAGCGCCGATGGAGTCATTGTTTTTCACGAATCTCACACTGACTTGAAGGACCCCGAAAAGTCGGCTCTCAGCAACCACCTCCTCGCCAAAGCCAAAGAATCTGGCAAAGCCACGCTCGTGATGACCGGGGGCACCTGGCATCCCGAAGAAGCCCTCAAGGCCCTGCAAACCTGGCTAAACCAGAAAAAGCCTACCAAGATCTACCTGACAGGACCAGACTGCTCGCAAGACCGGTTCAGTCCGCACTTTGCCGATCACCTCCTGCGCCGGCTCCTCGGTCTCTTACCTTCTCCCCAACACGATCGCCTCCTCACTGTCACCGCTTTGACCCTTGCGGGCGGCAGCTGCCTCCAAGCAGCCGTCAATGACCAGATGTTGGGAGAGAAGGACTACGGAACGGCCATTTTTTTAACAATTGCCGCCGCTCTCTTTTGGAGCGGCAGCCAGAGCGCCCTTCGCTTCGCCAGCTTCCTCATGGGATGGAGCGCCCTCGTTCAACTGTCGATGGTCGCCTACCACCTCCTTTTATGGCGACCCTATCGCTTGAACCATTCAAACGACTTTTACCCACCGGACAGCTTCCCCTTTTGGCAGGGCTTCGTCGGCTCTGCCATGGTGGGCGTGGCACTCACCGCTCTCCTAGCGGCCGTTCACCACAAAAGGCGGATTCAATTTTGGACCAGGACGGTGAAAATCTGGTCCGTGGTGTTCGGCTTCCTAATCCTACTTGGCTTGACTGCCTGGACGGTGGAGCTTCTGCGAACCCAAGAGGTGACCGAACTCTCGCCATCAGAGCGAGCCCCCTACGAAGCGGTGATCGCTTTTTACCAAAAACAAGGCACCAAAGCCCCGCCTACGGTGGAAGAATCCTTCCTGAAATCCGTGAACCAAAACGGTCAAATCGGCTTTATTGCAGGGGAAAAATGCTCAAGGCGAGCAACTCAGCCATCACGGGCAAACCCTCTTTCCCGAGCAATTTTCCTACTCAATGAGATGGCCCCATGGAGAGCCTGGGGAAATCTTCGAGATCACGGGCGGCGCCGATCAAGCCGTCTTTTGGCGAGGCAGGTTGTTCAAAAAAACCGTCCGCACGGACACAGGCGAATGGCTGGAACTCATGATTGCAATCGGCGGACGAGTCGACCACGAGGCCGGGACCGAGTGAGGAAAATTCGCTCTGGACTCCGGGCTCTGGTTTCTAGAGGCTTCGCCACCATGGACGACATCAAAATCACCATCCACACCAACAAGGGCGACATCGATCTCACTCTTTTCCCCGACGACGCTCCAGTCACCGTCGCCTCCTTCCTGCACCTCGCTTCCCGCGGCTTCTACGACGGCCTCACCTTCCACCGCGTGATCAGCAACTTCATGATCCAGGGCGGCTGCCCCCTCGGCACCGGCACTGGCGGCCCCGGCTACAAGTTTGAGTGCGAATGCAAAGCCAACCGCCGCCATGACAAGGCCGGCATTCTCTCCATGGCCAACGCCGGACCCAACACCAATGGCTCCCAGTTCTTCATCACCCACGGCCCCACTCCCCACCTCGACGGCAAGCACACCGTCTTTGGCGAGACCACCAAGGGTCAGGACGTCATCGATTCCATTCGCAAAAACGACGTCATTGAGAACATCACCATCCACGGCTCCACGGACGAACTCTTCGCCGCTCACGCCGACCGCATCGCAGACTGGAAAGCGGCAGCCTGAGCCCTGCTCGGCCACCTGAATTCATTTTCCCACCCTGCGGGCAAGGTTCTCACTCCCGGCGAGTTGACACCGCTGCCAGCAGGGTTTCTTTATGCTCATGCATCCGGATTGCCCGCTCGCGGACTTCACGGCCAAACTGGCCCGCATCCCCTTGGGCTCCTCCACCGGCTGGGCCCATGGCCGCAGGTATCTCCTCACACGCCTGCAAGTGGCCGGGGGCGGAGGCGAAAAGCTCATCGGCGAAGCCGCCGATGGTTCGGATTACATCAGCCTCAATCTCTACCACCTGAGAAAAGGAAAACTCCTCAGACCTTGCGAAATGTCTGCCCGCAAGGTCATCGACTTCGTCCAAGGATTGGAGTTCTCCCCCCCCGGCACCACAGGCCAACCGGATTGAGAACCTCGCTCTTCCCCTTTCTCGCTCTCTTTGCTAAACTGACGAAATGCTCCGACTTGTTGCCTCCCTGTCCCTTCTGACGGCCCTGGTTTCCTGTGCCGATCACCCTCCCGTGGTGGAAAGTGCGAAAGCCTCCTCTCCTCCTCCGGCCGAAAAGAAAGTCGTCAAACCCAAACTCATCGCGGGCAAATACATCGTCGCCTCCACCCAGCGCGGGAAAATGTCCTGGTATTCCGTAAAAACCAACGGAGGCACCAAAACAGCCTCGGGCAAGCGCTTCACAAACGCCGGAGCCACTGCCGCACACCGCACCTTGGCTTTCGGCTCCAAAGTGCGCGTCACCAATCTCCGCAACAACCGTTCCCAAATCGTCACCATCACCGACCGGGGCCCCTTCATCAAAGGACGTATCATCGACGTCTCCATCGGGACCGCGCGCAAACTGGGCTTCGTCAATGCCGGTGTGGTATCCTGCAAAGTGGAAGTCTTGAAGACTCCCTGATCCTCAGTCGTCTTTTCTCAAGCTCTCCTTGAACTGAGGCAAAATCATAAAAGTGGAGAGCGTCATCAAAGTCGCTCCAATGATGCCAACCACCTGGGGCGAAAAAGCTGCCGCCACCGTGAAACCAATGAAAGGGGCCGCCGTCCCCCGGCAGCCGGTCAGGAAGGTGTGCACACTCATATACTCCGCCACATGGTCCTCGTGGGCGAACTTGGTAACCCAGAGACTCCAAGCCACATTTCCTCCCGCCTTCCCGATGCCATGGAGGGCCAATCCAAGATAGAGCGCCCAAACCGCGCCCCCGAGAAAGAAGACCAACACGGCCGCGATGAAAAAGAGATTGATGATGATGCGAACGGAGAAAAAGTTCACGCGGTCAAAGACCACCCCCCACAGAAACACCGTCACCAGGAAGCAAGCTTCCGGCGTGGTCGTCGTGATCAAGCTCACCTGATCCGCACTGAGCCCGTAGCCGTAATCGGGATTCGCGACGAATTCGACAAAGATCCCGAAGCACAGGAGATTCCCGAAGCCCAAGACCATCCAAGCGATGAGCAGCTTGCGAAAAGGCGCATCACTGCGGACATGACCGAAGGCATCAAAGAGCCGCACCCCGACGGTTTTGCGTAGCTTGATCGGAGCCATCGCCATCACACAGACGGCCATCAACACGCAGCAGAGAGCATAGCAAGAGAGCAGCCAAGGATAGTCATCCGGACGCTCCCGCAACCAGAAACCGAAAGCCAAACCAGTCAGCACGGCCGCCAACTTGCGAAAAATCGCTGTAAAAGCAAAAAGCTGGCCTCGATTGAGGTCCGGATAATGCCGCCGATAAATTTGCGAAAAGAGCGGCATGGAAAGGGTCAATCCCAACTGCGCGCCACACATGCCCACCAGATACCAGAGCAGGCTTTCGGGTTGGCAAGCGGCGAGGAGAAAACCCGCTGCCGCAAAGAAGGAAAGGCCACAGATGGCGGCATTGACGCTACAGCCCAAGCGCCGCACGAACTGCACCACGAACAAGCTGAGCAAAAGGCCCACACTAGCCGAGGCCACCAGCACGGCCTTCTGCGTCTGGCTCGCCCCAAAAACCGACACCGCCAGAAAGACCGCAAAGGTGGTCCCCACCGTCTCGATCACTCCTGCCGGCAGTGAGCGCACGAGCTCCAGCCGAAACGTGCGCCGGTTCCATTGGCTATCACTGGGAAGATTGAACACGGGGCTGTTTCTAATTTTTTGCCCGTTGCAGGACCAGGCTCCAGTCGCAAAGCACCGTCACCATGAGGCCCGCCACCCCGACATGAAGCACTTGCACCCAGGCATAGACCCCCACCTGAGCCAAGATGAGGCCCATGACCATCATGGCCAGCACAAGACCAGCCATCACCTTGGCGCGCAACTCCACGACCCCCAACTGCCGGGCCTTCCAAAAGACCAAGCCCATCAACAAAACGATGAGCCAAGAAAAACTACGGTGCACGAGATAGATCGCACTCTGCTCCAATTCCCAGATCCAATCTGCCCGGGCCTCTCCCTTGTGCGACCGCGCGAGGACATCGGTCAACTCCCGCACTTGCGAGCCAAAGATTCCCTCCGCCAGCACAAGCGCCAAAAGCGCCCACACCCAGGGAGCCAGCTTTTTCCCAACCACAAAAGAAGGTTGGGCCGAAACCTCCCGTCGACAGTAGACGAGGATAAAGATCAGGGCCATGGCTAGCGCGAGGTGCAAAGAAATGATGCCGGGCTTTAATCCCGAATAAACCACCATCGCACCCATGACCGCATTGAGCAAAATGATGAAAAGCGAAAGCGCGGACAGGGTGATGAGCTTTTTCCGTCTATTGTCTTTTGGCAAATAGAAGGCCGCCACCAGAGCCGCGAGCGCAAGAAATCCCAGTGGAAGAGCCACCAGCCGATTCGCAAACTCGGTCCAAGTGTGCACCGGATTGAAACTCTCGAGAATGTGCTCCGGAGTCACCGTGTCCAAATCACGCCCCAAACGCTCCGCCTTTTGCTCAAAGCGTTCATAGTTGATTTTAGACAAGTCGACCTGCTCTACTTTCCACGGAGGGATCAGCTGCCCCCAACACTTCGGCCAATCGGGACAACCCAGCCCGGCCCCGCTGGCACGCACAATGGCTCCCACAAAGACCAAAAGCAGAAGAAAGACCAGCACTCCAGTCACCAATCTGCCAAACCACACCTCCCCTTTCGTCATCAGGGGGAGACTTTAGCGCGCGGTGCCCATTCGTCGAGTGCGATTCAGCTCTCCGTCGCGGTCTCCCGGACAGACGACCCGTCGGCCTCCTGCACCGCAGTGCGCAATTCCTCAACGCGCGCTTTCATATTGACCCGATCCTCTTTGCTCATCGCTACCGCCAGCCAACGGAAATCTTCACTGTTGAGCATGGCCACCTTCATCAACATGGTCAGCGGAACCGCCAAAAGCATCCCCACCGGCCCCCAAAGCCAACCCCAGAACATCACGGAAAGTATCACCATCAAAGTCGACAAACCAAACCGGCTGCCCATCAGCATCGGCTCTATAAAATTGCCAATAAAAACATTAATCGCAGTGTAACCAGTCGCCACCGCGAGAGCTTGGGGTCCTCCACTGACGATGAGCGCGAGCACGGTGGGCGGCACCCCGGCAATGACAGAACCGATCACCGGGACATAGTTCAAGGCATAGGCCAAGATTCCCCAGAGAATGAAAAAATCCAAATCCGCGATCCAGCAAAGCAATCCAGCCAACAAGCCCGTCACCAGACTGACCACCGTTTTGATTCCCAAAAAACGTTGAATATCGCGGGTCGCACTGAAGATGCGTTCAAAGTCAGGACCTTTAGCCTCACAAATAGCACTGATACGACGGCCATACATCCGGGCTTCAGTCAGCATGAAGATAGTCATCAGAAGCACGAAGAAGGTCGTGCCGAAGAAGGAGGCCACCCGACCGACAACCCCAGTGCCCAGACTCCAAACTTGTCCAAAATCAATCTGCTCCAACTGATCCAGGGCCTTGCTCCGGAAATAACTATCGACGGTTTCGCGAGCATTCTCAAACTCCCGCTTCTCCAATTGCTCGACGATGAACAGGGAGACATCCCCAATCTTTTTCTCCACCAGGCTCTTGTAAGAACTCGGATCAGCCGGACCGGTTCCCGCCCACTTCTCGCTAAAATCTCCCACCAGAATCACCGCGATCACCACCACTCCGGCCAAAAACGCGAAATCGACCAAGACCGTCAGCAAAACTGCCAGCCAACGGGGAACGCGGTGCTCGCGGAGCCAATTGGTGATGGGAAACGACACCGTTGCGATGAAAAACGCCAAAAGGACCGGGACAAAAATGCTGGCTGCGGCCTTGAGCCCAGCGATGACAATCACAGTGGCGGCTGCCAGAAACATGAACTTAAGCCCGCCACTGGGCTCGCCATAACCGCCTTTTGTCAACTTCATCACCTGTATGACGGGAGCCTAACCCAACTACCGCCATTCCTCCAATGACTTCCTGAAGGAATTTTATTCCTCTCCCTATCCTGCCCCCGTAAAGCTGTCCTCCAACCCCACGGCCCCTCGAAACTCACTCATGAAACTTGCTCGCTTCGCTCATGGAGAACCGGAAATTTTTCGCACCTTGCAAGGCGAAGGCCCCTCCCTGGGCTGTCCTGCTGTCTTTCTCCGGCTTTCCCTATGCAATCTCCACTGCCACTGGTGCGACACCCCCTTCACCTGGAACTGGGAAGGCACTCCCTGGGCCCACCAGGATGAGCACAAATTCTCAAAAGAAGAACAGATTGTCGAACTGAGTCCCGAAGAAGTCGCCCACCAACTCTCAGACCATCTTCAACCCGGCGATCGTTTGGTCCTCACAGGTGGAGAACCGCTTCTCCAACAGAGCGAGCTGTTCTCCCTCCTCCAATTGCTTTCCGCGAAGGAGCAAGTGGTCGAAATCGAAACAAATGGCACCCAATTGCCTACTCAAGAGCTGGATGCTTGCATCAGCCAATACAATGTCTCCCCGAAATTATCAAATTCACGCAACTCGAAATCACTGCGGGAAAAGGCGACCGCGCTCGAATTTTACGCCTCTTGCAACCGGGCCTACTTCAAGTTTGTCGTGCAATCACGGGACGATTTGGAGGAAGTGAAAAACCTGCAAGAGCGTTATCGGATCCCCAAAGACAGACTTTTGCTCATGCCCGAGGGCCGCAGCCCGGAGGCGTTGCAGAACAATCGGCTCTGGCTAGCAGAAGAATGCCTCCGGCATGGCTACCGTCTCACCGACCGCCTGCACGTGCTCCTTTGGGGCGACGAACGCGGTAAGTAGGAGCGAGCCACTGGCTTGCTCTCCGGTGTCGCCGGGCCTCCGGTCTGGCCCAGAACTCCGTCCTGATACGTCTCTGCCTCTCCGCCACGCGGGACGCGTCTTCCCTTTCTGGCAGCCGACTTCCCCTGTCCTCCTTCCAGTCCCTCTTCGCGGACAAAAAAAGAGCC
>NZ_JAENIO010000025.1 GCF_016595415.1 Roseibacillus ishigakijimensis
AATTTTGGGCGGCCACCGACATTGCAAGCCTTTTTTGCGTATTTTTTCCTTATTTTCAGTGCGTTACGTGCTCGATTTTTGTCGTGTAGTGTGAGTCCAATTAATCCGGGGATGAACGAGTATTTGTATTTGGATGATGATTTGGATATTGACCCGGAGGTTGATGGTTTGAATCAGCCAGTCCAAGTTGAATACGATGGCTTGGTTGTCCGATTGAAGGCTCATGTTTTCGTGAAACCGGGTAAGAGTTATCATGTGAAATTTGTGATAGCAGACGTTAATGATGATAATCTTGACTCGGGGCTGTTCATTAAAGAGTCGAGCGTTCGAGTGATTAATCCTACACCTTAAATGACAAAGTTATTATATATATTAATTTGCAATTCTTTGTGTCTTGAAGTTTGTTCTTCTGCTGTCTTGATTTTAGATGACTTTTCTTTTGGGGAATCGTCTTTATCCTCAGAAGGAATGGCTTCTGATTCTGTTTTGTATGATACTCTTTTAACGGAGCGAAGAGAAATTTTGGGGGCGGGAGAGCCTAGTTGGGTGGCAGCAATTACTTCTCAAGAATTAAGCTTCTCTGTTTCTCAGCATAGCCCAAGCCCGAGAAGAACATATTTAAGTGTTTCTTATTTTTCTTCTGAAGAATTTAGTTTGTTTGGATACAATGCTTTCGCTGTTGATTTGGTTGATGTTGTAGGTTCTGGCGAATTGGTTGTTTCGGTAGATGGTTCATTTGGGAGGGATGTTGCTGTGCCCATCAATGGGGATGGAATGATTATATCTCCATTTGAATATTTGGGGACTACGGAACCATTAGATTCGTTGACTTCAATTAGATTTCGATTCTATGCTGTATCGGAAGATTTTTCGGCAAAAATCGATAATTTAAGACTTGTTCCAGAGCTGTCATCCGCTCTCCTGTTAGGAATTGGTGGGCTTTTAGTTGTGAGCAATCGCTGTCGGGATTGAGAAGTTATAGTTTGTTTGACTTAGTAATCAAATGGATCGACTTCTCTGGGGTCGGGTTCGCTGGGTTCGGCGAACTGGGGGTCGCTGAGGGTTTCCAGAAAGGCGACGAGGACGGCTTGTTCTTCCTGGTCGAGACGGAGCTCCCTGAGATCCTTGGGCAGGCTCGGGCTTTCCTCTTTCGCGGTCGCATAATGGGCCACAACCTCGGCGAGGGTGGCGAAGCGCCCATCGTGCATGTAGGAAGCGGTCACCGCGATATTGCGCAGCGAGGGAGTGGCAAATTTTCCCCGGTCCCGGGCCTCGCCAGTCACCTCTTCGCGCCCGTGGTCACTCTTGCGCAGGGGGAGGCCGTTGTTGTGGAAGCCGTGGTCGGTGAAGAAGGGCGCGGGATGGCAGCGGGCGCACCCGGCCCCTCCCTCGGTCGGGCTGGTGAAGAAGAGAGATTCTCCCCGCTTTTCCAAGGCGGTGAGCTCGTCGCCTCCGCGCTGAGCCTGATCGTAGCGGGAGTCGAAGGAGGTGAGGGTGAGGACGTATTGCTCCAAGGCAATGGCCAGCCGCTCGGGGGTGATTTCCTGATCTCCAAAAGCTGCCTGGAACTGGGCGAGGTATCCTTCCCGGGCGGCGAGCTTGGCGGGCAAGGTGGCGAGGTTCTCGCCCATTTCGATGGGGTCGACGATGGGGCGCAGCATTTGGCCCCGCAGGGTGGGCTCCTCGCCATCCCAGCGGAAGGGCCCTTTTTTCCAAGCGA
Source organism: Roseibacillus ishigakijimensis (assembly GCF_016595415.1). Lineage (GTDB taxonomy): Bacteria > Verrucomicrobiota > Verrucomicrobiia > Verrucomicrobiales > Akkermansiaceae > Roseibacillus > Roseibacillus ishigakijimensis. Next base: position 1,721 of record NZ_JAENIO010000025.1, read on the forward strand.
GATTGAAGAGGGGCATGGAGTGCCGCCGCGTGGTGTGGGCCGGTTGCACGCCCCAGGGCTGTAGCGAGGGATCGGAAAAGGCCTCCTGGGGGAGGTGGCAAAAGGCGCAGGAGACCTCTTTCTTGCTGGCAAGGGCGTCGTCAAAAAAGAGGCGTTGACCGAGAGCGATGCGTGCGGCCGAAAGCGGATAGTCACGCGGAAGTTCGGGAGCGGGAACTTCCGGTGGATGGTCCAGCAGGAGGTTCCCGGCGCTGGGTGCCGACTGGTCTGCCGCGAGGGCCAAGGGCAGAAAGAGTGGAAAAAACTTCATGGCTAGCGGAAGGGGCGACGGCGGAGGGGGATTTTTCAACAGGGTGCGCAAGCTTTCGGCTCTGGATACTGGGGTGAGAGGGCGGGAGATGAAATTTATTTCGTGCTTCCGCGTTGGAGTAACATTCCATAATCATGATAACCAGCCTCCGTTCCCGTTCACTGCCCCGTGCGCTGCGCGTTTTCGCGCTTTTCTGCGCCGCCAATCTGACTCTTTCTGCCGCTGAGAAGCCCAATGTGGTCTTCGTAATCACCGACGATCAGGGCTATGGCGATCTCTCCTGCCACGGCAACGAGATCCTGAAGACCCCCGAACTCGACGAGCTGCATGGAGAGAGTGTGCGCCTCACCGACTACCACGTCAGCCCGACTTGCGCGCCGACACGGGGGGCCTTGATGAGCGGGCACTTTACCAATCGCGCGGGTCCCTGGCACACCATCATGGGGCGCTGTTTCCTCTTCGAAGGCGAGAAGACTCTGGGAGAGGTCTTTCAGTCAGGCGGCTATGCCACCGGCCTTTTTGGCAAATGGCACCTCGGGGACAACTATCCGTTCCGTCCCGAGGACCGCGGCTTCTCCGAGGTCGTCCGTCACGGTGCGGGCGGGGTGGGCCAGGCTCCCGATGCCTGGGACAACGCCTACTTCGACGATTCTTATGTCCACAATGGCGAGCTGAAAAAGTATGAGGGCTATTGCACCGACGTCTACTTCCAGGAAGCCACCCGTTTCATCAACGAGAGCGTGGCGGCCGACAAGCCCTTCTTCGCCTATATCTCCACCAATGCCCCGCACGGGCCTTATCACTGTGAGGAAAAATACTGGAAGCCCTACCTGCCTGAGCTGGAGGAAAAGTTCGGCAAGAAAGCGGCAGAGCTGGCGGTCTTTTTTGGCATGATTGCCAATATCGATGAGAACGTGGGCAAGATGCGGGACTTTCTGGAAGAGAAGGGACTCGCCGAGAACACCATCTTCATCTTCACCACCGACAACGGCACGGCCCGGGGGGTGCATGTCAATAATGCCGGCATGAAGGCGGGCAAAGGCAGTCCCTACGATGGCGGTCACCGCGTGCCTTTCTTCCTCCATTGGCCCGCAGGTGGTTTTGCGGAAGGTCGCGATGTCGAGGAACTCACCGCTCACATCGACGTCTTGCCCACCTTCGTGGAGCTGTGCGAGCTCCCGCCTATTGAGGAATCCTACCAGTTGGATGGCGTGTCGCTGGTGCCTTTGCTCAAGGACGAGGCCGGGGATTGGCCCGAGCGGACCATCATCACCGACTCCCAGCGGGTGCGTGATCCCAAGAAGTGGAAGAGCTCCAGCACCATGACCCTACGCTGGCGCCTCATCAACGGCAAGGAACTCTACGACATCCAAAAAGACCCCGGCCAGCGCAAGAATGTGGCCGAGCAGTTCCCCGAGGTGGTGGCCAAGTTGCGGGCCGATTACGAGGCTTGGTGGGAAGACATTTCCCCTGTTTTTGAGAACGAAGCGCGTATCCAGATTGGTTCTCCTCAGGAAAATCCCACCCTTCTTTCCAGCCATGACTGGCTCACCAATCAGCGCATGGTGCCTTGGAATCATCAGCAGATTCGGGCTGGCTTCGAGGGCACCGGCTTCTGGGCGCTGCAAGTTGCGGAAGCGGGGGCCTACCGCATCACACTCCATCGCTGGGCCCCCAGCACGGGCGCAAAAATCACCCAAGCCTTGCCCGCAGGCGAGCCCGTGCCCGGGCTCGTGGCCTTCCGCGAGACTCCCGGCCGCGCCATTCCCGTGCAGCGCGCCACTCTCAAAGTGGCCAGCTTCCAAGGCGAAAAGAAAGTCTCCTCCGAGGATGCCGGCATCACCTTCGAGGCCGAGCTGCCGGCCGGGGAAATCGAGCTGGAGGCCACCTTCCACACCAGTGACGACAAAGCCATCGGGGCTTACTATGTGGAGGTGGAGAAGCTTTAAGCCCGGTCTGGCAAATTTATGATGACGACAAATAAATACGCTCTGGGAGTCGGTCTTCTGGCCTTCGGAGCCACCAGACTGACCGCTGCCGACTGGACGGTGAGCAGCCAAGAAGATTGGCAAGCCGCCACCGCCTCCAGCGAGGGTCTCACCCTCGCCGACGGGCTTCTCGCGCCTACCGAGAAAAAAGGCACCTTCATCAGCAAATTGCAGACTTCGGAAGAGAAACGATCTCTTGCGACCCTGACTCTCGCGCAGTCGCCCATTTGGCAAAACTGGAACCCGGTGGAGAACGTTGGCCCGGAGAACCTGCGCGATGCCCCCGTGCTCCTCGTCAAGGGCCCGGAGGATTACTGGATGTTCGGCCGCTACGGAGCCCCCCAGCAGAAGGGGCAGGCTTTCCAAGCGGAGGACGTCGAGGTGGAAGGCTTCGATATTCCGCTCAAGACCACCCCTTTCGCGAATCAATTCGATGCGCCGGGAGGCTTGCAGAAGACCCTGGGTGGTTATCACGCTTGGCAGAGCCGGGATATGAAGACCTGGGTGCATCATGGCCCCGTCACTCCGGGCTTCGCCAAGTGGGTCACCAGCGCCGAGCAAGTGGGCGACAAGACCCTGATTTACTACGATTTCCCCAATGACCAGGACTCCCATGTCTTTGTGGACACCGACCTGACCGACGGCCAGCCGGGGGAAAACAAGGGCAAGGCCGTGGAGGACCCCTCCCACGGCTCAGACGCGGGTTTCATCCGCGACTTGGAAGGGAAGATGCACGTGGTCTTCGAGGACTGGAGCCCCATCAGCGCCAACAAGCGCTCCTGGGATTCCCCGCTGGCGGGTCACGCGGTGAGCCCCAATGGCATCGACAACTTCGAGATAAAGGCCCCCGCCGTCGACGAACGCACCGAGCCCACGGGCAAGATCGGCACCTATCGCCACCCTCACTGGAAGAAGGAAGACCCGGAGAACTACCCCAGCAACGTGGCCGAGTATGAGATCCATGAGCCCGAGCAGGAGGCCTATGGCGACTGGGCCCTGATTGCGGTGGGTGGTCAGTACTACCTCTTCGGCGACTACGATCCGGTGGGCGGTCACGAGATGAGTGTGGGCTGGTTCACCTCGCCATCCATGGACGAGCAGTTCACCTGGTGTGACCATATCGGCAAAGGTCACCCCGATCCCGATGTCGGCTTCGCGGAAGGCCAGTTCTACCTCGTCACCCAGCAAAAGAACGACTTCGTCAGCCCCGGTCCCTGGGTGGAGACGGTGACCGCTCGCGTGGGCGTCGATACCGACAATGATGGCGCGGCGGACACCTGGAGCGATTGGCAGGAGGTCAAGGAAAGCTATGAGCCGGTGGAGGGCTTTGCCCGCCAAGTGGCCAAGACCCCGGCCGCTCTCGACCTGTCCGCTCTTCCGGCGGGTTATGGCTTTCAGGTGGAGCTCAAAGTGGAGGATGCCACCGACAACAAGTCCAAGCCCCTCCTCGACAGTCTGCGGGTGAGCTTCGTGGACTGAGGCTACTTTTCCTCGTGTCGTGCTCTCAGCGCGGCGCGAGAGAGATGCCGTCGGGCCCGATGACGATTTTGCGTTGTTTGTAAAGGGCTCCGGTGGCGCGTTTGAAGGCTTTCTTGCTCACCCCGAGGGCCGCGTAGATGTCCTCTGCCGGACTGCGGTCACTGAGGTGCCAGAAGCCGCCGCGTTCTTCCAGCTCACGGAGGAGGACCTCTTCCAGCTCGTCAGCGAGATATTCCTTGGGGGGATAGAGGGAGAGGTCGATCTTGCCATCCGGTCGCACCTTGGTGATGTAGCCCGTCGTCTTTTCTCCCGCATGAAGGCGACGAAAGACGGTGTCGTGGTAGATGATGCCAGCGGCCTCGTTATTGATGATGGCCTTGTAGCCGAGCTCACTTTTTCCGTAGAGAATGAGGTCCACCGCTTCCCCCTCAAGGTATTTCGGGGGCTCTTTGCTCAGGAAGCGATTGAGGCGGCGGCTGGCCACGATGCGCTGGGTCGCCGGGTCGACATGGACGTGGACCACATAGGAGCGACCCACCTCGCAGGGCTCCTTTTGCTCGCGGAAGGGTAAGAGCAGGTCCTTGGGCAGGCCCCAATCGAGAAAGGCCCCCACCGGAGTGGTCTGCACCACTTGCAGGTAGGCGAACTCTCCCGGCATCACCTTGGGGTGGCGGGTGGTGGCGATGGGGCGGTCCTCGCTATCTCGGTAGAGAAAGACTTCCACCTTTCCGCCCAGCAGAGTTCCCTTGGGCACCTCGCGTTTGGGCAGCAGGATATCACCGAGCTCGCGCCCGCCATTGAGAAACATCCCCATAGGAGCCTCCCGCATCACCGTCAGCTCTGTTCGTTCACCGATTTCCGCCATGGCAGGGAGTGTGGCGGTCGTTCCTTCCCCTGACCACTGCAAAAAGAAAGAGGTCTGCCCATGCCGCATGGAGCCTATTGCCGAACGAAGCCCCGTGGGTCCCAACCGGAGATCAGCGGTAGGGCTCCAAGCGGTAGGGAGGCCTCGCCGAGGCCTCCGCGTTTTTTTAGAGACGGATGGGTCCTTGGAATCGTGAAATTCAAAGGGGCCGGGATTGCAGTTCGGAGCTACGAGAGAGGAGTTCGGAGCTACAAGAGAGGAGTTCGGAGCTACAAGAGAGGAGTTCGGAGCTACAAAAGAGGAGTCCGGAGCTACAAAAGAGGAGTCCGGAGCTACAAAAGAGGAGTCCGGAGCCGCGAAAAAGGAGCCTAGAGCTAGGAGGGTGGAGCCTTGGGGAGTGAGGAGCGGAGCTTATCCCGCCTGACCGCACCAGGTCCACATTTCCGGGTCGGTTTCACTTTTGACCTTTTCGGCAAGTTTTTCGCCATCCACTCCTTCCTCCAAGACGGCGAAGACGGTGGAGCCCGAGCCGCTCATCATGGCCCCGGCCACACCTTCGGTGGCGAGGAGTTTGCGCTTGAGAATGGCGAGGAAGAGGTGCTTCTCGAACACGGGGCGCTCGAGGTCGTTGACCATTTTGACCCCGGCGATTTCCTGCGCTCCGTAGGGGATGTCGGCATGCTCGCGGGAGAATTTCCAGCGTTTGTAGGCTTGCTCGGTGGAGACGGGAAAGGCGGGCTTAAAGAGGAGAACGGTCTCGTTCCACTCAATGCCAGCGGCCTCCACATCGGTGCCCCGTCCGCGGCACCAGCAGGCTTCGTCGAAAAAGAAAAAGGGCACGTCGGAGCCGAGGCTGGCGCCCATTTGAGAAAGTTTGTCAAAGTCGATGGGCTCGTCGTAGAGGGCGTTGAGCCCGAGTAGGGTGGCGGCGGCGTCGCTGGAGCCGCCTCCCAGTCCTGCTCCGTGGGGAATGTTTTTCTCCAAGCGGATCCTGTACCCGACTTTCTCTTTGCTCTCTTGTTCAAACAAGCGCACGGCCCGGGTGACGAGGTTGCTGCCATCGGTGGGCACGCCGGGCTCGTCACAGTCGAGGTGGTATTGCTCGGCGGGTTCAAAATGAAGGTGATCGCTCAGGCCCCGCAGGGGCGTCATGAGGGTTTCGACTTTGTGGAAGCCATCGCGGCGTTTTCCCAGGACCCGGAGGGAAAGGTTCAATTTGGCAGGAGCGTCTACGAGCACGCCCAAGGAATTGTCAGAAAAGAAGGCGAAATCCAATGGTCATTTTTAAAATCGTGCCCCTTTGCGGAGGTGGGGGGAGGACAGGATTTTTGTTTGGGGTGGTTTTTGGACAGGATGAACAGGATGAGAGAGGATTACTTGGGGCGTTTTTTGGACAGGATGAACAGAATGGGACAGAATTTTTTGTTTCGGAACTCTGAACTCTGAACTCTGGATTTTCTTCTCTGGCCTGCGGGCTCTTGCTTCTTCGCGGAGGGTTGCTATCCCTCTGGTCGTGAAAAATTGGACTTATCAGGACATCATTGTCGCGCCCTCCCTCTTGGCGGCGGACTTTGGGCGAGTGGCCGAGGAGACGAGCCGGGCGATCAACGCGGGGGGAGATTGGCTGCATCTGGACATCATGGATGGCAATTTTGTCGATAATATTTCCTTCGGCCCCGCCATGGTGGAGACGGTGCATGCGACCAATGATGTCTTTCTGGATGTCCATCTGATGATCAAGCGTCCCGACCATTACTTGTCGCGCTTTGTGGCAGCGGGGGCGGATATGATTACGGTTCACGTTGAGCCTGAGTCTGATCACCAGGTGGGCGAAACCTTGGCGGCGATTCGGGCTGCGGGGGTGCAGGCGGGATTGGCGCTGAATCCGGCAACGCCTTTTTCGGCGGTGGAACCCTTTTTGCCACAGATTGACATGCTGCTGTGCATGACGGTGGTGCCAGGCTTCGGGGGACAGGCCTTTATGCCGGAGGTGATGGAGAAGGTGCGGCAGGCCGCGGCGGCGCGGGCCGAGCAGAATTTGTCCTTCCATATTGAGGTCGATGGCGGAGTGGGGGCGGAGACGGCCCGGACTTGCCGCGAGGCCGGGGCCAATGTGCTGGTCGCGGGTTCCTCGACCTTCAAGGCACCGGATATGAAGGCGGCGGTGGCAGCTGTGCGCGGATGATTGATTTTCCGCTGGCAAAAGCCGGAGGGCGAGTGAGGTTAGAAACTACGAAGGATATGAAGAAGAAGCTAATCATGGGGGCAGGCTTGCTGGGGGTGGCGGTGGCTCTTTTTGTTTGGGGACCGCGACCGCAGAAGCCGGATTCGGAGGCTGTGGAGAGGGAGAGTAAGAGTGATTTTGCGGAGAGTGATGCCTTGCCCGGCTTCAAGTCCCGCCGGGATCGCTCGGTGCCTCCGCTTAGTCCGGAAGACTTGGAGGGGCGGCCTTCGGTTTTGTCTGGTGAGCCGGTGGTGATCCGGGAGGGGGAGCGCTTCGAGGACCTGGCTGCGGAGGAGAAAGCGCGCATTGCACAGCAGCAGGAGGAAATTGCCGGGCTCATCGCGCGCCAGCAGAATGAGGCTTTTGAGGACCAATTGGCCTTTTGGACGGGAGATCTGAACCTCACTCTCGAGCAGGTGGCTGCCTTGCGGGCGGCTTTTGCGGAAGTGCAGGGGGCGATTGCCTCCGGGGACCTGCAGGCCCACGGACAGTTGGCTTTGCTTTTGCAGGGCGAGGGGCTGGCTGACTTTCTGGGTGAGGTGCTCACTCCGGCTCAGAAGGATTTGTTGGCGTCCAGTGCCCAGCGGCGGCTGGAGGCTGATGCGAATGCCGCCGTGGCTAGTGAGATGAATCAAGTCAATCAGTTGCTGAATCTCAAGCCGCAACAGAAGGAGCGGATGGAGGAGATTCTCTATGAGCAGAAGTTGGCGGCCCAGGCGGGTGGGGCCACCGCCCGGAGCGAGGAGGAGCAGATTGCACAGGCGGAAGCCTTGCGCAATGAGATGGCGAATGCCGCGCCGGGAGAGAATCCCTTGGAGGCGATGTTGAAGGCGCGCTTCGAGCAGATTCGGGAGTCTCAGCTGGAGCAATTGGCAGAGGTGCTGACTGCGGAGCAGTTGGAAATCTATCGGCAGTCGCTGGAGGCTCGCGAGGATCTCTCGCCTTTTGCCGAGAGCTTGAAAGCCTATGCCCAGGATCCTGTATTGCGGAGGAGAAAGTGATGATTCGAGTCAATGGAGAACTGATTAACCCCGAGTTGTTGGAGGAGGCTTTTACCCGAATCAAGTCGGAGGCCGAGTTGCGCACCCAGGTGTCTTGTTGCGAGCGGGATGAGGAGTTTAGCAAGGCGGCCGAGGAGGAGGTGATTGACTCCATCCTCATAGCCCAGGAGGCGGAGAAGACGCATCAGGATTTGGATGAGGGAGAGGTTGTGCGGCGTCTGGAGGAACTCATCAAGACCTATCGGGAGCATGGAGCATCCTGGGAGATGCTGGAGGCCGAGCGCGATCATCTGCGTGACGAGGTTTCGGCGAATTTGCGCATGGAAAAGTTCATTGCGGAGCACATTCCGGCGGTTGCGGAGCCCGATGAGGAGGCTTTGGCTTCTTTTTATGAGGAGAAGAAAGGGGAGTATTGTTCGTTGCCGGAGGCGCGGTGCCTGCACCTGATGCGTCTCATTGATGGTCATGAGGACCCTAAGGAGAATTTGGCTTCGGTAGTGGCGTTGCGGAAGCGGCTCTTGGCCGGGGAGGACTTTGAGACCTTGGCCAAGGCCGAAACGGAGAAGGAAAGCAAAGAAGTGGATCTGGGGTGGATTCCTCTCGATCGACCCACCAATCCTTTCGAAACGGTGCTGTTCTCTTTGGAAGTGGGCGAGATTTCGCCCGTGCTCAGTTACGAGCATGCTCTCCATGTGGTCCAGGTGGTGGAGCGTCGGGGGGGCGAGGCCCCTCCCCTGGAGGAGATTGCCGGGGAGTTGAGCCGCCGCTATGTCACTGAGAAACGGCAGGCTGCTCTGCGCGAGTTGGCCGGGAGGCTGAGGGCCGAGGCGACCATTGAACGCGTCGACTTCGAGCAAGAAGCGGAGGAAGAGGATTCCTAGCGGCCAATTGGCTTCTCCGGGCAGGTTTGTGACAAAATCGCCAATTCCTGTTTGCCACCGGGCGGGCGAGCGTTAAGGTGCGCGCATGAGCGGATGTGCTGGAGCAGGCGGCAAGAAAGGGTTGCGCCCGGGCGACTTTGGTCCCCGGATGCGGATGGACGCGAGTTTGCACCTGGATAAGAAGCCGGACTGGATTCGGGTCAAGTTGCCCAACAATCCGGTTTTTTGGGACACCAAGTCCATGGTCAAGGACCTGAATCTGGTGACTGTCTGCGAGGAAGCGCAATGCCCCAACCGCTGGGAATGCTGGGGTCAGGGCACGGCGACTTTCATGATCGCGGGTGAGAAGTGCACCCGCGCCTGTGGTTTCTGCGCGGTCAAGACGGCCAAGCCGGACGCGCTGGAAGAGGATGAGCCGCAGCGGGTGGCGGAGGCCACCAAACGGATGGGCCTCAATCACGTCGTGATCACGGCGGTGGCGCGCGACGACCTCAAGGACGGGGGCGCGGAGCATTTTGAGAAAACGATTGCCGCAGTCCGTGAAGCCAATCCCGGCATCACCATTGAAGTGTTGGTGCCGGACTTCAACGATAAGGATTGGGCGCTGGAAATGGTGATGCGGGCGCGGCCTCAAATTTTCAATCACAACCTGGAGACAGTGCGTCGCTTGACCCCGCTGGTGCGCAGTCGGGCGCAGTATGATCGCTCTCTTTCCGTGCTGAAGAAGGCCAAGGAAATGGCTCCCGGCAAAGTCGCGACCAAGAGTGGCATCATGTTGGGATTGGGCGAGCGGGAGGACGAGATCGAGCAGGCGATGGATGATTTGCGGGCGGCGCACGTCACGGTTTTGACTCTCGGGCAGTATCTGCGCCCCACGCCGATGCACCTGCCGGTGGTCGAGTATGTGACTCCGGAAAAATTCGCGGAATGGAAGACGGTGGCGGAAGCCAAAGGTTTCCGTCACGTGGCCAGTGGTCCGCTGGTGCGCAGTTCCTACCATGCTGCCGACTTCAAGCCCGAGCTTGATTTGGAGGATTGAGGCGCGCATTTGCTTGGTGTGAAGCCTGCTTCTCCCTAGCCTGAAGGCATGCGGAGAATGGTAACGGTTGTTTGGGCACTGATGGCAGCGGCGGCGTGTGGGCATGGAGGCACGGCAGCCTTCGAAGAGCGGAATGCGGCCTATCGCGAAGCCATTGGCACTGCGCCGGATGAGCGCTTGTCCATTCGCTGGTCTCGCGAGGGAGACACTTGGTATTGTCTTCTCGGAGAAGGAGGGGCGGTTCGCGCGGTTTCCACCGTTGATGGGTCTTCCCATGAGGGGATGATCGGAGAATTGGTGGAAGAGGTGAGAGAAAGAGGCCCGCGGAGACGACGGAGTGAAGGAGGTCGCGAGCGGGAAGGACGGGAAGGGGATGCCCGGCTCCGCTTTCCCCGCGAGGGGGAATTACAGCTCGAGGGCGAGACTCATTCGGCGGGAGAGGGTTGGATCTGGGAGCAAGAGCCACGCTGGTCTCCCGGGAAGGAGTTTGTGGCGGTGCAGAAGGTGCGGGATGTGGCCGAGCGGGAGGTCCATTATGTGCGCAGTTCGCCAGATGACCAGTTGCAGCCCGAGCATTTCACCATCTCTTATCCCAAGCCTGGCGATGAGTTGCGGGTGCGCCTTCCGGTCGTCTTCACCGCGGAGGGGGTGCGTGTGCCGGTGGATGAGAAACTGCTGGAGAATCCTTTTCAAATCCGGCGGCTGCATTGGCGGGACGACCATCGGCTCTGGTTCGAGTATATTGAGCGTGGTTTTGGGAAGTTCCGTCTTATGGAGCTGGATGCTCGTTCGGGAGTCACCCGGGCGGTCGCGGCCGAGGAAGATGAACGATTCGTTCATGTTTATGAAAAGTGCGGTTGGTGGGACCTGGGAGAAGGCCAGCTCCTCTGGCGGTCGGAAGCCGACGGGTGGAGCCACCTCTATCGAGTGGCGGAGGAGAGTGGGGAAAAGAGGCAGCTCACCAGGGGCAAGTGGGTGGTGCGGGGGGTGGAAAAGGTCAGCGAGGAGGGCGTGCTCTTTCGCTTGAGTGGCTATTATGAAGGGCAGGATCCCTACTATGAACACTTTGCCCGGCTACAGCCGGAAACGGGGGAAATGATCCTGCTCACCGAGGGGGATGGCACCCACGACCTGACCTGGTCGCCTGATGAAGCTTACTATGTCGATCGGTTTTCCCGGGTGGATCAGCCTCCCGTGCATGAGCTCCGGCGAGGAAAGGATGGGGCCCTGATAGCGGTGCTGGCTGAAAGCTCAAGCGCCGAGATGGAGGAGCGGGGATTCGCTCTCCCCGAGCGTTTTGTGACGACTGATCGGGAGGGGCGCTACGAGATTCACGGGGTGATTTGGAAGCCCAGGGATTTCGACCCCGCCAAGAGCTATCCGGTGGTGGAGTCCATTTATGCGGGGCCTCATGGCGCTTTCGTGCCGAAGGCCTGGCGCAGCTGGTATGGCCATCGCAGTGAGATGGCGGAGGCGGGATTTGTGGTGGTGCAGATCGATGGCCGGGGCACCAATTACCGGGGGCGGGAGTTTCAGCAGTTTGCTTACAAAAACTTGAAGGACGCCGGATTCCCCGATCGCATCAAGTGGCTGCGGGCTGCCGCGCAGGACCGCCCATGGATGGACTTGGGGCGAGTCGGGCTCTACGGGGGATCGGCCGGGGGGCAGAGCACCCTGGCCGCTCTCCTTTGGCATGGGGATTTCTACCAGGCGGGGGTGGCCGATTGTGGCTGCCACGACAATCGCATGGATAAAATCTGGTGGAATGAGCAATGGATGGATTGGCCGGTGGATGAAAGCTATGCCGCGAACTCCAATACCGAGCACGTCGACCGCTTGCAGGGAGCCTTGCTTCTCACCGTGGGCGAAGTCGATACCAATGTGGATCCCAGCTCGACCCTACAGGTGGTGGATGCGCTCATCCGGGCGGACAAGGATTTTGACTTTCTCTCCGTGCCCAATGGCAACCATGGGATTGGGGAAAGTCCTTACCTGCGGCGCAAGCGGGTCGAGTTTTTCCAGCGCCATCTGGGTGGTCCCAGCGAGCGCTGACCGAGCGGGTGCGGGCGCTTACTCTGCCCCTTCGCTAGTGGCACCGGTGGAGCCAGTGGAGAGGGGGCGGATGGTGATGGCATGCTTGTCCCAGCGGGCCTTCGCTTTCCCTTGTGAGAGGACATACTGGAGGGCGGTGGTGGCGGGGACGTTGCGCAGCCGGATGGAGACGGGGTTGTCACTGATGGTTTTGCCGGGGTCGTCGATGACAAAGTTGGGTGCGGTGTCGCTGCCTGTTTCTTTTTCCACCAGAGCGGCGAGAGCTTCGATGCTTTCGGTGAGGGTGAGGTCTTCGAAGGTCACTTGCGGGAGAATGACGGCGGAGAGCTTTTTCTGGCGCACATTGACACTCACTTCTTGGCTGAGGCGGTCCATGGAGAGGAGCCGATATTTGGCATTCCCGTGGTTGGGCTCCAGCACTAGGGCGCTTTTGTAGGAACTCTTGGCCAGTTCCAGATTTCCTGCTTTGAGGGCGGCTTCGCCTTGGCGGAAATAATCGTTGGCGGTGGGTTGGGCCATTGCGAGGGGGGCACAAAGCCCCACGGCAAGGAGGGTTCGGAATTTTTTCATCGGTGGTGGTTGCGTAGTTTGCGACCGATCCCGCTGGATCGATCATCGGGCAAATTAGCCTTTCCTTCCTCCGGGGTCAAGAAGACAGCCCCGGAGGGCGATGGACCGGGGTGAGGATGGCGATGAGGAGATCGGTCGTGCTGGTCTCCCGCAGGTGGTAGCGGCCGCGCTCTGTCCAGAGGTAGAAAGACTGGCCGTCCGGGCAGCTGGGAAGGGCTTTTCGCAGGGAGAAGCCTTCTCTTTGCAAGAGCAGGCTCAGCGGGAGAGGAGGGGAGTGGGCAGGGAATTGCCGGAGGAGAATCTCGCGACCGGCACTGCGGAAGGTGGCGAAGGACCCCGTGCCCAGATGGGGGAGCAGGAGGGCCACTGGATCGCCGGGAGGCGTGGGATGGAGGGTGGCTCCTTCCCAGCGGGAAGGCCAGGAGGAGAGGGGGCCGGAGGAGGGAGAGAGGGTCGTCATATCCCGGGGAGAGAAACTCCACCGGGTGAAAAATCGGTGAGGGAGGGATGAAAAAACGGTGAAATCAATGCCCGCGCCAAGCCGTCACGCTGAGGATCAGAATGAGAACGCCGTAGGCGAGGCCGCCCCCGACGAGAGCCTTCCAGCGAGTCTCGGACTTGGTCGCCCAGTCGACGGCGTCGCGAAAGGTGTAGGGCATGCCAATCCAGAACATGCCTTTCGTCAGGAGGGCGTAGGCAAAGAAGGAGAGGAGAATGCGGGAGGAGGGTTCCTTGAGGAAGGCGGCCTCCAGAATAGGGGCGGCGACCATGAGCGCGACTACGCCCAGACCGCGGACAAAAAGGAATTCGCGCACCTGGGTGATGAGCCCGAAGCAGGCGAGAGGGACGATGATTTGCAGGTAGCGCTTGAGGAAATTGAACTCACCCAGGTCCATGGAAAGAGTGCCCAACCAAGAGAAGGAACCCCGGATATCGGGAGCCACCAGGAGCCAGAACCAAATGAGGCCGAGGGACATGGTGTAGACCCCGGCATTGTAATGGCGGGGCAGTTTTTTGAGCCAAGCTTGCGCTGGCCCGGACTTGGCCAACATGAGGCCATGGCTGGCGACGAGATAAATCCCGACGACGATTCCTACCGTGCTCAGGGAAAGAGATTCGTAGGGATGCATTGCTTCCTTCATCACTGGGGAGATTTGGTAGGGGAGCGGGCCGCGCTTGGCAACCCTGCAGAAGCAATTCTAACGAAATGGCGGCGAGTTCAGTCCCAGCGGAGGCCCAGAGAAGAGGCCTGCTCCCGGTCGCGGGCCAAGGTGCGGCTGGCGGGAGAGGATTGGCCGTGGGCAGGATCGCCTACATAGAGGAGGCGGGAGCCCGCATCGAAAAGAGCGGCGGAATTTTCCAAAAAGTCCATTCCGATGATGCCATCGATTACCCGGCCATGGCGGTCCTGGAAGTTTTCCCGCACCACGGGCAGGGGAATCACGGCCACCTGATATTCGCTCACAATCAGTTGCTCGAAGACGATGTTGTGAAAAATGGCGGCGCGTGCGACAGCATTGTCCCCCGAGGCATCAATGATGCGCGAGTTGCTGGTAGTGGTTTCGAGTCCGAGGCTTTGGGCGCTTTCGGCGGAAAGAACGGAGACCTCGGCACCGGTATCGACAATCCAAGTGACGAGACGGCCGTTCCACTGGGACTCGAGGACGAGATGGGGCAAATCGCGTGCGGGGCGGAGGTGGAGGGTGTCGAAGCCCAGTCCGTGGGTTTCCCCCAAGGGGCGGATGCCCTGTTGATGGGCATTGCGGGCGTTTTTCCCGGGGACCCACATTTGGCCGCTGCGCAAATCGACAAGGGCCCCGAGGGCTTCCAGCGCGTCGAGTCCAATCTGGCCATCGTAGCGGGAAGTGGCGGTATTGGCGAGGGTCTCGCTGGCGAGCATGAAGGGGAAGGGCAGGGCGGAGACGGGTCCGGCGGAGAGAACGCCCAGGCCCACCCGGGATGTAACTGGTCGGCCCAGTGCGCCGCGGGAGACCACTTGGGAGCGTTGGTCGATGCGCAGGCCGAGCTTGCTGGCGAGGTGGTTGTTCAGGTCGGTGGAATTGGCTCCAGAATCGATGAGGAGGTCGACGGGTTGGCCGTTGACCAGAAAGCGACCGGAATAGCGGGCGTCCCGGGTGATTTTTTTAAGGGGCAGCGGGGTGTAGCCTAGAGCTTGCAAACGTGCTTCCCGGAGGCCGCTGGTGGGGCCGGCTGCTGAATTTGGCGACTGGTTGGCACAGGCGACCAGCCAGAGAACTGGGAGCAGGAGAAAGAGGCGGCGAAGGGGGCTACTCATCATAAAGCGGTCGGGAGGGGTGGAGAGGGGGTTTACCTTAGAGCCTCAGCGGAAAAAAGCGAGCGGGACCATGCGGTGAGATCGGAGAAAACGCCATCGGCTTCCGCGAAGTCACTGACTCGGGTGATGCGGTTGGGAATGACATGGGCGGTCATGCCGGCGGCTTTGGCAGAGCGGGCTCCGTTCAGGGAGTCCTCAAGGACGAGGCATTGGCTGGGATTCATCCCCAGTGCCCGGGCTCCGGCGAGGTAGAGATCGGGCGCGGGTTTGATGCGGGGGGCGTCCCCGCGGCAAATGGTGGTTTCGAAGTATTTCGCCAAATCGAGCCTAGCGAGCCATCCGTCCACCCAATCGTGGGAGGAGGACGAGACCACCGCCAAGCGAGTCTGCCCGGCGAGGAGGGAAAGAACCTCCCGCGCCCCCGGGACCGGCCCTTGCTCCGCGAGCTCAGCCACGATTTCCTGCTGGCGCGCTTCATCCTTCGCCTCCCAGTCGAAAGTTTTGCCCGTCAGCTCTTCGAGATGGGTTTTCGGGGACCAGGTGGCGAAGTCCGAACCGATGCACTGGACGTAAACCTCAATGGGCAGGTCCTGGCCCTCCCGGTGAAAGGTGCGCAACCAGGCGGAATAAATGGCCCACTCGGTGTCCACGAGAGTGCCGTCGAAGTCGATGAGAAGGGCGTCAGGAAGCATGGGGTGGGAGGGGCGGGGTGCGCGGTTTCTTTCTGATAATGAGTAAAATGATGGCGATGGTGAGGAAAGCGAGACCAAGAAGGATCAGGGCAATGCTGCCACCGAGGTAGCCGAAAATTTGTCGGAAACTCTGCATCGCACCTCCTTCGGTGAGGGAGAGGAGGCGGGGCTGTTCGGCGGGCCCGGTGACGGTGAGCCCGTAGTCCCCAGGGGCGGATAGCTCGAAGTGGCCGAGCGCCCGCTTTTTGGTCTGCGGGCCATTGATGGTGGTGGAACCAGTTCGGGCCACAAAGGGGAGGGGCGCGGGATCCCCGGCAGCCTGCAGTTGGAAATGATAGCCGCCGGGCAATGCGGGGTCTTCCCTGATGGTTTCCCCCTCGAAGAGGTCTTCGAAGTTGTGCCAAAGGGTGATCTGCCCGGCTTTTGGAACAGTGATCAGGGTCTCTCCAGGGGCTTTCAGGATCGCCAGGCTGGTCGAGCTGGCATCGATGATGCTGCGGACTCCTCGCACGCCGGTGAAGATCGCGGAGCCCCAGCAGAGCAAGGTCAGGGCGAACAGCAGTGGCACTTTCATGATGGGGGAGTCTGGGGGGCTTTGGTGGAAAAACAAGTCCGCGATCCTCCGGGAGCGGCAGCATTCAGGAGAGTTTCAGTTCCTGGCGGAAGTAGGCGATCGTTTTTTCGAGCCCTTCGGCGAGGGAGACCTGGGGTTCCCAGCCGAGCTTGCTCTGGGCCAGACTGATGTCGGGTTGCCGTTGGCGCGGGTCGTCGGAGGGGAGTTCGCGGAAGACCAGTTTGGACGGGCCACCCACTTGTTTGAGCACTTCCTCTGCCAGTTCCAGCATGGTGAATTCACAGGGGTTGCCGATGTTGACCGGGAGGGGATAGTCGCTCTCCATCAAGGCCATGAAGCCGCGGATGAGATCGTCGACATAGCAGAAGGAGCGGGTCTGGGTGCCGTCCCCGTAGATGGTGATGTCTTCCCCCCGCAGCGCTTGCACGATGAAGTTGCTCACCACCCGGCCGTCCTCGGCATTCATGCGGGGACCATAGGTGTTGAAAATCCGCACGATACGAATATCGACGCCATTCTGGCGATGGTAGTCCATGAAGAGAGTTTCCGCGCAGCGTTTGCCTTCGTCGTAGCAGGAGCGGATGCCCACCGGATTGACGTGGCCCCAATAGCTCTCCGGCTGGGGGTGGACTGCGGGGTCGCCATAGACCTCGGAAGTGGAGGCTTGGAAAACACGGGCTTTGGTGCGCTTGGCGAGCCCCAGGCAATTGATGGCCCCCATCACCGAGGTCTTGATAGTTTTGATGGCATTGTATTGGTAGTGCGGGGGGCTGGCCGGACAGGCCAGGTTATAGATGCGATCGACTTCCACCTTGAAGGGCTCGATGACATCGTGTCGCATGAGCTCGAAATTCACGTTGTCGCGCAGGTGCGCCACATTGGCCTTGCGACCAGTGAAGTAGTTGTCGAGGCAAATCACTTCATCCCCCTGCTCCAGCAGACGGTCAATGAGATGAGAACCCAAAAACCCCGCGCCACCCGTTACTAAAACTCTCATGGGGCGTTCCCATATCTCAGCCGGGGAGGAGAGGCGAGTGCGAAGAGGAAAAGATTTTCCGAGAAATCATGAAAAACGGCCCCCGACTTTCGCCGGGGACCGTCTTCACCATACACACAATACAATAACGCCAGAGAGAGGGGGATCTGATCTTAGCTGGGAGAGAGTTCAACCGGGTCATCGCCTGCCTTGTCAGGGTGGCGTTGACGGCGTTCCGCAGCTTCGCGCACCCGGTCGGAAGCTTCCTCAGCCGCCCGGCTGCCATCGCGCTGCCCTTTGGCGGTCGATTCTTTGACCGAGTCGGGCATGAATTCGCGGGTGAAAGTGCTGGCAAAGCTAGCGCCGTAAGCGATTCCGTAGGCGACGTCGTGCAAGACTTCATCAAGGGCCTGCTTGACCTTGGGAGCCGCTTCCCGGGCTTTTTGGGACGCGTCATTCACCGCAGAGCGGACAGCCTCGTCCACTCGCTCGAAGGAGGGCTTGCCGCCTTCGCGGTCACTTCGGTTGGGCTGGGAGTCAGTGTTATCGCTATTCATGATTTTCTATCGTTGGGAGCGGCACCAAGCCGTTCTTTTGTCTCTCAGAATAGAACCCGTTGGCGAGTTTTTGCCCTCTACAATTGGAAGGCTGATTTGTAATCGTGGTTGGACGCTAGAAGCTGTTCAGCTTATGGAGAAGGTCGTGGGCCCGCCGATCTGGAATGAAGGGAGCGGCAAGCGCTTGTCGCAGGTGGTTGCGGGCTCCAGTGGTGTATTCGTGATCGAGATTCCACAGAGCAAGGTGGAGATGGGCAAGGTATTGCGCTCTGGGATTGAGGGCCGCGTCCGATAGCATGGCGTGAGACTCCGCTGCGGAAGTTTCCTCACCCCTGGTCGCGGTGTAAAAAATGACCGCAGCCATTGCGTTACTCGGGTTATTTTTATGCTCCCATCTCATCAGCGTCTTCGTGTCCCGCCAGTTCGCCAAATGACTTCGGGTGGCAAAGAACAACGTTGTCGTCAGAAAGAAAAGGAGGAGGAGTGAGAGTCCAAGGAGGAGATGTTTCTTGCGCTGAAGACAAGAGGTTGAGAGAAAGAGCAAAGGGGGAACCATGAACAGCAGCCCCAAGTGGATGAAGTAGCTGTAGCGAACAGCAACGGCATACTGTCCGGTGGGAACGAGATTGGAAACCGGAAGAAAGAAGAGAAACGACCAGGCGAGACCGAAGAGGACGAGGGGCTGTCTTTTGAGGAGAGAAAATGTTCGTAGTAATAGGAGAGTCAGGAAAATAAGAATGAGCGTCGGGGTGAGGACGGATGGGTGGAATTCAGGAAAGAGAGTGTGTCCTTTTGGCAGCAATCCAGTGCTAAAATACCAGAGAAAAAGCGCGGGGAGGGCCATTGCTCTTTGCAGCAAAGAGCTCTGGTGACTGGCCAGAATCTGTTGGGATTGGAAGCTGAGGGTAAGGATAATCAGGAGGATTGCTGCCACTAGGAGGGGCGTTTGGCGAGCTGCTGCGAGTCCAAGGGTGGACCAGGCGGGTTTCTTTTGAGAATCACGGGTCCAGTCCAGAACAAAAAGTGCGAGTGGTAGAGCCACCGCAGTTGGTTTGGCCAGCAAGGCCCCGAGACCTGCCAACCAGCAAAGAAGAAGCCAGCCGAATGACCGTCCTTGGCAAAAGAAGGACAGACTTAGCACGCAGAAGAATCCACAGACGACGTCCTTTCGTTGGGCAATCCAAGCCACGCTCTCGATGCGTGCCGGGTGGCAGCTCCAAGAGAGCACGAGGAGGCTCAATAAGGTGGCCCCCAGGGGGCTGCGGGATTCTGGTTGTTCCCGCGTGAGCTGAAAAAGGAGGAAAACCAAAAGCCCGCCTGTGGCTGCATGCCAAATCACATTCCCCCTATGATGCACGGAGGCAGAAGAACCCCAGAGTTGAGCCTCCACCTGCAGGGAAAGAAGGCTGAGGGGGGTCCAGAGGTTGAGAGGTCCGACGGACTCCCGCGAAAAGGCCCATCGGAGCGCCTCCCAGCTGAGACCATTGCTGATGTTCTTTTCCTCAAGGAGATAAGGCGTGTCGTAGGCCAGAGCTTCGTGCTGAAAGGAGGGAGCAAAGGTGACGAAAGTCAGGAGAGCGACGAGGGCGGGAAAAAGTAATGGAGTCAGCTTCCGAGCCAAGGCTGCGTTTGCGTTGTTGGCTGGCAAGGACATGCTGGAAAGGGTTTCAGGCGCTGGAGCGGCTTCGCGATACTCTCTTGAGGGGCACTAGCGGCGTTTTCTCCGCAAGAGGCACAGGCTGCCGGCCATGGATAGGGCGAGCAGGGAACTGGGCTCAGGAATCGGTACGAAGTTCGGGTCCATCACCACGAGACCTGTCATTGCAAAAGGAGCATAGTCTGAGGTGCTGACGCGATCCGCGACGAGTGAGTTCAACTGACTACTAGTCAGTGGCTGACCCGCTGATTCCGCCAGGGCAAAGAGATCCGAGGTCAAGCCCAGATTGTCAACTGAGGGAGAGCCTGCCAAGGAGGCTGAAGTGATATAGAGGTTGCCGTTGGGGGAGAGAGAAATGTCGGCGAAAACAGAGGAGGTAGTCGTCAAATATTTGTCGACAACAAAACTGCCGCTGGAGGGGTTGGCCGACCAGAATTCGCTGCCGTCTTCGAAAAAGAACTGCCCGCTCACTGGGTCGATGTCGAAGGAATGGAAGTTGTTGGAAGACGAGGCAAAGAAGCTGGAGGCTCCGGAGACTGGGTCGACCTGATAGATGGAGGTGGAGCGATCAGCTCCCCGTTGCACGTAAACCTGTCCGGTGCGCTGATCGACCGAGATGCCGTTGCTCTGATAGTCAGCTCCCCCGGCGTCCTTGATGCGGGACACATTCGTTAGCTGGAAGCTTTCGTTAAAGGTGTAGATCTCTTGATAAGAAATATTGAAAGGGGCGGGCGAGCCATCCAACGAGCCCCGATAGGTGTTGCTCAGGATGTAAAACTCATTGGTGCGGTAATTGTAAGCGATGTCACGCCCGATATGGATGGAGTTGCTTCCGGTGTAGCCTGGGGCGCGTGGCGCGGTATCAAGGGAATCGAAGATCGCGGAAGTCCCGTTGGATATGGAGCTCGAACCAAGACCGGTGACGCGTTTGAGTCCGGTATCATCTGGCCAGTCGAAATGCCCAAGGTAGTAAACCACCTCGGAGGGCTGTGCCACATAGGCCGCCTCAAGGGGGAGGGTAGAAAAGGAACAGGCAAGCAATGTGCCTGAAACGATAGCGGGGAGGAGGGGGTGTTTCATAAACGGGTGCTCTCTTAAGGTGAATTTTTAAGTATTCAAGGGGAAAATATGGTAGGGATTTCGAGGGGTCGGAGTGTTTTTTTTGTGTGCTTTCATTGTTAGTTTTTTGTGAGTTTCTTGTTCCCCTATTCAGCGGGAGAAAAATTTTTTTCCGAATATTTCCGAGTGAGGCCGGGTCTCAGCTAGCGAACCCCGTGAACTGAAAGGAATCAAAATGAAAAAAGCACTGGCAGCCGTTTCGGCCTTCATCCTCGCCCTCGTGGCTCTTCCCAATACCGCGCAAGCGGAAATCCATATTCGCATTGGTAGCAGCAAAACCTACATCAGTGGTCGCACTTCGTGTGGTTGCGCCATCTACACCAAGCGGGTGGTGTGCGGCTTCGATCGTTTTCACCGTCCGGTTTACAGCTACCACCGGCAGCCGGTGCGCTGCACCTGCCGGAGTGTGCGCCGGGCCCCCATCGTGCATCACCGGCATGTCTATCACCACCCCGCCCCTCATCGGGGGCATGGTCATCACCGGCCGGCTCCGCAGTCCCATTGCCGACCTGTTCCCCATCCCCGCCATCAGCACCTGCACCCTCGCCGTGGCCGTTGACGGGACCGGGAATGGTCGTTTTCTTCGCAAAGAGTCCTCGCGCAGGGCTCTTTTTTTCGGCCTCCCTCCCGCTGCGGGCGCTAAAGGCTTGTGATTCGGCCAAAGGAGACGAAGCTTGCTCCCGCAACACTTCGAATTCATGAAGATTTTCCTTCCTCTTTTCGCTCTCTTTTTCTGTTCCTTCGCCACCGCGCAGAAGGTTCCCACCGTTTTTGCCGACTATTTGGAGCCCGATGTGGCGGTGAAGGGTGAGGTCGTGGTGGTCGTTCCTCCCGATGAGATTCAGCAATATATTCGTAAGGTCGACGAGGTGCGCAAAGCGGATCCGGAGTGGTTTGCCGAGTATTCTGAAAAGGCAAAACCCGGGGTGCCCTTGCCTTTCCACGAAAAGCTGGGGTTGAGCGAGGAGGAATACGCTGACTATCTGGAGCTCTGGGACCAGCGCAAAATGGAAGCTGTTCCGCAAGGGGAAGTCATTGTCCGGCTGGAGCAAGCCGAGGAGGGCCTTTGGCGCATCCGGGTCACCGGGGTCGGTTCCGACATCACCACCATGCTCTACAATCCGGCGGACGATACCTACACCACCACCAGTGGGGTGATGAAGCGGATTGAGGATATCGCAGCCGATAAACGGAGCATTCTCGGAGCTTGGACTGGCAAGGAATGGAAAATGGAACTGGAGGATAGCTTCGGCACCACCAAGGAGAATCTGGCCATTGGCAAGCTCGCCGACGGGAGCTTCGGGCTCCTCGTTTATCGCATCCAGGAGGTGTCGACTTCCGGTCGTCGTCTTTTTGACAAGAGCATGGTGATTCGCTTTGCGATCAAGCAGTCGTAGCTCTAAGCTGCCTCCGTGAGGGGGCGAAAATGGCGGCGGCTGCGCAGGTGGTTGGGCTTCGGCTTGTTACTGGGGGTTCTGGCTGCCTTGCTGGTTTTTCTGGGAGGCAACTGGTTTTTGACCAGTTCCCCGGGTCGGCGGCTCTTGGCGCGGCAGCTGGAGCGACGCACCCCGGCTCTGCGTTGGGAGGTCGCGGGGGCGACCTGGTCTCCGTGGCAAGGAGTCACCGTTCGCCGCCTCTCCGCGCATCTGCGGTCCCCCGGTGGCGGACCGGGTGCCGATTTGCCGCCTTTGCTGCGGTTGCGGGAGATGAGGCTGCAGCCCCATTGGCGGGAGGTGTGGAAGGGACGAAAGGTCTTTCATGAGATTGGGGTCGACCAGCCCGAACTGAATCTCCCCCTCGAATACCTGGTGGTGGTGCAACCCTCCACCACGGCGAGTGCTGATTCGGGTGATCTGGCAAGCTCTTCAGCGAGTGAAAGGGATGCGAGAGAAGATGGCGAGGCCCGGGAGAACGAGCCTTCCGTGGTCCGCGAAGCAGGGGGCGAGCAGTCCGCCGCGCCAGTCGCGGGGAAAAGCGGGCCGGATTCTGGCCGCTCTCGCTCTGGAGAACAGACGGCTCGCGGGTCCGGGGAGGCCGCGGCCAGGCCTCTTCAGAGGGAGGACCGCTTCTGGCTACGCTTTCGCGAGGCCCGGGTGCGTCTGTATTCGGTCAATTCCGCCTTCGAGCTCACCGTCGATGGGCTCAGCGGTGACTTGCCCCTGGCAGGCCCCGATATCGGGGGGCGACTGGCTTGGCAAGGGCTGGCCTTGGGAGAACATGCGCTTCTGGACGCCGGAAGCTGGACCGTGGAGTGGCGGGAGAAGCAGTGGATTTTTCCCAATCGGGAGTTCGAGCTTGCGCTGGGGGAGGCTGTAGGGGAAGCGGGCTTGTCTTTCCGCCTGGGCGGGGCCTTTGCGCCTCGCCTGCCGGGCAAGCCCTTTCGGGTAAATAGCGCCCTTGATCCCCAGTCTCTTGCGCCCGTAGTGTATTCGCAATGGGGAGGCCTCAGGATGGAGGCGGCCGAGGTGGCGGCTCACTTCTCTGCCCAAGGGCGTTTGCTTCATCCCCAGACCTGGCAGGCGGCACTGGGGGCTTCGGCAGAGGCTCTGGCGGTGACCTCTTCCCAACGGCAACAGACCTTCGTCTTCGACTCTGTGCGGCTGCGGGGCCGGTTGCAGCAGGCCGTGCTCCACTTCCCGGAGCTCGCTTTTCGTTCGGAGACCTTTTCCCTGCTGGGCAATGGATCGCTCGCGCTGGGTGGCTCCACCCTCGGAGTGCTGCGCCTCGTTGCCGCCCCCGACCTGGCCGAACGATTCACCAAGGTGGCGGTGGGGAGCCTGGTCAGCGTGGGGTGGACGAGCAGCTGGTTGCAGCCTTTGGTGACCCCGGACCGCCTTTACCGCGACCTCCATTTCGAAGGGGTCCATCCCCGGGTCGTGGTGAATACCGGACGAAAAGGGGAATTTTTGCTCGTGAGCCAAGTGGTTGACTTGCTAGGGAGCTTCCTCACCCGCGAAGCGGCGGAAGAGGAATCCGCCCCGCGCACACTGCCTGCACCATGAGAATCATCGCTGGAACGCATCGGGGAACCCGTCTGAAAGAGCCCGCCGAAGTCACGCGCCCCACCTCCGACCGGGTGCGGGAGGCGATTTTCAATGTTCTCCGCCATGTCGTTCCCGAAGCCCGGGTGCTGGATTTGTTCGCTGGCACGGGCGCTCTGGGGCTGGAGGCGCTCTCCCGGGGAGCCCGCAGCTGTCACTTTGTGGAAAGGGAGGCCCAAGCTTTGCGCTGTCTTCACGATAATCTACGGCATACCGGATTTTCCACGGCCAAGGTCATCGCGGACGATGCGCTGGCTTATCTCGCCCGGGTGGGCGAGGAGGCCCAATATGACCTCATCCTGGCCGATCCTCCCTATTACCGCGATGGAGCCCCGGATTTGGCGAGTCCTCTTTGGGAAAAGCCGCTGCCTCTTGCGGCGGGGGGAATCGTGATGGTCGAAGTAGAGGCCGAGCGGGAAACTCCCGAGGACCCGCCTTTCCTCACCTTGGTTAAACGCAAGAACTACGGGAAAACGACGGTGCTCTATTTTGAGGCCAAGAGTTCTTCCTGAGGGAGTAGCCGTGTGATGGCCTCGGCCACGGCCTCGGCGGGCAGCTCGGTGAGACAGCGGTGATCGAGGGGGCAGCGGGCCAAGAGGCAGGGAGCGCATTCCGCGTGAGTGGTGAGGACTTCATGCTTCTTTCCCAATGGCCGGTGGGTGCGGGGATCATGGGGACCCATCAGGGCCACGCAGGGGACACCGAGGTGGGCCGCTAGATGAAGGGCCGTGCTGGCCGGGGCGACCAGCACACTGAGCGAAGAAAGCTCCTCCAGCCAGCCCGCGACATCGCCCTCCCCCGGGTCGGAAAGAGCGATGAATTCGTAGGCTTCCCCGGATTGCAGTAGCTTCGGAAGCTGGCGGAAGGATTCTTCCGGCCAGTCCGCCGCCGGGCCGAGATCCGATTGTCCAAGAAGGCCGATGCGGGCAGGAGCCGGGCTCGCCGGGCGTTCGGGGGGGGTGAAGTTCTCGGTTGCCCGGGGATGACAACCCAACTTTTCCGCCAGATCGAGATATCGAGTCACCCGATGGGGGAGCGGACCGGTTTCGCGGGCCAGGGAGAGGGCCTGCGTGGTCCACTTATCCAACGCGGGCAAGGCAGGGCCGAGGCGCTGGGCGACGCCCGTCTTGGCAAGGGCGCGTGCTGCCGGGCTGTCCTCCACCAATAGGGCCGAGTCGAACTCCTCTCCGGCGAACAGCTTGGCAAGCTTTCCCACCGAGGAGGAGGGATAGGCGAGAACCTTGTCAAAATGGATTTTCCAAAAGGCTTCCCAAGGACTGGGACAGAGCACCGTCACCGATTTGTCCGCCTGGGCTCGCGCGATGGCGCGGAAGGCCGGGGTCGCCCAGCACGCTTCGATGGGATCGAGGGGAGCCACGAGGGCGAGGCGGGAACCAGTGAAATGCGAATCGTCGGACACACGGGCACTTTTGGGGAAAGTCGCCCGGGAGGCAAGAGCCATCAGGCGGGCTGCAGAGGCAGGAAATGGCCGGGCTGGTGAAAATCCGGCTCCCGACCCGGCAGGGGGGCAACGGTGAAAAATCGCTGCTGGGGAGAGTCGAGAATGGCCGTCAGATTGAAATGGGTTGGGGGTTGGTCGCCGAAAATCTGATGGGGAAGAAAAAGGGAAGCCTGCCAAGCTTCTGCGGTTGGCGAGCCTTCCGCTTGGATCCCGGAAAAATCGCCCTCCTTTTCAGCGGGCTCCCGCACGCCCCGGAACCATTGCGCCCACCAAGCTCCGTTAGGGCTCAGGTTGACTTCGAGATATCGTCGCGTGCCGGCGGGAGCCAGGAAGAGCTCGACCACGTCATGACGCCACAGTTCCGGGACGAAGCGTCCTTCGCGAGCCTCGGGATGACACCGGGCCCCGGCCTCCCGGCTGGCTGAGAAGTGAAAACCTTCTTCGGAAATGCGCAGAACCAGAGTCAGCGGGGGAGAAAGGGCGGCTCCGAACCAATCAGAAGCGAGGCGATGGCGCGATTGTTGCTGCATGGAGGGAATGAGTAGCAGGATTATGACAAAAACGGGCGAAATATTCTCTATGGAATCCAAAAAAAGGGTGGTGCGTCGAAAGACAGTCCTCTAAGCTCCGTTAAGAAAGTTGTAGCAAATATCGGTGAAACTCAAGCCTATCGAATATATCGGGCCAGCCCCGACTGTCAAGAAACCCCGCAGTGGCGCAGGGGGATGGCTTTTGATCGGATTTGCGGCTTTATTGGCCTTCTTGCTTGCCCGGCCTTTTTTCCAGCTGGTGCAGGCCCAGCAAAGCGAGCCCAATGCCACGACTCTAGAAGCGGCCGGTCGCCAGTTGGACAAGATGGGCACATTTGGCGCGAAGCTGGCCAAAGCCGCCTTGGCCCGGACGCAAGCCGAAGTGGTTTATGACCTCACCTACCGGGTGATTGACTTTCCCAATGGCGATATTCCCGCTGATCGCGGCAAGGCTGAGGATGTCATCATCCGCTCCTACCGGGCCTTGGGCACGGACCTGCAGCTGCTGCTCAACGATGATATGTCGGAAAATTTCCGGGAGTATCCCCGCTACTGGGGCATGTCCGGACCCGATCCCAACATCGACCATCGCCGCACTCCCAATCTGCAGCGCTTCTTTGTTCGGTTTGGCGAATCCATTCCGCCGTCCAACTCTTCCGACGACTATGATATCGGCGATATCGTGGTCTGGCATCTCCCCGAGCAGTCGCCCCAGCGGGCAGGCCATATCGGAATCGTAGTGCCGGGACCCGGCAAGCTGTCGGACGAAAAGTGGGTCGTGCACAACAATGGTTCCGGTCCGCGTTGGGAGAATGAGCTCTTCTCTTACCCCATCATCGGGCACTACCGCTACATCCCGGAGAGTCTGTTGGTCGATGTGGATGCCGAGGGCGAGCTTCCCATGCCTTGAGTCCGTCTCTTCTCAAGGGGGATTCCCTCAGCCCGGTCGCGTCACCAGACGCCTGGGAGGATTCTTGCAAATCACCACGATTTTTGCCGACTCGAAAATCTAACAGATTCTAACAGGTCCGAGTGCTTGTAGATTGGAGGGTCGTTCAGATGGGGAGAGGCAGGAAAGCGGTTGGAAAGCAAGCTGAAATCCATATGACACAAAGGCTCGGGAAGATCGACTTTAGCTTTGCCAAGCCTCGCATTCTTGCGCAGAAAGAGGGGGCTATGAACAAAGCAGAACTCATTGAAGCAGTCCAAAAGGAATTGGGATCCGAAGCAACCAAGCGTCAGGCCGAAGAGTCTGTCGCGGCCGTTCTTGATGCGATCGCCAAAGGTGTGAAAAAGGACGAAAAAGTTCAGATCATCGGTTTTGGCACTTTCGAGGTCAAAAAGCGGGCTGAGCGTATGGGTCGTAACCCCAAAACTGGAGAAGCGATGAAGATCAAGGCTTCCAAGTCTGTTGGCTTCAAGCCTTCCTCCACGTTGAAAGCCTCTCTCTAAAATCCCCCAGGAATTTTTTGAGTCTTCCCCGGTGTGGTCTTGGCCCACCGGGGTTTTTTTATTTGCGGGGAGAGGGAAAAAGGGTCGAAGTGGGGGGGTGAAAATTCTCGCGCAGCTGGGCGACTTGTTCTTGGCCTTTTGCCGCTACTTGGGCGAGCTGGCTTTTCTGGTGGGGGAGGTGGCCGAGTCCCTGTGGCGCGGTCGGCTGCGCTGGCCCCAGTTCTATCGGCAGATTGCCGAAATTGGATTTCGCTCGCAGCCCGTGGTCGTGATCACGGGAGCCTTCACGGGTGCGGTTTTGGCCGCGCAAGCGCTCTTCCAGTTCAAACTGGTGGGGATGGAGACCCTCGCCGGGGGCCTGGTGAGCGCGGCCATGCTGCGGGAACTCGGTCCCGTGATCACCGGGCTCATGTTGGCCGGGCGAGTGGGCTCATCCATGGCGGCCGAGATTGGGACCATGCGCGTCACCGAGCAAATCGATGCCCTGCGCTCGATGGCGGTTCATCCCATTGACTACCTCGTCACCCCGCGCTTTTTGGCCATGTTTGTCTCCATCCCGCTCCTCCTCGTGCAGTCGGTGGTCTGCGGCATTCTGGCCTCTTACCTGATTGGGGTGCCTTTGTTCCATGTCGAAGAGGCCGATTGGTGGAAGAATGTGCGGCAGTATTCATCCCTCGCCGATGTCTCGGTGGCTCTCATCAAGGGCGGAGCCTTCGGGCTCCTCATCGTCATCATTTCCTGCCACCAGGGCTTGCAAGCCAGCAATGGCGCGGTGGGAGTGGGCAAGGGGACGACCCGGGCCATGGTCTATTCCTCCCTCGCTATCCTCGTGGCCAATTTCCTTCTCTCCATGCTCATGCAGCTCATTTTTCCCTTGGGAATTGTCACCTCCTGAAGGCCCGCCCCGGATCGGACGTTTGACGAGAAGCCCGCCGGGGAATAACCTTCTACCTATCCCGCTCCTATTACTGACATGAATGCATCAAAAATTCTGACCACTTGCGCCGTGGCCTGCAGTCTTGTTCTCGCCAGCCTGGCCCTCAGCCAGCAGTTGGCCAGCAAAGGGCCCGCGATGGAAGTGGCCAAAGAAGCACCGGAAGCACCGAAACAAAAAGTTGTGAAAACAGAGGAAGAATGGAAAAAGGAACTGACCCCCGAGCAATACCGCATCCTGCGTGAGGCGGGCACCGAACGGGCATTTGGTCAGGTATACAAGGAATTCAAAGAGCAGGGGGCGGGAACTTACGTCTGCGTCGGCTGCAATACCGAGCTTTTCACCTCCAATGAAAAGTTCGATTCCCATTGCGGGTGGCCCTCTTTTTACGACCCAGCGGATTCGGAGCATGTCAAGACCGTGACCGACCTCAGTGGGGGCATGGTCCGCACTGAAGTGCGGTGTGCTCATTGCGACGGCCACCTCGGCCATGTCTTCGAGGGCGAGGGCTTCGACACCCCCACCGACCAACGCTACTGCATCAATGGCTCCGTCCTCCGCTTCGTTCCCCGTGAAGTCGCCGAGAAAAAGGCTGAAGAAGAGCCTGAAAGTGAGTCAAAAGACTCCAAGTAAGCAGCTTCTGCTGTCAAACAGCCCGTCTGGCCCCAGGGCCGTTTGACGATTTTTAGCGGTCGATTGCGGACTTTGTGAAATTTTTCACAAAGTAGCCTTGACCCCCGATTCGACAATCCTTATTCGAATCGCAGTCGGCACCGCAACACCGTGAATTTTTCAACCTACTTCTCCCGCATTTCTCTGACCGCTCTTGGCCTCTTGGCCACCGGCGGTATCGCATCCGCCGCCGAGGGTGGTGGTCATCACAAAATGCCGCTCAATGCTGAGCAGATTCTGGGCCCAGTTTCCAATTCCATCCTGATGTGCTGGATTGCGGTTGGTCTCATCGTTCTTTTCGCCAAGGCGGCGACCAAGGAGATGAAGATGATTCCGGCAGGCTTCCAGAACTTCGCGGAATGGGTGGTCGAGAGTATCTACGACTTCTTCGGCAACATTCTTGGTGAGCATCTTATCAAGCGCACCTTCTGGTTCTTCGGTTCCGTTTTTGTCTTCATTCTGGTCAATAACTACCTCGGGCTCTTCCCGGGTGTGGGCACGGTTGGCATGTATGGCACCGGCGAAAATCTTTCCGAGCCTGTCTGGCGTCCTTTCCTGCGGGGGGCCAATGCCGACTTGAACTTGACCGCGGCCATGGCCTTCACCTTCGCCATTCTTTGGTTCTACTGGGCCATCACCGAAAACGGAGTGAAAGGGTTCTTTGACCACATTTTCGCGCCCAAGGGCGATTTCGGCGGGCTCATGCTCATCATGATGGTGCCCATTTTCCTCTTTGTGGGGGTCTTGGAGATGGTTTCCATTGCCATCCGTCCCGTCGCTCTCAGTTTCCGTCTCTTTGGTAACATCTACGGTGGTGAGCAGACCTTGGAGTCTCTCATGGCGCTTATTCCTGAAGGTTTAGACTTGTTGCGTTTCCTGCCCGCGTTGCCCTTTATGTTCGTCGAGTTGCTCGTCGGTCTCATTCAGGCGCTCGTCTTCACTCTTCTCAGTGCGATTTTCCTCCGTCTCATCTGTGACCACGATCACGGTGATGACCACGACGAGGCTCACTAATGACCCCTTTCGGCGCTTGACCATGGCAAGACTGTGGGAGTGTCGTTCAACCAACAAAAAACAGATACAAACATGACAATCGAAATGCTCCCATTGGTGATCGCAGCCTTCGAAGCCAACAAGTTCTTTGTTGCCGCTCTCGCCGCTGTTGGCGCGGGTCTCGGCATCGGCCTTCTTGGTTCCAAGGCGGCTGAAGCAACTGGCCGTAACCCCGGTGCTGCTACTCCCATCCTCGTTCTTTCCATTATTTTGGCCGCCCTTATTGAGGGTGTCTTCATTCTTTCTGCCTTCGCAGTCTAAATGATCTTACAAAGTCCGCCGGACTTCAGGTCCGGCGGCAATTTTTCACTCTTAATCCACGATGAATCTCCTATTAGCCGCCGCCGAAGTCGAACCCGGAGTCTGGGAAAACCTGACCAAGACCTTTGGTCTCAAGGTGCCCTCCTTCGTGGCTCAAGTGATCAATTTCTTTCTTGTTATCTTCGTTCTCAAGAAGTTCGCCTTCGGGCCCATCCAAGCCATGTTGGAAGAGCGCAAGCAGCGCATTGCTGATGGCGAAGAGAAGCTTGTCCAGATCGAGCGGCAACTCGCTGAGAGCGAGAAGAAGACTGCTGAAGCCATTGCCAAAGCCAATGCCGATGCCCAGCGCATGATTGACGAGGCCAAGGAAAGCGCGGCCAAGCTCAGCGAGCAGGAAGCCCAGAAAGCCTCCGCCTCCGCCCAAGCTATTTTGGCCAAAGCCGAAGAGGCTGCCAAGGCTGAGCGTGAGAAGATGAAGTCCGAGCTGAAGACTGAATTCGGCAAGCTCGTCACTGCTGCGACTTCACAGGTGGCTGGCAAAGTCCTCAACGACGACGATCAGCGTCGCATCAACGAGGAGTCCCTCAAGACTCTCTCCAACTAATCTCCTTTTCTTCTCTTTTAAGAACCAATCGCGATGAAGATTTCCAAGTCTGCTCAAACCACGGCGCGACGCATTTTTCGCCTGTGCTCTCCCGAGGGCCGTATCGATGAAGATCGCATGCGCCAGGCAATCGCTAAGCTCGTAGAAGATCAGCCCCGTGACTACCGGGCGATTCTGGCAGGACTCGCGCGTTTGGTTCGTCGGGAAGAAGCCCGCAGCCGCGTGGTGGTCGAGAGCGCCCAGTTTCTCGACCCCGCCACCGAGCAGCAGGTTCGCGACTCCTTGACCAAGCAATATGGCCAGGGTCTCAATTTTGAATTCCGAACCAATCCCGACCTCATGGGTGGGATGAAGATCCGAGTCGGCGATGACGTCATCGATGGTTCGGTCGCCGCGCGCATCAAGCGCCTTGAAACCGTATTTCAGTAAACACAATCTCCAATAAATCAATCCGATGAGCAGCATTCTCCAAGAACTCGAATCGCAAATCTCGCAAGTCTCGGCTGGCGTGGAAAAATCCAATGTCGGCATCGTGCGCGAAGCTGGTGACGGGGTGGCCAAAGTGGAAGGTCTCAGCGATGTCATGCTGAACGAAACCATTGAATTCCCTGGTGGCGTGAAAGGTCTCGCTATGAACCTTGAGGAAGGGGAAGTCGGGGTCGTTCTCCTTGGTGACTACACCAAGGTGACGGAGGGAATGGAGTGTAAGACCACCGGCAAACTGTTGTCCGTTCCGGTTGGCGAGGCTTGCCTTGGCCGCGTGGTGGACGCCCTCGGTGCTCCCGTCGATGGCAAAGGGGCGATTGACGCCGCTGCCGAATACCCTCTTGAGAAGATTGCTCCCGGCATCATTAAGCGGAAGTCCGTTTCCGTTCCCGTGCAGACCGGTATCATGTCTATCGATGCCATGATTCCCATCGGTCGCGGTCAGCGTGAGCTCATCATTGGTGACCGTTCCACTGGTAAGACCACAATCGCAGTCGACACCATCATTTCCCAGGCCCAGCAGAACAAAGCCGCCGAGCGTGGCGAGCTGAAGGACTTCAAGCCTCTCTACTGTATCTATGTCGCGGTGGGCCAAAAGCTCTCCAACGTTTCCCGCACGGTCAAGACTCTCGAGGACGCGGGCGCAATGGAATACACCACCGTGGTTTCCGCTTCCGCTTCCGATCCGGCTGCCATGCAGTTCCTCGCTCCTTACGCGGGTTGCGCCATTGCCGAATACTTGATGGACCAAGGTAAAGACGTGCTCATCGTCTTTGATGACCTTTCCAAGCACGCGGTGGCTTACCGTCAGGTTTCCCTGATTCTGCGTCGCCCCTCCGGTCGTGAGGCTTACCCTGGTGACGTTTTCTACCTCCACTCCCGCCTCCTCGAGCGCTCCGCCCGTCTTTCGGAAAATGCTGGTGGCGGTTCCTTGACCGCCCTGCCCATCATTGAGACCCAGGCTGGTGACGTGTCTGCTTACATTCCGACCAACGTGATTTCCATCACCGACGGTCAGATTTTCCTCGAAACTGACCTCTTCTATCAGGGTATCCGTCCCGCGATTTCCGTGGGTCTCTCGGTCTCCCGGGTGGGTTCGGCCGCGCAGACCAAGACCATTAAGTCGGTGGCGGGAACAACCAAGCTCGACTTGGCCCAGTTCCGCGAATTGCAGGCCTTCGCTCAGTTCGGCTCCGACCTTGATGCTGGCACCAAGGCCAAGCTCGACCGTGGTCAGCGCATTGTGGAACTCTTCAAGCAGAACCAATACTCGCCCCTGTCCTTGGAAGAGGAGTGCATCTACCTCTTCGCGATGCAGAACGGCTACTTCGATGATGTCGACGTGGAGCGCGTGAAGGAGTGCCAGGAAGCCATGGGCGAATTCTTCAAGACTCGGAAGGCTGACTTGATGGCGGAAATCCGTAACGACAAGCCCGACCTCAAGAAGAACAAGGAGTTCAAAGAAAAAGTCGACCAGGCGCTCACCGACTTCAAGAGCTCCTGGAAGTAATGAAGTTTGCGAGTTTGTCAGTGTTCAGTTTGTTAGCTTTAAGAAACTGAATCGGACTGAAAAACTGAAAACTAAAACACTAGAAAACTTAAATGGCCAACCTTCGTGATATTCGCCGACGCATCAAGTCGGTTAAGAACACCGCTCAAATCACCCGCGCCATGCAGCTGGTGGCAGCGGCCAAGATGAAGAAAGCTCAGGACCAGGCACTCGCCGGTCGTGACTACGCCGATTTGCTCAATCAAGTTCTGGTGAACTTGAAGGAGAACGTCGACGAGGAAGCGCATCCTCTCTTGGAACAACGCGAAGGGACCAAGGAGCTGGTGTTGGTGATTTCCACTGACAAGGGGCTTTGCGGCCCGCTCAATACCAACTTGTTGAAGAAGGTTCGGGCCAGCGTGAACGAAGGCGCGGAGTTCATCACCGTTGGCCGCAAGCTCAAGGAACAACTTTCCAAGAGTGGCGCGAGCATCGTGGCGGACTTCGAAGTTCCCGACCCGGTGCCCTTTGTGGACGCCCGGCCCATCGCCACTTTCCTGACGCAAAAGTTCCTGAGTGGGGAATACGACAAAATCACGGTCGCCTTCACCAACTTTGTCTCGACCCTGACCCAGGAGCCAACTGTCACTCAGCTTCTGCCCATCGATGCGGATACCGTCGGGGAAAAGCAGGATTACGAAGGTGTGGGCAAGGAAGGTGATGTCAAGGAGACCGATCACGCGGCGGCTTTGGGGAAAGATTACCTCTTCGAGCCCAGCTCGGAGGGAGTGCTCGATGCCCTGCTTCCTCTCTTCGTCAACTTCCAGGTTTACCAAATGATTGTCGAATCCCGCGCTTCCGAGCACTCCGCCCGGATGGTCGCGATGAAAGGGGCTACCGACAATGCCAAGAAGATGACCAAAGAGCTCACCTTGCAGTATAACAAGGCGCGTCAGGCGGCCATTACCGCCGAGCTTCTCGAAATCACGACCGCCATGAAGGCAATGGAATAAGCAGCTCCCTTTTCTTCATCTTTCACCTCTTTTTTAACTTTTAACGGATCAAAAACAACACTCTCCAACCATGAGCAACCAAGGAACCATCGTCCAAGTCATCGGCGCCGTCGTTGATGCTGACTTCTCAAAGGCAAGCAAGTTGCCCGACATCTATAACGCCCTCGAAGTGCAGTATAATGCCGGTTTGGGTGACGTGACTCTCACCCTGGAAGTCCAGCAGCACCTCGGTGATGGCTGGGTGCGTGCGGTGGCGATGTCCGCTTCCGACGGCCTTAAGCGTGGCATGACTTTGACTGACACTGGCAAGCCCATCGCGGTGCCGGTAGGTGATCAAGTGCTCGGACGTATCTTCAACGTCACTGGCGACCTGGTCGACGAGAACAAGCCTCTCCCCAATCCTGACCAGACTTCTCCCATTCACCGTCCCGCTCCCGTGCTGACCGATCAGTCGGCGGCGACCGAGATTCTGCCAACTGGAATTAAGGTGATTGACCTCATCTGTCCTCTCCTCAAAGGGGGTAAGGGCGGCATGTTCGGTGGTGCGGGTGTGGGCAAGACCGTGGTTATCATGGAGCTCATCAACAACATCGCCAAGGCGCACGGTGGTTACTCCGTTTTCGCCGGGGTGGGTGAGCGGACCCGTGAGGGTAACGACCTTTACTGGGAGATGATCGAGTCCGGCGTTATCGCTACTGAGAAGGATGAGAACGGTCATCCCAAGGTCAATGCCGATGGCACTCCCGTGCTGAAGGACGGTTCCAAAGTAGCTCTTTGCTACGGTCAGATGAACGAGCCTCCCGGTGCCCGTCTCCGCGTCGCTCTCTCCGCTCTCACCATGGCCGAGCACTTCCGTGACGAAGCCGGTCAGGACGTTCTGCTCTTCGTCGACAACATTTTCCGTTTCTCGCAGGCTGGTTCCGAGGTGTCCGCCCTTCTCGGCCGGACTCCTTCCGCGGTGGGTTATCAGCCCACTCTTTCCGAGGAAATGGCTGGTCTTCAGGAGCGAATCACTTCCACCAACAAGGGTTCCATCACTTCTATCCAGGCCGTTTACGTTCCTGCGGATGACTTGACTGACCCCGCGCCCGCCAACACCTTCGCTCACCTTGATGCGACCGTGGTTCTCGAGCGTTCCCTCGCGGAGCAAGCTCTCTTCCCGGCGGTGGATCCCCTCGCTTCCACCTCCAAGGCCCTCGCGCCGGAGGTTGTGGGCGAAGAGCACTACCGCGTGGCCCGGGGCGTGCAGCAGACCCTGCAACGCTACAAGGACCTGCAGGACATCATCGCCATTCTCGGTATGGACGAGCTTTCCGACGAGGACAAACTCACCGTATTCCGTGCGCGTAAGATTCAGCGTTTCCTCACCCAGCCCTTCCACGTGGCCGAGATTTTCACCAACGTGCCCGGCGTTCTTTGCTCCATCGAAGATACCGTGAAAGGCTTCGCTGAAATTCTTGATGGCAAGCATGACAGCGTGCCGGAAGGTAATTTCTACATGAAGGCTGGCATCGACTCCGTCGAAAAGGCCTAAGCGAACTCTCTCTTCATCAACTCACTTTATAGCTCAACATGGCCCTGCACCTCGAAATCGTCACCCCCGAGCGGAAAGTCTTTTCCGACACCGTGGACAATGTCTATCTGCCTGGCACGGATGGGGAAATGGGGATTCTGGAATCTCACGCTGCTCTCGTTTCCGCTTTGGACGCTGGTGAATTGCGTTACGCCAAGGGGGGCGAAGTGGTCGAGCTGGCCATTGGCCATGGTTTTGCAGAAGTGACCCAGGAGAAGGTCACCGTGCTGACCGATGTGGCCTTCGCCGAGGACCAGATCGATGAAGACAAGGTGGCCGAAGCTCTTGAACGGGCTCAGAAGACTCTGGAGGAAATCGATCCCAAGGAGGCGGAAGAGCACGCGGCCCAGCAGAAGGTCATTGCTTCGGCGATGGCTCAGCTCGCGCTCAAGAGAAAGCGTCGGAACTCATCCAACTGATTCCGACTTTTCACCTCATTCCTTTTGACAAAGAAAGAGCACCTTGGAGGTGCTCTTTTTTTATGCGGAAGCTTCTTGGCCGGAACAAAAAAGGAGGCCGACGGGCCTCCTTTTGCGGTGGATGGGGTCTGAAGGGACCAGCCCGCGCTTAGAAAAGCTCGAAGTCGGCGAGGACCTTCTTGAGGGTCTCGGTTTTCTTCCCGTTGAGGCCGACGAGGGGCAGGCGGAGCTCGTCCGCGCAATGACCCATCAGGATGGCGGCGCTTTTCACCGGCACGGGGTTGGTGTCGAGGGTCATGAGGGTGTTGAAGAGCGGGTAGTATTTCTTCTGGAGGGAGAGGGCTTGCGCGTAGTCACCTTCGCGGCAGGCGTTGACGAGGCGCACCATCACTTCGGGGATGATGTTGGCGGCCACCGAGACGAGGCCTACGGCCCCACAGGACATGAAGGGTAGAGTCAGGGGATCGTCACCCGAGAGAAGCTCGAAGCCAGCGGGCACGGCCTGCACAAGCTGATTGATACGATCCACGGAGCCTCCTGCTTCCTTGAGGGAAATAATGTTCTCGCAATCGGCTGCCAAGCGGGCGGCGGTTTGCGGGGCGATGGCCACCGACGAGCGACCCGGCACGGAGTAGAGCATGATGGGCAGCTTGGTGGCATCCGCTACCGCCTTGTAATGCTGATAGAGGCCTTCCTGGGAGGGCTTGTTGTAGTAGGGGCAGACTTGGAGAGAGCCGTCGGCACCCATTTCTTCGGCGGCTTGGGTCAGGTGAATCGCCTCGGCGGTGGCATTGGCTCCGGTGCCAGCGACCACCTTCATGCGGCCGGCGGTGTGCTCGATGGCGACTCGGATGATCTCCAGGTGCTCCTCGGTGGTGACGGTGGGGGATTCCCCGGTGGTGCCTACGGGGACAATCCCGGTGATGCCTGCGGTAGCCTGACGATCGATGAGGGCGCGGAAGGCGTCGTAGTCAACGGTGCCATCGCGAAAGGGGGTGATCAGAGCGGTGTAGGTGCCTTCGAACATGCGCCGCTTGTCTCTCATTTTTTCGCCCGGGGCAAGCGTGGTATTTCTAATCCTGCAAGATGCCGAAGTAGGTCAATTCCAGGTCTTCGTCCTTTTCGTTGCGCAGCTCGTGGTGCTCTCCCGGGGCCAGGGTGATGGTCGAACCAGTGGCAAGCTCGTGGCGCTGGCCATCGACCTCGACGGTGAGAGTGCCTCGGGTGACGAGAAAGACTTCCCACATGTCGGGATGGGAATGACCGGGGGCCACTTCTCCGGGGGGAAAGACCGACCGCGCGAACTGGGTGACGCGGGGGACCTCTCCCTGGCCGAGGTAGACCTGCTTGCGGAGGGCTTCATTGTGGGAGACCCCGGCCCACGGAAGGTCAGGCGAGGTAATGATCATGGCTCCAGTCGGTGATCATGACCCAGTCTTCTTCGAGCGGAAGGGCGGTGGTTTGCACGGGTTCTGCAGACTGGGGGAGGGGAATGATGCCGCTGTTGACGAGCCAGAAGAGAAGGGCGGCCACGAGAGCGAGGATGAGGAGGAGGGCGATGGCCCGGCGCTTGGGGAAGGGGCGGCGCTCCCGTTTTTTGTTGGGATCGGGGAGATAGGATTTCTCCGCAGCAGGTTCTTTGGGGGGCTCCTGGCGGGCGGAGGGGGCGGCGACGAGGTCGTCCTCAGCGAGGAGGGCAGGGACTTCCGAGGCTTGCTGGGTTTGTTTCGCAAGAATGGCGAGGGCAAAGGGAGCCAAGGTGCCCAGCGCACTGGCGACCTTGCCTTCACCGGCTCCGGTGGATTGGGCCAGCGGGGCAATGTAGTCGGTGAGTTGGGGGCCCAGCAGCTTTGCTAATCCGCTCTTTCCCGAGCGCTTGAGCTCTTCTCCGTATTGCTCCAGAGTCTCGCCGGGGCCGTCGAGGATATCGGTGTCCGTTTGGGCAAGGAAGTCCTGCAAGATAGCCGCTTTCTCGGGGTTTTCGGCCGCCTCCTTGAAAATGGCAAAGAGGGTGGAAAGAGACTCTGCGATTAGAGGAGCGGAAATCGAGTCGGCCACGCCAATCTTCTCGGGAAAGGCGGGCAAGGTCTCGGCGTTGATTTGCGTGCGGGCAGTGGCGAGAAGGCTCATGGATTTGGGAAGGGTTTTCTTAGGGCCCGGCGGGACGTTCGTCGAACGATTTTCCGGTCTGGAAAGGGAAAAATGGCCACTTTAGCCGTGGGCAGTGAGCGGGAGGGCTCCCCGCCATCAATCATTCCATCCAGCCTCGCCAAGAGCGGGGTCGCCTTCCATACTCCTCTTTCCTTCGTGAAAATCATTCTCAAAGCTCTGGTCCATGGCTATCGCCTCTTGGTGCGCCCGTTTCTCCACTGGGCCAGTGGCGGGCAGGGCAGTTGCCGCTTCGAGCCCTCTTGTTCCGCCTATTTTTTGGAAGCGGTGGAGACCCATGGCAGTAGAAAAGGAGCCTGGATGGGGATAAAACGGATTTTGCGCTGTCATCCATGGGGTGCCTGTGGTTATGACCCCGTCCCGCCGACAGGACACTCCGCCAAAGGAGAGGCACAACCGTCTGACGGCTCAACGGACTGATATTATGGATCGCAAGGGAATCATCGGCCTCTTAATCTGCGGAATTCTATTCGCAGCCCATCTCTATTACAGCAGCATCGAGCGAAAGGACTTTCTGGAGAAGCAGGCCGCGAAGCGGGAACTGGCCGAACAGCGGAAGAAAGAGGCGGAGGCCAATGTGCCGGTCCCGGAAGGGGAAGCGGGTGAGGCCGCCACTGCGGCGCAGGAGGAAGCGGTCACCCCGGATGCTCCCGAAGAAGAATTCCGCCTGGAAACCGAGAAGGTGACCTTCGTCTTCACCAACAAAGGGGGTGGCATCAAATACGCTGAGTTCAAGGACCAGGACGCGGTGGTGGTTTCTTCCGAGCGCAAGAATCTTTCCGAGAAAGACCTCGCCAATCCCGGCAAGGTCCACCTCAACCGCTACGGCGACACGGCGGTGGGCGCGCTGGTGAAGGGCGGGATCGACGGCCATCTCGGGCTCACCTACCTCAAAACCAAGGAAAGCGAGCGGAGCGTGACCTATGGGGCCACCACTCCCGATGGCCTGACCGTGGCCAAGACCTGGACCCTGGTGGAGAGTGACAAAGAGGCCGGGCAGTATCTGGTCGATCTCAAGATTTTGCTCAAAAACAGCAATGAGACCGGCAATGTGGTGCTCAAGAGCTACGGTATCCATGCCGGTTCGGCGGGCCCTCTCTACAAGGGCGAAGAGGTGCGGGGCACCGGCTTTTTCGTCTATGATGGCGGGCTACGCTTCGAGGGCACCACTTGGTTCGGGAAGGGCTTCTTTCGCGGACCCCGCGCACGCTACGAGAAGTTTGTGGAAGACGTCGAGTATGCCGGGGTTTCCAACCAGTTTTTTGCCACTCTGGTGGGCAAGAAGAAGCCGACCGATGCCACCATCTGGGCCAAGGCCCCCGAGTTTGATTTGGAACGCAATGCCGGTGGCGGCAAGAAACGCTTCGTGAGCATGGCCTGGTCCTTGCCGGATGAAGTTCTCAGCCCCGGCGAAGTGGAAATCATTTCCTACGAAATTTTCATGGGGCCCAAGGACAACAAGATTGTTCGCCAGCTGGGCGAGGGCCGCGGCGATGTCATGCATTACGGCATGTTCTCCTTCATCAGCCGTCCGCTCAACTGGCTGCTGAATTTCTACCACGACTCTCTTTTCTCCAAGATTTCCGACAAGTGGGCTTGGGGTTTTGCCATCATTCTCGTCACCTTCACCATCCGGGTCATCATCTGGCCGCTGCACAATGCCTCCACCAAGACCATGAAGCGGATGTCCAAGCTCCAGCCCATGATGGCGGAGCTGAAGGAAAAGTATCCCGATGATCCGCAGAAGGTGCAGACCGAGACCATGAAGCTCTACAAGGAGTATGAGATCAATCCGGTCGGCGGCTGCTTGCCCATGTTTGCCCAGATTCCCATTTTCTTCGGCTTCTACTCCATGCTGCGCTCGGCAGTGGAGCTGCGGGGGGCGCAGTTCATGTGGGTGGATGACTTGTCATTGCCTGATACCGTGGCCGAATTGCCCTTCGGCCTGCCCTTCCTGGGGAATCCGGTGCCCATCAATCTGCTGCCCCTTCTCATGATGGCCACCATGTTCATCCAGATGCAGCTTACCCCCAAGACCGGGGACGCCATGCAGCGGCGCATCTTCATGTTGATGCCCTTCATGTTCTTCTTCTTCTGTTACAACTTCGCTTCCGCTCTCGCGTTGTATTGGACGGCGCAGAACATTTTCTCCATCGGGCAAACCTGGTGGATGCAGCGTCAGCCCGAGGTGGACCTCAAGAAGCGCAAGCCCGGCCGGAAATCCTTCATGGAAAAGATGGCCGAAAAGGCGGAGGAAGCGCAGCGGATGCAGAAGGAAGGCAAACGCCCCGGTGCATCCAATGCCCAGCCGACGCAGAAGCCCAAGAAGCCCCGGGGTCCTAAGACCGGCGGGTGAAGGGAGCCGCCGTAGGGGTTGGTGAGGGCGCGCGGAGGTTTTTGAACCGCGAAGGCGCGGAGACGCGAAGGGGAGAGGGGTGGTTTTGGGGCTGGCCCGAAGGGGGTGCACAGTCCAGCCCGGGTGTAATCCCGGGAACCTCGGGATGCCTGAAATGGCGGCGGTGTTAATCGGCCAGGGAGACTTGAATCTGGAAGAAATTGCGAGGCAAGCCGGATTGGGGGACGGAGATCCGGAGGGCGTGCCGGTTGCCACCGAGAGAGGTCACTCCGCCGACATTGACCGGGCCGCTGAAACCGGTGAGGTCCGTGGAGGAATGAACCTCGAAGGTAAAGGATGAAAGGTAGGCATCGGGGAAGGTGAACTCGATGTCGTAGGCGTTGAAGGCCTCTTTCCAGACCAGCTCGATGTCGCTGGGCAAAAGGTCGGGGATGAGATCCGGCACTTCGTTGCTGCGGGGATCGACGCCGCTGAGGTGGTATTGCAGGTAGTTGATGCCGGTGACCGGGTGCTCGTCGTAGGGGCCGTGGGCCCCAAGTTCGCCAAAGAAGAAGAGTTCCCACTCGTCATCAAGGAGGTTGCCATTGCTGTCGCGATCGGAGGCGGTGGGGACGACCACGAAGTCGATGGAGAGAATTTCCATGGTATCGAAGCCCGCCACGGGATCGACATCGAGATAGCCGGTGACGGTGAACTGGGCACCCAGATTGAGGCCGAGGCCTTGTTCCAGGAGAAAGCGGTCGCCGAAGGAGTCGACGAAGAGAGCGAGATTGCCGCCATTGCTCCGGCGGTAGTGGTAGCGGTGTCCGGGGGTGGTGGAGGGCTCGATCACCACGGTCCAGGTGTCCACGGGCCGTTTGGTGCCGGGCACGTTGCCCAGGAGAGTGTTCATGGCGGAGCGGGCGTTGCTGCGCAGACTGGAGCCGATGGTGTTGTAGGGATTGGGCCGGGTGCTGTTGCCGACCACATTGCCCTCTTCGTCAAAGATGGCCACGCTGGCTCCGGGGTCGGTGATCGCTCCGGTGCGCAAGACCGAGCGCAGGGCATCGAGGGGCAGGGCCATGCTGGGATTGCTGGCCGAAACGGCCGCGTGACGGGCGTAGATTTGGTTGGCGAGGTTCTTGATGGGAGTGGAGCCGCGCACCCCGGAGTCGAGAAGGGTGAGGAGGTCGCGGAAGTCGCAGCCTGCCGTGAGGAGAGCACGGATCATGCCCTCGTCGAGGGGAGTTTTGCCGCTGTCGTAGGGGCGGCTGCCAAAGAGGGTGAAGTCGGCGATATCGGCGGGCACGCCCAGGGTGGCGGCCTCGGGCAGCCCTTGCAGGGCAGTGAAGAGAGCTTGTTCGGCCAGGATGGCGACCGCGTTGTCGAGAGGATCGAGGCGGGTGAGGGCGCTGATAGGCTGGTAGTTGGCAGCGGCGGTCTGCATGCCAGCGACCCAACCGGCGGCGTCGGCGGCCCGATTGTCCCCGGAGGCGACGAAGGCATTGCCCTCGGCGAGCGATGGAAAGACCGGGCGATTGAGCACGCGGTAGGTCTCGCGCCCATTGCGGGGCCGGTTGCTGCCAGTGCCGAGGTCGAAGTAGATTGGGGTGGAGAGGATGAGCCATTCGCGTTCCGCGAGAGGGCTGGTGACGGGTAGTTTGGCGCCATTTTGCCCGCTCAAGGGGGCTTCCGTGATCGCGCGCACGTTGGCGTTGGCGAGGGCCAGGCCGCGCATGTCGTGGGCTTTGAGCAAGACTCCGGGGTAGTCATCCTCGGTGGTCGCGGTGCCGTTGTCATTGAAGGGCGAGGCTGCTCCGGTGGTTTGGTTGAAGGCTTGGGCGTAGAGGTAGAAGCCCTCGCCCAGATGGGGTGGGGTGCGGGAGCCCGCCGCTACGTTGCTATCGGGATCGTTGGGGTCGGTGCCGGCGAGGATTTCCTCGAGATCGGATTGGAAGTCCAGATCGCTATCCGCGCCGCCCGCCGGATCGAGCCCGAATTCTTGCTCCACATAGTCCGGCACGCCATCGCCATCGCTATCCAAGTCGTCTGGAGCGGTGGTGAAGGTGTAGCGGCGGGTGGTGATGGGGCCTTCGCGACCGGAGGCTTTTTCTTTGGCAAAGAAGGCCCAATCCGAGGGGTAGCCGATGGTGAGGGCGTCCCCGAAGAGCTGCCAGCTGGCGGCGGGCACGTCCTCGCGGTAGTAGATTTCCAGAGTGGTTTCGTCGTAAAGCACATCCACCGTGACGGCCTCGCCATAGCTGCCCGACTCGGGGCTGACCCGGAAGGAGGGGGCGAGGAGGGCGGTGTTGTCGGCCAAGGCGGAGACCGAGGCATTGGGCAGGAATTGGTTGGCCAGCACGTAGTTGGCCCCGGCGGGGGTGGCGGGGGTGATGTTGGTGGGATTGGTCAAGCCGGCCGAGGGCGAGAGGTAGGTCTCCACCGAGAGGGTGGTGCCGGGAGCGCCCGCGCCATTGGTCCAATCCGGCCGGGGCTGGAGGGCGACGATTTGGGCGTCACTATTGACCAAGGGGCGCTTGTCGAACCAGAACAAGGTGGCGAATTCGCCGGAGGGGGGCAACCAATCGGCGAGCGCTCCGCTCTGGACGGTGGCGAATTGGGTGCCGCTGTGGTTGAGGTAGGTCCACTCGATGCTTCGTCGCGAATGGGCATCGCCGAGGAGCTGGATGAGACCGCGGCCCGGCACGGGGAGGACCCCGGCGTAGGGTCTGCTGGCATTGGTGGTGAAGGTCTGGCGAATGGTGAAGGAGCTGCCATTGACCACTCCCGCGTAGGCGGCCTGGCGCCCGTCGTGGGAGGTGATGATCACGCCATCGGGGGCATTGGGAATGCCGGCGGGAAGGGCGGCAATGCTGCCCACCGCGAAGGGGAGGGCGGGGGAGGTGGCCTTGCCATCCAGGAAAGGCCCGAACTTATGGGTAAAAATTTCCACCGTGGGGGACCCGGGCAGATAGGC
This sequence comes from Roseibacillus ishigakijimensis, assembly GCF_016595415.1. Classification (GTDB taxonomy): domain Bacteria; phylum Verrucomicrobiota; class Verrucomicrobiia; order Verrucomicrobiales; family Akkermansiaceae; genus Roseibacillus; species Roseibacillus ishigakijimensis. The sequence continues at coordinate 44,471 of NZ_JAENIO010000025.1, forward strand.
CAGGGTGCAGGTGCGGCCGTCAGTGCCACGCACTTCGGTCGTCAGCTTGCTGTCGGGGCGCACGTTGCCGAGAGAATTGGAGGTCAGGTTCGTGGTGCTGAGAGGGATGAATTCGATCAGCTGGGGCGGAATGCTCGCGTAGGTCGCCACGGCCCAGCGGGCGTTGGTGTCGGGATGGCGGAGGCCTTGCAACTGGGAGAGGCCGAGGAGATTGCCAAAATGGGCGCCGAAGGTGGGAGTGGCATGGGGGGTATTTATCATTTCCACGCTATGACCGTTGTCGGCGTAGGTGGCGTGGACGAGCAGGCTGCTGGTGGTGGCCGGGGGATGGAGGGGGACGGCGCTTTTCGGGCCCCGGTCCGAGCTTTGGATCGAAAGGGGAGACGAGCCCGTGACCGGGAGCAGGCGGAGGCCATTGCTGGTCTTTGAGCTGAGCACCAGGTATTCGGTTGTGCCGGCCCGGTAGCCGGAGGCGAGCCCCGAGAGGTTGGCCAAATCGGTGCGCACTGGTGCGGAAACCGTGACCGAACCGTTGGCGGCCACCGTGAAGTGCCGCACCTGCCCGCTTTCGCTCTCCACTAGGCTGAACCCATTTCGGGTCTCGTGGGGCACGAACCATTCGTGGGGCAGTTCCGTTGCCGGAGCCGCCGGGAGCCGGGAGCTCAGCGAGAGGAGGGCGGTGAGGGCCATCGGAAGGAAGTTGGCTTTCATGGGGCAGACTGGGTTGGAATTTTGTGGGCGGGAGAGGAGGAAGCTCAGTTGTGGGTGATGATATTGGTGGGGATGATGCGCTCGATTTCTCCCCGCTCGGAGAAGGGCACGAGGAGGTATTGGTAGGAGGCCCCCCGCGCGGCCGGGTGGCTGTCGCGCAGCCAGATGGTGTGGTCCAGCCACTTGGCATCGGGGTAGGCGCTGGCGGACCGGCTGAGGTAGGCGGGGTTGTTGTCGCCGAAGACGGGGGCGGCGGTGGTGAAATTGGCGGGATTGCGGGTAAAGACCCCTGTGATCGGCACCGGCATGGCGGGCTCCTGGCTGCGGTAGTCGGCAAAGAAGAGGAAGGGGTCTTCCACCTGATAGGAGATCGGGATGTCGCTCTGGTGACTGGTGGGGAAGTTGGACTTGAAGGACAGCCGGTCGATGAGGGGGGTGATTTGCACTAGGTTGGGCTGGGCTTCGGGGTAACGCTCGGAGGGGACCTGGTAGCGGTAGACCACGAAGGGCATGAGGGACTCCAGATTCTCTGCGGTGGGCGGGCCGGAGCTCTGCCTGCGGTAGTGGAAGAGATGGGATTCGGGGCGTTGGTCGCCGGGGAGGAGGGCCATGTCGGGAAGCTTGCTGGAGGGCGAGGCCGCAACGGTGCCGATGAGGATGCCGGCCGAGGCCTTCAGGGTGTTCATGAATTCGGGTGGGATGGGGTGGGCGTAGAAGGGACCTTCGCCAGCGGCAAAGTTGGTCACCGGGAGGGCCCACTCGGCGACTCCGGGGAGGGGCTTGGCGGGCCAGGGAATGACATCCTGCAGGCCGGGGGAGGGCTCGCTCCATTGCCCGCTCACTTGATTGGAAAAGTCCCCGGTGGCGAATTCAAAGGCTCCGGTCACGGGGTCGGGGATTTGCGGACCGATGGGCCGGACGACGAAGGTCAGCTTCTCCTCGGCGGGAAGGGTCAGGGTGAGGGAGAATTCGCCCCCGTCTCCGAAGCCGGAGGAGAGGCTGTCGGTGCGGTAGACCGCGTAGGAGAGGCTTTCGCCATCCTCGCTTTCCAGCACCGGGCTGGTGCTGGTGGCGATGCGGCCGGTGAGGCCCGGGGCGGTGAGGCTGGGCTCGCTGCCCCCCTCGGAGGCCACCCAGACCTCGAAGCGGTCCACACCCACCGGATCGCAGAACCAGGAGAGCTCGGCGCGGGCCCGGTCGTCGACGGCGGGGAGATTACGCGGCTCCATCAGCATGGGCACCCCGAGGTCTTCATTGACCACGGTCACGCAGCCGAGGCGGGTGAGGGGCGAGGCATTGCCGTGCTCGTCGAAGGTCTGCGCGTAGTAGCAAGCGGTCACGCCATTGACGAGGAGGGTGGCGTTTTCCTTCCACTCGTAGAAGGAGGGCAGGGCCTTTTGGGAGGACTCCTGGGCCACGAGGGTGAGCTTGCCCCGGTTGCCCGCGCGGCGGTAGATGCGGACTTCGCGAATGTCCTCGCTGCCGAGGTAGAGCTGACCGCAGACGGGCTCGATGGAGCCATCGGGATTCACCGGCAGGAAGGGCGGAGGCGTGGTGCCCGGAACCACTTCGATCCACGAGGGGCAGTCATCATCTTCGGAGTCCGGGGGCAGATAGCGGTTGATGTCTTTGCGCACATTGCCGCGGTCGTCGCGCAAGACGCGTTGGGAGATGAGCACGGGACAGCATTTGTGGGCTTCCGCGCGGAAGGAATGGACCTTGATGCGGTCGGCCGGGGTGGACTCGGGATCGGTGGTGACCGTCAACCAGCGGCTGGTCGAGCCATCGCCCAGTCGGCTGCGCACGGAGAGGCGGTAGCCTTTTTTCTCAGGAAAAGGCACGAAGACCGCGCCGTAGAGCTCCGCGCCCTGGTAGTGATAGGTGCGGGTGAAGTAGATCTGGCTGCTGGCGGAACTTTGTTGGGTGGGATCAAAGGTCTCGGTGTTGTGGTAAGCGAGGTCGAAGGACTTGACTTTCTCGGCTACCCGCGGGGTCTGGGTGCTCTGGTCGATGCGGGCCACGAGGACCATGAAGCCATGGGCCGTGGCGCTGAGGCCGAGGCTGTCGGGGGTGGCTCCGTAGGGATCAAGCCAGCGGTTGATGCGGGGAACACAGAAGCAGCTGATGAGGGCCCCCTCGGGTTGGGGCGGCCCCACCCGATCGCGCAGCACGCCATACATGGCCCCACAGTGGCCGGAAAGGTTGGCCGGGGTGCAGGCCGAGCCATCGACCGCGCGCACGGTATACCAGTAGGTTTTGCCCATGTCGGCATCGTCTTCGTTCTCGGCCAACGGGGTGCCGGTATCGACTCCGGCGAGACCGTCTTCATCCAGATCGGCGGGATTGAGGTCGTCGAAGGTGACGTAGGGTTCGCCTTCGATATGGTTGACCTCGCCGATGAAGTTTTGCTCCGGATTCGCCCCGTGGGTTTGCCAATCAATGGCGGAATGCCAGCGGTAGACGCGGTATTTCATGGCGCGGTTTTCCACCGGGGTCTCCGGCACCTGGCGGATGGTCACCCGCAGGTGTTGGCGACCTTTTTCCTCGCCCGGATTGGAGCCCGCGAGGTCGAAGACGTTGTCCACCGAGACAATGGCGGGCATGGAGGGCGGCAAACGGTCGCAGATGGTGATGGCCGCCGCCGTGGAGAGGGGGCCGGGATGACCCGCGATGTCGCGCGCGGCCACGTAGTAGTAGAAGGAGTCGCCGTCTTCGAAGGGATCGTCGAATTCGGGGTTCTTGTCATCGCCAAAGAAAAAGATATCGGGTGAGAAGCTCACATTGGCGGCTTCGCCATCCGTCATCAGGGTGTGGGCGGCAATGGGCAGCATGTTGACCTTCACCCCGCCGAGATTGAGGACATCTTCCGCAAAGGAGAGGCTGGAGGGGTTGCCGGTGACGGCATCGACCGCTTCTTGCTCCACGCGGTAGAGATTGAAGCCGTAGGTGTGGGGCAGCAGGGTGCGCAGGCCATTGGGGGTGCCCCAGCGGAGGCGCACCGCGAGGTGGTCCTTGGGCGAGGCCGCCAGCTGGAGATTGGGATCGACGGGGTGGGGCAGGACGTGGGCCGGGTGGGGAGGCAGCAGCATTTGCGGATTGGCGGCATCGAGGGTCACGCGCCCGACCACGCGCAGGTCGTTGTCGCCATTGTCGATCTCGCGCACCTCGTAGGTGGTGATGGAGTTGGGTGCGGTCTCGATGGCCCAGCCGAGGCCGATGGCCATTTGCACGCCGGGATGGGCCCGGCCGAGGGAGACGAGGGACTGGAGCACCTCGGCATCGGTCTCCGCCACGGTCATGATTTGCGCCAGCTTCTGGGCCACTTCCAGATTGATGCTGGTGGGGAATTCATACCCTTCCGGCAGGGTGGTGCCATTGGCTTCGGCATTGAGCGCCACGATCATTTCGGGCAGGCGGGCTCCATCGGCGTCGAACTTCCCGCCCAAGGTGAGGAGGGCCTGGATGGCCGAGGGGGAGGTTTGCAAGGTCTGCACCCCCAGCTTTTGGTAGGGATTGGCAGAGGTGGCGGCGCCGTCCTTGCCGTAGATGGCGAAGCGTTTGCCAAAGGTGGTGGCGGCATCGCCCGGTTGCCAGAGGAGGTAGTTGTGCAAGGTGGTGCCGTTGTTGGTCTCGAAGGTCTTGCCCACGGTGAAGACCAGTGGATCGGGATTCTGGGCCGGGCACAGGACGGTGCTCCAGAGGAGGACCAGCAGCAGTTGGAAGAAGGAGGAGCGCATTGCTTTCATAACCGGAAAAGGGAAAGGGATTTTCTCAAAGAGGGGGCCCGCGGGCCCGGATTTTTTCGTCATTGCATGGACCAGTCGCCGTCGTCGAAGAGGAGTTTGACTGATTTGCTGAATTTCAGGCAGAAGGGGCACCAGCCGACTTTGGCGGAGAATTTGCCCGTGCCGGCCCCGCGCAGGCGTCCGGCCTGGGAGGCGAGGATGATCTTGATCTCGCCCCGGATGGAGACGATGCAGAGGGCTTCGCCGGAGACCCCGAGGAAGACCTTGCCGCCGTAGGTGGGACCTTCCAGGAAGTAGAAGGCTCCCGCGCCCACTCCGGCATCGATGCGGAAGAGGCAGCTGGCGGGCACGCCCAAGACCACCTCCGAGATGGGAATCCAGACCTCGCCGTAGACGTAGGCCCCGGTGAAGGTGGTGCCGGCCGAGACCACGTCGCCAATGTCGGGATCGACGAAGAGAAGGGGCTCCAGGGTGCAGGTGCGGCCAAAGAAGATCCCCGCCGCCACTTCGTAGCTGGAGAAGGTGGCCCGGGCCTTGGCACCGAGGTAGCATTCCTCCAGCCCCACCGCGATGGTGGCTCCGAACTCGAGGATTTTGAAGGTTTGGAAGTCGATCTCGCCATCAGCCAGCTCGAAGGTGCCGCCGACCCCGATGGGCACCGGGGGCAGGTTGTCTCCCGGGGTGGGATCGTCCTCGGGCGCGCCGTCGAAGTCCTTCAGCGAGAGGCGCACCTCGAGGTTGATCTTGCACTCCGAGATCCATTCCACCGAGACGTCCTTGGCGCCCACCCGCACTTCCACCATCTTCTCGCCGGGCTCCAGACAGCCCGACTGCACGAAGTTGTCTTCCGAGGAGTAGCAGAGAATTTCCAGATAGACGTGCAGGGCCATTTCCTCCGGGATTTCGAACTGCATCTTGGCATCGAGCCGTAGCTTGCGCAGGGAATCGCCATTGAACTCGGCAAAGCCGGAAATCTCGCCCGAGCCCATGTAGTCGGAAATCGTGCCCAGGAGGGGATTGATCTCGTCTTCCAGGGCTCCGATGGTGTCGGAGATGACCTCCTTCATCACATTGGTAACCTGGGCCAGCACCGAGGAGAGCGAGGAAGTGATGCGGTCGGCCACGTCGTAGAGAGTCTGCCGCAGCAGGAATTGCATCTGCTTGACGAGGTCGGACTGCATGATGGCGTCCTTGAGCTCGACCTTGAGCAGGTCGATGAACTCTTCCTCGCTGTAGTTGACCAGCAGGGTATCGATGGCGTCCTGGAAATCGGCGCCAGAGGCGAGGAGGCTGGGAATCCCGGCCGCTTGCTCCACTTGCTCGAACAAGGCCCAGGCCCGGCTGAGGACAGGGGAGAGGATGTCGTTGATCATCTCGCCACTGCGGGCGTCGTCCACGATGTCCTGGATTTTGGTCACCATCGCTCCGGTCTGGGCCACTTGCCCGTGAATATCGACCAGATAGCCGCGCACGGTGAGGAGAACATCCTTGATTTGCAACAAGGCGGGCGTGACGTCGACGAGAAGGGCGTTGAGCTGTTCATTGAGCTCGGAGGCCGCAGCCTCGATGAGGGGCTGGATGATCTCGCGCACCGACTCGTCCACCAGCTCGACGAGAAGGATGTCGATGAGGTTGTTGACGATCTCCAGCTCCACTTCTTCGGCCGCGCTCTTGGCCCCGGCACCCTTGGGCTTGGTGTAGAGCAGGCCTTTTTTCAGGTTGGAGTCCTTGTCGTTGCCCGCCTGGGTGGGGGGAATGCCCGAGAGATCGGGTTTTTCCCAATTGGTGCCGTCGAAGTCGACACTGTAGTCCGCGGTGGTATCGATGCCATCGGTGATGCAGTCGATGGCGCGGATGATTTGCTCCAGCGCGGATTCGGTTTGTCCCAGGAAGCTGGCCGCGTCTTGATTGACGTCGGAAATCTTGTCGAGCTGCTCGCGCAGGGCCTGGAGCTCGGGAATGCTGTCGGCCAGCAAAGTGGCCGGATCGGTGAGCAGGGTCTCCACCTCATCGCGGAAGTCATTGTAGCTGGCGGCCCCGGCGGCGATGTCGGGCAAGAGGCGGTAGATCTCGCGCAGGGCCCCGGGATCGCCCGCGCTGCCGGTGGCGGCGTCCACGAGGGGATCAATCATTGCGCTCAGAGAGTCCTCCAGCACCTTGTCGAGCTCATCCAGGCCCTTGTCGATGGCGGCCTTGGTCTCGGTATTGAGCACGTCGGTGATGGCGTCGGCGGCCTTGTCGATCTCGCCATTGAGCCAGTTGGAGAGCTTCAGCTGGGGCAGGCCGTCATAGGTCGCGCCGAAGGAGATGTTGGTGAATTTGGCGTCCATCCAGTCGATCTTGTGCTCCATCTGGGCCACGAAGATATCCTGGGTGCGCGCCTTGTTGGAGGCGAAGCGCCGGGTCCCTTCGTCCCAGAAGAGGGGGTAGGAGAGGGGGATGAAGCCGAAGAGCTTTTGCTCGGCCTTGATGAGATAGGTCTCGCTGACCTCGGGATCCGCGCCCTGCGGCTGGCGATAGTCGGCAAAGTCCGGCACTCCGGCTCCCGCTGCCGGGAAGCCCCGGTGGGTGGGGTCGAAGTCGGCCTGGCTGAAGAAGGTCTCACCCCCTTCCTCCCACCCGGGGGTGAGGGCGAAGGCCGCCGCCTCGCTGCCGGAGGCGGTGGTGATGGCCTGCACCGTCAAGTCGCGGAAATAGGGGATGTCGATGGTGGCGGCGAAGGTGACAAAGCCCTCGCCCGGAGCGCCGGGAGACTCGGGATTATTGAAGCGCAACTTGCTGGCTGGCACCACGTTGTAGGCTTGGTTGGGACCGTCGAGCGGAATGTTGGCCGGCAGGCGCAGCTGGGAGTCGATGCCATTGAATTCCTCCGGATTGTCGAGGGCCAGCTGCAAGGTGGAGAGATTGCCGTCGGGGCAAAAGGCGAGGGTGCCAAAGAGGTCCTGGTCGACATGGGAAACGCGCGTCTTGGCCCCGGCCGCCAGCTTGCCGAGGAATTCACAGGCCACGTCGGGATCGGGATAGGTCAGGAATTGCAGGCTTTTCAGGTCGAAGCTGGAGTTCCAATAGCTGAGCGATTTGCCGTCGGCCTCGGAGAGGTCGGGGGTCATTTCCCCGGGTTCGCCCAAGCAATCGAAGGTCAAGCCGGTGAAGGCCTGGTGCCAGTTGGAATAGCCCTTCACCTCCACCGAGCCATCCACCCAGCTGGCGCAGCCCTCGGCCTCATTGGTGCTCTCCAGGAAGGTGAGCTGGAATTGGCTGATGCTGCACTCGAAGCCCTTGAGCTTCACACTGCCGTCGTAGGTGCCATCGATGCCGACTTGCCGCCCGCTGACCCCGGCGGTGCGCACGTAATACTTCGAGCCGCCATTGCCTTGGTCGGGCAGGAGGCCGTAGTCGTAGTCTTCCAGCGATCCCCCGAGACGCGAGGCCCCGCTGTCGTTCGTGCCCGTCACCTCAAAGTTCAGGCCCGCGAGGTCGCCCTTGCCATCGCGATACCCGGCTTCTCCCGGGAGGTAGGCGGCGGGGGCGGCCGGATCTTCGTTAAAGGCGGCCAGCAGGAGGGCGGCGGGAGCTTGTTCGCGGGCAGTGGCGGCGAGGAGGGGATTTTTCAGCAGAGTGTTGTCGCTGGCATAGAGTTGGTAGCCGGGCATGTAGAAGGAGCCTTCGGCAAAGGTGTCGGTGCGGTGGGCATAGCGGAGGGCCGAGCGCTTGCCCCACTCCAGCCGGTGGCCGGCCCCGCCGTCGATCTGGGTCGACTGGGCGTAGAGCCCGCCATTGGTGGCAAAGTGGAGGGTGTCGCCCTCGGGCTTGGCACTGATCTCGGTCGCCAGCAGCGCGCCTCCGCAATCGCTATCGGGGCAAGTCTGGTAGTAGGGCACGGTCAGGGGGGTGGCCGCTTTCAGGCTGGAGCCCGCGTTGTGGTCGATTTTTCCCTCGCGGATGGCCACCTGGGAGGGGTCGGTAAAGTTGACCGTGGTCTTGTGTGGAAAGTGGGTCTCGAACTCGTCACCCAGGATAGAGAAGTCGGTCGTGAGGCGGGCGGTGCCATCGTCGGCCGTGGAGAAGCGGGCCGTGCTCGCCGCCGTGGTGTGGGCAAAGATCAGGTAGCGATCGTTGGAGCAGCGGTCCGCCATCTCGGGGCTATCGAGCTGCCCGGCGTTGGAGAGCTGCCCCAGCCGTTGATACTTGGCAAACTGGCTGTAGCGCACTTGACCCACCGTGAAGTCGAGCTCGCCATTGGCCGCCACCACCACCTGCTGGCTGGCAAAGAGGAGCGGGTGGGCCTCATCCGCGACCACCGCATGGGCTCCCAGATTGAGATTCAGCGGTCCGGTCAGGCAGAGGTCGGGGGTCAGGCTCAGCGCCACATTGCGGGTGAAGACGCTCTCTCCCAGGTAGGAGTTGGCAGTGAAGTCCGGAAAGTAGACCAGCCCCTGGGGCAGATTGTAGCGAAAGCCGGTGGCATGCGCTCCCGTCGGGCGCAGGGTGACATTGAGCAGCTCGAAGTCCGGCACGTCCAGACAAGTCAGATTCGCCCCCGAGCCATTGGTGGGGTAGGCGGCGTGGCTCCCGTTCGCCAGCTCCATGTGCCCGTCGTCATAGAGCCGGACCTGCAGGAGGCCGCCGCTGCCGAAGGAGACCTCGGGACGTCCCGCGAGGTGACCGCCATTGACCGGCACCTGGATGGCGGTCAGCAAGTAGTCGTCCTCTGGATCGGTATCATCATTGCCGGTCGCTCCCGCCACCGGGGTATTGCTGATGGTCTCCACCACTGTCGCCACCTCGTCGAAGAAGAGATCGCCATTGAAGTGCAGCAGCTGCCGCGCGGGCAGCTCGCAGGTGGCCCCTTCCTTTAGCGTGCCGGTGGCGTCTTCCTGATGAAAAATGGTGGCCCGCAGGATGTAGCGCTCATTGACGGGATCGAGCTGCTCGGTGGGCACGATTTGTCCGCTGAAGGTGAAGCCAAAGAGGCCCGGGCCGAAGAAGGTCAGGGTGTGCCGGGTGCCGTCGTCGCTGTAGGAGGGTGCCGAAGCGGTGGCCGAGAAGAGGCCGTCATTCTCCAGCGGCACGGCCGTGCCCGTGCTCTCGGCCTCCAGGGAAAATTGCACCGAGACCTCCGGGGAAACGGAGGCAATCGGCGCCGCGAAGTCATCGTAGCGAGCGGTGAAGACTCCCATGGTGACCCCGAAGCCCTCGTGGCTGGCATTGGTCGCCAGCGCCCAGTCCTTGGTCCAGTTCAACGTGCCCGGCACGGTGGCAATGTTCCAGGCGGCGTCCCCACTGGTCTCGTTGGTGAATTGGAAGACTACGCTGGGCTCGCTTTCGTCTTTCTGCCCGCCCACATCGCTCCACGGCCCCGGGGTCGGCTTGGGCGGGATTTGCCCGGGCTTGGTCACGGCCACCGCCCGCTGCAGTTGGGCCGTCAGGTAATAGCTTTCCTTGGAGTCGAGGAGCCCGTCGGGAATGGCCACCGCCCGCAGGTCGAAGGTCTTGGCTCCCAGTCCCGCCGCGAGGGTTTGCAAGCTGTGGGGCGAGGTGCCCGCCGTGCCCCCGCCCCGCAGGGTGACCGCCACTGGAGCGCCCCCCGTCTCGCGCATGATCTGGTAGCGGATGCGGTAGAAGTAGGCCGTCGCGGGGTCGGCCTTGGCCGAGTTGCGAATGGTCACCTCGTAGTTGCTCTCAAAGCCGTGGGCATTGGTGGTGGCATCGCCGTCGAACTCATCGGAGGCCAGCAGGTAGAAGGGATTGACCACCTCCATACTGTCCAGATTCGTGGTGTGGGCCGCTCGCATCTCCGGCAGCAGGGCGAAGAGAAATAAGCTGAGGGCGAAGGGCAACCGCAGGCTGGAGGTCGCGCGGGAGAAAAGGCGGGAGGAAGGCGTTTTCATGGCTCAGAGTCGTTAACCGCAAGTTCGAGAGCGCATTTTCCAGAAAAATCTTCCAGACGGCACTCTCAGCCGGGATTCTCGCCCCGCCAGATGGGGAAGACTCGCAAGAACGGGGTGCGAGGGCGGGTGAGCCGGGCTGGGAGACCGAACCACGATCTCCCTTACAGTCTGCCTCTTTCCGCGCTCTAGAGACAAGTCTTCTTTTCCTCTGGCGGGAAGGAGACTGGCCCCGCTGTGAGTTCGAGAAGTGTATCCAATTGTTAGCGGATGGTTAGGAGCCAGAGTAACAGTTTCGCAATCACATCCTTACGCTCCTTGTCGTAAAAAAGGAGGTGGTGGGACTGGGGAAAAAGCTGGTAATCCGGTCGCTGGGGAAAAGCGGCCCGGAAGCGCTCCATGTCCCCGGTAGAAGTTAAGAAATCCTGACCACCATGCAGAATAAGGGTCGGGCCGGGCACCTCCCGGGCGTGGCGGGGGGCCTCTTCTGCCAGGTGGGCGAGGGTGGCCAGATAGCGCAAGGTATAGCTCTCCACATGATAGGGATTTCCCTCGCTTTGCGCGAAGTGATCCGAGTGGGTCGTCGCCTGGAAGGAGCCTCCGGCCAGTGCGGCCAGGGAGACGCGGGCCCCGGGGGCGAGGGTGGCCGCCACGCGCAGCAGGGCCACCTGCCAGCGGGGGAGGGCCCCCAGCGAGACCACGGGGGAGACCAGCACCAGGCCCTCCGGGGCCTCGGGCACGCCCTCCGCGAGGGCCTGCAACATGACGAGCGAGCCCATCGACTCGCCCACCCACACCAGGCGGGCATCGGGATGGCGCTGCCGCAGCGCGGTGTGCAGCTCGCGCAAGTCTCTCTGCCAGAGCTGGCGGTTGGCGATGTCGCCCTGGTGGGCCCAATCCGCATCGTAGCCCGCCCCGCGCTGGTTGAGAGCGTAGAGAGTGGTGCGGGGAGCCTGCTCGGGGAGGGCCCGGCCGAGATTGCCGAAGTCCCGCGCCGCGCCCTCGATGCCGTGGAGGGCCAGGAGCACTGTTTCCGGCCGCGCCTGCCGGTTCCAATGTTGCAGGGAGAGCGCCTTGCCATCGGAGGTGGTCAGGTAGGAGGTCGGCGGGGGGAGGTCCTTCTCGGGAGGAGACAGGGCGCAGGAAAGGAGCAGCAGGGGCAGGGCGACGATGAGAGCACGCATGGGGGAGGGGAAAAAAGAGGGGGGAAATCAGAGCCCTGCGCGGAGCAAGGCCATCTCGTGCAGCACCTTCAGGGTCTCGAAGGTGCCCTTCACCTCGTGCACGCGGTAGATGCTGCCTCCGCGGGCCTCCCCGGCCACCACTGCCGCCAGGGTCGCGGCATCGCGGGCGGCCGGATCCTCGATTCCCGCCGCCTCGCCCACAAAGCCCTTGCGCCCCACGGGCAGGAGGAGGGGACGGCCAAAGGAGCCCAGCCGCGGCAAGTCGCGTAGAATGGCCAGGTCGTCCTCCGGCCCCTTGGCGAAGCCGAAGCCCGGGTCCAGCACCACCTGCTCGCGGGCCAGCCCGGCAGCCTCACACTGCGCCAGCTTTTCGGCAAAAAATTCCTCCACCGCGCCCACCACATCGGGCCAGGTGACGTGGGAGTGGTCCACCTTGGGCGCGCCCACCGAGTGCATCACCAGCAGGGCCGCCCCCGCCTCCGCGCAGGCCCGGGCATTGCGGTCATCGGGCAGTCCGCTCATGTCATTGATCAGCTCCGCACCCAGGGGCAGCACCGCCGCCACCACCTCCGGACGCCAGGTATTGGCCGAGAGCACGGGGGGCCACACCTGTTGCTCGTCGCGGGGCTCGCTGGTGGCGATCACCTCCGGCCAGCGTTCGCAAAAGGCCTGGAAGCGCGCGATCTCCTCCTCCACCGGGATGGCCTCGCGATTGGTGCGCGCACTCTCCGCGCCCACATCGATGAGGTCCGCGCCCTGGGAGATCATCTCGCGGGCACGCTCCACGGCCCACGCCGCCTCCACCCGGCCATCGCCGGAAAAGGAATCATCATTGATATTGAGGATGCCCATCACCACTCCCCGCCGGGGCCAGTGCAGGGACCGCTCACACAAACGCAGCTCCATGGCGGGAGCTTGCTTGCTCGCGGCGCTGGTGACCACTCTCGAGATCGTCTTTCTCCTCTCTTCAGAGCGCCCCCGTGGCCGAGCCAGTAGCTCTCACGTCGGGATTTTTCTACAAAATGGAGTGAGTCGGAGAATTTGAAAGTTTTATTGGTATTTTGTAGACTATCATCCAGTCCGACCGCTGAATTCGGATAGTTGTATGTGAGCTTCTTCTACTCGTTTCAAGTGGTCTTCAAGTCCACTTATTATGAAAAATATCAACTTATTATCCTTTCTGGGCCTCTTCTCCACCCTCGCCTCTTCTCAGGCCGCCATTATCGGCTACTATGAAGTGGGTGGCACCTATCAAGAGAGCTGGGGCAGTAGCGGAAACCTCGTAGGCGGCTACTATGATGGGCAGAATTTGTCGGATATTCCCACCTCCCAGTTCTTTGGTGCTGACGATCATCACTTTGCCCTTATTGGTGGTGATGGTCTCTCCTACCAATACCGGGTTTATCCCCTGAACGGTGGAGACAACTCCCTCTCGACAACCGGTACCAGCACGACCTTGACTGGCGGCCCCTTGGCTGGCCAGCCGATTAAGAATTCTTCTTGGCTCGGCTCGACCAACGGAGTGCAGTATTACGCCGATGCGGATGGAGGCGTGGTTCGCTATTACGACTATGGAACTCACAGTCTTCACTTCGATGCCAGTTGGACCTCTTTCTCCAACGGCAGTTTGGACGGAATGGCCACCGCTGTCGGGCTTGGCCTGAGCGATATGGGCGGGGGTAATGCCATGAATGAGAACCTGTACGTGAATATCGAAGCGGACGGTACCCACGAATACTACAATCTGGATAACGGATTTCGTTCTGGGGAAAGCATCAACGGTTACGGGAACTGGACGACCTTCAGCGGCGGTCTCTTGGACGGCCTCACCCTTACGCAACTGGATGCCAATCCTGTCGGAACCCACAACGGGGTCAGCTACCGCTTCATTGGCACGTCTCAGGATGGCATGTATTTTGACATCGTTCCCGAGCCCTCCACTGCTCTCTTGGGTCTCGTCGGGCTCGCCGGTCTTGCCCGCCGTCGCCGCGCCTAAGGTTTTCTGCCGTTTTTAGTTCACAGCACCCTAAAAAGCGCGGTCTCGCTCGCTAGAGGAGACCGCGCTTTTTCGTGCTCTGGGGTCTAGGAATCACAACGCTCCGGGAGGGACTGGCTCTGTCGGTGGCAGAGCTGGAATTGAGGGGGAGTCGCAAAGCGAGTGGGCTGACTATCCGAGACCTTGTATTCGGATTCGCTCCAGTTGTCGGCCCCGGTGCTCGGGGAGTGGTCGCGGAGAACGCCTTAGCCTTAGGCGCAATGTATTAAAGGAGAGTAGGAAGGGCGAAAAATGATTCTCCATAGAATTTCTTAGTCACCCGCTGACGAGCCGCTCTCGGGGTGTTGCGGTCTTGCGTTGGCTTTTCCCTCTGCTCCCTCGTGCTCCCTCGTGCTCCCTCGTGCTCCCTCGTGCTCCCTCGTGCTCCCTCGTGCTCCCTCGTGCTCCCTCGTGCTCCCTCGTGCTC
>NZ_JAENIO010000026.1 GCF_016595415.1 Roseibacillus ishigakijimensis
TGCGCTTCGCTTCGGCTCGAACTGAAGTTCTCATCCTGTAGCGGCCTGCGGCCAAAAGGCATTTTCCTGCGGAAAATGGTCGGGGTGACAGGATTCGAACCTGCGACCTCGTCGTCCCGAACGACGCGCGCTACCAAGCTGCGCTACACCCCGTTTCGCTGTCTGCGAAGGGTTTCCTCTCTTATCCCGGACCGAGAAGCAAGCTCGTTTTTCGTCGGGAGAGCCTAACTTTTCTGAGTGAGTCCCTTGAGAAGATTCTTGAGCTCGTTGTAGGCACTGATGGCCCGGCGCGGATGGTTCTCCCGGGCGGTGATGAGGAGGGCCCGGCAGCCATGCTCGGAGACCGCCTTGGCATGAAGGGTATTCGGCTCGTGGCGCAGGTAATCGCCTGGCTGCAGGCGCCGGCCCAGGGTGGTCAGGTCGCCGCTGAGGAGGAGAATTTCTTCCATGCCCTCGTGGGCGTGGGGGAGGAACTCGGCGCCGGGATCCGCCTCCAACAAAATGGTGGTGTGGGCCGCTTCCGGTAGATCGGAGAGGGTTTTGAGGCGGATTTTCTCTCCGGGCAGGCTCTGCCATTCCCCTTCGTCGTGACCGATGAAGTGGTAGCCGCCCTCGGGTGGCTCTTCGTTTTCTTGGGCAGAAGGCTGCGTGGGGGAGGGTATTTCCTGGCCGATGGCGGCAAAGATCTTGTTCTTAAGGTCGGGGGAGGGAGCGACGGGGGGGTAGTGGGAGGCAGTCATTTGGGCGACACTTTCATCAAATCCCCAGGAGGCACGGAAGGCTTGCCCGAGCGGACAAGATTGGCAGTGCGCCATAGCGGCAGCCTGCTCGCTATCAAGGGCATGCAATCCACTGAGCGCGGCCAGTTCCGTGGCCTGCTCGTGGGCGGGGGAGGGGTCTTGCTTGGGGTTCATGGGGGTTCAGGATTCAGTTCGGTAGTCGGAGATGTCGGAGAGGGTGGTCTTGATGCGCTCCATGGCCCGGCGGATACGGGACTTCACGGTGCCGAGGGGTTGATTGAGGTATTCGGAAATTTCGTGATGGGTCAAGCTATGGAAAAAGGCCAGCTCCAGGACGGTGCGCATCTCCTCGGGGAGGGTCTTCAGGCTTTGCCGCACGCGCTCACTGAGCTCGGCCGCGATGAGGGGGCTGTCCGGGGAAGGCTCGCCGGGCTCGCGGAAGGTTTCGCTCTTGGCGGCATCGGCCAGCTTGTCGCGGCGTTGCCGGCTGCGGAGGCGATCGATGGCCCGGTTGCGGGTGAGGCTGATGAGCCAGGTGCTGGCTTTGCCGAGTTCGGGCCGGTACTGGTGGGCGCTCTTCCAGATGGTGACGAAGACATCTTGCAGGGTTTCTTCTGCTTCGGCGCGATTTTTCAGAATGCCGAGGGTGATGCCCAGCAAGGCACTGGCGAACTCGTCATAGAGTTGCGAAAAGGCATCCGGAGAACCCTCGGCAACTTGGGCCAAAAGGTCTTCGGGGCTGGCGGCGGAGCTCATGGGGAGGGGAAGGGATTTATGATTGGGAAGGCAGCTTGGAAAGGATTTCCCGCGCGCGGGAGGCATGAAGGGGATGGAAGTGGGGATGCAGGGCGAGCGCTTTCCGTAGAAATTCCGCGGCCTGCCCCGGGTTGTCCAGCGACCATTCGATGACCCCGGCGTGATAGTAAAAGAGAGGTTCACTGGTGCCGAGAGCGCGGGCCCTGCGGGACCATTCCCGCGCTTCTTCACTCTGTCCATTCTGATGGAGAGACCAGGCCAGGGCATCCGCGGCGTGGATGTTGGGGTATTGTTCGTAAGCTTCTTTCGCTTGTTTCACAGCTAGTGGGAGGTCGTGACGGTGGTCGGCGAGGAAGAGCGCGAGCTGGCTGCTGGCCTGGTGCGTGTGACCCGCCGGGCCGTGGCTATGGTGGTGTCCGTCGCCGTGATGGTGGGCTTCCGGCAGGTGAAAGCGAATCACTGTTTCGATTTGCCGGGCCGCAGTCTCCTTTTCGCCCAAGACGGTGAGGAGATCCGCGATCCCTGCCAGCGCATCGTGGGTGGGCATGACCTCGACCGATCGGCGGTAGAGGCGGAGAGCGGCGGCTGGGTTGTTCTCTCCCGCCTCCAGGCCAGCGAGGATATTGAGGGCGCGGGGATTGCCGGGAGCGAGGGCGACCGCCGCTTCGGCAGACTGGCGGGCCTTGGGAGAGTGACCGCACTTGAGCTGGATGAGGGCGAGTTCGGCCCGGCACCAGGCCCCATTCTCGGGGTGGGGACCACCGCTGGTGATGGCTTCCCGCATCATTTCCTGGGCCCGCTCGTCTTCTCCGTGCAGCCAGAGAAGGTGGGCTGAACGGCTGAGGGTGGAAAGATCGGCCCGGATATCGAGCGCGGCCTGATAGTGGGTGAAGGCCTCCTCATAGCGGCCGAGCTCGATGGCGCCATCGCCGAGGAGCGCGTGGGCGTCTCCGGCTTGTGAATCCCGGGCCAGGGCCTTTTCCGCCCATTTCCGCCCGGCGGCGAAGTCGTGATTGGAGTTGGCGACCCAGGCCATCCCCAGGAGGCCTTCCAAGTGGTTCGGGTCCTTGGCCAGGGCCGCGCGATAGGCGGCAGCTGCTTCGGAAAAGTCGTGACTCAGGATATTGCGGGCCTCCTGCATGAGGGCGTTTCCCCGGGCGCTGAGTTCCAACGCCGTGATGGTTTCGCCGGACAAGTCGGTCAGGGCTGCGGACAGAATCAGAAGGATTCGGGAAAGGGGCTGGAGTCTGGTCTTCATGTCGATTGGTTGAAGGGAAAAAGGGGTTTTTCCAAGGATAGGAAAGGCCGGAGAGAGCCCTTTTTGTGACGAACAAGGGGGTGGACTCTCTCCGGCCGGTTGGGGATGGGAAAAGGGGACTATTGTGCGGGCGGGGCGGGATTCTGGCGTTGATCCACCGTGGTGCCGGCATGGGGTGTTCCCAAGTAAGGGAAGACCAGATTGTAGTCCTGATCATTCTCCGCGACGTTGTCGCCCACGATGGTGATCTCCTCGTAGCCCGGGCCACTGGCCACAGCCGAGAGGGCGATGTCGACCACGTCCTCGCCAATCCGGCGTCCATTGGGCCAGCCGGAAGTGTCGCCACCAATCAAGCTGAGGCGATTGAAGCCTGCTTGACCCGGAAGGGGCACCGGTCCGGTGGTGGTATCCACCCGGATGACGTCGGGGAGGAAAATGGCGGCCAGATCGGCCCTCCCGCTCACGACCAATGGGCCGTTGGCAGGATCCTCGCTCTGGAAGGTGACCGCATTGATGAGAAAGGCCAGGTGGGAATTCTCGGCATAGGTCGCATAGGCGGCATCTCCCGTGGGCTTGGTCAGGTTGTAGTTGTCCTTGTCGCGATTGTGCACCAGCACTTCATTGAAGAGAGGATTGGCCAAGCGATTGACTTGAATCCAGGGACCGGACCCGCGGGGTGGCTTGCCAGCCGAACGCAGGGTGTAGCGCTGGCGACTGACCGAAGCATAGACGCCCACTCCGCTGCGGTCACCGACGAGCGGCTCCTGATAGTCGGAGGGGGTCAGCGAGCCGACCGGGATCTGCAGGGCAAAGGTCAAGACATTGAAGCCCTGGAAGCCGTCGACGCCATTGCCATCCTGGCCAAGTCCATCCGCCCCATCTCCGTCGTTGTCGAGGATACGGGGGTTGAGGAAGTCGAAGATGCCGGGGGTATCGGCGTAGAAGCCGTCCTCGCGGGGGCCGGCCCAGGAGACGAGACCTCCGCCGAGGTCGGAGATGCCCGCTGCGGTCAGAGGGTCCAATTCGGCAAGGTTGGTCGCACCGGAGAGGGGTTCACCATTCGCATCGTTATACGGCGGGGTGGTGCGGGCCCCGATATTGGGGGGAGGAATGGGCAGATCCTCGCCGAGGACGAGGCCGTTCTTTTTCACGGTATAGGTTTGGGTGAAGTTCTGCCGCGCGTCATCAATGGTCATGATGGGGCCCGCCTCGGTTCCCAAGCCATAAGAGAGGATGGTATCCGGATTCTTGACCACACTGACATTGGAGAACTCGAAGTCATAGCGGTCAATCTCCGCCCCGGTGGTGGGGTGGGTGATGTGGATGCTGTATTGGGCATCGTGAGCAAACCGCTCGTAGATCAGGCCATCTCCCGGCTCGGAGAAGGGGCGCACGCTGACGAGCACGTTCAACACATTCTGGGTCTCATCATTATACCGGGTGCCGACGAAGGCGTAGACATCGGTGAGATTGGCCTGAGGATCTTGCTTGATGAGCGGGGCATCGCTGTGACTGGAGGCGAAGCTCGGGCCGCTGCCAAGGGCCAGGGTCAAGCTGGCAAAGATAGGTTTGGTGATTTTCATAGCTATTGTGGGGTGAGGGGGAAAAGGGGTTCAAGCCGGGCGGCGGCGGAGGAGAATGCTGGCGCCGAAGACCAGTCCGGCGAGCAGGCTGCTGCTGGGCTCCGGCACGGGAGAGATGGTGACGCTCCCGGTGATGTCGTCCGCAAAGGTTGATGCCTGAAACATCGTGAAGGCTGTGTTGGGGGCGGCGTTGCTGAGGAAGCTGAAGCCGGAGTAAGTCTCGCCCGCCATGAAGAGTTCGCTGTCTCCAAAGAAGCCCAGGGCGGGAGTGGAAGCATCATAGTCGCCATCAAATCCCATGGGAATGGTGAGCGAAGGGCCGAGGATGGAATCATTGGCAGGCACATCCGTGAAGTCGAAGGTGAAGACGTCCTCCGGGCAGTCATTGGTGATGGTCAGCTCATATAGATAAGAGCCATCGCCCTGGTCGGTGTAGACCAAATTGGCGATGATAGTGGAAGCTGGCGAGGTGCTCGCCGTGGCCAGCAAGGCCAGCAGGCTGAGGGTGCGCAGTGGGGAGTGGTGTTTGTTCATGGCAGTGGCAGGGAGGTTGGGAAGAGCGGTGGTAATGGTCTTCACGAGGAGCAACGACTGTCCCGAAGATTTGGATGCAGGGGGGTGGCACTTTTTTCTCTTCCGGGTCTGCTCGACAGAAGGCAGCCCTTTCTTTAGCAAATAGGGCCATGAACGGTTGGGCTTGGGCTGGGAGGTTGCCATGGGTGGCAGGGGGGCTGTGGCTGGCGGGCGTAGAGGTCCTCCAGGCCAATGGGGTGTGGCGCTGGGGCTACGGCGCGGCGGACTCCGGCACTGCGGGGGCCTTCGGCGGCACGGGAGGAGATTCTCTGGCCACCATGCAGCTCAATCCGGCTGCCTTGACCACCTTGGAGCGATCCGAATGGGTCCTCGCGGGCCGGGCTCTGCTGGGAGACGGGCAGTTTCGGCGTCAGGGAGTGACCTCCGGGCTGGAGAATGCCGGAGGAGCCTTCCCTGAAGCCGCACTCGCCTGGCAGTTCCCCGACCGCCCGCTCTGGCTGGGAGTCTCGCTGGCTCCGGTGGGTGCCCTCGCGGCAGAGTGGGACTACTCTGATGTGCCCGCCACAGGCAGTGGGGTGAGCTACGGCGCGGTGGGGCACGATAGCGGCTTCCTCGCTCTCAAGGGGAATGTCGCCCTAGCGTGGCAAGTGACTCCCGAACTCTCCCTCGGAGCCAGTCTGGGGGCGATCTACAGTCGGGTCGACTTCGATGCCCCCTTTATTTTCCAAACCCATCCCGCCCTCGCGGGTGCGAAGGTGGACCTCGACCTCGAGACGGAGGGCTGGGCCCCCACCTGGGAGTTGGGTGCTCTCTATCATCCACACGAAGACTGGCAGTTCGCCCTGCGGATCCGGCCCGAGGTGGAGCTGGACAACGAGGGCTCGGCCCGGGCCGACTTCTCGGCGCAGATCCCGGGGCTGGCGGACCCGCAAGCGGACTACGAGGCGCGGAGTCGCAACACCCTGCCCCTGATGATCGGTTTGGGTTTCTCCTGGCAGGCCCAGGAACGCTTGCGGGTGGGCGGGTGGGCGGAGTGGTTTGACTGGAGTTCTTCTTTTGACGAGTTTCCGGTCGCTCTTTCCGGGGGGAGCAACGGCGCGGTCAATGGAGCGATTGCCACCGATGCTCCGCAGGATCGGGTGCCCTTGGAGTGGGACGACCGCCTGGTCCTCGCCCTCGGGGTCGAGTATGAGCTCGACGAGCAGTGGACCCTGCGGGGAGGGTGGCGCTTTGGCGACTCTCCCGTGCCCCGGAGCCTGGTGACGCCATTGAACGCATCCATCACCGAGCACGCCTTGACCTGGGGCCTGGGCTGGCGGAGCGGGGATTGGCGCATTGATGCCAGCTATGGAATCGAATTCGGTGAAAAGGCCCGGGTGGGCGAGAGTGGTTACCGGGCCGGGGAGTATTCCAACAGCTCGGTGGATTTTGTTCTGCACCACTTCGGGCTCAGTGTGGCGCGGGAATTCTAGCAAAAAAAACGACCTTCCGGAGAAGGTCGTGGCTGGTTCTTGAGACTCGGTATCCGGTTTGCCGAATCAGTCTTCGAGCTCCTTGGCGGTGTAGACCCGGCCATTGCGGCTGGCGGTCTCCTGAGCCACTTTTTCCACCGTGGCCGGCAGCACGAGGGGCGCGGTATTGGACCACTCGGCGCGCAGATAAGTCATGATATCGGCGATGTTCTCATGGCTGATGGTGGGGTTCATGGCCAGACCGGGCATGGCGGCCAGAGGGGTGTATTTCTTGCCATTGACGGTGATGGGTCCCTGCAAGCCGTGGAGGAGAATCTTGGCCAGGCGCTCGGGGCTGCCTTCCACCCATTCGGATTCATCCAAGGGAGGTCCCAGGTTGGGCAGGCCCTGCCCGTCGGTGCCGTGACAACCCACGCAAGCGGCCGCTCCCAGGTAGAGGGCCTTGCCCCGTTGGAAGGACTCCAGGTGGGAGCCCTTCAGCCGTTGCTCAGGGGGAATGCTCTGGGCGTTTTTGGCAAAAGCGGTCAGGTAACCGTCGACCTTGGTTTTGGTCTCCGGGAAGGTGGTCACGTTTTGCTTCAGGAGCCCGGTGGTGACCACGTCGGTGGCGAAGGGGCTGCGGGCGGTCTTTTTGAGGGCGGAGGCAACCTCCGGGAAGTAGCTGGCCGGCAGAGAGCTGAGAAGGCGGAGGGCATAGGGCGTGGCGACCGATTCCTCGTGGGCGAGGGGGGCGGCGGCTTCCGCCAACTGGGCTCGCTCTGCGACCGGGAGGGTCAAGGCGGCGGCGAGGGCATGGCACTGCAGGGCGGCGTCGTCCTCCTTGGTCAACAAGGGTTGCAGGTCCGCTGCGGTGAGAGCCTCCAGGCCTTGCAAGGTCCAGAGGATGTGTAGGCGGGCCAGTTCGTTGTCGTGCTTGGCGAGGCCATTGCGCAGGGCCTCGGCGGTGCCCTCCTCGGCCCGTTCGATGAGCAGGCGTTGGGCGGTATCACGCCACCAGCCATTGGGATGGGCCAGGGCTTTGAGCAGTTCGTCGCGGGAGGCTGTGGCCAGTTTGGGCTGCGGTCCGCGAGGAGTGGCGGCGTGGCGGATGCGGTAGATGCGGCCCAGCTCGTAGGCCGGGGCTTGCAAGCCCCGGGACTCGTATTGCGCCCGCAGGTAGGAGGTCAGGTAGGTCTTGTGTTGGATGATGCCGTGGTAAAAGTCGACAATGTAGAGGGTGCCATCGGGCGCGGTGTGGGCATTCACCGGGCGGAAGCGCTCGTCGGTGGATGCCAGGAATTCCTGGTCTTTGAAGAGATGCTCGCCCTTGAGGGTGAGCCCGTCAGCAGTGACGCGGGTTGCTTTGACCAGATTGACCGTTGATTCGGTAGTGAAGGCCAGGTCGCGGTGGCTCTCCGGGAAGTTGTCGCCCCGGTAGAAGGCGAGACCGGCTGCTCCGGTGGTGTTGATCAGCTTGTGCGTCTTTGGGTCCAGGGTGTCGTTATCATAGCCATTGGCGCGGGAGATGTAGCCGCGATTGACCCCGGGGGTGACCCGGATGGGGAAGACCCGATTGGAGCCCAGGCGGGCGGCGCTGTTGGGCTTGAACTTGGCGGCAGCAAAGGAATCCAAGGTATCCGGCAGGAGGCGATCCCCGAAGAGGATGGTGGAATTGTTGTTGTGATACAGGCGGCCGAAGCTGTCCATGGTGATGCCCCATTGCCCGCGGAAGGCGGTGTCGTCCCGGGTCAGTTGGCCGTCTTTCCACAGGTAGCGCTTATCCGATTTGGCATTGTAGAACCAGTTGTTGAGGTGGCGCATCATGCCATTGGGGCGGTGCTCGACGTTGCCGGAGGGGGCGTATTGATCGTCGATTAGGCGAGGCTCGCCCGTGCGCTCGATGCCCTCGCGGGGGACGAAGTAGAGGCTGGTGTTGTCGGCTACGAGGGCCCCGTCCTTGACCAAGGTCACTGCCCGGGGCAGGTGGATTCCGTCCCAGAAGATGGTGCGCTTGTCCACCTGGCCGTCGTCGTCGGTATCCTGCAAAACGGCAATGCGTCCTTGGGGCTTGTCCTCATCGTTGCCATCGAGGTCGGGCATGTAGCCGCGCATCTCCACCACCCAGATGTTGCCATTGGCATCGAAGGTCAGGGCGACCGGTTTTTCCACCAGGGGCTCGGCCGCCACGGGTTCGATGACGTAGCCGTCCGCGACGCGGAAGGTTTTGAGAGCTTGTTCGAGGGTGAGGACCGGGGCGGGCGGAATCAATTCCTCAGGCACGACCGGATCCATGTTTTCGTGGTCATCGCGGTTGCCCTGCTGCGCCAACAGCGAGAGGGCGAGAAGAAGTGAGAGAGCGGAAGCAACTTTCATTTTGGCAAGCTTACTCGTCCTCGGGCGCGGGTCTATCTTGTTTTTACCCGTCCTGGGGTTTGCTTGTTGCGCGGGCCTGCTGCCCTTTCCCACTGCCCGCTTGGCGGGCTCCGCTTTTCGGAATAGTCGAAAGGGCCGGGCTCAGTGGGCCCGTTGGCGGTGCCAGCGGTGAAAGTTTTGCTCAAGTTGACGGGCCAGCTGTGGCGTTGGGCAGGATCGGATTTTTGCCAATTCTTGCAGGCTGATGGGCAGATTGGCGGGGTGATTCTGTTCTGCGGGCAGGGGATGGGTGACGAAGTCGGGCGGCGGGAGCATGGCGGGGGCGTCGCTCTCCAGGAGAAGGCGGTCGGGTGGAATCTCGCGGTAGGTCTCCCGGAGAAGCGCTTTTCTTTCGTGCAAGAAGAAACCATTGAAGGAAAAGTAGGCTCCGAGGCTGGCGAATTCCGCCATCATTTCGCGGCTTCCGGAAAAGGCGTGGATGAGGAAAGGGGGAAGGTGGTCCTGTTTTTGCAAGAGCGCCAGCAAGGGCCCCCAAGCTTGGAGGCAGTGAATGGTGAGAGGTCTGTCCAGCTCCTTGGCCAAGTCGATTTGAATCTGCAGGCAGTCGACCTGGGTTGGGAGGTCGTGGGGCTTCTTCCAGCGATCGAGGCCGCATTCCCCAAGGGCGGCATGGGGGGTCTTCGCCAGCAAGTCCCGCAGAGTGCTGGCCCATTGCGGGGAGCGGTGGGGCACCTCCCAGGGATGGAGGCCGAAGGAGGGCCAGAGTTCGTCGGGATGGTGGGCGCAAAGCTCCCGCACCCGGGGCCAATCTTCCTCGCAGGTGCCATTGACGAGTTGCCTTTCCACCCCGGCTGCACGTGCGGTTGCCAGAATGGTCTCCGGGTCGGCAAATTGCTGCAGGTGGTTGTGGGCGTCGATCATGGGGCGAGCAGTTGCCGGGTGGCCTTTGCAAAGGTGGTGGGGCTATCGTCAGCCAGCGCAAGCACCGCGTCGGGCTTACGATAGTTGGAGTCCTTTTCCCCCGCCGCGCGGTAGGCGGGGTCGTAGTGGTCGCGGAGGACGGATTCCAGAAAGGCGGGCCAATCTTTGGCAAGGATGTGCTCATGCCAGCGATTGACTTGCTCATTCCCCCGCAGCGGCCGGAGCTTGTCGAGCAGGTTCATCAGTTCCTGGGGATTATCCAGGAAGCGGGGGTAGTCTTGCAGGAGAAGGCGTGCGCGGTGGGGCAAGGGAAGGCGGACCTCGGTGACCGGGGCCTCCGCGAGCCGTTGCCACAGCGGGGCGGGGAGGTGGCATTGGCCGATGCGGTTGGACTCGGCCTCGACGAAGATGGGGGAATGAGCCCTCATCGTGGCCAAGGCTTGGTGAAGACGGTTTTCAAAAAGTTTTTGGGAAGGTTGCGGGCCGAGGTTTCCCAGCAGGGAGCCGCGGTGATTGGCCAGCTGTTCCAAATCGAGCACTTGGGCTCCTGCCCGGGAGAGGTGGTGGAGGAGGCGGGTCTTGCCGGTGCCGGTCAGGCCCGCGAGGACGTGAAAGTGAAGTCCTCCCCTCGTCAGGCGCTCGTCGCTATCCGCGAGGACAAACTTGCGGTAGGCCTTGTAGCCGCCTTCCAGCAGGCGGGCCCGCCAGCCTACCGAGCGCAGGATGTGGGCCAGCGAATGGGAGCGCAACCCGCCGCGCCAACAATAGAGCAGGGGCTGGGCGTGGCGGTCCCACTGCCCTTCCAAAGTGAGCAAATGGTCGGCCGCATTCAGGGAAATGTAGCGGGCCCCCATGATGCGCGCTGCGAAGGGATCCTGCTTGTAGAGGGTCCCGACCTCGACCCGCTGGGCGGTGGTGAGCACGGGCAGATTGATGGCTCCGGGCAAGTGGTCCTCCGCAAACTCCGGGGGCGTGCGCACATCCACGATACTGGAGAATTCCTCCAGAGGGTGGTGCGGAGTGACGGTTTCGATGTCCTGCATGAGTGAGCGGGAAAAGGACCATGCCACGAATTCCAACTCCCGCCAATCGCGTGCCGCGAAATTTAAAGGCACCCGGCGGATCCTGGGTAGAATCCGTCGGGTGCCATCTCTGCCTTGCCGTGAGAGAAAGGATCGAACGAGAGAAGACCAGCTCAGTTTTGCTCGGCAGGGGCGGGGGAGTCGTCGCCCGGGACGTAGATGGCGGAGCCTTTGGCCAGCATGGTGGTGGGCTTGAGCGAAAGAGCATTCAGTTCGTTCAATTCCTTGGTGCTGGTGTGGTGTGCGCTGGCCAAGGCTCCGTAAGAGATTTCTTTGTCAATTTTCACCGTTTTGATGTTGGCGGGGGGAGCTTGGTCGGCTCCTTCGGCCACGAGCTCGCGGGTCGTTGGCTTTCCGGGAGTGGGCGCGGGTGCGCTCTCTGCCACCGCTGTTGGTTGGGTGGGGGCCGCTGCGGCGGGCGGTGGCGTGGGAGCCGGGTCTTGCCGGGGGGTGGGGGTCGGCCGGGGCGGGCTGGCCACTGGTGGTTTGGGCTGCTGGCTGGCGCTGGCGACCTCCGGCTGGGGCGCGGGGGTGGGCTTGGGCGCGGGCTTTTCCTCCTCTTGGGGCGCGGAGCCACTGGTGCGGAGCTTTTGCCCGATGGCCAGCTTGGCGGGGTCCAGCCCGGGATTGAGCCGGGTCAGCTGGGCCACCGACATGCCGTGCCGGCGGGCGATGGAGTAGAGCGTTTCGCCAGACTTGACGGTGTGGCTGCCGGTGCTTTGCACCCGGGTGGGCTGGCTGGGCGTGCTGCTGCCGCCGCCTGGCAGAGTGAGGGTCTGCCCGACCCGGAGTTTAGTCGGGTCGGTGATGCCGTTGGTGGCCATCAATTTCTTGGCCGTGGTCCCGGTCTTCCGCGCGATGGAAGAAAGGGTGTCTCCTGATTTGACCTCGTAGGTCGCCCCCTGCAGGCTGATGGCCATGAGGGGGAGGAGGGAAAGCTTGAGCAGGCGGGGCAAGGCATTCATAACGCGACAGCTTATGACACTCCGCGCTCTTACGGTCAATTAAGTTTTTAACATTTCCGTAATTTTTCTAAAAACTTTTACGGCTCCTCGAATTGCTCCAGCCGCCAGGGGGGCACTTCCTGGAAGGAATCCACCGAGGTGCGGCCATTGCGGGGATTCTGGTAGGCGATGGCCAGATTGCGAAGGTTGGGCAGCACCTGCCAGGTGGTCGAGCTGACCGGTCGCCACTTGCCCTTCTCCGACCCGGGGACGAAGATGCGCACGGTTGTTTGGTTGAACTCGTTGGTGTCGGTGGCGATGGGGAGGCGCTCCATTTTGCCGGGGGCGACTGTCTTGTCATGTTCGCCCAAGGTGATGCGGGTGGGCTCGGGCGCAAGGTTGATGAGGATGGTCTCGCCCAGGGGGAAGTTGTCCTCCCCTTCATCGAGAACCAGCACGTTGTAGGGTTGATCAGGCTTACCCGAAGGGATGAAGATCGCCTGCAGGCGGGTGCCTTTGGGGGGAAGTTTTCCTTCTCCGACGGTCTTGAAGCCGCTTCCGCCTGCTGCGGGGAGGGCGAAGGTCAAGCGATCGCCGCTCACCATGGTTTGAATGGGGTCGGAATAAATGCCGGTGTAGAGAGGAACCGCCACGGGCTCGGGATTTTCCTTGGAGCCAGTCAGCAACATCACTTCCTTGACGCTGCCCACGCGTTTGAAGCAGAGGGTGCGGAGGGAGACTTCGCGGAGGTCTTGCGCTCCGAGGAGGCTGGCGAGGGCGAGTAAGAGGGTCAGAATTCTCATGAATGATTGTGGGTCGGGAATGAGGAGTTGGGATTAAACTTCTTCCTGGGAAAGCCAGCGGAAGGAGCGGACGACGAAGCGGCGGCCAAAGCGCTCGTTGACTTCGTGTTCGAGGGCGTGCTCGTCGCTGCGGGCGGTCTCGGCGGGTTTGGCACCCAGATGGCTTTCGGGCGCGAGGTAGTCGGGCAGGCGCTGCACCACGGCCTCACAAGTGGCGGAAGCCAGGATTTGCCCGGCCTTGTTCTTGGCATCTCCGTAGGCGCGGATGACGAAGGTGTCTCCCCGCACGGTGAGGGAGTTAGCCAGGCGGTCCAGGAGGTCGCCTTGGGTGAGGTAGACTGCGGCGGCGGACTCGACATCACCGAGGGCGGCCTCGGGGTTGGCGTATTCGTAATCCTGCGCTTCGGTCAGGGAAACTTCGCGCTCGGCAAAGATGCCGTCGTTGAGGCCTGCTTGTTCAATGGCCTGCTGGAGAGCTCCCTGGCGGCTCAGAGGCGAACTGCCATTGTCCAGGCGCCGGTTGACGAATTCGGAGAGGGAGGTGAAAGGGCCGCGCTCGCGGACCACCTCGACGATGGCTTCGGCGAGGCGCTCCAGTTCATCGGGATCTAGGTGGCGGAAGCCGGTCCACCGCTCCTGGGAGCCCAGAAAGCCGGCCTTGGGATCCACCGGGCCGCTGGGGCCGTCGAGCAGGCGGGGGAAGGGGGCAAAGGCTTCGAAGAGCTCTTCCTCCATGTTGGTGGGGTCGATGACGGGCACCTCGCTTTCCCCCCCGGAGGCAAGGACGGCCTTCCACGCCTGCACCGAGGTGGAGTTCACGTTGAAGGGTGCTTTGATCATCTGGAAGGCCGCGCTGGTGGTCCAGCCTTCCGGGGCCCGGTAGAGCTCCACTGCCGAGTCCTCGCTCTGGCCCACGGGCAGATGCTGCTGGCTGCGGGAATTGAAAGGCACTTTCTCGCCACTCAGGAAATCGCTGAATTCCTTCTCATCACGCAATCCCGAGAGGAAAAAGTTGTCGTAGAAGGTGTTGTTGGCCAACCAGGAGTGGTCCAGGGTGTTGTAGTCGAAGTCGCTGCCCCGATCAATGGCCCGATTGGCTGGGATCAAAGGGTGGGCGAAGGACTCGCCGATGGTCTTGGCCGTCATGGGAAAGTGCCCTGAGGAGGCCAGATTGGCATTGCGGAACTGGGTCAAGTTGGTCGGCGGAGTGCGGGGAATCTCGATCGAGGGGTAGTTGGGGAAGCCGAGATCACTGGTCCAGCCCGAGAAGAAGAAGGTGCGTGGATCGTCCTTGGACCAGACGTTGATGGTGGCGGGATTGTTGGAGGAACCCGGGCTGCCGATGACGGGGAGGAAGGAGACCTCCATGGGCATCTTGGCCGGATGGTTCTTGGTGATGTCCATATCCAACACATTGTGGGCAAAGTTGGTATCGCGTCCGGGACGGGTGGCGTAAAGGGAGTCGTGGGCCGTGCGGGTCGCCATGGTGAAGACCGCGAACTGCTTGGGCGCGGTCCAGCTTTCGATGGGAGTGGTGTGCAAGTTGGGCTGGCTCAACTCATTGTAACGCCAGTCCTTTTCCCGCAGATAAGGGAAGCTGAATTTGCCAATGACGGGATGCTCTCCTTCCTCGAAGGCTTCGATAAGGCGCTGCTCCGTTCCATAGGTGTAGCGATAGGCCCCAATGGGCTCTGCCCGGCGCGAGTTGCCAATCTTGGCGGCGATATCGATGGTGAAGCTTTCATGGGGGCGGCCCCGGCTGTCGAGGGGCACTTTGGGCCGGATTTCCACATTGATGCTGTCGGTGGT
Source organism: Roseibacillus ishigakijimensis (assembly GCF_016595415.1). Lineage (GTDB taxonomy): Bacteria > Verrucomicrobiota > Verrucomicrobiia > Verrucomicrobiales > Akkermansiaceae > Roseibacillus > Roseibacillus ishigakijimensis. Next base: position 14,255 of record NZ_JAENIO010000026.1, read on the forward strand.
GCGCACGCCGAAGACCCCGGTTTTGGCATCGGAGGTGCGACCCGAGGTGTCGGGATTGAGCCAATCGACCACGAATCCCGAGTTGCCGCTGTTGTAGCCGGGGCGGGTCACGATGGAGTTTGTTAAGTTGCTGCTGCCGGCCGCGTAGTAGTTGGTGATGCTGGACCAAGTGGTCCCCGGGCGGTGGTTGAGGCCAAAGACCCGGGCTTCTCCCGGCGCCAGGGTGATGGCGCCTCCTTGCGAGGCGTTGGCACTGGCCGCCAGGGTGCACTCGAAGGTGTCCTCAAAGTTCGCCGTGTGCTCGGTATCAATGTGCATCTTGGAAAGAAGGGCCGGTTCATTGACCTGCGGCTGGCCGTTGCGGAACATGCGGAAGGCCAAAGGGAGATCCTTGAAGGAAAGAGTCAGCTCATTAACTGTGATCGGCTTGGTGTAAGGATTGTGCAGAGTGACGACTGGGGTGTAGATCATGTAGACCATTTGGGTGCGGCGGGCGTCGTTGTGGGATTCTGGTATGGTTTTAAGCCAGTTGCCATGGGCTTCATGACCGACGAGGGAGAAGACGACATTGACCCGGGAGACGACGGGGAGGAGCAGGTTGCCCTCTGGGGCGACCGGAGCCGGGGTTTGCTCGCGGGTGCGGCGGTCGATTTCGAAGGGGTTGTAGTCGTCGGGCACGCTGGCGAGCAGCTCGCTGTGGGAGGAGCCGTGTTCTTTATAGAGACGATAGTATTCCCGCAAGGTGCTCATGTAGGGTTCGGCCGGAGCCAGTGCTTGCTCGTCCTGAGAGTAGGCAAACTTCCCTTCCAGTGGATCAGTTTCGCTTTCGAAGGCCACGGTCAGGTCTTTTTTGAGTCCGCCTTCCACTGGATTGGAGAGAACGCCCAGGGACCAAGGGGTCAAATCGTTGAAGTGCTCGGCAAAACTCTCGCTATTTCCTGACAAGAGCGCGCCCTGGCCGAAACTGGCCAGTTTGGCGGCCTCTGCCACCGAGGGGGCGTGCGCAATGGCTTCGAGGGTCTCCGGGCTCTGGCGGGCTGGGTTGCGCAAGCGATCGCGACCGACTTCGCTCTCGCTGGTGTTGTTGACTGCGAGTTGCTCTTCTTCCGGCAGATCGAAGCGCGCTTTTACGCTCTCGTCCACGGTGGTCCAAGCCACTCCACCCCGTCCTTGATTGAGCGAAATCACGCGAGCGGTTACCTGATCGGAACTCTCGCCTGTGGGGAGCTGAAAGAGAGGGGTGCTCTGATTACTGCGATCCAAGACTTCTTCAGGGTTGGGCTCGCGACCGAAGGAGTCCGAGTTAAGCCAGGTGATGAACTCTCCATCTGCTGTGGCCGAACTCTGGGGCGAGCGCTTGCTGCCATCCAGGTCTTGCCCACCATTGGGATCGAGGGCCAGCGATTCCCAGACGCCGGTCACTACTTGGGATTCTCCCGCGTTCAGCAAGTTGGCGGGAGCCGTGATTCGTTGGTCCGGTCCGGCGGCCTCTTGCAGCTGTCCCAGCGCCAATTGCAAAGCCAGCCGGGCATTGGCCTGGGCCTCCAGGCGGGCTTGTTCGGAGTTGCTCGACCGCAAAACGGTGGAAGACAGACTGAGAATGCCGACCGCAATGAGCGAGAGTAGCACCATCATCGTCACGGTGACGATGAGAGAAAAGCCGGGATCGTTCTGGTGGGCGGTCCGGGGGAAGGTGGAGGTCTTCATGGCTCGATAAATGGCGAGTGGTTTGAGTTGTCAGGATTGGGTAATCCGGTCTTCGTTTGTTAAAATTGCCCTAAAGCTGCGATTTGTAAATACAAAAAATGCACAGTGTTCAGGCTAGATGTGCCAACTATTTTGAGCAATCAACGTGCCTACCTCTTTTGTTTATCCGACTAAAATGTTAATTTATTCTCCAATAATCGATTCTGATGGTTGAAGGGTAGGGGATTTTTGCTGCCAAGGCTGGTGGGAATTGTTAGTTTTCAGGAAGAATGAATGAAATTCCCGCCTGGGCTCAGGAGGTCATCAATGGCTACGAGAGCGGAATTGCCGGTTGTTTTGTGCTTCATGGTAATGTCGGAGACCGGGTTCTCCTGCCGTCCGGGAGCCCGTCCGATGGCCATGGGGGTGGCGAGCACCTGGGACCTCTGCGCGACTTTCTCAAAGAGGTGCTGCTTCCCCGCTTCGAGATCATACTCATTTATAGTTTGGGAGAGGGATTGCAGGTCCTGCGCGGGAGTGAGCAGTTCGAGAAATGGGCAGGCTCGCGCGACGTCCCCTCCCAGCCCTTGGCGACCTTGCGCGCTGTGGGTGAGTTCTTGCGTTTTCAACGAAACAGCCGCCTCTTGACCGGTCGCAGTCCCCGGGTGGCCTTCGTGGTGCAAGAAGCCCAGCTGGTCGTCCCTCTCGTTTCCCAGTCCACCAGCTACGAAATCAATGCCCTCGCCAGCTTGCTCCGGGGTTGGGCGGCGGGAGGTCGGCTGCAGGAAAACGGGCAAGCGGTCTTCCTCGTGGCCGATCGGATCGCCAATCTCCATCCCGTGCTGGTGCATGAACCCGCCATTTTTTCCGTGGAGTTGCCGCTCCCTTCGACGTCGATGATGGCCCGGGCCTTGGCTTCCTTGCAGGAGGGGGCGCCCCAGGCCCTCCGGCACTACGAGGATCGCTTGCGGGCACTCGCGGAGGCGTTGCGAGGGGCCTCGCTCTCCTCTGTCGAGGCCCTCGTGCGTCGACGGCAATTTGAGCAAAAACCTCTGCTCGAAGAGGACGTGGGACGGCTCAAACGCGAGTTGGTGGAGCATGATTGCGAGGGACTCATCGAGTTTGTGGAGCCGGACCGCGATCTCTCGCAAGTCATCGGCCTGGAGGGTGTCAAGGACTGGCTTCGTGATGATTTGGCCCTTTGGCATCGGGGTGAACGCGCGGCCATGCCGATGGGCTACCTCTTTTGCGGCCCCGTGGGCACGGGCAAGACCTATCTCGCGGAGTGCCTCGCTGGAGAAGCGGGCGTGCCCATGGTTGTCATGCGCAACTTTCGCGACAAATGGGTCGGGAGCACGGAAGCCAATCTTGAAAAAATCTTTGCCCTCCTCCATGCCCTCGGCCGCTGTCTGGTGTTTGTGGACGAGGCCGACCAGGCTCTGGGCCAGCGGCAGTCGGGCAGCGGCGATGGCGGTGTGTCCAGCCGGGTCTACTCCATGATGGCTGCCGAGATGTCCGACACCCGTAACCGGGGTAAGATCGTCTGGGTCCTTGCCTCCAGCCGACCCGATCTCATCGAGGTCGACCTCAAGCGTCCCGGTCGCGTCGATATCAAGATTCCTCTTTTTCCCACCACCCGCGCCCGGGAGGGCTTCACCCTCTTGCGCGCGCTCTGCGGGGCGCGGGGACTTCCCATTCCCGAGGAGGCCTTTGCCGAATTCGAAGCGCTGGTCCCTCATCTCCTCACGCCGGGGGCTGCGGAGGCCATCGCGGTGAAGGTGTTTCGGGCCGTGAAAGCCAAAAATGCCGATCCACTGGACGCCTTGCGCGGAGCGTTGACCGGCTATCTGCCCCCGGTCGATCCCAAAATTTTGCGTCAGCAGATGAAAATTGCGGCCGAGGAAGCCAGTGAGCCGTCTTTCCTTCCCAATGAGGTTAGATCCTTGCTGGGCCTTGATTAGCGGGCCGAATGGGGGGCTTAAAATTTGTGACTTTTTCTGAAAGATTTAGAAATCCGTGTTAAAAAAGGATTTACACCGTGATTTTTTCCCCCATTTTGGCGTCCGGTTCGATTGCTTAGCGAAAGTTAAGTAATTGTTCCACGAACAAAATCACTTATGAGAATCCTCCCAATCGCGTCTGCCCTTGTCGGTCTCTCTCTCGCCCTCCTCACCAGTTGCACCTCGACTTCGGTTGCCGCAACTGCGGAAAAGGCTCCCCGGAAAGCGGCCTCCAAGACCTGGACCGAGAATGTGGGTGGCAATTTGCCTGCCGAGGCCAATGTCGCCCTGCTCGAAGAAGTGGCCCACCTCCCCAAAGACAAACACGGTTTCCCCAGCTACCCTGACGACCAGACCCACCGCGTGGTGCGGGCAACGGCCTACTCCCACATGCAGAATGAGCCCGGTGCTCCCGGTCGCATGAATGCGGAGGGCGGCATCCTCAAGTATGGCGAAGTCCGCAGCGCGGCCGCCGATTGGTCCAAATATCCCGTTGGCACCAAATTCAAAATCAAGGGTATGCCCTATCTCTACGTGGTGGACGACTACGGTTCCGCCCTGACCGGCACCAATACTGTGGACATCTTCCACCCCACTCTCGCGGGCATGAAAAAGTGGGGTCTCCGCACGATTGAAATTGATGTCATCCAGTGGGGCTCCTGGGAGCGCACCCTCGCTCTCCTCAAGGGCCGTCGTGGTTACTGGCACTGCGCCGACATGTATGCTGCTGCCGAGCGCAAGGTGAAGAGTGGCGCTGCGGTGGCTGGCTTCAGCAATCCCGGCGACGATACTCAGGGTTGATTTTTCCCCGGCATCCGCTGACCTAGCCCGATGCGCAAACAAGAACGGGCCGATTTTATTCTCAGGCGTCTCGAGGAGTTGTATCCCGAGACGCCTGTTCCTTTGGATCACAAGGACCCCTTCACCTTGCTGGTGGCGGTTCTGCTCTCCGCCCAGTGCACCGATGCCCGGGTCAATCTCGTGACCCCGGGACTTTTCGCGCTGGCGGATGAACCGGCAACCATGGCGGAGCTGGAGGTTCCGGTCATCCAAGAGGCGATCCAATCCTGTGGTCTGGCTCCTCGGAAGGCGAAGGCGATTCGCGAGCTTTCCCGGCTGCTGATGGAAAAATTCGCAGGGGAAGTCCCGCGCACCATCGCCGAGCTGGAAACCTTGCCGGGGGTGGGTCATAAAACGGCCTCGGTCGTGGTGGCGCAGGCCTTTGGCGAGCCGGCCTTTCCCGTCGATACCCACATCCATCGTCTGGCGCAGCGTTGGAAGCTGACATCCGGACAAAATGTGGTGCAGACTGAGCGGGATTTGAAAGCGCTTTTCCCCCGGGAAAGTTGGAACAAGCTTCATCTCCAAATCATCTTTTACGGTCGCGACGCCTGCACCGCCCGGGGCTGCGACGGAAGGGTGTGCGAGATTTGCCGCACTCTTTTTCCCAATCGCAAATCCCCGGTGGTGACGAGGAAGTGAGGAACTCATGACTGGGCAGAGACCTCGTCGAGCGCCTCCTCGGCTTGGTCGGCTCCCCGGTCAACGGCCTCCTTGGCGCGCTCCTGCAGGCCCTCGCGATCGAGGCGGTGGGCCCGGATCTCATCGCGCACACTGGTCACTGCGGAGCGACAGGCTTGCGACGCCCGTTGCCGGACTGCGGTCGCGGTTTTGCCGTAGAGTTTTTCTTCTTTCTCAGACTTGGGCAAAATGAGACCCAGTGCAAAGCCGGAGAGCGCCGCCCCCGCACAGAGGACGAGGGGATGGTCTTGGGTTGAGGATTGGGCCTGCCGGACGACTTCCTGGCTGGCCTGCTTGACCTCTTCCTTTTGTTCGCTGGTTGCCTGGCTGACCTTTTCCAAGGTGCGCTCGGTGGCCATGCGGGCGGGAGCGACCTTCTCGGCGGTGCGGTTGCGCACCTCGCGGGCGGACTCCCGCCCCCGCCTCCCCCAGTGGTGGAGACGTTCATTCGCTTCCCGGCCCATTTCGCGGTAACGGTCGGAGGGGGGAAGGAAGGCGCTGCCAACCGCAGCCACGCCGAGAGCCAGGGGCACCGGATTTTCCCGCACAAAGCGTCCGGCCTTGTGCCCGGCTTCCTTCAGTCCTTCGGTGGCTTGGCTGGTTTCCAAGTGGTCGAGTTTTTCGCTCATCCAGTCGTAGAGACTGCTCAAGAGTTCGTTGGGTTCGGCTTTTTCTGCCAGCTTCTGCCAAGTTGAGTCCATGCGCTGACGGGTGCTTTCGATATCATTTTCGATAGCTTCGGCATGGGCGTTTTGATCTTCGATGGGGTCGTTGGGATTATTCATGAGAGTTTTGATTCTGCCCAAGATTGGGTTGCGGAGAGCTGACGGGCGGACTTCTTGGGCATGAGAGTGCCGCTGGTCAGCTTGTTGCGAGCGCGGAGAGAGATGCCGATTCCACTGGCCAAGACCAGGGAGCCGAAAAAGAGGAAGCCAAGGAACTGCGCGATCACCGGACCCACTCCGACCAGCAGGAAGAGCTGGGCGACTCCGTAGGAAAGTCCCGCCATGGCGAGCACCATCCCCACACAGAGGAGAAAGAGACCGGCGAAGAGCCAAATCAGGTGGCGGGCGGCCTCGTGCACCTTCGTGCTGATCTCTGCCTTGGCGAGGGCAACTTCCTGCCGGAAAAGGTGGGAAGCGTCCGCAGTGAGTTCGCTCAAGAGGTGGGCGACGGGCGAGGAGGAGGCCCCCCGGCCTGCCGCCGCCTCCCTTGCGCGGGGCTTTTCAGCCAGCCTGTTCGTGGTCACCATTGTTTCGGGGGTTAGGCGGCTTGCTCAGAGTTGCTTTGGCCGACTCGGAGGAGGCGTCCGGTCACGAAGCCCGCAGCTAGCAGGCCGCCGATAACGGCCACGGGATGCTCGCGCACCACTTGCCGCATGTCGGCGAGGACTTCTTGCGAGTCCTTGCTCTCGAGATAGCCTGCCACCCGGTCCAGTCCCCCGGAGAGATGGCTGGTGCCTTTTTTCAGACTCTCCGGTTGCTGTTCATTGAGGCGGCCATCCGCTCCGTCGACCGCTCGTTGCAGATTGCGGACTTGGGCCGAAGCCTTGCTGAGATAGCCGTCGGCGTGACTTTTCAAGCGATGCCCAGTCTTCTCGGCGAGCTCTTTGCCTCGCTCCTTGGCTGTCTCCTTGGCTTGGGCAAAGACAGGGCTGCCGCTTTCATCCTCGTCCTCATGGGGCTGGGGGATGTGCTTGGGTTGAAAGTCGGAGGTGTCGTGCGGGAGGGGAGTTCCCGCTTCGATTTCCGATTCCCGATGAGTTTCCTGCGTGTTTGGAAGGTCTTGAGTTTTCATAGCGATTTTGATTAGGCAGATCGGATGCCATGATAATCAGTTCGCTTTTTATCAATGGGTTGAGCGGTCCTTGCCCGGCTCTACATGCGGGTCTTTTTTTGCAAAGTGATCGATAGCGAGAGTTCTTGGTGCACTTTGCAACGGGCGCTTGCCAGTTTTTCCGGAAGCGCTAGACTGCCGTCATGAAACTCAAGTATGCCCTCTGGCTGGCATTGCCCGCCCTCTTCCTCGGTTTGGCCAGCTGTGCGACAGAAAAGGAGCGTCAGGTCGTTTTGCCCGAGTCCGAGGAGAGTGATTTGCCTTGGAACAGCATGCGCGAGGGCGAAGGTCTGGGCCAGTTTGGTGCCTTCCAGAATCGCTAGCGTTGGCTACTGGATGGGGGCCAGCAAGCGGGCTAGCTTGGCAGCCAACTTGAAGTGAATCGGCTTGTCGAGGAATTCGTCGCGATGCACTTCCCGGGAGCAATCGAAGTCCTCGGTGAACATTCCGGCCACTTCGTATACATGCTCTTGGGCGGTGAGAATAGCCGTGATCTCGAAGTTGAGACGCAGCGAGCGGTTGTCGAGATTCCCGGTTCCGACCCCGGCGACTTGGTTGTCGATGAGGAAGGCCTTCTGGTGCATGAAGCCGTCGGAATAGCGGAAAAGCCGGATGCCATAGGGCAGGGTCTGCCGGTAGTAGGTGAAGGAAGAGAGCCAGACCAGCAAGTGGTCGGGCTTCTCCGGTAGCAGGATGCGCACGTCCACGCCTCGCAGGGCGGCTGTCTGGAGAGCGGTGAGCACGCCGTCGTCGGGCACGAAGTAGGGGGAGGCAATCCAGAGTTTCTCCCGCGCGGTATTGGCCGCCTCTGCGATGAGCAATTGGAAGGAAGGCCGCTCGTCGCTGGGCCCGGTGGGCACGATGGCGATGGAGGCATCCTCTTCCTCATGGACGCACTTCCAGTCCAGAGCCGGGATGCGGTGGGTGGCCCAATACCAATCCTCCAGAAAGACCAGCTGCACGGCCTGCACGGCGGGACCCCGCAGACGCAGATGGGTGTCCCGCCAATTGCCGAAGTGCTCATTGCGCCCGAGATACTCGTCACCGACATTGACCCCGCCGATGAAGGCGTCCCGGCCATCGATGACGATAATCTTGCGGTGATTGCGAAAGTTCAGCTGTAGGCGCGACCACCATTTGCGGGTGCGGCCGAAAGGCACGCACTCCACCCCTGCCGCAGTCAGCTCGTCGAGATAGCTATTGGGCAGGCAGTGGGAGCCGAGTTCGTCGAAGAGGAAGTGGACGCGCACTCCGGCCTTGGCCCGGTCGAGGAGGGCTTCCTTGAAGCGCTGTCCCACCCGGTCGCTTTTAATGATGTAAAAGTGGATGAGGAGATACTCCCGGGCAGTCGCAATGGCCTCGAAGATATGGGCGAAGATCTCTTCGCCATCGATGAGCAGGTCGGCATCGTTCCCCCGGGTGATGGGCATGCCGCCGAGCCGCACCGCCGTCTTGAGAAAAGGTCGGTCCGGCTCCTGGCGATGGGGCTTGATGGAGGTTTCAAGGGCATCGACCTGGGAATTCAGCAACTGGTCGTCGCTTTTCCGCGCTTGCACATAGCCTCTCAGCATATTGCGGCCAAAGACCCAGTAGAAAGGAATGGCGACCCAGGGGAAGGTCACCAGAGAAATCATCCAGGCAATGGTCGCGCTCGGGGTGCGCACCCGGAAGAGGGCGTGCAAGACATGGGCGGCCCCAATGAAATGCAGCAGCACGAGCCCGAGAATGAGGAGAGGTTGCGGAATATCCACAATCCAGAGATTCAGGCCTTTTCCCGAAATGACAAGCCCCTTCACTTGTTAGGTCTCTCTGGAACTGCGAATTGTCGGCTGCGAAGAATCGGGGACGTGGCAGCCCTGCTATTCCTTGTCTGTTCCTATTCCCATCTGGTAGAGAGTGATTTACGGGGGAGGTTGCAGATTCCCTGACTGGAAAGAGAGTCAGTCCTTCTTGGCATCGGACTTGCTCTCTTTCTTCGGCGCGCTGGCCGCCTTTTCTTTCTTGGCTCCCTCGGTGTAAGATTTGGAGCGATAATCGGTTTCGTAGAAACCTCCTCCCTTGAAAATGATGCCTCCGCCGGTGCCCAAGAGGCGCTTCACCGCACCGTCGCACTCGTCCAGAGGGCAGTCGGTGAGTTTGTCGTCACTCATCTTTTGGAAGACCTCAAAAGTATGGCCACAGGTCTGGCAGCGGTAGTCATAGTTGGGCATAATGATTTTTTGATTGTCGTGGAGGGGAATTAGCACGATTTTCCCCGCGCGCAAGCGTCTCTTGAGTGGTCGTTTGCAATCAGCCCGTTCGGGTTTATGATCATCCCCAATCCTATCATCCATGAGCTTTAAGCGAATCTTCCCCCTGGCTGGCCTTTTGGCCGCGCTTGTTTCCGTATCCTGCACCCCGGTATCGGGCCCCACGGTGGGCTCGGCGGGAGCTTCTACTGGCTACTTGGCCGGTATCCGGACCACTACCCCCTATGATGGCTCGGCCAATCCCAACGAGTCTTCTTCCTTCTGGGATGGCGATGGAGTCCCCGGCTCGCCCAAGATCCGCATCAATCTGGCGGAGCAACGGGCCTATTATTACAAAGGCAATCAATTGGTCGGAGTATCGCCGGTCTCCACTGGCATCGAAGGCCGGGTCACCCCCAAGGGTTCCTTCAAGGTGACTCAAAAGAGCCGCCATCACGAATCCTCGCTTTACGGGGTCATCCGCAATGTGGCCACTGGCGAAATCGTCAATGACGATGCCGACACCCGCAAGGATCGGCCCGGCCCGGGCGAGGTCTTCGAGCGTGCTCCCATGCCTTACTTCATGCGCTTCAATGGCGGCGTGGGCATGCACACTGGCTTCCTTCCCGGCTATGCCGCCTCCCATGGCTGCGTGCGCATGCCGGACAAGATGGCCAAGGTGTTCTTCGAGAATACCCCCATCGGCACCCCGGTCATCGTGGAATAAGGTTGTCGCCTCTATTTTGATCTCAAAAGAAAGCGCGGGTGGCTCACCTCCGCGCTTTTTTCATGCCGGGGGGCAAGGTTTTGCTTCCCGGTGTCCCGGTCCGCCTTCCGGTGATGGTCGCAAGAAGAGGGGGCTGCCGCCAGTAGGGGGTAGGTCGGACTTTTTTTTCACATCATGCAATCACCATCACGGAGGACTTTCCTCAAAATGTCGGGGTTGGCCGGGGCTTCTACCCTCGGGTTTCCAGCCATTGTGCGCGGGCAAAATTTGAACTCGAAAATCCGCGTCGCCTGCATCGGGGTCGGGGGAAAGGGCCGCAGTGACACCGAGAATGCCGCCCGCTGTGGGGGCGAAATCGTCGCCCTCTGCGATGTCGATGGCGGTATGATGGCTCCCATGGCCGCGAAGTTCCCCCAAGCCGCGAAATTTGCCGACTGGCGCCAGCTCTACGAACAAATGGGGGAGGGATTCGATGCGGTGACCATCTCGGGCCCCGATCACATGCACGGGCCCGCCGGGATTGCGGCCATGCAGATGAAGAAGCATGTCTTTTGCCAAAAACCCCTCACCCAGACGGTGTGGGAGTCGCGCATGATGCGTAACCTCGTCAAATCCTCGGGGGTGGCGACCCAGATGGGGAATCAAGGCAGTGCCGCCGATGGACTGCGCCGCTCGGTGGAACTCATTCAGGCTGGGGTGATTGGCAAACCCACCGAATTGCACGTCTGGACCAACCGGCCGGTTTGGCCTCAGGGCCTGGCGCGGCCCGGTGGTTCCGACCCTATTCCGGAGAATCTCAATTGGGATTGCTGGCTGGGCCCCGCCCAAGAGCGACCCTTCAAGAAGGATCTCTATCACGCCTTCAAGTGGCGGGGATGGACGGACTTTGGCACCGGGGCTCTGGGTGATATGGCCTGCCACACCGTCAATATGCCCTTCCGCGCGCTCAAGCTCGGCTATCCGACCAAGATTGAGTGCGAGATGTCCTCGCGGGTTTATGCTGAGACTTACCCGCTTACTTCGCGGGTGCGCTTCGAGTTTCCGGAACGCGAGGGTCTGCCGCCGCTCAAGTTCTGGTGGTATGAAGGCACTCCCGGTGGTTCCATCGATCCCATCCGGCCCTATCCCGAGCTGGTGAACGAAATCGTGACTTTGCGCGGAGGCCAGATGCCCATCAGCGGAGCGCTCATCGTGGGGGAGAAGGGCAAGCTCTTCTCGCAAGACGACTACGGGCGGGAATTCTACGTGATGATGAACGATGAGAAAGGCTACACACAAGGTGACCAACATCCGGCGTGTCAGGGTATCGAGGAGACCATTCCGCGTTCACCGGGTCATGAGGAGGAATGGTTCGCGGCCATGCAGGGTGGGCCTGCGGCTTATTCAAATTTTGAGATTGCGGCCTATTTGAACGAGGTGATTTTGCTGGGGTGCATTGCGCAACAAGTCGGGGAAGGCCATCCCATCGAGTGGGATGGGCCCAACATGCGTTCCCATAACAATGAGACCGCCACCGCTCTCGTCAAACGGGACTACCGGGAGGGCTGGGCCCCTCAAATCTGACAAGCAAGCGCCCTTCTGTCCCCGCCCGCGGGGGCGGGGGGAGTTGTTTCCTCAACCGGTTTCCTTCAAGCCTGAGGAGATGGCATTGATAGTTAGCTGAAGGGCGAGGAAGGTCTGGTTGGCGGTGCCATCCTCATTCTCAGTGGGTGAGCCCGCAGCCCGCCAGTCCTTGAGCAGAGCGATTTGCTGCCGGTGAAGCTTGCGCAGGGGCTCTTCCCGCAGGGCCAGGGTCTTGTTCATCCGTGGGCGGCGGGTGGCGAAGTCTCCGCCAAGGAAAGTGCCCACTTGCTCGCGGGTGCGTTGGAATTCCTCCCGCACGGTCGTCAGGATTCTCTCCCGCAAGGCGTCGTCTTCGCAAAGGGCGGCGTAGCTCTCGATGAGGTCGAGGTTGGCACTGGCCAGGGAGGTTTCCACATTGGTAAAGACATAGCGGAGAAAGGCGATGTCGCTGAAGGATTCCTGGAGCTTGGCGTAGGTGTCTGGATCTTCTTTTTGCAGGGTCTCCAGGCCGCTGCCAACGCCGAACCAGCCGGGGAGGTAGAAGCGGGACTGGGTCCAGGAGAAGACCCAGGGGATGGCCCGCAGATCTTTCAAGGAGGGCTTGCCGGTGCGCCGGGACGGACGCGAGCCAAAGGTGCCGACCTCCAAGGCATCGATGGGGGTGGCGGAACGGTGGAAGGTGATGAAGTCCTCGCTGGTGAGCAGGGCGCGGTAGGCTTGCGAACTGGTTTCGGCCAAGCGGTCGAGGGTGGGGTGGAATGCCTCCGGCACGCCGGTGCGCTGGTCTTGCATCGCCACCGCTTCGCTCACCCCGGCCATGAGAAGTTCGAGGTGGTAGTGGGCGTTGCCCTCGTGGGAATATTTGCGTGGAAGGACTTCTCCTTGCTCGGTCAGGCGCACCGGGCCAGTGAGGCAGCCGGGAGGGAGGGCGCGCAGAAACCACTGGGTGGGACCGGCTCCGCGACCGATGGTGCCGCCGCGACCGTGGAAGAACTGGGGCTCGAGGTAACGCTCGCTGAGCGCTTCCGCCATCTGCTTCTGGGCCCGGTGGATGCCCCATTGGCTGGCAAAGACCCCGGCATCTTTATTGCTGTCGGAGTATCCCACCATGGCGGGCTGGAGGCTTTCCCCGCCTCCGGACATCAGGTCGCGGTAGCGGCCCAAGATGTCGGCGGCTGCTGCCAGGTCGTCCCCGGTCTCGAACAAGGGGCTAACGGGGAGGCGCGAGCGCCAGAAGCCGTCCACGTAGTCCGCCAATCCGGCCTCGCGGGCGAAGAGGTGCATCACGAGCAGGTCGGAGACTTGCCGGGTCATGGAAATAATGAGCTGACCCAGGGAGTCGGGACCGGCCAACTTCTCTTGTTCGGCGACCACCCGCAGATAGCCGAGGATGTTCTCGGCCTCTTCGGGGAGCTCGCTGTTGATGGAGAGGAGGGGGCGGCGGTTGGCCAGCTCGGCGAGGAGAAACTCCACCCGCTGTTCCTCGCTCCAGTCCGGGAAGTTTTCTCCGTCCTCAATGCCCAGGCTTTCGAGGATAGCCGCGAGGGCCTGGTCGTGGCTGCTGGAGTTGTTGCGGATGTCCAGCTTGGCGAGGTGAAAGCCGAAGACTTCGTTGAGGAGTAGGAGGGGCTCGATCCACTCGCGCGCGGCCAGCTTGGCGCCGGCCTCGCAGAGAGTCCAGCGAGCCAGTTCGAGGTCTTCCTGGTAGTCCTCACTGGTGGCATAGCCTCCAGAGGTTTGGTTGAGAGAGCGGTCCATTTTTTCCCGCACCAGGTAGAGCCAGCAGCGCCAGCGCTCGGCTTCATTGCGCTTGGCGATGGCCGTGCCTGCGTCGCCGAGCTCGCGGGTGAGGCGAGCGATGCCCTCTTCCAGCGCGGGAGGGACGGTGACAAAGGGGATGCTTTCGGTGAGGGCTTCCGCCGACTTGCGGCAGGCCCGGCGATGGAGCCGCAGGGCCTGATAGCGCATTTCCGCAAAGGTGTTGCGGGTGACTTCTGGGGTGACAAAGGGGTGGCCGTCGCGGTCGCCTCCAATCCAGCTGGCGAAGCTGATGCGGGGATAGGCCCGTGCTTCCCGCAGATTGGCCAAGGACCAGCCTGCCGCCTCCCAAGCGACTTCCAGAGAGCGGTTGAGCCGGATGACCACCTCGGGGAAGACCTCCCGCAGATAGTAGAGGGCATTGCGGCGTTCGTCGGCGATGGTGGGACGTTCGACAAAGATTTCGCCCGTTTGCCAGAGACTTTCGAACTCCGCGCTCAGGCTGTCGCGCACGCGCTTTTCGCGCAGAGGATCGAGGCGGGCATCTTCCCACTCGGCGAGGCGGTTGTAGATGGCGAGGTGCTTTTCGCGCACGAGGGGGCGTTTGGCCTCCGTTGGGTGGGCGGTCAGCACGGGCTCCACTTCGACTTTGCGAAAGGCCTCAAGGGCCTCTTCTTCGCTGAGGCCCGCTTCCTTCATGCGGGCAATGACGCCGGGCCAGAGTCCGCGGATGGTTTCGGGGCCAAATTCGGCCCGGCGGATGGCGCGGAACCGCCAGGCCACGCGCTCTTCCACGATGTTGAGGATTTCAAAGGCCAGGGAAGAAAGCTGGGCCGCTTCGGCCGCGTCTTCGGGATTGTCTTCCAATGGGGAGGTCTCTCCGAGCCAAGGAAGGCGCGAGACGGATTCTTTACTGAGAGGCAGGGCCCCTGCGAGGGTTGAGGTCACTTCCCGCAGCTCGTCTTCGAGGGCTTGGAATCCGCGGTCAAAGTAGGCTTGGTTCAATCCTTCGTTTGGCATGGCTCTAGTTCAGCGGAAAGCAGCTTTCGTGCAAGGTTTTGCTTTCCGGAACCGCGCCTTTTGAGGGAAGTGGGAGAAAAAAGGGGGCCTATCGGTTCTTGCGGAGCCCGACCCCCAACGGAGTGCGGGCCGGAGAGGGCAAAAAAAATCGGGCTCTCAGGGAGAAAGCCCGCTTGTTGAGGGGAGAAAGCTCTTACCAGCAGCTCATCTCGCGGAAGAGCTGGAGACGGCGATTGAGTTCGGCTTCATCCAGTTTTTCCAGGCGGCGGGTGGAGAAGTCTTCGCAGGTGTAGCTGGCGAGGACGGTGCCGCGCACCACGCCGTCGCGCAGTTCGCTGAAGGAGAATTCGGTCTTGCCGAGGGAGGCGAGGTAGCCGGCCAGACCGCCGAGGAAGGAATCTCCGGCGCCGGTGGGATCGGCCACTTCTTCCAAGGGGAAGGCATTGCAGCGGAAGATGCCGTGGTTGTCCTCGGGAGGACCGAAGAGCACGGCTCCGAATTCGCCCAACTTGATGATGACGTAGCGGGGGCCTTTCTCGCGCAGGATCTTGCCGGCCTTGATGAGATTGCTGGTTTGGGCGAACTCGCGGGCTTCGCTCTCGTTGATGACGAGGAGGTCGGCTTTTTTGAGGACCTCGTGGAGGGCGTCATTTGCGATTTCGATCCACAGGTCCATGGTGTCGATGAGGACAAATTTGTCGGCTGCGGTGCAGGCCTCGATCATTTGCATCTGATTGACGGGAGACATGTTGGCCGCGACCACAATGGGGCTCTCGGCGGCCTTGCCGGGCACTTTGACCGACCAGTTTTCCAAGACGTTGAGGGCAACGGTGTGGGTTTTGCGGTCGTTCATGCTATTGAAATACTCTCCCGTCCAGGTGAAGGAGGCGCCCTCGGAGTGTTCCAGAGAGCCTTGTTCAATGCCTTTGCCCGCGAGCATTTCCAGGTGCTCGGAGGGGAAGTCTTTTCCCACGATACCCACCAAGTGAACGGGTTTGGCGAAAAAGGAGGCTGCCAGCGAGGCGAAAGAGGCAGAGCCGCCGAGGAGGTCCTGGTGTTCGGCCTCTGGAGTTTTGACATTGTCGATGGCTACGGTGCCACCCACCACGATGGGAAGAGTTTCGCTCATGGCGGGAAGCCTTGAAGCAAAGGCTTGGAGAACGAAATCAAAAAAAAGGAAAATTGTCCTCAGGCTGGTGAGTTTTGCCAGTGGATAATTGACGCTTGGTCCCTTGGGGCGAGCTGTTAAAAGCGCTCGCCAAGGATATTATGTGTGGAATCGTCGGATACAGCGGAACTCAGCCTGCCGCGCCCATTTTGCTCAACGGCCTCAAGCGTCTCGAATACCGGGGATATGACTCGGCAGGCTTGGCCTTGGTCTCTCCGGAAGGAATCCGGGTCGAGAAGTCACAGGGGAAAGTAGCCAACCTTGTCGAGTTGCTGGGCGACTATGCCAAGGAGCCTTCCTTGGGAGAGGCGACCTCGGGAATCGCCCACACCCGCTGGGCGACCCACGGGCCGCCCACGACCGTGAATGCCCATCCCCACGCCGCCCGGCCTGCTGGCGAAGAGGGGAATCGCGTGGCCCTCGTTCACAATGGCATCATCGAGAATTACAAGGCGCTCAAGGCTCGCCTGGAGGCCGCAGGGCGGACTTTTCTTTCAGAAACCGACACCGAGGTGCTCGCACACTTGGTCGATTCCTACTACGAGGGCAATCTGGTGGAAGCGGTCACCAGGGCACTCAAGGAGGTCGAAGGCACCTTCGGGGTGGCCAGCGTGGCGGTGGATGAGCCCGGGGTGATGGTGGTGGCCCGGCGGGGAAGCCCCATTGTGATTGGCTTGGGCGAGGATGAAACCCTGGTGGCCAGCGATGCCGCTGCCATCCTGCGCTACACCCGCCAGGTGATCTACCTCGACGACAATGATGTCGCCCGCATCGAGGGGCCCAAAGTGGAGATTCGGAGTCTCGATGCCCTGCCGGTCACCCGGGAAGCGACTCAAATCGATTGGTCGGATGATGCGGCGGAGAAAGGGGGCTATGCCCATTACATGCTCAAGGAGATCTTCGAGCAGCCGGAATCCATTTGGAATACCATTCGCGGGCGCATGGATGCTGATCGGGGCAATGCCGTGCTTTCCGGGCTCAATCTCAATCCCCGTGATCTGGCGGATTTGCAGCGGGTTCTTCTCGTCGGTTGTGGCACGAGCCTGAATGCGGGTCTGGTGGGGGAGTATGCCATTGAAGAGTTCGCCGGGCTCTTGGCCGAGGTCGAGCAAGCGGCCGAATTCCGCTACCGCAATCCCATCGTCGGGGCCAAGGATTTGGTGTTGGCCATTTCTCAAAGCGGAGAAACCGCCGATACCCTGGCAGCGGTGCGCGAAGCGGTGGACAAGGGGGCGTTGGTTGCAGGCCTGGTCAATGTGGTGGGCTCGACCATCGCTCGCGAAACGGGGCGGGGCATCTATCTCCACGCCGGGCCGGAGATTTCCGTGGCGTCCACCAAGGCTTTCACCTCCCAGGTCAGTTGCCTCCTCATGATCGCCCTCAAGTTCGCCCGGGCCGCCCGCATGTCGCGCGAACGCGGGGTGCAATTCGTGCGTGAGATTGAGGCTATTCCCGAACAGGTCCGTCAGGTGCTGGCCCTCAATGACGAGATTGCCGAGATTGCCGCCAACTACACCTCTGCGGAGAACGCCTTTTTCATCGGCCGGGGCTTCATGTATCCGGTGGCGCTTGAGGGAGCTCTCAAGTTGAAGGAAGTCAGCTACATCCATGCGGAGGCCTTTCATGCTGCCGAGCTCAAGCATGGCTCCATTGCCCTCCTGACGGAGGAGGTCCCGGTGGTCGCGCTGGCTCCGGTGGGTCCGGGCAAAGACAAGACTCTTTCCAACGTCGCGGAGTGCCGGGCCCGGGGCTCGAAGGTGTTGCTGGTGGCTACCGAAGGGGATGAGGAGGTCGATGATTACGGCGATCACATCATCCGCATTCCCGCCGCTCCGCTGCACACTGCGGTCATTCCTGCCGCCGTGGCTCTCCAGCTTTTTGCCTACCACGTGGCCCGCTTGCGGGATTGTGCCATTGATCAGCCCCGCAACCTCGCCAAGAGCGTGACCGTGGAGTAGCCTGCCGACGATGAAAGGAATGGAATCCTGGGGGCGCTATCCCAAGCTGGCTACGGAGAAGGCCTATTGCTGGTGGTTGCAGGACGTGAGCTTGCAAGAAAACCAGCTGCCGGTTGGCTTGGGGCGTAGCTATGGAGACTCGGGACTGCCCCGGGAAGGGGGAACTGCTCTCGTGATGGAGCCTTGCCAGCGCTTGGTTAGCTTTGACGAGGCGACCGGAGTCCTGCGGGCCGAGGCCGGGATTTCCTTGGGGAGTCTGCTGCAATGGGCGGTGCCCCGGGGTTGGTTTTTGCCTGTGGTGCCGGGCACCCGCCACGTCACCTTGGGCGGGGCCGTTGCCAATGATATTCATGGGAAGAATCATCATCGCGACGGCACCTTTGGCTGTTGGGTGGAGAGCTTTTCTCTCTCTCGCCGCGAGGGCGGCTGGCAAGAAGTGGCTCCCGGGGAAGATTTATTTGAGGCCACCATCGGGGGGCTGGGCCTCACCGGCGTGATGGGGGAAATCTCCCTGCGCCTGCAAAAAATTCCGGCAGGGGGAGTCATCGAGCAGGAAACGTCTCGCTTCAGCGACTTGATCGAAGCCTGCGATCAGCTCGAAAAGCTGGATGAGGAATCTCCCATGACGGTGGCTTGGCTGGACCTGGGGAGCCGCGACCGGGTTTCGGGAGTGGCGATGGGGGGGCGCTTTGTGGAAAGTGAGAAAGAGGCCCGGCTGCGTTCTCCCAAGCTTTCGGTGCCCGTGACAGCACCTGAGTTTTTGCTGAATCCCCTCAGTATCTCAGCCTTCAATCGCACTTACGACTGGACTCGTCGCAATGGGACCACCCGGGTGGGCTATCCTTCCTATTTTTTCCCCCTCGATGGGGTGGGCCATTGGAACCGCCTCTACGGCAAGCGTGGCTTTCTGCAATACCAATTTGTGGTCAAGGAGCGAGAGGCTCTCATTGCGGTGGTGGACGCGGTCTTGCAGTCCCGCCAACGTCCTTTCCTGAGTGTTTTGAAGAAGTTCGGCGATCGGCAGTCGCCGGGTTGGCTATCATTCCCGCAGCAGGGCTGGACCCTGGCGATGGACTTTCCCATGCGGGGAGAGGAGACCCTGCAGCTGCTGGCGAGGATGGACGAGATCGTGCGGGTGGCGGGGGGACGGCTCTATGCGGCCAAGGATGCCCGCATGGAGGGGGACTTTTTCCGCGAGAGTTATCCGGACTGGCAGCGGCTTGAAAAATGGCGGGATCCGGCCATCATGTCCGCGTTTTGGCAAAGAGTCAGCTCATGAATACCACCGTTATTATCGGCGCCAGCTCGGCATTGGGCGAGGCTTTGGTCCGCTTGTTGGCGGAGCAAGGTGAAGCTCTCTTTCTCACGGGGCGCGACGAGGCCAAACTGGCCAAGATTGCGGAGGACGCCCGCCTCCGTGGCGCGGCGCGGGTGCGCACCCGGGTGCTGGATCTTCAGAGCTGGGATGGCTCGGTGGATTTTTTGCGGGAGGTCGGCCAGCTTGCGGCCGTGGTTTTGACCCCGGGGATTCTGAGCGATGAAGAAGGGGATTTTGCCACTTGGCAGAGGGAGGTGTTGGTCAATTTCACCGCAGTCGCCTACCTCGCACGGGAGTCTTGCTCGCTTCTTGGGGAGCAGCGCAAGGGCGGCTGCCTGCAGGTGGTCGGGTCCGTGGCCGGAGACCGGGGCCGCCAGTCCAACGGATTCTATGGCGCGCAAAAAGCCGCGCTGGCCACCTATCTGGAAGCTCTCGCTCATCGCGCCGCTTTGGAACATGCCGAGGTGCGGGTCCAGTTGATCAAGCCCGGGATGGTGCGCAGCGCGATGACGGCCCACTTGCCCGACTCTCCCCTCTTTTCGCCACCAGAAGCGGTGGCCGCAGTGATGGCCAAGGCCCTGCGTAAGCGGAAACGGGGAGTGTTCTACGCGCCTTCCTGGTGGCGGGCGGTGATGACGATCATTCGACTCGTGCCCGGAGTGATTTTTAAGAAAACCAAACTGTGATGCGGTTTTCTCCTGTTCTGGGCTGGGTCTTGGCTTACCTCGTTCTGGCCTTTCTTTTTCTCAGTCCGGAGGTGGGTAACCACAGTGAGGCGGAGGACGCTTTTACTTATGCGCGGGAGGTGGAAGTGGAGGGCTATCGCGAGATTCTCCATCCCCATCACCGGCTCTATCACCCCTTGATAAAGGCCGTTTACGAGCTCTCCGGAGCGGAGCGTTCTTACCCGGTGTTGGTGGCGGTCAGTCAGGGGGCGGCCCTCTTGGCCTTGTTTTTTTTCTCCCTCCTCTTGCGAGAATTGGGAGTGAAGGGCGAGGGGAGGCGCTTTGTCTTTGTGGCGGGCTTGGCCTTTAGTTACGGCTTCTGGCGTTACACCCACGAGGTGGAGGCCTACACCGTGGGCAGTGCGGTGGCGATGATGATCTTGTGGCTGTTCTTCCGTTGCCGGGGGGCTTGGCGGGGAGTGGTGATGGCGGTGGGCCTGGTCCTCGCCCTCAATGTCCACCGGGCCCTCGGGCCGCCTTTGCTGCTGGCGGGGGGAACTTTGCTTGTGGGTCAGAAGGAGTGGCGGAGTCTGGCGCTCTTTGTGATCTCGGCGGGGGGGCTCTATCTCGCGGCCGAGTGGACGGCCGGGCAAGTGGGGGAGCCCTCGAGGCAAGGCCCGGAATTTTCTGGTTTTTTCTATGAAGAACAAACCGTGGAGCGGAGCCAGGACCGGGCGGGGACCAAGTTGAGCCCTGCCTCTTTGCCCAAGGCTGCTATCGGGCTGGGCTCCAGTGTGGTGGCCACCAACCTGCTGATGGGAGTCGATCCGGTTTTCGAGTTTTTGCAGAAGCGACTCTTTCCCTATCGCTTTTTGCAGGAGGAGCGCCTCCTGGCGCAGGGGCAGCCGATCTGGTTTCAGGCTCTCTGGGCTCTATTGCTGGTGGCCACTTTGGCGGGAATCGCTTTCTTCCTCTGGCAGGTGGTCCGGGATTGGCAGCAGTGGCGGACTTGGGCTCCGGCGTCCTGGGCCCTCCTGGTCGCGACGGGAGGCTACGCGGGAATGATTGTGATTTTTGAACCCGGGAATCCGGAGATGTGGCTGTTGGGGGTGCCTTTCTTTTGGCTGGTTGCGGCTCTGTTGATGCGCGCGGTTTCTACTCGCAGTCTCGCGGTTTGGACTGTTGTTTTTGCAGGCGGCAACTTTTTGGGCGGAATGGCGCTCCTGGCCGAGGAGGAGAAGGATTATCACTTCGTGACGTCTCGTTTCATTCGGGCCGAGGGGCGCCCCCAGGACTGGTATCTTCTTGGCTATCGGGGAGCCGTGCAGGCTCGCTTCGTGCGCTATCGGGTGGGAGCCTTGCAGGTGGTCCCTCTCCCGCGCGAAAGTGAGAAGTTTGCCTCATTTTACCACGAGTTGACCGGAGAATTATCCCGGGGGCGCCGGGTTTTCGTTCACACCACGGTGTTGGAGCGGCCGGCTTCCTTCGGGGTTTCCCTGGCGGATTTCGGGCTTTCCTACCGGCCAGGGCCCACGCCCGGGGGAGGAGGAGAAATTGTTCTCGCTGCTCCCGGGGATGAACCTCACTCGGTGAACTCGGCCCGGTAGAAACTCTTTCCACTGGGAAGGGTGACTTCGATTTCGACCTCTCCGGAGGGGGTGGTGGATACCTCTCCTGCGGACACGGGGAGGGGGCTGAAGGTGGTGAGATCGGGGCTCTCCCACAGGGCAAGGCGCAGGGTGGCGCGGTTGCTGGCCGGGTCGACGGTCACGAGGCTGAAGTCACCGGCCAGCCCTCCCAGATCTTCTGCGGACACCAGACCCCGGGAGCGATCTAACTCCTGCAAATCGGCCACCAGGCTCGGCTGGGCCTCTTCCCAGTCGAAGCCGAGGCTGCGGGCGAGGTATTCCGGCCAGTCGGCCAGGCCATCGCCATCGGCATCGGCGGTGGGGGAATAGGCCAGACCGGTGAGGGTCACTGCGGTGGTGGGGTGGGCGGAGTCATTGGAGCTGATGATGAGGGTCACTTCGCGGGGACCGCTCGTTTCTCCCACCGGCGACATATGCAGCTGGAAGGAGAGGGATTGGCCGCTGGCAAGGTCCGGGCTGGCCGCCAGACTGGGGGCGGTGAGGGCGAATTGACTCGTCTGCGGGCCTCCCAGGGTGATGGTGTAAAGGTCGAGGGCTTCCGTGCCGGTATTGGTGATGTGGAAGGTGAGGTCGCGGATCTCGCCCATCGGGGTGCCGGGCAGGAGAGGATAGCTCGCGCCCGGGCTGAGGCCCAGCCCGCTCGCATCTTGTAAGGACAGCTGGCGAAGCCCATCGGTTAGAACCTCGAAAAAATAGACTGCACCCGCCCAGTATTCGGGCTCGAATTCAGAGGCCTCTCCCAGCAAGACGCGGTTGCCCGCGTGGGCCATTTGGAGAGAAAAGTTTAAAGACTGGATCGTTCCGCTGAAGAGGGTGCCCTCGTTTTGCCAGTTGTCATTGGGATTGAGCAGGTGGAGTCGGGAGGTCTGGTCGCTATTGAAGGAGCCGATCAGGGCCGATTGATGGGACAGGGAGACGGCAGAGCCAAAGAAGGCACGATTCTCCCGGGGGGCGGCCACGATTTTCCGTTCTTCGGTCCAGCTCTCGCCGTCATGGCGGAAGAGATAGGCCGCTCCTTCCGAGAGGCTGGAGCTCGTGGGGTCGCTCTCTTCACGAGGTGCTCCCACGAGGAGTTGGTTGCCTTGAAGGGAGAGGGCCGCACCGAATCCATCGAATCGAGTGCCATCGCTGGCGGTGAGGACAGTTTGCTGGGTCCAAGTTCCGCTCGCGCGGGAAAAAATGAGGACCCCTCCTTTGTTTTCCGAGCCTCCTTGAGGTGACCCGATGGCGGCGATTTCGCCTTCCAGCGCAATGCTGTCCGCATAGGTGAAGTCCTCATAGCTGGCGCTCGCGGCATCGGGCTGCAAGGTGGCTTCCAGATGCCATTGCTGCCCTTGACGGGCAAAGACCAAAGCGCGATTGTCCGAGGTGGTGGTGAGGAAGCGATTCCCCGAGAGAGCGAGCTGTCTCCCGAAATTCGCCCCTCCTTCCCATTCTTGTGCGGACAGACTCTCCGCTGCCTGCCATTGACCGTCTTCGCGGAGAAAGGGAATGATGCTCGGTTCAAACAGATTTCTACTCGTTAGCACCGCGGTCCCGTTCTCCAAAGCGACCGAGAAGCCGAAGAAAATCGGCTCCGCAGCTGCAGGCAGCCGCAACGTTCCGGATTCTACCCAGCTTCCGTCTGTGGCTTGGTGGAACAGATAGCCTATTCCGCGCGCAAAGTTGTCGCCTGGCGCGCCGATGAGGGCGTCTTGGCCGGAGAGTGCCACCG
The DNA here is from genome assembly GCF_016595415.1 of Roseibacillus ishigakijimensis. Classification (GTDB taxonomy): domain Bacteria; phylum Verrucomicrobiota; class Verrucomicrobiia; order Verrucomicrobiales; family Akkermansiaceae; genus Roseibacillus; species Roseibacillus ishigakijimensis. Next base: position 37,066 of record NZ_JAENIO010000026.1, read on the forward strand.
AGAGGCCGAGTTGAGTCGGGTAATTGAACACTGCGGAAACGTTGGGTGTGTTCAGAAACCCGTCGGGGAAAGAAAACTGGATGACTAGGCCTTGTCCTTCCCCCTCCAAGGGTGCTCCCGAAAGCAGATGGTCGGGCTCAAGAAGGACGGATCTTCCTAGTCCAGATTCTGGGCGGATTTCGAGTCCGAGGGGAATGGGGAGAGACCAGGCACCAGCTGTGCGTTGGGAGAACCAGACTGTCCCGTAGCGGTCACCGATGGCCAGGCGATCGCCCAACAGGCTCAAGGATTCGCCAAACTGAAGGTCAACTTCTTCGGGGAGATCGGGTGCGAGCTTGCTGGTCTGATTCCAGCTGGCACCGCTTTTGTTGTAGAGGTAGACCGCTCCGTCGGGCGTAGGGCTGTCGTTGCTTCGGTTGGGCGCCCCCACCGCAATGGTGGTGCCGGAGAGGGCGACCGAAAAGCCGAAGCGGGCGCTGGGCTCCGGATCGGAGGGGACGAGTTTGGCTTGTTGGTTCCAGGAGGAGCCGCTGCGGGTGAAGACGTAGGCCGAGCCATTGGCAGAAGAGTCATCCCCTACCACGAGGGTGGAGCTCTCCAAGGCGAGGGAGGTTCCGAAATCACCCGAAGTGCTATCGCTCGGGACGATTCGCTGGCTCATGGTCCAAGTCGTGCCACTGCGGGTGAAGTGGTAGACCCCCGCGACTGCTTCGCCAGGAGCTCCCACAAAGGCCGAGTTGCCACTGAGAGCGACTGCGTTTCCAAAGAATCCGTCGATTTCGGAGTTGGGGGAGGTGAGGACGGCCTGGCGCTGCCAATTCTCTCCATTGCGGACGAAGACATAGGCGCGCCCGGTGGCATCAGGCCGGATGGCGCTATCTTCGTAAGCACCTACCAGAATGGTGTCGCCGGAAATGGCCACGGAATGTCCGAAAGCGCTGAAGGGGACCAAATCGTCAGAGCTCAGTTCGGCCTGCCATTCCCAGTAGCCGGCCTCATCGCGGACGAAGACGAAGGCTGCACCGCGGTTGTCATTTCGCCACTCGGCTCCCACGACCAGAGTGTCATTCGAGAGGGCCAGCGCGTTGCCAAAGCGCTCATTCGCGGCGGTGCGTGTAGTTTGGCCGGTCACCGTTCCCCGGGAATTGGTGATGAGGGGGTCGACGGTGACGGGGTAACTGGCTCCGGCGTCGTGGAAGGCCAGGTGGATGTGGCCCGCGCTGGTGGCCGTCATGCGGGCAGGGAGCTCCCGGCCACGGGAATCGAAGACGAGCAATTTGGAGTAGGTGAAGGCGGGAGTGGACTTGTTTTGCAGCAGAAGCTGGTTCCCGTCTCCCTCGCTGGCGTGCAGGCCCTCGAGCGCGATTTCGAGAGTGACCTCGTCCCCGGCGCTTTGCGGACGGTGGGATAAAGTGAAGCCTTGTTCCAGGCCTTCGGGACGGTTGCGGTACCACTCCACCAAGCCGTCGGGGTGGTGGAACTCCACTTGTTCCTGGTCTCCTTCCCTCAGGATGGGATCCGGTCGGCTGCCCAGGTGTTTACCCGCCAGTTTTTGCAGGCGCAGGGAGCCTTGGCGAGTCGCGCCGGGCCGCAGAGGATGGGCGAGGTCGAGAGCCACTTCTCCGGGGCCAAAGCGGGCCCCCAGCTGGTTGCCGGGGTTCCAGGTCTCGTAGCGAAAGCCTTCCGCTTCGTCAGGGACTTCACGGATGCGCAGGCGGGCTTTCTGCAAGACTTCATTGAGCGACTGATCGGCCAGCAGCGCGGAGTCCGGGCTGCTGGGAGAGCTCGGGGCGAACAGGTCGGTTGGTGCTGCCTCCGGGGTGGCTTGGGGTGACTTTTGAGATCGGAGCAGAGGGGGAACCTCTTCGGAGTGTGTCAGGTCAGCTTCCGCGGGCTTAGGAGCAGGAGGCTGGAAGGGGCGGCTCGGGATGCTGAGGAAGAGTGCCACGCCCAAGGTGGCAATGAGCAGGAAGAGGCGGGGGGTTTTCATGAGGTTCTCCTTTTGGAATCACCTTCCCGTTTAGCAGAATTTACCAGATTTGAGAATCACTTTCGAAGAGTCAGGCTTCGAAAGGTCTTTCTCTCAGTGGAAAAAGGAGGGTCGGGTGATCAAGGGGGAAACCGCATAAAGGGGGCCTCTGTTTTCAAATAAAGGCAGAATTTTTATTAAATTCTCACGCCGCGCTGGGTTCGACGGCGGTTTCTCCTTCGGGAATGACGGTGACGCCGATGGAGAGCTTTTGGCGGCCGCCTCCGAAGACAGTGCCGCGCACCGGGGAGATATCGAGGTAGTCGCGTCCCCGGGCAATGGGGATGTGGTTGGTGGTGGGGATGACGTTGTTGGTGGCATCAAACTCTGTCCAGCCCAGCTGGGGCACGTAGACCGAGACCCAGGCGTGGGAGGCGTCGGCCCCGATGAGGCGGGGTTTGCCGGGAGGGGGATTGGTGCGCAGGTAGCCGGAGACGTAGCAGGCGCTCAGTCCGAGGGAACGCAGGCAGGAGATCTGGAGGTGGGCGAAGTCCTGGCAGACTCCTGCTTTCTTCTCCAGGACGTCATGCACGGGGGTGGAGACGGTGGTGGCGCTGTTGTCGAACTGGAAATCATCGTAGATGCGGCGGGTGAGGTCGCGGGCGGCCGTCAGGATGGGCGTGCCGGGCTGGAAGGAAGGGAGGGCATAGTCGAGGAGGGCGGGGGAAGTGCGCGAGATGCCGGAGGAGAAGGTGAATTCCGCCGCAGAGAGATCCTGCGGGAGGGTGGAGTGGGCGAGGGTGTCGCGCACTTTTTCCCAAGGGGGCGAGAGGTCGAGCTGGGGAGTGGGGACGCTTTCCGGCAGGGAGATGGTGCTGTGGGCATCGATGGTCAGCTCCTGATGCGGGGTGGTGATGGAGAAGTAGGTGGTCGCGTTGCCAAAGTAATCGAGATAGTTGTTAAGGGTATCCGGGGTGGGCGAGATGAGCAGGCGGGTCTGCCCGAGGTGGGAGCGCAGGCGGGCGAGGTGGTGCGAGTAGGAGACCTTGGCTTCGTAGCGGTAGGTGGTGCGGTGATGGATGGTGTAGGTCATGGCGGAGGGGGGAAAAAGGTGGGAAGGCTAGCCGGGGCTTCAGGTGTTTTGGGGCTCGGCGTGGGTGAAGAATTGCCAGCCGAGTTGCTCGGTGAAGCGGGGCAGCTTGCGGCGGACGGTCTGGAGGAACTCGGTGAGGGTGGCCAGCTGTTCGGCCTCGTCCTCGTCGTTGCGGGCATCGAGGAGCTCGGTCTCCAGAAAGTGCAGCGCGCGCAGGACGTAGCGATGCAGCTGGGAGGGCAGGTTGTCGGCCGGATCGGTCATCAGGTGGCGCAGATCGCGGTCGATCTCGTGGAGTTGGAAGATGAGGGAGCGGGGGTTGGTGGGGTCGTGGAGAATGACATCCAGTACGGGCAGAATCTGGGGCGCGCCCTGATAGCGGAAGCGATAGGTGAGGGTGACGTCGTTGATGGAAAGGAGGGTTTCCAATACGCTGGCGGTGCGCTCCTCGGGCGGGAGGGCGAGGATTTCGTTGACGAGGTTGAGGAGGGCTCCCGCGCGTTCGATTTTGCGGCCCAGATTGAGGAAAATCCATCCCATGTTGCGGGTGAGGTTCTCGCGGCAGGTGCCATTGAAGGCGGAGTGATAGGCGAGCGCCTTTTGCAAGATGGGTCGCAGGCTGCGGAGGTTCTCGGCGGAGGCGTTTTTGCCCAGTTCGTGGAGTTGCTGGATGATGACCCAGGTTTCCCCGGAGAGGCGGTCGCTGGAGAGGGAGGCCAGATTGCGCAGGCGAATGAGGTTCTGCGGGATGGAGTCGAGTTCCCGGTTGTTGTCGGTGGAGAAGTAGGCTGCCAGAAGGAGTTCGCGGATGCTGGTGCGGGGGTCGGGGCTGGTGAGCGGATCGACCTTGCTCGAGAGATAGCCCAGCTTGGCGAGGGACTTCAACAGGGGGCGGAGGGCTCGCAGGGTGGTCTCGTCGTGCTCGACGGAGAGGCGGTTGGCGATTTCCAGAATGAGGCGGGTGACGAATTCGGCCCGTTCGGAATAGCGGCCGATCCAGTAGAGGTTGTCAGCTGCGCGCGAGGAGAGGGTGCCCGAGGCCCGGCGGATGGGTTCGCGGTCGGGCAGGTTGGTGCGCACCTGATTGGTCTCGGGATTGTCGGAGAGAATCCACAGGTCCTTGGAGCCCGAGTCGTGGGAGGGGGAGAGCCCGGGCAAACCCGTGCTGGCATGGGCACAGCGGACGAGACCTCCCGGCATGATTTGGAAGTCGTTGCCATCGTGGAAGAGGAAGAGCCGCAGCGCCATGGGGCGGGGCTCGAGTTCTTTGCCATTCCAAGCGGGGGAGGTGGAAAAGTCCATTTCCCGTTGCAGGGAGAAGGAGGAGGGATCGCGCTCGATGCGTTCCAAGAGGCCGGCCCGCTTCTCCGGGGTGAGGTTCTTGGTGGGGATCGGGGGCAGTCGCAGGCCGAAGGAATTTTTGACGAAGCCGAGGCCTTGGTCGAGGAATTGGGGGAGGGCTTCTTGGAAGGTCTCCCTTTGGCCTCCCCAGATGGTTTCGATGGAGGGGAGGAGGAGGTCCTGTCCCAGCAATTTTTTGGCAATGGCGGGCAGGTAGGGAAGAAAGGCAGGGGACTCGGCGATCCCGGTGCCAGGCGGGTTGAGCACGGTCACGGTGCCGGCCCGAACGGCCTGCATCAGCCCGGCGACGCCCTTGTTGGAGGCGGCAGGATTCTCCAGGGGATCGATGAGGGTCTCGTGGACGCGGCGATAGATGACGTGGATGCGTTTGAGCCGGGAAACGGTTTTGAGGAACACGCGGTCGTCGCGGACGGTGAGCTCTTCGCCCACCGCGAGGGGGATACCCAGGTAGCGTGCGAGATAGGCGTCTTCAAAATAGGTGGGGTCGGAGGGGCCGGGGGAGAGAAGGACCACTCCAGGCTCGTCGACGGCATGGGGGACCCGGGCGAAGAGGGTGGTTTGCAGGTTTTGAAAATATCCCGCCAAGCGCACGAGGTGGAGGCGGTTGCTTGTCTCCGGAAAGACATTGCTCAAGATGATGCGGTTCTCCAGGGCAAAGCCGGTGCCATTGGGAGCCTCGGTCCGATCGGCCAGCACCGTCCAAGTGCCATCTGAGCACCGGGCGAGGTCGACGGCGTAGAAGTTCAGCAGGCTTTGGTCGGGCTCGGGGAGGGGCAGGGAGCGGTTGAACCCCGGTTGGGCAAAGAGGAGGGAGGGCGGCAGAAGGCCCTCCGCGATGAGGCTGCGGGAGCCATAGCAATCCTTGAGAATGGCATCCCAGAGGCGGGCCCGCTGAATGGCTGCGGTGACCAGTGGCTCCCATTCCTTCTCATTGAAAATCATCGGGATGGGGTCCAGATTCCACGGGCGGGGGGAGGTGGCCGATTTGTCGAGATTGTGGGAGAGACCGTTGTCGCGCAGCATTTCGTCCCCCCGTTTCCAGGCATTGGCCAGGCCGTTGCTGCCCATTTCGTTGAGGCGGGCTCCAAAGGCTTGCACCGAGGGGCGGAGCTGACCGTCCCTCCCGACGAATTCATCCAAGCGATCCGGCAGGGGACGGTAAGCGGAGAGAAGAGTTTCCCCGGGCCCCTGGGTTGAGCTTTGTGACTGACTTTGTTGGGATTGCGTTTGGTTCTGGGTCATGGCACAGGCCGCGGGCGGCGATTGGGGGAGGGATGTAGGGAAAGAGTAGACAAGAAGTCTCTCCGGGTCGAGGAGAGGATTGTGCGTGAAGGCGGTTTCCTTGCTTTCAGGCCAAGAAAGACCCGATTTTCGGCCAGGGCGGGGAGTCTGGCTAGAAAATGGAGCCCGTGGCGTCGGAAAGGAGCTCAAGGGCGCGGAAGCCACGGTGGGAATTGCCCCGCGTGTTGAGGGGCGGGCTCCAGACGGCGACCGAGAAGTGGCCGGGATGGACGGCTACAATGCCGCCTCCCACCCCGCTTTTGGCAGGGAGGCCCACCCGGAAGGCGAATTCCCCAGCTTCGTCGTAGAGCCCGCAGGTCATCATGGTGGCATTGATGCGCTTGGCCCGGCGAGGGGTCAGAATGGGGGTGCCATCGACCAGAGACTGGCCTCCATTGGCGAGCACGCCGCAGGCCCGGGCAAGGTCGCGGCAGCTCATCGCCAGGGAGCAGGCCTGGAAGTAGAAGGCGAGGACGTCTTCTACCTCGTGGCGGAGGTGACCGTAGCCCTTGATGAGATGAGCGATCGCACGGTTGTGGTGGCCGGTCCGCTGTTCTGACCAAGCTACTTCCTCATCGTAGTGCAAGGCTGGATTTCCGCTGATTTCCCGCACAAAGGCCAAAAAGTCGTCGGCAGGCTGCGCCAGTAAATCGAGCAGAACATCACAAACCACGATCGCTCCGGCATTGATGAAGGGGTTGCGGGGATAGCCTTTTTCATACTCCAACTGCACGAGCGAGTTGAAGGGATCGCCCGAGGGCTCGACGCCGACCCGTTCGCGGAGGCGGCGCCCCAGGGGCTGGATGGCCCGCATGAGGAGAAAGACCTTGGAGATGCTCTGGATGGAAAAGGGCTCGTCTCCCTCGCCGCTCTGGCATTCCCCTCCATCCAGGGTATGGAGAGCCATTCCGAAGTGGTCGGGTGCTACTTTGGCCAGCTCCGGGATGTAGTCCGCCACCCGGCCCCCGTGCTCCAGCCCAGCCGTTTCCCGCACGATGGAGTCCAGGAGCGGCTGATAGTCGATGGAAGGAGGGGAAGACATGGGGGCGCCGGTTAGAAGTAGCGCTGGAGGTCCAGGGTGAGGGGGAAGTCAGGATTGATGTCGGGCTGGGGCGGATCGATGGTGCCGGGGGTTTTGCCCATTTCAAAAAAGCGCGAACGGCGTCGGCTCTCTGCCACAAAGGCATTGAGCGGGAAGTCGTCGTAAGCCCGTCCCCCGGGGTGAACGACGTGGTATTGGCAGGCCGCCAGGGAGCGCTGGTTCCAAGTGTCGACGAGGTCGAAGGTGAGGGGGGAATTGATGGGCTTGGTGGGGTGGAGGGCGGAGAAGGGTTTCCAAGCCCGGAAGCGCACTCCGGCCACGTATTCGCCCGCCCGTCCGGTGGGGTGCAGGGGCACCGGGATGCCATTGGCAGTCAGGAGATGGCGCTTCTCGGTGAGGTTGCTGAGCTTGACCTGCACGCGTTCCACCGAGGAGTCGACATAGCGGGCGGTGCCAAAGGAGGCGGTCTCCTCGCCCAGCACGTTCCAAGGCTCGATGGCGGTGCGCACCTCGAGGTGGATGTTGCGATGGTCGAGCTCGCCAATGAAGGGCATGCGGAATTCGAGGTGGGGCTTGAACCAGGCCGGGTCGAAGGCGAGGCCGTGTCCTTGCAGGTCCTCCACCACGTCGTTGAGGTCGTCTTCCAGGAAGTGGGGGAGCATCCAGCGGTCGTGGAGCCGGGTGTTCCAGCGCTCCAGCTTGGCGGTGTAGGGCTGGTCCCAGAAGCGCGAGAGAAGCCCGCGCACGAGGAGTTGCTGGGCCAGCGACATATCCGGGTGGGGGGGCATCTCGAAGCCGCGCATCTCCACCAAGCCCAATCGCCCGGTGGGGGAATCCGGGGAGAAGAGCTTGTCGATGCAGAGCTCGGCGCGGTGGGTGTTGCCGGTCATGTCGACCAGATGGTTGCGCAAGACCCGGTCGACCAGCCATTGGCTGTTGGTCAGCACGGTGTTGGTCTCGGGCAGGGCTCCGAAGGCGGTCTCCAGCTCGTAGAGTTGCTCGGGGCGGGCCTCATCCAGGCGGGGGGCCTGGGAGGTGGGGCCGACAAACATGCCCGAGAAGAGGTAGGAGAGGGAGGGATGGTTGTTGAAGTAAGTGATCAGCGAGCGCAGGAGGTCGGGTCGGCGCAGGAAGGGGGAGTCGAGAGGTTTCTCGCCCCCGATGACGATGTGATTGCCCCCGCCGGTGCCGGAGTGGCGCCCGTCCTGGAGATATTTTTCGGTGCCCAGTCCGCAGAAACGGGCCTCTTCGTAGAGGATCTTGGTCTTGTCCACGATCTCCTGCCAGCTTTGCGAGGGATGGATATTGACCTCGATGACGCCGGGGTCGGGGGTGACCGAGAAGGAATTGAGCCGGGGGTCGGAGGGGGGCTTGTAGCCTTCCAGTCGCACCGGAGTGCCCAGCTCTTTGGCGGTTTCCTCCACCGCAGCCACCAGCTCCAGATAAGAGCCGGCATCGGTGAGCGGGGGGAAGAAGATATTCAGGCGGCCTTCGCGGGGTTCGACGACCAGGCCGGTGCGCAGTTGTCCTTTGGCCGATTGGTTCATCTCCGGGGGAGTGAGGACGGCATTGCGCTGGCGTTCCTGCAGCTCGCGGATGAGCTCGTCGCGGCGACGTTTGCGCTCCTCTGCTTCTCCGGCGAGCCTTTCCTCGCGCTCTTCGGGACTCTCCCGCTCGTCAAAGGGATTTTGCATGAGGGGGCTGCCCGCGCCACGGAGGGCGGGGGGAACGAGGCGTTCTTCGGGAAAGGGTGAGCGCGGGATGGCGGGGTCGTAGGGCTCCAGGTAGGGTTGGTCGGTGATTTTCGCCCAGGGGAGTCCGTCGATGGGGAGGCGGTAGCCCATGGGGTGATTGCCGGGGGAGAGGAACATTTCCTCTGTGCCAAGGAACCAGGGGCCAGTGAGCCATTCCTCGGGGTAGAGGCCCCGGGCAATGGGCAGGAGGTGGCCGACCTCCGAGCCCAGCCCTTTGTCGAAGACTTCCGCAATTTTCCGCCGGGCCAGTTCATCCTTCAAGCGCGGGTCCTTGACCGTCACGTTCATGGGCAAGCGGCGCTCTTTCCACAGATAATAGTAGAGATCCTCGAAGCCGGGGCGGATGTAGTCGGTAGGAAGGCCGAGATTTTTGGCCAGGAGATGGGTGAAGGCCTCCGAATCCTTGATGGTGTGGCCGTAGTTTTCTTCCTGGCGGGCAAAGAGGCCGGGATCGGTCCAGATGGCCTGGCCATCGCGCCGCCAGTAGGAGGAGTAGGCCCAGCGCGGAAGTTGTTCCCCGGGATACCACTTGCCCTGTCCGTGGAAAAGGAAGCCCCCGGGCGAGAATTTTTTGTAAAGGCGGCGCAGCAATTGGTCGGCATAGCGCTCCTTGGTCTCGCCCAATGCCTCGGTATTCCACTCCGCGGCCTCCATCTCGGTGGCCGAGACAAAAGTGGGCTCGCCCCCCATGGTCAAGCGGATGTCCTGCCGCTCAATCTGTTTGTCGAGCTCGTGCCCGAGGGCCTCGATGGCGGCCGACTGCTCCTCGGTGTAGGGCAGGGTGGTGCGCGGGGTTTCCTTGATGCGCTTGATTTCCATCGCGAAGTCGAAGGCGCACTCCACCTCCTCGGTGGTCACGATGGAGCCGGAAAGAGGGGCGGCATTGATGTAATCGGCCGAGCCGCAGAGGGGAATTTGCCCTTCGCCCGCGAGGAGGCCCGAGGTCGGGTCGAGCCCGACCCAGCCCGCTCCCGGGAGGTAGATTTCCGTCCAGGCATGGAGGTCGGTGAAGTCCTCCTCCGGTCCGCTCGGGCCATCGTCGATGGGCTTTTGGTCCGCCGTGAGCTGGATGATGTAGCCGGAACAAAAGCGGGCCGCAACGCCGAGATGGCGCATGACGTGGACCAGCAGCCAAGCCGAATCCCGGCAGGAGCCCTTCCTTTTTTGCAAGGTCTCTTCTGGAGTCTGCACCCCTGGTTCCAGGCGGATGCCGTAGTCCACCGCCTGGTTCACGGCTTGGTTCACCGCGATCATGAAGTCGTTGGTCAGCATCCCTTTTTCGATGGGGAGCTGGCTCATGAATTTATCGAAGAGGGGAGAGCTCTTGCCGGTGGCGAGGTAGGGCTTGAGGTCCTCCTTGAGTTCGCGGGGATAGCCGATGGGGTAGCTCTCCGCGCAGTCCTCGAGGAAAAAGTCGAAGGGATTGATGGGCGAGAGGTCGGCGACGAGGTCCACTTCCAGCTTTAGCTCGGTCACGGGCTCGGGAAAAACGAGCCGGGCCAGGTAGTTGCCCTGCGGGTCTTGCTGCCAATTGATGAAGTGCTTCTCCGGGGTCACCTTCAGCGAATAGGCCGGAATCGGGGTGCGGGAATGGGCGGCGGGACGGAGTCGAACCACTTGTGGCCCGAGGGTGACTGGCTTCTTGTATTTGTAGGAAGTGACGTGATGAAGCGAGCAGTGGATTGACATGGCCTGATTTATGCTAAGAATGGTTTGCAGTAGGTCGAAAGCAATATTGGAGCCAAACTTTGGAAGAAAAGCGAGGCTTGCGGCCGAAAAGTAAAAGAACTCAGAGAAAAATGCTATTCAAAGATTATCAGCCACAGGCTGCCTACGACGAGGCCTTCACCGCCGAGGGTGTCCCCCGGGCCTGTTATGAGCAAATCCTCGCGCGCTTGCAGAACCTGTCGGCCGAAGAGTTCAAATCCATCCAGAGCACCCTCAGCCTCGCCTTTCTCCGCCAAGGGGTCACCTTCACCGTTTATGGGGACGAAGAGGGCACGGAACGCATTTTCCCCTTCGACCCCATTCCCCGCGTCATCCCGGCTGAAGAGTGGAAAGTGTTGGAGCGCGGTCTCGTGCAACGCATTGAAGCTCTGAACTGTTTTCTCAAAGACGTCTACTTCGACCAGAAGATCATCAAGGACAAGGTAGTCCCCGAGGAAGTGGTGGTCTCGGCCAAGCACTACCGCCCCGAATTCCGCGAGGTCAAGGTGCCCAACGATACCTACGTCCACATCTGCGGAACGGACCTCATTCGCGATGTCGATGGCTCCTACCTCGTGCTGGAGGACAACTGCCGCTCTCCTTCCGGGGTCAGTTATCTGCTCGAAAACCGGGCAGCGATGAAAAAGGTGTATCCTTCTCTCTTCTCGCAAACCGGGGTGCGCGCGGTCGATGCTTATCCCGACTGGCTGCTCGAGACCATGGAATGCCTGGTGACCTCCGCCGAACGGGACCCCGTCTGTGTCCTGCTGACGCCGGGAGTGTTCAATAGCGCTTACTTCGAGCATTCCTTCTTGGCCAGTCGCATGGGGATTGAAATCGTTGAAGGTCAGGATTTGGTGGTGATTGACGATCACGTTTTCATGAAGACGACCCGTGGTCTCAAACGGGTGGATGTGATCTATCGTCGCATCGATGATGACTTCCTCGATCCCGAAGTCTTCCGCAAGGATTCCCTTCTCGGGGTGAAAGGGCTGATGCGGGCCTATCGGGCTGGAAACGTCGCACTGGCAAATGCGGTAGGCACCGGGGTAGCTGATGATAAGGTGACTTATAAATACGTTCCAGATATGATTAAATACTATCTGGATGAAGAGCCCATTCTCCCCAATGTGGAGACTTACCTAGCGAACGAGCCCAAGGAGTTGAACCACATCCTGGAGAACCTCGATCAGTTCGTGGTGAAGGCCGCCAACGAGTCCGGGGGTTACGGGATGCTCGTTGGTCCTAAGTCGACTAAGAAGGAAATTGCCGAATTTGCGGAAGCCATCAAGGCCGACCCGCGCAACTACATCGCCCAGCCCATGATCTCGCTTTCCACCCACCCCACCTTCTGTGACGGGGAGATTGGTCCCCGCCACATTGATCTGCGACCCTATATCTTGCGGGGAGAAGAAACGCGCGTGATTCCCGGTGGCTTGACGCGAGTGGCCCTGAAAGAGGGGTCCATTGTGGTCAACTCCTCACAAGGGGGAGGAAGTAAGGATACTTGGGTTCTTTACTGAAAGAAATGTCTGAATTTCTAGCAAATCATTCTGTTAATTTATAACGAGAAACGTTTTTGTAATATGCTATCGAGAGTTGCGGAGTCCCTCACGTGGATGGGACGTTATCTGGAGCGGGCGGAAGGCCTCGCCCGTCTGGTCGAGGTATCCGAGCAATTGGCGCTGGATGTCCGGCATGGAGAACTGAGCCATGCGGAGGCCTTCTTCCTCCCCATCGTGAGAACCTACCGCTTGGAAGAATTTTTACCTGAGGCGGATTTGAACGCCGATCAGCTCATTGACTTCCTTCTGGTGGGGAAGGACAATCCGGGTTCGGTGCTCGCCAGCTTGACCATGGCCCGGCAAAACGCGCGTATGGTGCGGGACCAGCTGGGCACGGAGTTCTGGGAGGTCCTCAATGATGTCTACCTCTGGTGTCGCGAGAAGTCCGTGCGGCGCAAAAAGGTCAATCCCGTGGAGATGGGCATGCGGGTGCGCCAAGCCTGTCTCCACTTCCGGGGACTGGCCGACGAAGTTCTTGAGCGCAGCGAAGCCTGGTGCTTCCTCAAGCTCGGCATGAAGCTGGAGCGGGCGGACCAAACCTCGCGAGTGCTCGATCTGCGCACGTTCATGCCCTCCGGAGGCGGGGATGTCTCGAAAGCCTTCGAGCCCTACGTCTGGCTCGCCATCATGCGCGGTTGCGGGGCCCAGGACCAGCGGGGCTTCGGCAGCACCGAGCCCGATTGGCCAAGGGCGGTGCGCACCCTGGTGCTCAGTAATGTCTTTCCCCGCTCCATCCGGCATTGCGTTGGGCGAATCAGCGAGGTTCTCCACGAATTGTCAGGAACACGTCTCGGGCTTCATAGTAACGAGGCCGAACGGGCCTGTGGGCGACTCCTCGCGGAACTCGATCTTCTCGCCTACAGCGGGGTGATTAAGGGAGACTTGCACGACTTCCTCGATGGGGTGCAGCGGGGCTTGAACCGCATTGGTCAGGGAATCTACGAGGCCTATTCCTATCAGGATCCGGAGACAGTGGACGAGGAAGCGGAGGAGGACGAAGAAGAGCCCTTGGTCTTTTCGCAAAAGCAGAGCCAGGGGTGAGCTCTTTGCTCTAACCGCTGGAGGAGGGGAGTGGAGGAGGCTCCTCGCTTACCGGCGGGGTTTTTCCAAAAGTCCCAAACGGTGGGCTTTGTGAATGGCGGCGGGCGAATTTGGCACGTTGAGCTTTTCAAAGATGTGAGCGATGTGATTGGCGACCGTTTTGGGGCTGATGTCGAGGCGACAGGCAATTTCTTTGCGCAAAAAGCCTTCGCTGATCAAAACGAGGATCTCGTGCTCTCTTTCCGAGAGGGGAGTTGATTGCTCGGAGGTGGTGCTCTGGGGGCGAAAGGCCTCGAGGAGAAAGCGCGCCATATGAGGGTCGACCGAGGCTCCTCCTTCCATCACGGTGTGGATGCCTTGGCGGAGGTCTTGGAAGGAGAGGGACTTAAGAAGGTAGCCGGAAGCTCCCAATCGAACGGCAGTGAGAACGTCATCTGCGCGTTCCGATTGAGTGAGGACGAGGATTCGGGCCTCGGGGGCGAGAGCCGCGAGCAGGGGAAGAGCTTCCAGCCCGGCCATCCCGGGGAGGCTCAGATCGAGCAGAATCAGGTCGGGAACGAGTGAGCCGGAATCGTTCTGTAGACTACGGATGGCCTGTTCGGCAGTGCCAAAAACGCCTGCGAAAGTGATGCCCGGGTCATCTTGGAAGGCAAATTGGATGACGTGGCGGTAGTCGTGGCTGTCTTCGATCAAGAGAGTTCGAATCGGGGTCATTATCCTTCTATTCTTATTAAATTAAAAAGATTGGCGCGATGAATCTTCACCTCCAGGGCGATGAGGGTGCCGCCCGAGGGCGAAGTCTGCATGCGGACTCTCGAGCCCAAATAGCGAGCCCGCCGGGCCAGTGAGGGTGGCACTGGAGCCGCCTCGCCAGCGTGTAACCCCCGGCCATCGTCGCTGATAGCTAGCCGGACCTCCCGCGGGGTGGCCGAGAGGGAAATGTGCACGAAGGAGGCATCGGCGTGGCGGTTGATGTTGATGAGACTTTCCTTGAAGAAGAGAAAAAAATGGGTGCGCGAGCGGGCACTGAGACGCTGGAGATAGTCCTCCCCCTCAACGGTAAAGCTGGACTCGAGATTGGCGATCATGCGGCCGGCCGTTCTGCGCAGGTCGGCCAAAAGATTCTCGTGGGCTTTTCGGGCAGTGTGCTGGTGGCAGAAGTCTCGCGTGGCTTCACTGGCGCGCTGGGTCATGCGAGCGATTTCATCCAGTGCTTGATTCAGCTTTTCGGGAGAATGGGCGACTTCGCGGGTGTGGGAGCTCAGGATTCCGATGGCGTGGAGGCTGGCTCCCAAATGATCGTGGAGATCGGCGGCAAAGCGCTCGCGCAAACGGGTGGCCGTGCGCTGGCGGAGGTGGCGACCGACTAAGATGGTGACTGCGACGAGACAAGCTAGCATGATACTTAGATAGCGGAGCCCTCGAAGCGTGCTTTGCTGCCTTTAGTAAAGGGGAGCCAAGCGGGCATTGAGGCGGGCGAGCTCGGTTTCGCCCTCGTGCCGCCGGGCGAGCTGGTTCATCCAAGTGCGAATGGAGAGGGTGTGACCATGGATGTTGTGGCCATCGGTGAGCTTGGACCAGCCGGCTTGTAGGAGCTGCTCTGAGAAGTCACCTACCGGGCCCTTACCGAGAGCGACATTCACGTCCTCTGCAATGACTTCGATTTCCGCAAAGCCGATTTTGTCGGTTTCGGGGAAATCGGGAGATTGGGGAGGAGAGGCGGCGGGTGGAGGCCCCGAGATTCGCAGGTAGCGGCAGCTGGTGGGCGGGAAATTCCACATCAGGATGGGGGCGAATTCGGTCAGGCCACGGAATTCGTGGCTCAGGAGCGTGAAGGCATCCGAGAAGTCGGGCTGGCGGGCCCCCTCAATCAGGAGGAGACGGGGGATGCCACGGTTGACGTTGAATTCCGGAGGGGCACTCTTGCTCTGATAGGCGGCGTGGAGGTGCAGCGAGGACACGGGATATTCCTCACCCAGATCAAGGGTGAGGAAGTTCCTTTCCGAGAGATATTGGTAGTAATCACTTTTCTCTCCTCCCAAGGCGGCGTCCATGAGGTAAGGAGTGCTGCCGTCCACAATGCGATCCGGCTTCCAGATACCACTGTTTAGCGGCACGGCGGTGGCGGAGCTGACTTTCTGGTGGAGGGCGACATTTCTTTCCCCTTCAAAAACCATGACTTCGGAAAGTTGGAAGATATACTTTTGGTCGCGCTGTCTTCGCGAAAGCCGAAGGGGCTCAATGCGCAACCAGGTGGCGCGGACTCCGGGCAGGGGGACGATGAGAGGAGCGACCCGGGGAAGATAGCTCCCGGGTTCGGTGAATTCCGCAAGCACTTGGCCTTGGTCAAGGTTGCCCCCTCCCGCCACCAACCGGAAAGCAGGGGGAAAGCCGTCGGCAAGGTAACCCGCTTCATCATCGTGACGCCAAAGGGTGGGAACGAGAACGATTTCGTCCATGGTGACTTCTTCAGAGAAGTCGATGCGCAGCCATTCGCCCTGGGGATCGGGGCTGTCCTGAGGGAAAGATCGGTAGCCGGAGGTGCCCACTGCGCCCGTGCGTAGGGTGAAGTGTGCGAGCTGAGCCAGTTCCGCCCGCAGGGCCGCCCGTTTTTCCTCCAACTCCGGGATCTCGTCTTCGTTCAGGATCGCTTTTTCTCCTCCGCGCAACCCGGCCCGGGCCTCCCCGGAGCTGACCAAGAGAAGGGAACCGAGAGAAAAGAGAGCAAAGAAGCGGTGCATGCAGAGAGTGGTTTAGGACCAGGGGAAGGGAGATTATCGTAAATTGTGATCAAGTGCCATGGGACAAAAGCCCCATAGACAGCGAGGATGCTTCTTTCTATTCTTGCGAGACTGGTGTTCGGTCATTTTTGTCTGAATGACAGAAAGTTAAAATAATCACCCTCTTGAAAACCATGAAGTATCCCAAGGCCTTTCTCTGTTGTCTCTCGCCCGTCATCATCCTCTCTGCTTCGGCTTCAGCTGCTATCATTAGCATCAATTTTGATACCGGAAATGTCACCTCCTCCACCCTCGGAGGGGCTCCGGGGGTGCGCGTGAACAATTGGAATGTCTGGGCCGCAAATACTGATTTGGAAGAAGGCGGCCCTGTTGTTGATGAGGCGGGAACGCCAGTCCCCGGGTTGACCGCCACGGTAGGGGTGGGGGGGCGCTCCCAGCGGGGGAATCCCAGTGGCCTCTCCAATGATAGCCTCATTTTTACAAGTGTGATCGATGTTCAGTCCAGCACGACGGTTTCCGTTTCCGGGGTCCCCTATGCCCAATACGATGTCTACGCCTATATGCACGACGATGGCTCAGACCGGGCGGGAAGTTTCACCATTGGGGGGACCACCTACTACGTGCGCGGCACTGGTTCTGGCAATCCGGCTCCCGATGGCACTGGCTATGTGCTCTCTACTGATACCGACGTGGATTTGAGCAACCCTAATACCGTGACGGTGGATGAGAGTATCGCGCAAGGACATTACGTGGTCTTTCGGGGGGTGTCTGGAGCGAGCTTTGACCTCCTTGCCGGGGCTGTCGATACCAGTAACGGAGCCAATCGGAACAAGTTCTCCGGTTTTCAAATTGTCCAAGTGCCCGAGCCCTCCAGCCTTGCTCTGTTCTTGTTAAGCGGAGGCGGATTTCTTCTCCAGCGGCGGCGTCAGGGCTAGTCGGCCCTTATTAAGCCCGAATGGAGTAGCCAGCGCCTTTGATTTCTTCGTTCGCTGTTCTGCGCATCAGTGAGTGGAAGAAAGAGATGTCCTGGTGGAAGTTCTCTTTCTGGCAAATCTCTTTATTTCGGAAAATCATGAAATTGAAAAAACCATATCTTTTATTTTCTAGTTTGCAGATGGCTGGGTTTCTCGGCTTTCTGTCTCCTTCTCTCTCGGCACAAACGGTTTGGACGGGAGAAGGAAGTGACGCCAATTGGAGCACGGCTGAAAACTGGAGCCTTCCTCTACTCGTGGGAGATGATCTTGTTTTTGAAGGTGACTTACTGACAACCAACAACAACGATCATTTGGCCTCGGTTGGGTCCATCACTTTTGCTGACGGGGCAGAAGCATTCGTCTTACAGGGCGATGGGCTGACAGTCGGGGGCCATTTCCTCAATGACAGTGCTGAAGTCCAGACTATCGATCTGGACGTGAGCTTCGGCACTGGCAGTCATCAGTTTCGCGACTCTGATACGGGCGCGAGTGATTCTGATTTAGAAACCTTTGTCTTCAATGGAGCGCTTGACTATGGGACGGGCCGGGCCTTTCCCAATGAACAGAATGTGGAAATCATTCTCAATGGACCTGGAACAGGGGTTGGCTCGGTAGCCGGCGCCTGGCAGGCGACCGGGCCTTCTACTTTTCGCACGAACAACACGACCTATCTGGAAGTCAACGAAGGCACGGCTTTGGGCACGGGCTACCTTCAGCTGAATGGGGCCACCTATTTGAGCTCGAGCACGGGAGTGACAGTTGCCAACTGTTTTGTCATTGGCACTGGTTCGCTGCATTTTGAGAATGAGCACGTGACCTTCGCCAATGGAGCCGTGACGCACAATACGGCGGGGGAGACCGAGGCCGCCATTGTGGCCGCAGGGGGCAATCGCAGCATTGTCGTCCATCATGCCGCAACGACTACGGTAGCGGGCGATATCTATCTCTCAGATGCCGATTCTACCCGCACGCTCACCTTGAACTTCCAGAATAGCGGCACCGTGGAAGTAACGGGGAATATCCACGATAACCTGGCCAACCCTGGCGGGGGCGGACTTCCCTCCAATCTCAATCTGGTTGGAGAAGGAGGCACTTTGATTCTGAGTGGAAGCGCCAACACCTTCAGCGGAAGTCTCTCGCTCCAAGGTAGTTGTCAATTGGTGGTGAATAGCAACAACCAATTGAGCGATAGTGCCACGGTCAGCATTGAGGCGGCTGGAGGGGCTCTCCTGAACTTGAACCATTCCGGAACGGAAGTGGTGACCGAGCTGCTCATCGATGGAGTCTCACAGGGCACAGGCACCTTCGGTGCGATCGGCTCGGGCGCTGCACAAGAGGTGGCGGGCCTCGCAGGTTCGGGTTTGCTGGAGGTCTTGCCCACCGCGCCGGATGGGGCGTGGAATGGCGGTGGCAGCGATAACAACTGGACCACTGCGGAGAACTGGGTTGGAGAGGTGGTGCCCGTTCCCGGCGAGAGTGAAGTGCTGACCTTTGCTGGCAGCACCCGCCCCACCGCGAACAATGACTTCCCGGTCGAGACGGTTTTTGGCCAGTTGTCTTACTTCACAGATGCGACCTCCTTTACTCTGACGGGTCATTCCCTCGTTCTGGGCAATGCCCATATCCTCGAAAATGGCAGTAGTCGTGACCAAGTCATTGACTTGCCCCTCTCCTTCATGGGGAGCGCCGACAAAACGCTCAACACCGGAGGGCAGCGCATTTCCTTTGAGCAGCCGATTGCGTTCGGAGAGCACCGCCTTTTTCCCAACCAAATGGGAGGCACGCTGTCCTTCCAAGCTCCCGGAACAGGCCCGGGCCGCTTGCTCGGCATTTTCGGTCTCAATAGTAGCACTGAATCCGGAGTGCACACCGTCATGCGGGTCAATGCGGCCAATACCGTTCTCGAGCTGGGGCATTCGCAGGCTCTGGGTGAGGGCGGGGTGCAGATCAATTCTCCGACCCAATTGCTGGCCACGGAAGCTTTGACGGGAGAAAATGCGGTGGGCAACACTTTCATTGTGGGAAATAGCAATCTCGAGATTTCCGGCTCACAAGATTTGGAACTTAGTGGCACCACACAGAATTTTCAGGGTCAGCTGGGTGATACTGGGGTGAGTGCGGGGGCGATCATTTCTGCCGGGAGTTCAGGGCAGAACCGCATCCTTAGCATCTCCAACACTGGAAAAACGGAGATTTCAGGTGCGGTTTACCTAAACGATACTACTGCCGCCAACCGCGTTCTCTCCATTCCGGTTCTCAGCAGTGCGGGAGAAACCCTGTTGAGCGGGCCCATCGTGGGTCATGTCACCGGGGGGGCGGGCAATCCTGCCCAGCCTTCCGGCCATCTCAGCTATCAAGGGGATGGCGTGGCCGCAGGGGCTACGGGTGGAGTGATCACCGTCTCCGGAAACAATACCTATAATGGGGATACCAGTATTATCGCTGGGGCGTATGTGAAGCTTGCTCATGAGCAGGCACTCGGCGCGGTCGAAGTTGTCGCCGAGATCACGACTGAGGCGGACTGGACCGCTGGAAGCAATGAGGTGCGAGCCGATGAAGTTGCCGGAGTCGAGATTGGCAATGGGGTGAGCGGCCCGGGGATTCCACCAGGGGCAACGGTAACGGCAATCGGGGAGCTAACTACCGAGGGCTACTATGAAGTCACCATCTCGGAGACCCTCACAGCCAACGCTTCCTATCCTACCGAGGTGACCTTTTCGACGAGCGGGGAGGCCCAGCCGGCGGGGACCACCATCGGGGTCGACTTTAATAATTCGGGCACTCTGGACCTGAATGGTTTCACCATCGCGGAGCCCATCCTTGCCTTGGCGGGGACTGGTTCCGGGGGAGGAGGAGCTCTGGTGAATACCGGCAGCGGTCCGGCTTCCTTGACGGCGGGCATTGCTGGAGTGAGCGAGAGCTCTATCGGCGGTACCGGAGCCATTTCCACTCCGTGGTTGGCTAGCGACAGCTCTGCCTTGGTGACCAAGATCGGGGCGGGCACTTTCACCACCGATGGAGCTGAGGCGAACCGCGGTATTTCCTGGCAAATTCTGGAAGGAGAAGTGGTTCTCGCCAACTCGGCAGGCGCGGGTGCGGAGGGAGAAGTGATCATCGATGGTGCCACCGCCCGGCTCACTCTTGCGGGGAGCAATGGCGATCTGATCAGCGATGGTTCTTCGGTAACGATTGCCAACGGCGGCGTGCTGGCCCTGCAAGCCTCCGAAATTGAAACTGTAGCGACACTGGTGCTCGCTGGCGTGGCTCAGGAACCTGGCACCTATGGAGCCAGTGGCTCAGAGGCGGAGATCATCGACGACCTTCACTTCAGTGGTAGTGGAGTGTTGCAAGTCACCTCCGCTGGTGGTGGTTACGCAGCCTGGGCCAGTGGCTTTCCGGCTTTGGTAGACCCTTCTCCCGGGCTCGATCCCGATGGCGATGGCCTGCCGAGCGCGGTGGAGTGGGTCCTGGGCGGAGATCCTACCGATGCGACCGATGCCGCCTGGGCTCCCCAAGGCGAGCTGGCCATGGATGGCTTCCAATTCGCTTTCCGCCGTAGTGATGAAGCGGATCAGGCCGCGGATACGACCATCGCGGTGGCCTACAGCCCCTCCCTACAGCCCGACAGCTGGGTCGTGGCCGAGGATGGTAGCGAAGGGGTCACCGTGGTCACGGAAGAGGACTTTCATGGCCCGGGAGTGGACCGTGTCCTAGTGACGCTCCCGCCAACCCTGGCTACCGGAAACAAGCTCTTCGTCCGTCTCGAGGTGGGGATTGATTGAGAATTGTGGCGGCACGTAGCAAAAAGAAAGGTCCGGGCAGTTCTCTGCCGGACCTTTTTTTTGGAGCCGCCCCATGCAATGCCCAGTCGCCCTACGGAGAGAAGGGACCTCCTTTCTGTGCCAAGCTCAGACGAAGCCGCATGTCCGGTGGTGTGGGGGGACGGTTAGAACCCGTCACTTACCCGATTCGACCAATTAGGGTGCCGATATAACTCGTAGTAGCGGAAAGACTCCTAGCGTAAATCACACTACACGACAAAAATCGAGCACGTAACGCACTGAAAATAAGGAAAAAATACGCAAAAAAGGCTTGCAATGTCGGTGGCCGCCCAAA
>NZ_JAENIO010000027.1 GCF_016595415.1 Roseibacillus ishigakijimensis
AGAATCCAGAATCCAGAATCCAGAATCCAGAATCCAGAATCCAGAATCCAGAATCCAGAATCCAGAATCCAGAATCCAGAATCCAGAATCCAGAAACTGCTCACTGCTCACTGCTCACTGCTCACTGCTCACTGCTCACTGCTCACTGCTCACTGCTCACTGCTCACTGCTCACTGACAACCCATGACCCATCCTCATACCTTTCTTATCAATCTCGGACGTCGTGACGATCGACGGGGAGAAGTGGAGTGGCAACTTCTACAAGCAGGGATTGAAGCCGAGCGTTTTCCAGCCATCGACGCGCGCTTTGTCAAGTCAGCCCGCGGCTACGAACATAAAGGACGCTATGCCCTCGCTCTGACCAAGCGGTTGGCCCTGCGGGCGGCTCGCCAACGAGGGGCAAAGGCCGTGCTTCTACTGGAAGACGACGTCCGCCTACATCCTAATTTTCAGGAACTGGTCTCCCGTCTCTCTCTGCCTGAGGACTGGGGGATGTGTTATCTGGGCTGCTCCCACGAACAAAAGCCAGAGATCGTGGCCCCCGGTCTGGCGCGCGTCTGTTATGCCGTCGACAATCATGCGCTGATGGTGAACGCCCGCTACTACAACACTCTCATCCAAGCTCTCGACCTCACCTCCCGCTACCGAGCGGGCGACGATCCCAAGGCTGCCTCCGATCGTATTCTGGCCCGCCTACAGGAAACGGTTCCTACCTACGCCGCCATTCCCAATTTGGCTTGGCAAGCGGAAGCCCCTTCTGATCTCGTCGGCAAAACCTACACCCTCTACACCGCCAACGGAACGCCCAAACAGCATCTCGCTCTCAATCGCCAGGTTCTCAACGAAATGGTAACAGGCTGGAAAACTCCGCCGGAACCCAAGCTGGGCTTGCTCTTCCTCACCCGGGACGAGGTGAATCATCCCGAGATCTGGCGCGAGTGGGTGGCGCAAGCTCCCGAGCGGGTGAGCATCTGGAGCCATCCCAAGGATCCAGCGGCCCTCGCACCGGAGGCCTTTCTCGCTGACACAATCATTGAAGACCATCACGAAACGGCGTGGGGCGACATCTCGCTGGTGCGGGCCTCGCTGGCTTTGCTCAAGGCCGCCCTCGCGGATGAAAGCGTGACTCACTTTGCCCTCCTCTCCGAGTCGTGCCTGCCAGTGCGGCCCTTGGGTGAGGTGCTCCGGCGCTTGCAGTTCGATCCCCGACCGCAGTTCCGCCCTCTTCCCTGGGACAAATCACCCAAACGCTTCCGAGTCAAGGTGGCGAAACAAGAGAGTATCCCACCCGAATTGTGGCGCTTCCATGCCCAGTGGTGGTTACTGGACCGCACTTGTGCCCAACTGGTCACGAGGCGGGATTATACCGAGGCGATGAAAACGGTCTTTGCCGCTGATGAGGGCTACTTTGGCACCGTGCTGAATCTGGAAGGCTATCCACTGGACGACCATGTTTTAGCGGAAGATGTGACCTGGACCCATTGGCAGAAAGACGCCGGTAGTCCGGACAGTCATCGCACCATCACCCGCGAGCATCTCGCCGCCATCGTCAGCAGCCGCGCCCTCTTCGCCCGCAAATTCCCGCCCGGTGCCGACCTCGGGAACTACGGCCTGCATCGTCCGTTTTAAAGAAAAAAGTGTAACCGCAAAGGTTCGCGAAAGCATCAAAGAACTGGAATCGCGGCTCCCGCGCGTGGTTACTGCAATTTCTCAGAGCCCCCGTTGGTGTCAGCACGTCGGTAGGGCTGAGTCACGGCGCGGCGAGCCGCTGAGCCCTACCAACTATTGAGTCCTTTTGTCACCAAATCGGCTCCGATTGATGCGAGGGCACTCAGTACGCCACTCCGAAGGTGACTTCTTGCCAGAGAATGGTCTCGCCTTCGAAGACGAAGCGCCCGCGAAAGCTCTGCCCGGCCAGCACCTCACCCAACCAAAAGCGGTCGTCAGCCCACATGCGCTCGAAGGGAATGGCATTGACCGGAGTCCAGAGCGGGATCGCCTCCGGGGTGGCGGTGGGAGTGCCTTCATAGCCATCGGCCACAAAAACGTGGCAATGGATATCCGGAATATCGGACATGGCAAAGAAGAGTTCTCCCCGTTTGCTCACCCCGGTGGGAGTGATGCAGAGTTCCTCCTGGGTCTCGCGGATGGCGCATTCCAGCGGAGTCTCGCCCGGATCGATTTTGCCCCCCGGACCGTTCACCTTGCCTGCGCCAATGCCACGTTGTTTCTCGATAAGGAGAACCTCATCCCCCACGCGGACAAACATCAGGGTGGCCCGCATTCCCGGGGTCCATTTTTCCCAATCGACAAGGCTCTCGGTCTGGCTCGGGGCAATCATCAATTCGATTCAGTCTTCAGCGTAAGCATCCATGCCTTCGCAGGTGCAGACCAGGTTGCGGTCTCCGTGCACGTTATCGACCCGACCTACGGGTGACCAGAATTTCCATTCGCGCAGACCCGCGACCGGCCAAGCCGCTTCGCTCCGGCTGTAGGGATGGTTCCATTCATCGGCCGTCACCATGGCCGCGGTGTGCGGGGCATTCTTGAGCACGTTGTCCTCGGGATCTTTCTCTCCGCCGGCCACGGCTTCCATTTCGGCGGCAATGGCTCTCATCGCTTCACAGAAACGGTTGGCCTCGCGCAGGCTTTCCGACTCGGTGGGTTCGATCATCAGGGTGCCCGCCACCGGCCAGCTCATCGTCGGGGCGTGGAAGCCGTAGTCGATGAGCCGCTTGGCGATGTCCTCGACGGTCAGGCCACTGGCTTTGCTGACCTCGCGCACATCGATAATGCACTCGTGGGCCACCAATCCGTTGCGTCCTTTGTAAAGAACCGGGAAAGCGGACTCCAGCTGGCGGGCGATGTAGTTGGCCAGGAGCAAAGAGACCTGCGTGGCCTCGGTCAGTCCCTGCGCCCCCATCATGCGGATATACATCCAGGAAATGACGTTGATGGACGCACTGCCCCAGGGGGCCGCCGATACGGGATGGCTCTCGTCGGGCAAGAAAGGCACGAGGTGGGAAGCGACCCCGATGGGACCGATGCCAGGGCCTCCCCCGCCATGAGGAATGCAAAAGGTCTTGTGGAGATTGAGGTGGCACACGTCCGCCCCAATCAAGCCGGGGCTGGTGAGGCCCACCTGGGCATTCATATTGGCCCCATCCATGTAGACCTGCCCCCCGAGCTGGTGGACGGTCTCGCAAATTTCCAGAATTCCCTCCTCAAAGACCCCGTGGGTGGAGGGATAGGTGACCATGAGTGCGGCCAGCTGATCGGCGTGTTTTTCGGCCTTGGCCCGCAAATCGGCAAGGTCGATGTTGCCGTCGAGGTCGCACTTCACCGGCACGACTTTCATTCCCAGCATCACCGCGGAGGCTGGATTGGTGCCGTGGGCAGAGGTGGGAATGAGACAGATGTGGCGGTCGTGATCGCCGCGCGACTGGTGGTAACGGCGAATGGCCAGCAAGCCCGCGTATTCGCCCTGCGATCCCGCATTTGGCTGCAGGGAAACAGCGGCAAACCCCGTGATCTCGGCCAGCCAATCCTCCAGCAGGGTCAGCATTTCGGCATAGCCCCGCACTTGCGCGGCGGGGGCAAAGGGATGAATCTCCCCGACCTCGGCCCAGGTGACCGGAATCATCTCGGCTGCGGCATTGAGCTTCATGGTGCAGGAGCCGAGCGGGATCATGGCCTGATTGAGGGCCAAATCTTTTCCTTCGAGACGACGCAGATAGCGCATCATCTCGGTCTCGCTGCGGTAGCGGTGGAAGACCTCGTGGGTGAGAATCTCGCTTTCCCGGGAAAAGGCAGGCAGGGTGCAAGGAGTCTTCTCGCCCGCCTGGGCCCCGAAGAAGCCCAGCAGATCGGGAAGCTCGGCAGCAGTGCTCAACTCGTCAAAAGCGAGCGACACCTGATCCTCGCCAATGAGGCGGAAGTTGTAGCCCGCCTCGCCCGCGCGCTGGACGATGGCCTTGGCCTCGGCAGTGCGGACCGTGACGGTATCGAAGAAAACCTCCCCCACCGGAGCCAGGCCCACGGTGCGCAGACCGTCGGCAAAGCGATGCGCGAGACCGTGGGTGCGCCGGGCAATCTCACGCAACCCCTCCGGACCGTGGTAGACGGCATACATGGAGGCAATGACGGCGAGGAGAACTTGCGCGGTGCAGATATTGGACGTGGCCTTGTCCCGGCGAATGTGCTGCTCGCGCGTCTGCAAGGCGAGACGGAAAGCGGGCTCGCCCTGACTATCGCGGGAAATCCCCACCAGACGGCCGGGCAACTTGCGCTTGAGAGCATCCTTGACCGCGATGTAGGCGGCGTGCGGCCCCCCCCCTCCCATGGGAACGCCAAACCGTTGCGTGGAGCCCACGCAAATGTCGGCTCCCCAGGCTCCGGGTTCTTTGAGCAAAACCAGCGCCAACGGATCGGCCGCCACAATGACGAGGGCCTTCGCGGCATGGACTTTCTCCGCAAAAGCGGCGTAGTCGTGAACCTCGCCCCGGGTGTCGGGATACTGCACAAGAGCGGCGAAGAGTCCTTCACAAGCTGCGGGATCGAACTCCCGCCAATCTCCCACCCTCACCTCGAGGTCGAGAGGTTCGGCGCGGGTCTGCACCACCGCGAGCGTCTGGGGGTGACACTGTTCGTCGACGAAAATAACGGTGCCCTTGGGCTTGCCCGCGCGGGCCAGAGTCATGGCCTCGGCCGCGGCGGTGCCCTCATCGAGCAAGCTGGCATTGGCCACATCCAAGCCGGTGAGATCGGTCACCATGGTTTGGAAATTGAGCAAGGCCTCGAGGCGTCCTTGCGCGATCTCGGGCTGATAAGGAGTGTAGGCGGTATACCAGCCGGGATTCTCCAGCAAATTCCGCTGGATGACGGGCGGCAGAATGGTGCCGTGGTAGCCTTGGCCAAGGTAACTGCGGGCGACCTGATTCTGGGAAAGAATGCCCTTTAGCTCAGCGAGTGCCTCCCGCTCTCCCAAGGGCTCCGGCAAGGAAAGACTGTCTTCCTTGCGGATGGCCTCGGGAACAATGGCCGCCGTGAGTTCCTCCAGAGAAGAATAGCCCAAACGGGCGAGAACTTCGGACACTTCCTCGGAACCGACTCCGAGATGACGATGTTTGAATTCGGTCTGCGCTGACACGGCGGCACTTTCAACAATTATTCGCGGAAATCAACCAATTTGCTCCTCGTAATCATCCGCGGTGAGGAGGCCTTCGACGATTTCCATGTCATTGACCCGGATTTTGAACAACCAACCCGAGCCATAGGGGTCTTCGTTGATGTTGCCGGGCTCTTCTTCCAAATCGGTATTGACCTCGACCACGGTGCCGCTGACGGGGGCGTAGATGTCGCTGGCCGCTTTCACGGACTCGACCACTCCGATGGCCTCTTTTTCTTCCACTTCGCGATCGACATCGGGGAGTTCGACGAAGACGACGTCGGAAAGTTCTTCCTGGGCGTGGTCGGTGACCCCGACGGTTGCGATGTCACCGTCCATGCGGACCCACTCGTGTTCTTCGGTATATTTCAGGTCTGAAGGTATAGCCATGTCTGCTTTCTATGATGGAGTTCTCAGGCAACGAAAGGTTTTTTCACAACTTTTGCCGCCATCTTTTTTCCGCGTGCTTCGATGAAGACTTCCTGTCCCACCTTGGCTTGGGAAGCGGGCAGGTAAGCCATTCCAATGCCAAGTCCCAGACAAGGTGAGAGGACCCCACTGGTCAGGGTTCCGAGGGGCTGTCCGTCGCTATCAAGCACGGCATAACCGGGCCGGGGCGGAGCTCCCTTCTTGAGGCATTGGATCGCCACCAGCCGTTCGGCAGGCTTGTCTTCTTTTTGGCGGCGGAGAACTTCGTGACCCGTGAACTCTTCTTTGTCGAGTTTGACAAAAAAGCCCAAACCGGCCTCCAGGGGGGTGCGGTCGGGGCTGAGGTCGGAGCCATTGAGGGGGTAGCATTTTTCCAAGCGCAAGGAATCGCGCGCGCCCAGACCACAGGGCGCGGCCCCGGCCTCGGCAAACTCCTCCCACCAGCGGGCGGCGGAGGAGGCGGGACAAAAAAACTCGAAGCCGTCCTCACCAGTGTAGCCCGTGCGGCACACCCAGGCGATCTGACCATCGAGCTGCAACTCGTCGATGCCATTGCGCGAGGGCAAGGTGCGCCCCCCGAACACGCGGGAAAAGACATCCACCGTATTCGGTCCCTGCACCGCGATCCCGGCCAAGCCTTCGCTCTCATTACGCAGAGTCACGCCCTCGACGGCATGCTGACCGAACCAGGCCAGGTCCTCTGCCAGACAGGCGGCATTGACGACCAGAAAGTAATGGCCCTCACTGAGTCGGTAGATGATGAGGTCATCGATGACTCCTCCCCGCTCATTCAGGAGGAAAGTGTATTGCCCCTGGCCATCTTCCAAGGCCGCAACGTCATTGCTCAGGAGCTTGTTGAGCCACTCCTCGGCTTCTTCGCCCTCGACGAAGAGTTGCCCCATGTGGGAAATATCGAATTGGCCCACCGCTTCGCGCACGGCCTGGTGTTCGCTCAGGATGGATTGATACATCACAGGCATTTCCCAACCGGCGAAGGGCACCATGCGCCCACCCGCTTCCCGATGAAGGTCCGCCAGGGGACTCTGCTTCAGCTCGCTCATGGCGGGACCCTGCCCCTCTCCCCTCGCAATGTCAATCTTGGGAAAATCACTCGTGTCAGCATGAAAACGCTTTCTGATCACAAAACATTGGCAATCCACGCCAGCAGGTATTCACTGGCCTCTCATGTCTTTCCTCACCACCTTGGAAAATCGTCTCCCCTGGCTCGCATTCCCCAGTTTGCTGCGGGGTTTTGCCATCATTCACTTTGTGATGGTCCTGCTCCTAATGGCGCGGCCGGACCTGGGAATAGCGATGGCCTTCGACTGGCCCAAGATCATGGGAGGTGAGTTCTGGCGCATTCTCTCTTTCCTCTTCCTCGTCGATGTGCCCCATCCCGAAAGCGTGGCCGGCTTCCGCATGCTCCCGGTGCTCTTCGCTTTCTTCGCCCTCCTCATCGCTTTCATGTTCAATGACACCCTCGAGACCACCTGGGGTGTCTGGCGCACCTCCCTCTACTTTTATCTCGTCATTTTGGGCCAAATCGTCGCCAACTGCCTCCTGGCCCTCATGGGGGCACGGGTCGAGCTGGTGGGCGGCTACTACCTCTATCTGGCTGCCTTCTTTGCCTTTGCCACTCTCTTTCCCAAACACACCTTCCTGCTCATGCTCATCATCCCGGTGCAGGTCTGGGTGCTGGCTGCCATCGCGGCCTTTTTCCTCCTCGCCAAGGCCGCCGGACAGCCCAGTTTTTTCCTCTATCTCGGGCTCACTTTTGCTCCCTTTCTTGCCTGGGCCATCCCCCAGTGGCGGCGGGCCGGGGTGCAACGCAGCTCCGTCGCCAAGCGCCGGGTCGCCTTCGAGTCCAAGAAAAAAGCGGGCCAGCAAGGCTCCTTCCACCTCTGCAAGGTCTGCCAAGCGACCGAGAACAGCCACCCGGATCGCGACTTCCGGGTGACTGCCGAGGGGGACGAAATCTGCAGCGCCTGCCTGGACCAGGACTAGCAGAGTTCTCCGCGTTGCTCGTGATTGAGAAGAAAGCGCTTGCGCTCCAGACCGCCGCCAAATCCGGTCAGACGCCCGTTGGCTCCGATCACGCGATGACAGGGCACGATGATGGAAATGGGGTTCGCGCCATTGGCCAGACCCACCGCGCGCACGGCTGTCGGTTGCCCAATGGCCTGCGCCACCGCCTGGTAGCTCCAAGTCTCCCCAAAAGGAATGGTGGCCAGCACCTGCCACACCGCACGCTGGAAATCCGTCCCCCGGGCCGCACAAGACACCGAAAAAACCTCCCGTCGACCGGCGAAATACTCGTCCAGCTCCTCCTCCGCCTGCGAAAGAATCGCACTCTCCCCCGCCTCCCAGGGCTCCTCACAGCGGCCCGCGAAGTAAAGACCGGTCAAGCCCTGCTCGTCCGCCAACAAAGTGAGCGGACCCACCGGAGAAGCCACTTCCCGCCCCCACGCGAGCGCTGATCGAGGTGTTTTCATCTTTCCAAGAGTCGCATGGCTTCGCGGCGACTACGAGGAAATCCACCAGCCAAAACCTCCTCCAGACGCGCGACATAGCCCGCGCCCCGGCCCACCCCGAGCCTTTCCGCCAACTCTTTTTCAAAAAAAGGCAGAGCCCGGGCCAGCTCACCCCCCCCGGCCAAAAAGTCGAGCGCCCGCCGCAGGAGGTCGTGAATCTCGGGCACCGCCGCCTCCCCCTCCACCGCACGCTCCACCAATTCACCCAAGTAAGCCGCGACCACCGTGCGGGCATACTCCCTGCGCAGGGAAGCGCGCAAATCGACCACCCGCAGCTCCCGCAAGGCATGCAACTCGCTCGCCCGGCTGCGCACCCAGGCAAATTCCGCCTCCACGAAGAGATCGAGTTGGCCCGCGAAAGCACTGCGCCGCCCGCGGGCCCCTTTGGCCACGGTCTTGAGCAACCCCCACTCCACCGTGCACCAACTCACAATCAGGCTGGTCTCGGTCAACTTGCGGGTGCGGATGATGATTCCCTGCGCGGTCTCCACCCGGCCAAACTAGAGCGAAAAGAGATCCGAGGCCACGGCAAATCAAACCGAGTTTTCGCCCACTCCTCTTCCTCTCTGAAAAAAAACCTGCTAATTTCAGAGCAAATAGAACAACTTCTGCTACACTTTACCGAAATGACAAGATTGCTCTTACCCCTTCTCCTTCTCGGCACTCAGGCCTCCCTTCTTTCCGGAGCCCCCGAGACCCACCCCACCACCATCAAAACCCTGGCCGCCCAATCCTCAATTCCTCCTTCGCTGCGGGTCTTTGACGAGCTGGCGCTGATGCGGGAGCAGCAGACCGCTTTTGATGCGGTAGGCCCCACGGCTCCCCCCTTTGTCGAGCTCGCTCCCGGTCTCGACACCAAGCGCGCGCCCTTCCCCGTCCACGTGGATTCCACGCCTGCTGCCGAGGCCCGCCCCACCGACCTTTATGACCGCCACGCGCCCGCCACCTTTCTCCTCAATCGCCTCTATCAATGCGGCAAGTGCGACCACTGGCACAGTGGCGGTGGCGGGACCGCCTTCGGCATCAGTGCCGACGGACTCATTGCCACCAATGCCCACATCTTCGAAGGAGCGGGCAAAGACGACCGCTTCGTGATCGTGACCATCGATGGCGAAGTCAGGCCCGTGGTCGACATTCTGGCCGCCGATGGCGACAACGACGTCGCGGTGGCCCGGGTCGCCCTCCCGGAGGGGGAATCGCTCCCCCACTACGAGCTGACCTCCCTGCCGCCAACCGGATCGTCCATTTTTGTCCTATCCCACCCCGCCGGTCGCAACTGGGTGCTCACCTCGGGGGTCGTCAGTCGCCATCACATGATCTATCCCGAAGGGGCCAAGGGGCCGGCAGTGCAACGGGTGGCCATTGATGCCGATTTTGCCCGCGGTTCTAGCGGTGCCCCGGTCCTCGATACCCAAGGTCGCGTGGTCTCTCTCGTGGCGTCCACCAACAGCGTTTATTACAAAGGTCAACAGGGAAAGAACGATGAGGGCGGCAACCCGCTCCAGATGGTCTTTCACGACACGGTGCCCATCAAGAGCCTGCTGGCTTTGCAGGGAGAAGAGGAGCCCGTCAGCCCTCCCGAAGTGGTGGCCGCCACCCCAGCGCAGCCGGAAAACGCCGACAGTCCACAGGAAGCAGAGCCCCCGGCTGCCACCTCTCCCGTAGAAGACACTCCCGTAGAAGACACTCCCGCAGCAGAAGCCCCGGCGGAGGAAGCTCCGGTCGAGGACTCGTCTCCTCGCGAGAGCGCTGCTACCGCACCCACTCGTTGATGGTGTAGTAGCTTTTGGGATGCCAGAGCGAGGCCCCATCGGGACCCGTCACCCTGCTGGCATCCAGCTCGTGGACATGACCCTTCACCCGGCCTTCCACGGTCAACCGCACCGAGAGCCGATCCTCCGCGACCTCGGCCCGGACGACCTTGGGGGTAGCGGCATCCACTTGCGGGCTCCCGTAGCTACTCTGGTAAATGTAAGTCCAGGCCGCCATCTCGTAAGAAGCCGGATCGCCTGCCCGCTCGGCATTGACCGGTTGGGTAAAGACCAGCTCCCAGCCCTCTTGGGTCAGACGCATCTCCTTCATCTCGAAGGGCACCTTGCCCGTCCAGCGGGTGCGCTCGAAGGTGAAGGGTTTCCCTCCCCGGGCCGCCCAACCGCGATTGGTGCCACCGACAAAGAGCGTGCCGTCCTCACTCAACCGCAGGGGCACGATGCCCGAACGATAGCCTTCCAGAAAGTGCCAGACCGCTCCCTGGTAAACGCCATTCACTTTCTCCAAAAAGACGCGCTGGACCTGTGAATGGGTCTGCTCTCCCACCAAAGTTTGCCCGGCGAAAGGACCAAAACGGCCCGCCGAGTCCTCTGGAATAATTCCCGTCGGAGATTGCCCGATGAGGCCGTGGGGAAAGACCACCGCCGGAGGCACCAGCTCGGGATACTTGGCCCGCTCGGTCTCGATACGTGAGCCCGACTCCGGGGTCGGCGGCTCCGGCAAGGTGTCTTGCAGCGTATGATACTTATTGCCGGTCGGATTGCCCATGAAGCCACCCACCCGCATGTGCTTGAGCGAGGAGCTGCCATTCCAGAGGCCTTGGTTGTCGCAATAAAAAGTGTCTCCCGCCGCATTGAAGCCAATGCCTCCGGGGGAACGGATTCCCGTCACGGTGGGGAGAGCCTCCCCCTCCGGCGTGATGCGGAAGCCCCAACCTCGGAAAGGCGAGTTATCCGCCGCGCCGCCCGAACCCGTGAGGCACAAAGCCACCCAGACATTGCCATCCCGGTCCGGATCGGAGCCAAAGGCATACTCGTGGTAATCGCCATTGATGCCCCAGGGAGCGGACACCGTGACGAACTCATCGGCCCAGCCATCACCATCACTATCTCGCATCTTGGTCACCTCCGGCCGCTGGGTCAGCCACAACCAGCCATCGCGCCAAAACATGCCAAAGGGCTCGTGCAAGCCTTCCGCAAATTTGCTCCAGCTCACTTGAGACAAATCGTCCCCATAAGCGCCCTCACAAATCCAAACATCTCCCCGGCGGCTGGCCACCGCCACCTTTTTCCCGGGCAAAAGGGCAATGGAGCCCACTTCCATCACCTCGCCTTCCGGCATGGGAATTTCCTCGGTGCGATAATAGTCATCTCCCCAACCCGGGCTGCAGCCAAGGGCCAGGCCCAGCGCGATCGCTTTCGTCTTCATCTTGCTCACAATCATTCTCGTCCTTCTCACTTCCACTGGTAACTGACCCGCAGACGATTCTCTCCGGGCTGTAAATTCAAGGGTAGGACCACGCCTTCCCGCGTCACCACCGGCTCACCCAAATCCCCGCTCTCGAGCACGATCTGTCCGCCCGGCCCGATGGCAAAACGGTGTGAGCCCAGACTACGGGCCCCGGGACCACTCAAGCGCAGACTCAGATTCGCCGGGGGCTCCTCGCCCGCCCTTAGGCTGATTTCCCGCCGCAGCTCCCCCGCATCGCCCTCCATCGCCTTGTCCCTGATGGAGAGCCCGGCCACCTCGTAGCGGAACTCGGGCCGGCGGCGTTCATCGAGCACATAGCCCCGGAAGCGCGGCTTGAGCTCCTCCTGCCACTGCCTCGGCCAAGGGGTGGTCTCCTCCCCGCGGTAGGCAAAGGCCGGCCCCGTCGCCAAGGCCTGCACCTGCTCCCCGGCCGGGGGCTGAAAGCCCTTGCCGCGCGCCGTCCAATGCAATCCACCGTCCATAAAGGCTCCCTGCCAAACCAGCGGAATTCCCAAATCATCGGCATCAAAGGCCAGATTCACTCCTCCGGGATATCCCACCCCGATGGCCCGCGCGCCACTGCCTTTAATAAAGTTGCGATAAATGCGCGCCTCGTCGGTCACCACGATGGGCAGGGAAGGAATCACCTTCTCTTCCACCGACTTGGTCGCGCTCAGCTGGGTCCATTGGTTTTTGAGCATCATGGCCAGCGAAATGCCTTCCTGCCCCTCGAATTCAAAGTATTCCACCCGAATCTTCACCGGGCCCGGTTTCAGCCAAAGCTTACCCTGCTTGGCCCGCCCCATCGGCCCCGTGCCCTTCACTTCCGCAATCTTCCGCCCGTCAATGAACAGGCGCGATCCATCATCGGAGTCGAGCCGGAAAAAGTATTCCCCCTTCTCCGCAATGTTCAGCACGCCCTCCCAGACCACGGCGAAATGCTGCTTTTCCCCGAGAGTGGACAGGTCGAGCAACCCGGCCGCCTCTTCTTCCACCGCCGCCACCTTCAATTTGCTAAAGTCCGGCATGGTGGTGAACTTCCCCTTGTAAACGTGGGCCACCAAATCCTGGATGGGCCCGGAATCATGGGGCAGGGGCCAGCGCTTGAGCAGCTCGGGTGCCTTCCACATCGTCTTGCGATCCGCCGAACGACCTCGCGCCGCTTTGACAAAACTCGCCTCAATTGGCTCCTCCGTATGCCCCCAGGACGTGCGCACATAGCTGACGATGCGGGCAATCTGCTCATCAGAGAGAGCCGCTCCCTGCGGCGGCATGACGAGGTCAAAACTCTTACCCGCAACCGAAACGGGCCCCTCCAGCCCATGCAAAACCAGCTGCACCATGCGCTCGGCATCGCCCCGCACCCATTCGCTGCCCGCCAAAGGAGGAAAAGCCCCTTCCCCAGCCCCCTTGCCGTCGGGATTGTGGCACGCGCCACAGAACATCTCATAGTCCTTCTGCCCCGTTTCCCCCGCCGCCGGCAGAACCACCGCCGCCAGAAAAATCGCTCCAAGTAATTGACCTCTTTCCATCTTGAGAAAAAGCAATACGGCAACTAAGCCCGAAAACTAACCTCTCTTACTTATCAAAATTCGTCACCAAAGTCCCACGCCTCGAATAGTGTTAATTTTACACTTAACACTTGCCCTGATGACCCCCGCCGCTTAGCCTCCTGACAACCACCCTACCCTGCCCCCTTTACATGAAAACACTCCTCCTCATCGACCTTCAGAACGACTTTCTCCCCGGGGGAGCCCTCGCGGTGAGAGGCGGGGATGAACTCATTCCCCTCATCAACAACCTCATGCCCGGCTACGACCACATCCTGGCCAGTCAGGACTGGCACCCGGCGAATCACGGAAGCTTCGCGGCTAGTCATCCCGGCCAGCAAGAGGGAGAGGTCATTTCCCTGCACGGGCTCCCGCAAGTTCTCTGGCCCGTCCATTGCGTGCAAAACACCCCCGGAGCCGATTTCGCGCCGGGCCTGCACACCCAAGACATTGCCGAGGTCATCCTCAAGGGCACCGACCCCGCCATCGATAGCTACAGTGCCTTTTACGACAACGGTCGCCGCCAATCAACAGGTCTGGCCGAAACCCTGCGCACGCGGGGAACCAGCGAGCTCCATGTCTGCGGATTAGCCACCGACTACTGCGTCAAGTTCACGGTCCTCGACGCCCTCGCCGAAGGCTTCGCCACCACCCTAATTGCCAACGCCTGCCGGGCAGTGGAACTCACCCCGGGCGATGGGGAAAAGGCCCTCGCCGAGATGGCCGCGGCTGGCGCTCGCATCATCACCACCAACGAGCGATGAAAGATCTGCAGGACAACTATCGCGGCACGCTGCTGGGCCTGGCTCTGGGCGACGCCCTTGGCACCACGGTGGAATTTCGCCCCCCGGGAAGCTTCGAGCCCCTGACTGATTTGACCGGAGGCGGGCCTTTTCACCTGCAGGCGGGACAATGGACCGATGACACCTCGATGGCCATTTGTCTCGCAGAGTCCCTTATCGCCTGCCGGGGCAACGACTTGACGGATCAATGCCAGCGCTATCTCGACTGGTGGCACCAAGGCACCAACAGCGCGACCGGAAGCTGCTTCGACATCGGCAACACCGTGCGCAGTGCTCTCGCCACCTTTCAAGCCACCGGAAATCCGCAATCCGGATCGCGTGACCCACAGAACGCGGGGAACGGCAGCTTGATGCGCCTGGCTCCCGCCGCTCTCTATTACGCCTGCCGACCCCGCCACGAATGCCTCCAGCGTTGTGAGGAAAGCTCCCTGACCACCCATGGCGCGGACGAGACTCTCTGGGCCTGCCGTCTCTTTGGCAATTGGATCGTGCAAGCTCTCACCGCCACAGACAAGAAGGACGCCCTGAGCCTGGAGGCCGGACTTCTCACCCGGGCGGACTACGCAGGGCCCTTGAGTGATGCCCTGCAAGCTGTGGTCGCGGGCTCCTACCGGCACCACGAGCCCCCCCGTATTCGCGGGACCGGGTATGTCGTCCACTCGCTGGAAGCTGCTCTGTGGGCCTTTTGGCGGGCGAAAGATTTCCGCCACGGTGCCCTGCTGGCCGCCAACCTGGGGGATGATGCCGACACCACGGCAGCGATTTACGGACAACTGGCCGGAGCCTTCTGGGGCGGCGATGCGCTTCCTCCCGACTGGCAGGCCAAGCTCCACTGGCGCGAGAAACTCTCCACCCTCGCAGAGACTCTCCATCAACTGGCCACGAAAGCTTCTTCCCCTCCCTCCCTTCCTTGACCCCGCTCCGGGATTGTGGAAGATAATGGCGTGTTTCAACCGCCTCCCCATCCGCCCCAAGTGTCGCAGGGAGATTTGCTCCTTGCGGATCCCTCCCTCCGGGATGGGATTTTCAACCGCTCCGTCATCCTACTGGCCAGCCACTCCCCGGAAGGCTCCTTCGGCCTCATTCTCAATCAACCGAACGGGCACTTGGTGGGAGACGTTTTACAAGAGCCGAAATACGCCGCCCTGTCCCGCATCCCCATCTACAACGGGGGCCCGGTTGGGC
This sequence comes from Roseibacillus ishigakijimensis, assembly GCF_016595415.1. GTDB lineage: Bacteria > Verrucomicrobiota > Verrucomicrobiia > Verrucomicrobiales > Akkermansiaceae > Roseibacillus > Roseibacillus ishigakijimensis. The sequence goes on from NZ_JAENIO010000027.1 coordinate 14,906, forward strand.
GCGAGCACCTCACTTTCGCCGCTTTCTGGACCTCGCCGGACAACGAACTCCGCTTTGCCATCCGCATTCCCGCCGAAGACGCCATTGAACGCAGCAAGAGCCCGGGCACTCTGGTGCGCGCTTTCGTCGGCTATTCCGGCTGGTCTGCCGGCCAGTTGGAAGACGAGCTGGAGCACAATTCCTGGGTTGTTTCCCCCGCGCCTCCCAATTTCCTCAGCAGCGAGCACGACGATGAGCTGTGGAAGAATACTCTTCGCAAACTCAGCCCCTACCATCACCTCCTGGCCCTCTGCCCGCCCTCTCCCTGGCTCAACTAGAAAAGGCCGCTCTCCCCGGGGAGAACGACCTTTTCAGATTCAGAATTTTTCCAAAGCGGACAGTGCTCAGGCCAGGGACTCGAGCTGCTCGCGAAGACCATCCTGCGTCACGCGGGCCCCAACGATGGTGTCCACCACTTCGCCATTTTTGAAGAACAGGAAAGTCGGGATGGATTGCACGTTGTATTTCTGAGCCAGTTCCCCGGCCTCATCAATGTTCACTTTGCCTACCTTGGCCTTTCCTTCCACCTCGCCGGCAACGGCGTCGATGATGGGAGCGACGCTTTTGCAAGGGCCACACCACTCCGCCCAAAAGTCCACCAACACGGGGACATCGGACTCAAGAACTTCGGATTGGAAATTGTCGTTTGTAAATTGCTCTGCCATGCCGAGAACTATGGACAGCAAAAAGGCGGCGTCAAGCGCCGCCCTTGTCTCGTGGAAAAGGAATTCGTTCAAGTTCCTGCTGTGCCGCTTACGCCCCGGAGGCCATGAAGGCGACCAAGGCGGCGACGAGAGCAAGAATGAAAGTAATGATGGGTACTGCCATGAGAGAGAGTCTTTCTTGAAAGATTAAAGTTCAAAATACTGAGACCAGTCGCGGGGCTGAGGCTCTTCGGTGTCGACCCAAGTCTTGGCAGTCAGGAACTGGCTGGCGAAAACGGCCAAGGCCGCGACCAATGCGAGGATGGCCAACACGGACGTGATGGTGCCATTCTCTTCCGCTTCATCGTCGTCATCAAAGCCTCCGATCGTGGCGGGGGCGGATTGCATGCCGGTGCCTGTGGGAGCGCCCAGCTGGGAAGTGCCGCCGGACTTCAAAGGCACGGTCGCCGTAGGCTTGGGGCTACCGCCCAATTGCGGAGCGGGACCGCCGCCAACTTTCAAAGGAACGGTCGCCGCAGGCTTGGGAGCCGCAGTGCCGCTCGGGGCCGGTGCGCCACCGGTCTTCAGTGCCACAGTGGGTGCGGGTGCCGGGGCGGCCGGCTTGGGAGGACCAGCGGGAGCCGCTGCGGAGGGAGGGGCGGGCGCGGCAGGAGCCGAAGCACTGGGAGGCTTGGGCGGACCTCCAGCTGTGGGAGCGGGTGCCGAAGGAGGCGCGGGCGCGCCGGGCGCGGGAGGCCCCCCCGCAGTCGGGGGCTTGGGAGCCGCTCCTTCAGGGGCATCAGAGGCCTTTAGGGTGACCCGAACGGTTTCTTTCTTCAAGGGAACGGCCGAAGTTTTGGTCTCCGGCTTTGGTGGTTGTGGTGCCTCGTCGCTCATAATTTACGCTTGGTGTGTGTAGAAAATTCAGAGGGCCCGGAACAGGCCCTTTCGATCATCGTCCTGACAGTTAACTAAACTTCGCCCGTGGCTGTCAAATCCACAGGACAGATTTTTCGCCATCTTTCTGCCCCCGCATTCATGGTCATTACAAACAAGCGACGATTTTCTCCCCAAAAGAAGGAATATTGTCCCCTCCCACCCCGATTAAGGAGTAGACTCTAAAAAACCACCCTCTCGAAATCATGACCACAACCCCACGAAAATCCCTCCCCCGTGTCCGCCGCTGGCGCATTCCCCTCCTCATCCTCGCCCTCCTCGGTTTGGGCGTGCTGGCAGCCGGGGCCGCCCTCTGGTGGTTCAACCGCCCCATTCAGGCCACCGTCCTGACACCGCCCGAAAAAGCCGTGCTGGAGGAGAAAATGACCGCGCTGGAGGAAGCCCCCCCGACTTCCCCCGGCTACACCCCCGGCGACAAGGAAATCATTCTCAGTGAACGCGAGCTCAATGGCCTCATCCACGAAAACACCCAGCTGGGCGATCAGCTCAAATTGGAGCTGGCCAAGGATGCCGTGCATGCCCGCCTCAGCCTCGATATCCCGGAGGACTTTCCCCTCATGGCTGGCAAGAAGCTCAAAGGCCGGGCCCGCTTTCTCGTTAAAGACGCCAGCGAGGCTCCCGCGCTCATCCTCGAAGATCTGACCCTCTGGGGCATTTCCCTACCCAATGCCTGGCTCGGCGATCTGAAAGGACAGAATCTACTCGCCAACCTGCTCAGCAGCGATGGTTCCTCCCTCGCCGGGGTGGAAGAGATCTCCATCGACGCGGGCCAACTGGTCATTCGCCTGGCGGAGTAGCCCGCCCCCATCCTTTCTGAAAATGCGGTTGCTCCCCGGCCTCCGAGGGAGCAAGCTCAGTGCCGATGTCTTCCAAAGTCCTTACCGTCTTTCTTGCGGTCCTCGCTCTGGCCAGCGGGGCGATGGCCTTTCTCCATTTTACCCAAAAGAATCTCGCCAGCTTGTTCGGGGAGCCGGCCCTGCCAACCGAAAGTCTTCTTTTCGCGCTCAACCCAAGCGAAATCCGGCAGATCACCATCACCACCCCCCAGGGAAGCCATGACTATGAAGAGCGGCAAGGCCAGTGGCTGCTCAAGAACGGCTCCACCCTGGACCGGGCCGACTACCGGGTGCTGGAGACCCTGCTGGCCTTCTCTGCCGACCTCACGGTGCTGGAGAGCCTCCCAGCAAAAAACAACGACCTCAAGGCCATGGGCCTGGACCCCGCCTTGGCCACCATCACCTTGACCAATGGCGACGGAGAGGAAGTCGCCAGCTACCACCTGGGAGAACGGGCCCCCTGGCAATCCCTGCGACCCGCCAAAGACCAGTTCAGCCAACCCTACAACCAATCCAGCCTCTACCTGCGCCCCCGCGGAAGCGACCATCTCTACCTCTGCACCTCCCCCTATCTGGATGAAGTGGTGGCCAATGGCTTCCGCCGCCAGCGCGACCTGCGCCCCTTCTTCTTTCCTCCCGAGCTGCTGGCAGAAGTCACCATCACCCGCCCCAATGGCAAACTGGTCCTCGCCCGCGAAAGCCCGGTCGACGGCTGGCAAATCGAAAAACCCTTCAAGCTCGATGCCGATCCCACTGCAGCCGCCGAGCTGGTGGCCGGTCTCTACAATCTCACCGCACGCAAAGCCCTCAACAAACCCGCCCCTCCCCTGGATGAAACAGCCTTGGAGCTCGCCTTGCGCTTCTTCTCGCTGGACGGCACCATCCACGAGACCCCAGTGACCCTCTCCCTGGCCGAGCCGGAGCCCGATGAACACAGCTACTACATCGGCCGCCTGGATGACTGGCGAAGCGCCATTGAGTTCGAGATCCCCCGCGCGGCCACCGATGAGCACCCGGGAGTGGATGCCCTCCCCCTCACCCTTGAGCGCCTGCGCGGGGCCCGCCTTTCCGGACTCGATCTGCGCTACTTGAAAAAACTCACCATCCGCACCCCCGAGCTGGCCACTCCGCTGGAAATCGAAGTGGCCAAGAGCCCCATCTCAGGAGAAATGCGCGTGCAACGCACCCTCGCTGGTCGCACCGAACCCGCTAACGAACTCACCTTCTACAATGTGAAAAAAACCCTGCTCGCTGACGAAGGCGTGAGCGCGGTGGCCGATGCGGTGGAAGACTTTTCCTCCTACGGCTTGGACCAGCCCATCCTCGTCCTCGCTATGGAACTCTTCGACGGCACTCGCGAGACTCTCTTTTTTGGCGAGGTGATCGATGAAGAAGGCATTCCCCACTACTACTTCCGTCGCAATGAAGCCCGCAGCGTGCTGGAACTCCAGTCCAATGCCTTCTACAATCTGGCCACCCGCCCCTACCAGTGGCGCGATGCCCTGGTGTGGAACTTCAACATGATCGACCTCAAGACCTTGCGCTTGGAAACCAGCGGATCTCCCGCTCTTACCCTCAAATACAGCGACTTGGCACAAACCTGGGAAGCGCGCATTGAGAACGAGGACGTCACCGCCCTGCTCAACGAAAACCGGGCCAATCGCTACCTCGAAACGCTGGAAAGCTTGAGCGCGGTCCGCTGGCTGGGACCGGACCACCGCCCGGCCCAGCTCGCTCTGGAAAGCCCGGTCTACACCCTCACCGCGCTTTTCGATAAACCCGACGACGAGGAGATCATCATCGAGAGCAAACAGCTTTCCCTCGCCGGGGCCGCCAGCCAATCCGGCAGCAGCCCTTTCTACTATGGCAAAATCGAGAACGATCCCAACTACTTCATTCTCGACCTGGCCACCGTGCGGAAACTGGCCCAGCCCCTTCTGGAGCAGGAATGACTGCGGCGGGCACCTCCCCCACCCGGTGGCCGCGAACGGGCTAGGCCCACCCCGGCAGCTCCATCTCGAAGCGAGGAATAGGGACAGAGATGCGGCGTCCGCTTTCCGTCAGGCCGTAAAATGCCCCTTCGGCCCAACCCTTAGCCGCGAGGACGTGGTAACTATTGTAGGAAAAGCGCTCGCCCGGCCCCAATGAGGGCTGCTCCCCCACGATGCCATCCCCTTCCAAAACGAACACCTCGCTCTCCTCGCGGACGATCCACTTTCTTCCGAAAAAGGTGATCTCCTCGCTGCCTTCGTTGAGAATAGTGATGAAGTAGACGAAGGGATGAGGTTTATCCTCGGGTGCGTCCAAGCTGGGCACGTAAACCACCTCGCTCACGTCCACGGAGAGTCCCGCCATTTCCTGCCAATGTCCTGCCACGGGATCACTCTTGCCTTGCCAACCCCTTTTGCCAAGTCCCCAGGCAGGCATGTCCCGCTTCCTCCCCTCAGGAAGAAAGGGCCTCCAGGAGCGCCCGTGGATTGGCATAGGCAAATTGATAGCCCGTCTCTTGCAACACCTTCGGCTCCACCCGTTGGCTGGATAAGAGCGCGCTACTGAATCCGCCCAAGACCACCTTGAGGGCAAGGGCCGGGACCGGAAAAAGCGTGGGCCGGTGCATGACTTCTCCCAACATACGGGTCATTTCGCCGTTGGTCACCGCCCCAGGCGCCACCAGATTCATGGGCCCCACCACCTCATCAGTTTCCAGAGCATGCACCATCCCGCCAGCCACATCGTCCAGATGAACCGGGGACCAATACTGCCGGCCATCGCCCAATCTCCCCCCGAGCCCCCACTGGAAGACCTGCTGCAGGCGCTCCCAAGCCGGAGCCCCCGGCCCCAGAACCACTCCGATTCGCCCCAACACCACCCGCACCTCGAGAGCTTCCGCCTCCCGGGCCGCCGCCTCCCATTCCAGACACAGGCGTGCGAGATAATCCGGGCCCGCCTCCTCGCCCTCAGTGAGGAGCTCCTCCCCCCGATCGCCGTAATAGCCCACCGCCGAGGCATTGAGCAAGACGCGGGGTCTCTCCTCAGCCGCCATCGCCGCCAGACTGGCTACGATTCTTTCCGTTACTCCAATGCGGCTCTCGTGAAATTTCTCCCGATTCTTCTGGGTCCAACGTTTGTCGATGGCCTCCCCGGCCACATTGACCACCCCGTCCAGGCCTCCAAAGCCATCGTCCAGAGACCGCCATTCCCCTTCTCGTCCCTCGGGGGCACGACTAAACCCAACCCACTGGTGATGAGAAGATTCAAGTTTCCCACGCAAGGCCTTCCCCAGCAGTCCCGCAGCTCCCACGATGCCAATTTTCATGCCCCCAGCATAGCCCCGTTTTCCCTTCCGCTCAATCTTACGCAAGCCCCCGCGCCCGCGCCCCCTTCTCCTCATGTCCAAGAAGCAGAAAACTCTGTCTTTACAGGTTCGAGCCCACTTCGGAGACTCCGCCCATGGACGACAGGTTGAGGACTCTTTTGATGCTTTCGCTGGCGGCGGCGCTCCCCTCGACCGCTCAAAACCGGGCCAATGCCCCCGCCCAGACCATTCCCACCCTCCCCGAACCTGAAACGAGCGCCCAACCAGGGGAAGGGCTGCTAATGCCGGAGACCGGCCTGCCCAATGGCTTTTCCTTCCGCGCCGACCAACTGGAATTGGTGGAGGGGGACTCCATCAAGCTCGCTGCCAGCGGCAACATTCTTCTACGCACCAATCGCGGCGACGTGCTGCGCTCGCAAAAGGCCTTCCTCGACTACTCCGAGGAGGCCAACTCGGCGGCCACCTTTTCCGGCCATGTCCGCCTGCGCTCGGACAATGGCATCGAAATTTTCGCCGACCGGGCCCATCTCGATGAGGAAAGGAAGAGCATTGTCTTCAGTGGCAATGTCTCCGCCTACCAAGGCACGGCCCTTCACCGGGGGGAAGAGGTCATCTACCAATACGAACGCAAAGAACTCAATACCCGCAACTTGCGCACCTCTTTCGCCCCTCTTTTGCTCGAGGCCGGACAGTTTCAAGCCCAAGAGCGCGAGGAAGGCAACTTCTACCAAGGACGCAACGCCGGAGTCACCACCCACGATGCCGAGAAACCGAACTACTGGATGCGGGGCGATGAAGTGACCGTGATTCCCGGGGAATCGGTTCACTTTCGCAACCTCCGCTTCTACGCCGCCGACCGGCAGGTCTTCTGGCTTCCCGGGCTCACGCAGGACTTCGATGGCGAGTTCAATTACCGCCCCACCCCGGGTATCCGCTCCAACTGGGGACCCTACCTCCTCAACCAATACAGCCATGACTTCGGTGGCTTGGAGGATCCGGCCACCGGCCTCAAAAATGACCCCACCCACGAAGCCACCTGGCACTTTGATCTCTACGGCCAACGAGGGGTCGGGCTCGGCTTGGACCTCGATTCCTATGCCCGCAAAGACAATCCCAATCTGGGCTGGATCTCGGGCTATCACATCTATGACCTCGACCCCGGCGAACAGCGTTCGTCCGAATCCCGGGACGGCTTTGACGACCCGAATCGCTACTATTTGCAAGCGAGACAACGAATCGATGCCAATTGGCTCCCCGGCGCGGAGGGCTTCATCGATCTGAATAGCACCTTGCTCTCAGACCGCTTCTTCATGGAAGACTTCCGGCCTCGCGACTACACCACCGACTACCAACCCGACAACACCCTCATCTTCTCCCAAGCCTGGGAGGAATCTCAGCTCCTGACCGCGTGGACCCGCTTTCGCCTCAACGAGCACTATCAAAGTGACTTGAGACTTCCCGAAGTGGTCCTCGACCAGGTGCGCCGCCCCATTCTCGGCTCCGCCCTTTTGCATGAAAGCCAGAACATGGTCGGACTTTACCGCGAAGAATTGGCCGATTTCCGCGAAGAGCGATTGCGGCGCGAGTTTGCCCAACCGGCCACCACCGCCGCCCGCCGCCGTCAAATCGAAGGCATTCTAGCCGATACCGGTTTTGCCCGCTTTCACACTTACCACGAGATTTCCTATCCTCTCACCTTGGATTCCGGGCTGCACCTGACACCCCGCCTCGGGGCTGGCCACACCCGCTACCACGATGTGCAGGGCCCGCTCGATAGCGAAAGCCGCACCCACCTGCATCTCTCGGTGGACGCCTCCCTCAAGTTCACCCGCCAATATCCCGATTGGATTTCCCAAAAATGGGGGCTGGACTCGGCCCTCCACGTCTTTCAGCCCTACGCCACCGCGACCTCCCTCACCACCGACAATCTGGATGCCTCCCTGCGGCCCATTGATCGCCTCACCCCTTCCACCCGCCCCCGCGCTCTCCACCTGGGCCGCTTCTCCGCCATCGACGACTTTGCCGATTGGCAGATTCTCCGCCTCGGCACCCGCAACCGCATCCTGACCCGCCGCAATGGCTCTTCCCACCAATGGCTCGAGGTCGACTCCTACATCGATATCTTCGGCAACGACCCCGAGTTCGACCGCGCGGTGTCCAACTTCTACACCGATGTTCACTGGTCACCCCTCCCGTGGCTGGACCTCACCTTGGAAACGCAAATCCCCCTCTTCTCTTCCTCCAACTTCACCGAAATCGCTACCGGGGTGGACTTCATGCTCGATGAAAATACCGAGCTCTCCCTCAATCACCGCTTCCTCCACGATCACCCCATTTTACGCGACTCCAATCGGCTGGAATTCAACGCCTATCATCGCTTCAACGAAGAATGGGGCCTGGGCGCGACCCAGCGTTGGGAGTTTGAGGACAGCACCTTGGAATTCCAAGAATACAGCCTGCACCGCAACCTCGATTCCTGGATTTTCACCATGGGCCTCTTCTCTCGCGACAACTCCGGAGAGACCGAATACGGGCTTCTTTTCGGGCTCACTTTGACAGACTTTCCCACTGTCTCCCTCCCCCTGCAAGTTGACAATTAGCGCTTGCTCCCGAAAGTAGGCGCCATGCCGACCTTATCCAACGAGCAACTCATCGAGGCCTTCAACTGGCGTTACGCCACCAAAATTTTCGACCCGACGCGCACCCTCTCTCCAGAAGATTGGGCCACCTTGAAGGAGTCGTTGCGCCTCTCCCCCTCCTCCTTCGGCCTGCAGCCCTGGCATTTTGTCAGCATCACCTCTGCGGAAATCAAAGCCCGCCTCCTGCCCCACAGCTGGGGTCAGGTGCAGATCACGGACTGCTCGCACCTGGTCGTCCTGTGCACCCGCACCGATATCGACGACGATTTCGTGGATTCCTTCATTGCCTCCACCGCTGCGCAACGCGGGGTCAGCAGCGAATCCCTGCAAGGCTACCGCAACGTGGTCGTCGACTTCATTCACCGCATGTCCATCGAAGAACGCATCCAATGGAGCAAGCAGCAAACCTATCTCGCCCTCCAGCGCCTGATGGATGCGGCGGCCCTCTTGGAAATCGATGCCTGCCCCATCGAAGGATTTATCCCGGGCAAATACGACGAGGAACTCGCCCTGCCCGACAAAAACCTGACCGCCAGTGTGTGCTGTGCCCTCGGCTATCGCTCCAGAGTGGACAAATACGCCGAACTGGCGAAATCTCGTTTCGCCAGCGAAGAGCTTTTCACCGAGCTCTAACTAGAACTGATAGTCTTCCGCCACCACGGCGTCCTCTTCCCCAGCTGACGACGCTTCCACCGCCGCCGCTGCGGTTGCCTCCACCTCCGCAGGGGTTTCCGCAGGGGCCGCAGGCGCGCCCAAGGCGGTCACTTTCGCCGAAAAGGCAAGGAGGGCGACGAAGAGCAAAGCCAGCAAGCCCGCGAAAATCCACAAGCCTCGTTGGGTATTGCGCTCGAGGTCGCGCACCACACTCAGCACGTCGCCACTGGATTTCTCCATGCGCCGCGCGCTCTCGCGGGCTTCCTCTCCCGCTTCCTGGAAGCGCAAATCAATCTGTTGACCCAAGGCCCCCAAGCTGGCCTGAGTCCCTTGTTGACCGGAGGCAATCCCCGCCACCACCTCGGCAATGCGGTCCATCCCCACCTGCACCCCGTTCACTCCGGTCTGCAATTGACCCACCCCCGTCTGGATTCCTTCCACCCCGGCTTGCAGCTGTCCCACTCCGCCTTCCACCCGATCCAGGTTTCCCAGCAAGGTCTCTTCCCGCCGGGCACTTTGAAGGGCGGACTCGTGGAGCACGCTCAGCGACTCCTCCGCCTTGACCTGGTGACTTTGGATGGTCGCAATTCCTTCCACCGCAGCAGGAAAGGGAGACAAAACCTTTGCCATAAGCTGCCGGTTTTTTTCCTCTTGATCAAAGCGCTCCCGGAACTCGTCGGCCGAGTCGAGCAGGGACTCATAAGTCACCCGCAGCTCCTGCAGCTCGGCCGTCAGCTTTTCCTCCCGGAGGCGGCGCTCTTTGCCAGCGCTCAACATGCGCTTCCACCAGGCCGTCTTTTTCTCCTCCTGCACCGCTGCGGCATCGAAGGCTGGAGTGTCGGCAGAGAGAGGAACCTCGGAAAAAGGCTCGGCGGATTTGGGAAAGGACGGCACGCTCATAGGATTCATGGGGTCAGTAAATTGGAAAAGAAAAGAAACTCAATGCGGAGTTTAGCGTCGCCAGTCATAAGAAAGGCGCGCTCTCAAGTCAAACCCGCAGCTTGGCAAAAGAAGGCCCAAAAAAGCCCGGAGGTCTCCCCCCGGGCTGGCAACAACGGTCAATCCTTCCGCAAGCGCGTTAGTCCGCCAGGAAGGAAAGAACCCTTTGATTGAAGTCGGCCAGATTTTCCCAGTGGAAAGCATGACCGGATTGCGGGTAGAGATGCAGGGTGCTCTCCGGCAAAGCCGCGTGGATTTCCTCCGCCATCCAGCGGGGGGTGAACTGATCGTCCTCCCCCCCTATCACCAGGCAAGGTTGCTTGATTTTCCCCAGCTGGTCGTAAACATCATGGGTGATACAAGCCGCAGCCTGCCCTTCCAAACCGTGCAAAGGCTGAGGGTTCTCGTTTTCCATCGCCGCCTGCCGCCCTTCCAACAGGGACTGGTAGGTTTCCTCATCGTCCCAGCTCTTTTTGGCAAAAATGAGTAACTGGATGTATTCCATGAACTCGGCCGGGGTGACCTTGGCCTTCAGCGTCTTGAGATGGTTGAAAACCGACTTGGCATAGGCATCACACCGGGCCCAGGAACACATCAGCACCGCCTTCTTCACCTTCTGGGGATGGCGGAGAGCCAGCTGCTGGGTGATGATGCTGCCCATCGAGCAACCCACCACCTTCACGCTCTCAATCCCCAGGGCATCGAGCAGACCGGCGTAGTCATCCGCCATCTGGGCGCTGCTGTAGTCACCTTCAGGCTTGTCGGTATTCCCCACGCCGCGGTTGTCCGGAGTAAGGCACTGGTAGTGCTTGCTCCACTCCTTGACGTGCTCCTCCCAAACCTCACCCGGGGCCGTGATTCCCATGATGCAGAGGAGAGGCTCGCCCTCACCCTGCACCTCGTAGTGCATCTCTATTCCATTTGTCTGAACTGTTGGCATCGCTTTGTCGTTATTTAAGTGAAGGAAGCAAACTTTCCCGGATCCATTGGCCATCATGCAAGGTCACACCATCGGGATCGTCGACCGCCCGGGGCGCTTCGTCTTCACAAATGATCCAGCCTTCATAGTTGCGGTCCTTGAGCCACTGGGTCACTCCGACGAGGTCGACCTTGCCTTGCCCCATGAGGGCAAACTCCGGATCGCCATCCCAATCCTTGTAATGAACGTGATTAATGAGCCCGGCGTATTCCTTCATCTTGCCCAGCGGATCCATGCCGCCATTGATGATGTGCCCCACATCGGGAGTCCAACCGGTCACGGAGGCATCGAGGCCCTCGAGAATGACGCGATAATCCTCCTCCGTGCGATTGGTGGAAGTCTCCGGCGAGTTGGGGTGAAAACTGCAAGGAATGCCGGCCTCGGTAGCCCGCCGCGAGACCGCATTGACATTGGCGACCAGATTCTTGCGCCGCTGCTCCAGCTCGTGACGACCTGTGGGCAATTGCACCGTGCAAAGAATGGCTCCCGGAAAGCGCTTGAGCAACTCGATGGCCCGGGCCGCACTTTCCTTCTCAGCCTCGGTCTCCTCCGGATGGTTCCACTCCTCGACAAAGGCGATGGCCGCGAGTTCGACCCCGTGCTTTTGCAAGCTCTCCGCCAGAAGGCCCGGATCCGCGAGGTCTCCCATCCAGGGAAAAATGGGCTCGATGCCCTTCATCCCCGCTTGCGCGGTGACCGCGATCATGTGATCCAGTTTGTTTTCCCAAAATTTGCCCGATTCCTTCATGAACCAGGTGTAACATTCATTTCCAAACTTCATCTTTATCCTTTGTATTTGGAGTGCATTTCTTTCACGAAGCGATACCCATCACGGCAAATATCCATGCGGGGATTGTAATCGCGCCAGACATTGATGGCATTGGCGAAATCGACATCATCGCGGGAGAAGGCCTCAATGGTGTAGTAGCCATCGTAGCCAGTCTTGGCGATGGCGGCAAAAATCTCATCAAAATCGATGTGCCCTTCGCCCGGCGTGCCCCGGTCATTTTCACTGATGTGGACGTGAGCCATCACCGGAGCAATGGTCTCGATGGCTTCCGCAAAGGACTTTTCCTCCACGTTGGCGTGATGACTGTCGAACATTCCCTGCACATGGGGATGGTCCACCAAATCGACGAGGTGGCGCAATTGGGCCATGGTGTTGCAGAGGTAGCACTCGAAGCGGTTGAGAGACTCCGGAGTGAGGGTGATGCCAGCCTGCTGGGCATGCTCCCCAGCCGCCCGCAAAATCTCCGCCGAGCGCTCATACTCAAAATCCTGAGGAGCATTCCGCGAGAAGTTGGCAAAGGCCGAGTGGAAAGGTCCGCAGATGTTCTTGCCGCCAGCAGCATGAATATTGTCGATGGCCTCTTTGATCTTATCGAGACCAGCTTGGCGAATCTTGGGGTCGTCGGAAATAGGGTCTTGGTCCGGGCCCATCCCGAGACAGCCATTGACCTCCATTCCAATGGACTGGGTGAACTTGGCCAGCTCGTCGTAGCTCGCCCGCTCGGGACTGGCGAGAAAGACCTCCACCCCGTCGTAGCCAATCTCCTTCAATTCCTCAATGGCTCCGAAATGCTCACTCGTGATGTGGGTCGACCACAAATGCATGTTTAATCCGATTTTCATGATACTCTAAACAAAAAATTCTTACCCGTGGGCCACATTGATATCCTGCATCACCGCGAGAATATCATTCCAAGTCTGCTGCTGTTCCAAGGTCGCATTCGGGAACATGCAACCATCCCAACAGATATGCTTCATCTCGGGACGGGCTTGCCCATTTTCGTCAAGCAACCAGTAGGAAGCACACTTCACGATGTCCAGCTTGCCATTCGGATCCTGAGCCGGGCAATGGCGACCGGTTTTGTCGTGCGCGCCCGTGCCATGGACGGTGCCATCGTTCTGGGCCACGTGAAAATCATAGGTCCAGGGGGCCAGCTTGGCGGTCATCTCCGCGTAGGCGGCCGCGAATTCCTCCTCGTCGTGCCCTTCCTTGAGCAGAGCATGCTCTTCGGCATTGTATCCCAGCAGGTAAAGATAGGTGTGAGCCAAGTCGGCCTGAAAGCCGAGACGGCCAGGCTGGCCAACCGCCTCGAGGAGGTCGAGCATGTCCTTCCAAGAATGCATGCCGCCCCAGCAGATTTCTCCTTCCGCGACGAGAACCTCGTCGTGATCGGCGGCCACTTTGGCCGCTTCGGCAAAGGTCTCCGCGATCAGCCTGGTATTTCCAGCCGGATCTTTGGCCCAATCTTCCACGCTGCAAGCGGAGTCAATGCGAATGCTGCCATACTCGCGCACCCCGTGCTCGCGCAGGATGCCGGCATAGCGACAGCCTTTGCGCACGGCCTCCACAAAACGGCTCCGCTCTTCCGCCGACCCCATGGCGCTCCCGCCCCCGGTATCGGACCAAATGGGCGCGACCACGGTGCCGACCTTCAGCCCCAGCCCCGCGATCTTGTCGGCGAGACGGCGCACTTCCTCCTCACTAGCATTGATATCGAGATGGGGATGATAAAGAAACAAGTCCACCCCATCGAATTTTTTCCCCTCCACTTCGCTCGCCACCGTCAGTTCCAGCATCCGGTCCAAGCTGATTGGTGGCTCCGCCGAGCCCTCTTCCTTCCCGACCAAGCCGGGCCACATCGCATTGTGTAATTTCCAAGACATGACTGTTCCTACGCGTGCTTTCGGGCGATCGCCATCGATTCCCGAGGTCACCATGCCCCAAGGTCAGGCAGTCTCTACCGTGATTGCAAAACCTTTCCTCCCAACTGCGCCTTGCATCCAAATAGTTGACGAAAAGAGTTAAATTCGTTTCCACCCCGCGGTGGGAACGCGCGCTGGTCAAAGCGGCCCCTCCTTGCTTAGCTGGGCAGGCGATGTTCCGGTGGTCCACCCTCCTTTTTTTCTACGGAGTTCTTTCTTTGCAAGGACAACTCTCCCTGGAGCCCTACCGGGCGGACGAGCACACCCTGCATCTCTGGCATCTCGACGAGCTTTCCCCCCCGTTTGCCAATGCCAACACGGCGGGCAGCCCGGCCTTGCAGGGACTTTTCCACGGGGCGGAGGCGGGCCGCCCCAGTCTTCCCGGCTTGGCCAGAGCGATCTCTTTCCACCATCATGAAGGGGGGCTGCCCGGAACCTCCTCCTTGCGGGGAGCCCTGCTGAGTTTGTCCCCCCAGATGGACAGCGGCCCCGGAGACAATGCGCCTCCTTCCTTCCGCTACTTCGGGCCCGATGGAGCCTTTACCTACGAAGCCCTCATCAAACTCGCCCTCTTGCCCCACGAGGCCGAGGTCATCGCCTTGGGCATCCTCTCCATGGACGGCGAGAACGACGATCGAATTTTCAACTTTCGCATTGAAAAAGAGGGCTTTCTGGTCCTGACACCACTCCCCGACAGCGGGACCACGGGAGGGGCAATGGCCACCATCCCCACCGAGGGCCCCCACGCGCTCAACACCCTCGACTGGTTCCATGTCGCGGTCACCTACGACGGTCGGGAGAGCACCACCAACAACACCCGGCTCTACTGGACGCGCCTTGCCGGGTCCCCGCGTGCCGCCCACCACATCGGCAGCGGCACGCTGAGCCACGACTTCAATGGTCGCCAGGGCGACTTCGTCATCGGCAACGAGGGGCGCAGCTTTCTGGAGCAGGGAGGAGAAGAAAACAACGCCTTCGGAGAGCCCTTCCCGGGCCTCATCGACGAGGTGCGAATCAGCTCGGTAGCCCGCCAGCCAAGCGACTTCCTGTTCGTGCCCTCCTCCCGGCGGGTCCCTTCCCGCCCCTGGAGCGAATCGGAGCAAGACCAGTCACCCTTGCCCCGCCATCTCCACTTCGGCGGCATCGCGGTGGATGAAAAAGTCACCCCTCTGCCGGCGGCGGGGAAGCTTCTGGTCACCTCCCCGGGAGCCCGCCGTCTCGATTTCGACTTCGGTCTCCCCACCCACCTCCCCGGCACCCTGGGAGCCTCCTTGCGCTATCAGCTCGAGGGCTATGACGAACAATGGCACGAGATTCGCCAAGGCATGGTTCTCTCCTTTCAATTCCTCGACGCCACGGACCACACTCTTTCCAAGAACGAGTTCCAGGCCTTGGGTAACTCCCCCGGCTGGAGCGACCGGCTCTCGGAGGCCACCCTCTCCGAGCGCAGCGAGCCCCTCTTCGTCCCCCCTGGTTCGCACACTCTCCAGATCGTCCTCTCCTCGGGTTCCGCGACCAACACGGGCAGTTTTGCTCTCGACGATCTGGCCATCCGCGTGTCTGAATCCAGCGAAAATCACTGGCCGAATGGCAGCTTTCACGAGGGGAGCAATCTCACCAGCCCGGCCGGCCTTCCCCGTCCCTGGCAGCGCGATGGCGATGATCCCGCCATTGCCCAGGTGACTTGGGTGGAAAACAGCACCGCTCTTTCCCTCGTCGACGGCAGCCAGAAACATCGCGGCCGATGGGTGGCCCGCCTGCCCCTCAGCGAGGAGATGCGGCAGGAAACTATTCTCCAAGCCACCTGGCGGGAAGCCTTCAACGTCATCGGCGGCGTGCAACACCGGGTCAGCTACCAGAATGTGCCGCCGGGCGACTACACCTTCCGCGTGATTGGCGCTCTCGCCGACCACACCCCCTTGGGCGGAGTCATATCCCAGCCCCTGCGTGTGCCCGAGCCCATTTTGCAAAGGACGGAATTCTGGGTCGGCATTGCCATCCTGGCCATCGGCCTCCTGGCGGCCTATCTTCACGATTTGGGCAGGCGGCGGGCTCGCCGCGAGTTGCGCCAGCTGGAATTCGAACACCGCCTGGAGCAGGACCGCGCCCGCATTGCGCGCGATATGCACGACGATCTCGGCACCCGCATCTCCATCATCAATCTGGCCGCCTCTCTCGCCAGAGGCAGTCTGCGCAAAAATGCCGAAAAATGCGAACAACAGCTCGAGCGAGTGACCCGCTCGGCCCGCGACCTCGTCACGGCCATGGACCAGCTGGTCTGGGTCATCGACCCCGCCCACGATAATCTGGAAGATTTTGCCAGCCATCTCATGCGCCTGAGTGAAGAACTCTTCCAAGACCATCCCATTCGCTGTCGCCTGGAGATCCCCGACCGCCTCCCCGCCCTTGTGCTACGCTCCGACCAGAGGCACAATCTGGCTCTCGCCGTGAAAGAAGGTCTCCACAACGTCCTCCGTCATTCGCAAGCCCGGGAAGCCCGCCTGGTGCTGCGCCACGAGCAGGACACCCTCCTCATCCGCATCGAGGACGACGGCCGCGGCTTCTCTCCCGGGGCCGCCGGACACGGCAACGGGCTGCAGAACTTCCACTCCCGTTTGCAGGAAATCGGAGGCCGGGCCGAGCTGGTCAGCACCCCGGGCCAAGGAACCACTCTCACCTTCTCCCTGCCCCTAGCCAGCGACCCTAACCAGCCATGACACCGACTCCAGTCTCTCTCGTCGAGGACGACGATCTTTTGCGGGAAACCCTCTGCGACCTCTTGAGTGAGGAAGCCAGCTTCGAGGTCCATTCCGTCTTTTCCAATGCCGAAGACGCCCTGGCCAAGCTGCCCGATGATCCACCCCGCCTGGTCCTGATGGACATCCAGCTACCGGGGGCCTCGGGCATCGAGTGCGCCGCCCGGCTGAAAGAACAGTGCCCCGATCTGCAAATCCTCATGCTCACCGTTTACGATAACAATGACCGCATCTTTGAGGCCTTGTCAGCGGGGGCCAACGGCTACCTCCTCAAGCGCGACGTCTCCGAGAAGCTCATTGACGCCCTCTCCGATCTCCGCGACGGGGGCTCTCCCATGTCCAGCGCCATCGCCCGCAAGGTGGTGCAATCCTTCCGCCGCCCGACGGAAAAGAACCCCGACCTCAAGTTGACCCCCCGGGAACAGGAAATCCTCGACCTGCTCGTCAAGGGCTCCCTCTACAAGGAAATCGCCTGGGAATTGGCAATCGGCGTGGAAACCGTGCGCACCCACCTTCACAACATCTATGGCAAACTGCATGTGCGCACCCGCACGGAGGCTGTGGTGAAGTATCTCAAAGCCCAAAAGTAAACCTCCCGCCCGGCTCTCCCCTTTTCGTGGGAGAGAGTCGCTCTCTCATTGCCAAACTATGGAAAGATATGGTCTAGGGTAGGAGATCCGACTGCTTGCACGACTCGGGCGACAGGGCAAAAAAGATACCATGAAAGCAAAATCCATTCTCTTCTCTCTCGCCGCTTCGGCGGGGTTCTCCCAGGCCGCACTCATCTACAGCGACGATTTCTCCGGCGATGGCAGCGCGAGCCTCAATGGCCTCGCTCCCGACACTGCCAACGGCGTCGATGGCGGCACCGCAGGCGCGACCTGGTCCTCGCACAGCAGCATCTTCAATAATGGCAACGTCAATAACAGCACGGACGGCAGCGCCCTCCTCCCCATCTCTCTGGTCGCGGATCGCATCTACTCCCTCACCGTCACCTTGACTCCGGGCAGCACCACCGTGGACACGGACTGGCTCGGCTTTGGCTTCAATCAATCAGCGACCGTCGGAGGAGGAGCAGGCACCAACCCCGCTACGAATGCCGGACGCTTCACCGATAATGGCATCAATGGCAAAGTCTGGGCTATTTTCCGGGAAAATTCGAGCGACGCTGGCAGCGGCGGGGACATCGAGTTTTTCTCCTCGGTCACGTCGGGACAAATCGCCACCACCGAGACCGGTGCCACCTTCGATGGCTTTGCCTCCCACACCGCCACCATCATGCTCGACACCACTGGCGGCGTTCTCAACGCGAACTTGCTCGTCGACGGGGTGAGCATCACCGCTGGCTACCAACCGGTCTCAGGGGTCGCCCTCGGCGACATTCAGGGCGTTGGATTGACTCACAACAACACCACTCAGGCCGGCGTTCGCTTCGAATCCTTCTCCCTGAGCTCCGTTCCCGAGCCCAGCTCGGCAGTCTTGGCAAGCATGAGCCTGCTCGCTCTTCTGCGCCGCCGTCGCTAGGCCTCTCCCCGCTCACCAGCTATTCACCAACAAGCGGCTTTCCTCAACGGAGCCGCTTTTTTTCGCTTTCTGGAAAAGGTCCGACCACGCCCTGTCAGCAGGCGGGCACCACCAGCAATTTTACTTCCTCCACCGGCCTGCAAGCAGATTCGATGGAGATAAGCAAATACCAACCTCCCCTTTTCGTGGGAGATAAAGGCAAACTGATTGTCGCCGGGCTAAAATTCCTCATCTTTAAAATCCTCTTATTCTGACAATCTTTATGAAAAAATCCATACCCTTGTTTGCCCTCTCTCTAGGCACGCTCCCCACCCTGCAAGCAGCCGATGTGACGCTCACGGCGGCTGATGCCATCAACACCTCCTCCTTCAACTCCGCCGGAAATTGGAGCAATGCCGAAGCCCCCTCCGCCGCCAACGACTATTTTATCAGCATCCAGCAACTCCGCACTCCTGCCAACGGCGAGGATCACACCTTTGCCGGGAATTCCCTCACCCTGGAACCGGGAGGCAAGTTCATGTATAAGGGCACTGGTGCCGTAGGCGTGCTCACCGTCGAGAACCTCATTCTCAACGGTGGCTTCATCCGGCACGCCAATGGCCCGGCCGATGTCATGCTACTCGACGGAGCAGTCAACGTCACGGCAGATTCCGCCATCATCCCCAACCAGGGTGCCATCACGATCCTCGCCCCCATCACCGGTAGCGCGAACCTCTCCACGGGTAACGAAGCCCATGCCAGTGGCTACACCCTGACATTTGCCTCCGATAGCAACGACTTTACAGGCAACCTCATCGTCACGGGAGGAACCTTTGCCCTCGAGTATCTCTCCAACTTCGGCTTTGTGATTGGAGCCAACGGCGAAGCCAACCAAATCTCCGGTCCCGGAACCGCCAATCTCAATGGTGTCTTCGCCATCGATCTCGGTGGTGCCTCCTCCTCCCCCGGCGACCAGTGGAACCTCGTCACCACCGCCAGCTCCTCTTTCAGATTGGATTTCGCCATTTCCGGCTGGACCGACAACGAAGACACCACCTGGTCGAGCCCCGGCGGAGCCTACCGCTTCTCCACCCTGAGCGGGACCCTCTTTGTGGATCCTGATGCCACCACCGACTCCGACAACAACAGCCTCCCCGATCGCTGGGAAATCATTTCCTTCGGAGCCTTGGGAAATGATCCCGACGGCGACCCCGATGGCGACCTTTCCAGCAATGCCGACGAATTCGCGGCCGGCACCCATCCGAATGACGACTTCGATTATCCCGACACCGACGAAGACTACCTGCCCGATGGCTGGGAACTGCTCTATTTTGGTAACCTCGACGGAAAGGAAGACGACGATCCCGATGGGGACTCCTTCACTAACGGAGATGAGCTGAACGACGGCACCGATCCGACCGACATCAAATCCAGCGGCGACTTTGAGAATGACGGCCTGGCAGACGGTTGGGAGATTCTATATTTTGCCGAGGATGGGGAAGACATTTCCGACATCCAAACGCTCGACGCCATTCTCGCCCGCCAAGACGGCTTGGGCGATCCCGATGGAGACGGAGCGAACAACGAGGCCGAAGAAACCGCTGACAGCGACCCCACCAACGCCTCCTCCACCCCTGCCGACACCGATGGAGATGGCTTGTCCGATGCTTGGGAACGGGCCAACTTCGGCGACCTCTCTGCCGAACCGGGACAAAATCCCGATGGCGATGCCTTTGATAATCTGGCCGAGCAAAACGGGTTTTCCGACCCCAATAACATCAGCTCCACCCCCAGCGATGCGGATGGCAATGGCACTCCCGACAGCGAGGAGAGCCCCCAACCCTACACCGTCGATGCCCATACTCTCATCCTTTACCACATGGACGCGAACTGGGGCTCGCTTGCCGTCCCCAACGCCGCCAACCCCGGCACCTTTGATGGCGTGGGCACCAGTAATGAAACTCCCACCACAGTCTTCCAAGCGGCCCCCAGCTTCCGTGGCTTCGGCGGTGCGGGGAGTCTCGCCGCCAACAAAGGCGTGGCTGTCGACAGCAATGGGGATGACCTCTTCCGCTACGACAGCTCGGAGAATCCCGATCATTTCGACATGTCACTGCTCGGCCCCGGCTTCACCCTGGAAGGCCTGATCAACGTGCCGGAACTCGTGGGAGCCCAGCACATCTGGGGTGGTGATGGCGCGGGAGTGCGCACCTTTCAATTCCGGCTCGCCAGTAGCAACATCACCTTTGACCCCCTCCCCAATGGGGGCGGCGATGGCCCTCTCGTGACCTTCGACCTCGCCACCCTCACCGGTGAGCACGCCTTTGTGCCCAACGAGTGGTTCCATGTCGCCATGACCTACGATAGCACCACCGGCGAGACCAAGTTCTACTGGACCCGCCTCGATAGCGGCGCCCAGCAGGCGAATCTCGTCCACACCGGCACCACCAGCAACTTCGATTTCAATGCCACTGGGGCCCCCCTCGTCTTTGGCAATGAAGGACGGAGCACCGGAGGGACCTCCGAGGGAGTGAAGGGTCTCCTCGACGAAGGACGCGTCAGCAATATCGTGCGCGAAGCCAACGATTTCCTCTTTGGCGATGGCACCCCCGTTGAGAGCGACCTCGTGCTGGCGATCGAATCCAAGGGACAACTGAGCTGGAATAGCTCTGCCGGAAAAACCTACACCATCGAGCGCAGCACGACCCTGCAGCCGCAGAGCTTCATCGTCATCGCAGACAACCTGCCCGCTTCGGGCACGGGCACAACCACCTACAATGACGGGGACGACCTCGAAAAGGCCTTCTACCGCGTGCGCGAGAGCAACTGAGCCCTCCCCCCCCACCACAGCAAGTCTATTCCCCCCGGGCACAACCGCCTGCGGGGGAATTTTTTTTGATGCCGTAGCTCCCAGATTGAAAACAAGAAACCCGCTAAGCCTCTGGGCTTAGCGGGTCATTTGAGAAGTACGTGGACTGGGACTCGAACCCAGGACCAATTGGTTAAAAGCCAACTGCTCTACCGACTGAGCTATCCACGCATTCGGTTGGTTTGTTTCCCTCCGGGGGGCCCGGCGGGGCGGCATCCTTAAGGGCCCCGGCCAGGGCTTGCAAGCACTTTTTGAAACAAAACCGAAAAAAGTTTCTCCCTCCTCGCAAGTGCCCCCTTTTTCCCTTGGGAAGCCCCTCCAAGTCACGAAAACCGCTCCTCAAGGGCCTGCTTTTGCCCTAGGATCGCCGCCCCACCGCTTCTATGACCGATTTCCTCGTCCTCGGGTCCGGAATTGCCGGACTCTCTTTCGCTATCAAGGCAGCCCAGCACGGCAGCGTGACCGTGCTCACCAAGGGCAAACTCATCCAATCCAATACCGCTTGGGCTCAGGGGGGCATCTCGGCCCTTCTCGGGCCCGATCTGCGCGAACCCGGAGACAGCTTGGAAAAACACCTCGCCGACACCTTGGATGCCGGAGCGGGGCTCTGTAACGAGGAAGCCACCCGCCTCATCCTGGCTGAAGCGGACGAAACCATCGCGGAGCTGGTGGCCTGGGGCACGGATTTCGATCGGGATGAGGAAGACCCGGACCGGTTTTCTTTGGGAAAAGAAGGCGGCCATTCCCAGCGGCGTGTGCTCCATGCCAAGGACACCACGGGACGGGAAATCGCCGAATCCCTCATCGAGACCGCGCGGCGAACACCCAACCTCACTCTCCTGGAGGACCACTTCGCCATCGACCTGGTCACCACCGCCAAGCTGGGCTCTTGCACCGAGGACCGCGTGCTGGGGGCCTACGTGCTCGATAAGGCCAGCAATGAGGTCAAAATTTTCCGCTCCGACCGGGTCATCCTGGCCACTGGCGGCTGCGGTAAGACCTATCTCTACACCACCAATCCCGATTCCGCGACTGGTGATGGTCTGGCCATGGCCTGGCGGGCCGGAGCCACCATCGCCAACATGGAATTCGTGCAATTCCACCCCACCTGCTTCTACAACCCCGGGGCCACGGGACCGGAAGGGCGCTCCTTTCTCGTCTCCGAAGCGGTGCGCGGCGAAGGAGCCCGCCTGATTAATGGCCAGGGACACGAATTCGTCAAAGATCACGATCCCCGGGGCTCGCTGGCCCCCCGCGACATCGTGGCCCGCGCCATCGACAAAGAGCTGAAAAAAACGGCCGCGCCCTGTGTCTACCTCGATATCTCGCCTCTTGGAGATCGCTTCGCGGACCGCTTCCCCTTCATTCACCAGACCCTCCTCGACCACGGGCACGATGCCACCAGAGAACCCATCCCGGTCGTGCCCGCGGCCCACTACCAGTGTGGCGGAGTCTCCACCGATACCGAGGGCAAGACCACCATCCGCGGCCTCTTCGCCATCGGCGAAGTCGCCTGCACCGGCTTGCACGGGGCCAATCGCCTCGCTTCGAACTCCCTCTTGGAAGGCAACGTAATGGCGCGCCGGGCTTTGGCCGAAATGCTGCGCCTTTATCCTCCGGGTAAAGACACCCTCCCCGCCCCGGACATCCCGCCGTGGGAATACGGCGACACCACGCCCCCCGACGAGCTCGTCAACATCTACCACAACTGGGACGAGCTCCGTCGCACCATGCAGGACTACGTCTCCATCGTGCGCACCAACAACCGCCTTCGCCGGGCCGCTACCCGTCTGCGCAACCTGAAAAAAGAAGTGCGGGAGTTCTACTGGGGCCACCGCGTCACCCCCGACATTCTCGAGCTGCGCAATCTGGTGGCCTGCGCCTCTCTCATCATCGACTGTGCCATCCGGCGCAAAGAGTCCCGGGGCATCCACTACACCCTCGACTACCCCGAGAGCAGCGAAGAATTTGAGCGCGACACCCTCTTGCGCCGCTTCTAGGCTTTCTCTCGAAAAAAGAAGAAAGTGCCATTAATTTAGAAATGTGTTCGACCAACTTCGGTTGAACAGTCTATCCTCACTTTGCCTATGAAATCGATTATCACCCTTGTCGGCGGAGCAGCGGCCATCGCGCTGGCTTCCTGCAATGCCCCTTACGGCAACGGCGTCCAGCAAATGACTCCCCGCGCCAACATTGAAGAAATCGAGCGTCTGCCCGCTCCCGCGCCCGCTCCCTCCGCAGGTCTCGATGGCTACAACGCCGTGCAATACGGCCTCGACAACCGTTACGGCAACTTCCACGGCTACGGCCGCCGCCACTACCCATACTAAATCCTTTTCTCTCATCCTGAGAAAGACAACCGAACACCAACTACTCCACATGAAGAAACTGATTCTCCTCGTGCCTGTTCTTGCCTTCGCCAGCTGTGCCTCGGTGCAGAACTCCTCCGTAGCCGACTACAACGGCGACGGCGTCATCTCTGACGCAGAAGCCAAGCAATACCACAAGCAAGCCGGCATCCAGGAACGCAATGTTTACACCGAGTCCGTCAAGCGCCGCAACGCGGTCAACACCGTGGGCGACGTGACCGAGACCGCAGGCAACGTGCGCATGCTGAAAGGCATTCTCCAGAGCTTCTAAGCCTTTCTATCGCCAAAACAAAGAACCTGACAGGCATGTCCAGTCGGGTTTTTTCTTGTCCGAAGGATGGCGGCCAAGCCTCTACTTCACTTCGGTCACTTTTAGGAAGTAGAGACGCTTCCACTCGCTATCAACCTGTCCCTCCTCGCTGATCTTGGGAATCATACCACCGAAACTCCACTGCCCGTCTGCGATGCGGAAAGAGGTGGTCATGCGAGAACTTGTAAATGTAGGCATGCTTATTCCTTCATTAAGCCAGGTCCTTTCTCCGACCAGTTCAACATTTTCAGGGCTCCAAACCACATCCCAGGTGGCCTCTTCGGCCTCCACCGTTTGAACCTCTATTCCGAAAGTCGATCCCGTATTACGCGTCTCGAATGCGGTGGGAGTCGCATTATTCACAATAAACTGAAGAAAACTCCACCGGGCATTCTCCCCTTCCCCTTTTGTCGGCTGTGTCTCTTTCTTCTCCGGCCCGTCAGTTCCAAGGGGCTGGATACCGGGAAATTCCGGTGGTTCGTATTCCGTAGGATAAATGGTCTCCGTGACCGCTTCCACAGTCACGGACAAGCCGGGATTGAAGCGAATGGCAGAAGAGTCGACCAAGACGATCTCCTCTTGATCCGCCAATTTGAGGAGATGCTGACGAAACTGGTCAGGTTTGAGTTCGAAATCATCCAGCAGTCTCACCGCCAACAGACTCCCTATTTCATAGACCTCCATCCGCGCCATCACCGTGGTCGTGGCCCTCCCTTTCTGCTCCTCGGCAATTGCCAAGGCCTTGGGACCACCCAAGAGAGAATGATCCGCAAAAGGATCGGCGTCCGTCTGAGACGGCTCCCCATCTTGCCCCCAAACCGCGTTGCCCAGCAAGCAAACGCCCAACACACAACCTCGAATCATACTCATGACCGATCTTAGACGAAGCAGCCCTCCCTACCTTCAATCTTTCCGGATAAAAACCTCCCTTACTCTCTCTAAGAAAGAGCCGCTTGACAGAACTTCACCACCGCACCATGGTTCAGTAATGAATCGACTGACCATCTCACTGGATGACGAACTCTATGCCGCAGCGCGGAGCCATGCCTACTCGCGCCATCTCTCTTTGAGCAAAGCCATCAACGAGCTTTTACGCGCCGCCATTTCCGGAGACAGCCAATTGAAAAATAATAACTTGGAAGAAAACCTGACATACTTCGACCCGGACCTGGGCTTTGCCGTCAGCCGTTCCCCCCAGCCCCTCAAAGGCGAAGAAATCGAACGAGCTTTGGCCGAAGAAGATGCCCCTGCCACCCTTCCCACAACATGACCTGGCTTCTTGATGGCTCTGTCTTGGTCGCCCTCATCCTCGCCGACCACCCCCAGCACCAGCGGGTCCGACGATGGAGACTATCTCAAAAAAATTGCCCCTTCGCCACTTGCGCCATAACGGAGGGCACCCTGCTGCGCCTCCACATGCAATTTGCCGCCGATACCAGCTCCGAGGCCGCTTGGCAGGCCCTGGCGACTCTCCAAGAACATCCCCTCCACCAATTCTGGGACGATTCCTTTTCCTATCAAAGAATATCTCCCCTGCGCTTGACGGGACACCGGCAAATCACCGACTCTTGGCTCGCAGAATTGGCTCGACTCAAAGGAGCAAAACTCGCCACCCTCGACCACGGACTGGCAGCCCTCTGGCCCCAAACCGCCGAACTGATCCCCGTTGTCTAGCTTCCTTTGCCGTAACTCTCCAACCCTATGCCCACGCAAATCGGACTCATCTCCCTTGGCTGTGCCAAGAACCTCATCGACTCGGAAATCATGCTCGGTCATCTCCAGAATGACGGCATGACCCTCATCCCTGACCCCGAGCTGGCCGACGCCCTCATCATCAATACTTGCTCCTTCATCGACGTCGCCAAGGACGAATCCGTGGGCACCATCATCGAGGCCGTCAACGCCCGCTCGCAGGACCCCGCCCGCACCAAACAGAAGATTCTCGTCGCCGGTTGCCTGTCCCAACGTTTCCAAAAGGAGTTGCCCGGCCTCATGCCCGAGGTGGATGCCTTCATCGGGCTGGATCAGATCGAAAACGTGACCTCCATCGTGCGCGAGGCACTCGAAAAAGACGCCGGCTCCGCCTCCATTGATACCGTCACCCCCAAGTCGCGTTACATCCCCGATTACAAAACGCCCCGCTTTCGGCTGACCCCCAACCACATGGCCTACCTCAAGATTGCGGAAGGCTGCAACCACACCTGCTCCTTCTGCATCATCCCCAAGATTCGGGGCCAACACCGTTCGCGCACCCAGGAATCCATCGTGCGCGAAGCCCGCGGCCTCATCGAATCAGGGGTGAAAGAAATCAACCTCATCTCGCAGGACACCACCTACTTCGGCATGGACCGCTGGACGGGCAAAGGCAATCGCCCCAACCCCACCTCCGGAGTGGACTCCACCCGGGGCGAAGCCCTCTCCTCCCTCCTCCGCGAGCTCAATGCCATTGAGGGCGACTTCTGGATCCGCATCCTCTACACCCACCCCGCCCACTGGTCCGACGAGCTCATCCAAACCATCGCGGAGTGCGAAAAAGTCTGCCGCTACGTCGACATCCCCCTGCAACACATCAGTGACCACATGCTCAAGCTGATGAACCGCAAGACCGACGGGCAATACATCCGCGACCTCCTCGAGCGCATGCGCGACGGCATCCCCGACCTCGCCATCCGCACCACCTTCATCACCGGCTTCCCCAACGAGACCCAGGCCGATCACGACGAATTGCTGGAGTTCATCGAAAGCTTCCAATTCGAGCGCTGCGGGATTTTCCAGTATTCTAAGGAAGAAGGCACCCGGGCCTACAAGCACGACGGCCATCTCCACCACATGACCATCAAAAAGCGCCACCGCGAGCTCACCAGCGCCATCGACCACATTGCGCAAAAGGTGAACGACAAGGCCATTGGGAAAAAGATTCGCGTCCTGGTGGAGGAAGAAGGCATCGCCCGCAGCATGTGGGACGCCCCCGACATCGACGGCCGTGTTTTCGTGCCTCTCGAACTACCGGTGGGAGAATTCGCCGACGTCACCGTCACCGACCAGCGCGGCTACGACCTCATTGCGAAGTAGGAGAAGCACCGTCGCCCCAGCGACCCCAGTGACCGCACGCCAGACTTCGCCGCTGGGGTCTACCCGCCCTTCCCGCAAGCAGAGCCGGAGGGTGGACGACGATGAGTTCGAGAGCGAAACGCTGCCCCCCCAAGGGCCCGCTTGCGACAACTGCTCAAGGATGGGTGCCGCGGATGGGATAGTCGTTCTCGTCGATCCATTCCACGCTCTCCAGCAGCTCTGACAAGTCAGCGCGGTTGAAAGGGGTGTTGGAAAGCTCAATCAATTGAATCTTGCCTTCCCGATTCAAGGCGAAGGTGGCGGGTTCGGCGAAAGGTCGATCGGTTTCTTGCGGGCCACGAGGCTCGGAGATGTAGAGACCCAATTGCTGCATCTGGGCAATGCTCAAGTCATAGGCCACCGGAAACTTGAGGTCGTGCTCTTCCACCATTGTGCGGGCTTTTTCCCAGGGATCGCCCGAGACGGCGAGGATCTCCGCCGAGGCCTTGGCAAAGTCTTCGCGAAGCTCCTCGAGACGTGCGAGATACTTGTGACAGATGGGGCAATGCAACCCACGGTAGATGATCACGATTTGCCACACATCCTCGGATCTCGTCTGGCCGAGGGTGGCCTCGCCACCCCCCGCCAAGGGGAGCGTGATAGCGGGCAAGGTGCCGCCTGAAGTCAATTTTTTACTCATGGTCGAATGGGCTGGAATTGGCTAGTTGATGAGAATCAGTCACGGTCCAAAATGATGCGGTAGCGAGCCTTTCCTGATTCGAGGTGGGCGATAGCCTCATTGGCTTGGCTCATGGGGAAATGTTCAGCAACGGGTGCAATCTGGTGCCGGGCCGCAAAGGTGAGCATCTTCCGGATCGTTGCGGGACTCCCGACCGGAGACGAACTGAGAGAGAGTTGATTGAACATCATGGGGATGAGGTTGAGGTCGAGTGGTTCGGTCACGGCGCCAAGCATGTGCATGCGACCCCGTGGCTTGAGAGCAGCGAGGTAGCTGTTCCAGTCCAGCGGAACGTTCACGGTGGAAAGAATGAGATCAAAGGTGCCCGCCGCATTCCCAATTGCTTCCCCATCACGGGAATTGATGGTGTGATGGGCTCCGAGACGACGCGCCTCATCCGCTTTCGAATCACTCGAAGTGAAGGCTGTGACTTCACAACCCCAGGCATTGGCGAATTTCAGTGCGAGATGGCCGAGACCGCCGATGCCAATGACTCCGACACGGGAGTTGGGAGAAATAGCGAGCTGAACGAGAGGATTGTAGACCGCCATCCCACCGCACAAGAGAGGACCGGCATCGCGCGGATCCAATTCGTCGGGCAAGCGGGTCACGCTGATGGCTTGGGCCCGGACCGTCTCCGCAAATCCTCCATGACGATGAACGATGGTCGGCTCGGCGGTGGGACACAGGTTGTGGTGGCCATCGAGACATTCATCGCAGGTTTGGCAATAACCGGCATGCCATCCGAGTCCGACCTTTTGCCCCACCTTGAGATGAGTCACCTCTGCCCCTACCGCTGATATCGTCCCGATAACTTCATGGCCCGGAACAAAAGGATATTCGGTCATCCCCCATTCGTTGTTGAGCATGCTGAGATCGCTGTGGCAAATTCCGCAATGCTCGACGGCGATATCGACTTCGTGGGCCCTGATAGCCGGAAGCTCAAACTCAAAAGGCTCCAGTTGTGAACCGGCGGACGAGGCAGCGTAGGATTGAACTGTCATGATGACTAGAATGCCCAATCTAGTTTCTCTTGTCAACCAGTGGACTTTTTGTAACCTGTAAACATGAATCCGAGTAGTGATAAGAACGAGCCTCCCATTTGCCTCCCCCCTTGTGATGAACCGTGCCCCATTGAGCGGGGAATGCGAATCATCGGTGGCAAGTGGAAAGGCTCCATTCTCTGGTATTTGCAAGACCGCCCCTTGCGCTTTAACGAACTCGCTCGCTTGCTCGGGGGGGCCAGTCGCAAGATGGTGAACAGCCGTCTGAAAGAGATGGAAGCCATGGGGATGATCACCCGCACCGTTATCAGCGACCGCCCGATTGCGGTTCAATATGAAATCACGAATTTCGGGAGGTCAGCCCTCGGAGTCTTGGACAAACTCAAATGCTGGGCAGAAGACAATTCGATCTAATCGCGGGTCACCATCTGCCAGACCATCCCTTCTTAAGCGGTCAGCGACAAACCTTCCCCCAACCAGGAGAAGGGCCGCACCGTGAACCCGGGGAGGAAATCAACCAGATTGCCCTCCATACGCTTGAAAAAGGGCGTGTCATTGTCGAGAGCCAGCGCGAAATGGGCCACCGCCCCAGCAGAAGGTCCCCGGCGTTGCCATCTGCGTGCTTGGGGATGGTGCGACCAATCAAGGCGCTTTTCACGAGGCGCTCAATTTGGCCGCTCTCTTCCGCCTGCCGATCGTCTCCATCATCGAGAATAATCAATTCAGCTTTTGCACTGCAGTCGACAGCCACTCCCGCTACCGGCAATGCCTTGCCCCCCGGGCCGAGGCCTACGACATGGCTTGGAACGTCATCGAGGATGGCAGCGACCTTCTGCTTTTGCGCGAACAGCTGGCCCCGGTCTTGCAGCGAGCCCGGCTGCGACAGGGCCCCACCTTGGTAGAGATTGCGACCTATCGCTTCTATGGTTTCACCTTGGGAGACGCCAACAGCAAAAAATACCGCACGCCAGAAGAGATTCAGTGGCACCGCGATCATCGTGACCCGGTCTTTCGATGGGAAAAGAAACTGCTCGAAGAGGATCTCCTCCCCCCCCGAGGACGCCAACAAAATCCGGAAGACTTATCGCCGACAGGACATGGACGCCGCAACAGAATTTGCCGAAATGAGTCCTCCCCCCACTCGGGATGATTTGCAAAAGCAGGTCTATTGGGAGGTGGACCAAGGTGGCGACAGCTTGGAGGGACGCTATTTCTTCGATTGACTTGCTTTTTCCGCCTTCTTTTCAGGAGCGGATTCTGCGAGAACGTCGCCATGAAACTCCTTGCGCTCCTTTTCCTTCTTCCCCTCTCCCTCTTGGCCAACGACACCGCGATGCACGATGGCGGGGCCGGTCCCGAGCCGGTGGGCTGGACCAGTGGAGAGGAAAGCGTGGTGCGCATGGTGCGGGAAGAAATCACGGTGGAAATGAACCCCATTGACTCGGCCGTGCATTGCCGCTTTGTCTTCGTGAACGAAAAGAAAAACGGGGTCGCAACCCAGCAGTTGGGCTTCCCCGACATCACGCGCAGCCAGCAAGACGGCGATATTATGGGAGCGATCAGCGAGATGCGCAGCTTCGTCAACGGCCAGGAAGTGGAAACCAGCTTGGTGAGCAAAGAATTGGCCGATTTCGGAAAGCAGACCTGGCACGTCATCACCGCGCAATTCCCTCCAGGAGAGGAAGTCATCGTGGAGCGCCGCTTCCGCACGGCCAATGGCGCGACTGCCGGCGGGCCGCACTTCTTTGGCTACACCACCCAGACGGGCGGAAATTGGCATGGACGTATCGCCAAGGGCACCTTCACCGTTCATCTGGCGGAAGGAATGCAGGCCGCGCGGCTGGAGCTAGAACCAGCGAACGGATGGCAACGCTCCGAGGATGGTCGACGCCTGCAACTCGTCTGGACCGACTTTGAGCCCCGCACCGAAGTCAATCGCCACTACTGGTCGGTGGGCTGGCATTTCCCCGGAGAAGCGTTTGGTGACAATGGCACCCTCCGTGACGCGCTCGCCAAGCCCTACCTCTCCCCCTCAAGTGACTGAGCAAGACCGTATTTCTTCCCCGTTCGCTAGACGATTTACATTGTCAACATCCACTAGAGGGCGTATTTAGTAGGACCTGATGGATCCTACCCCCGCTACTCTGTATCCCCCCACATCCCCCTCCCTCCGCCACTCCCCGCTCCCCCAACTTTATGTCGAGCGAGAAAGCGGCCAAATATTGGAAGCCAGCCCAAGCAGTCGGGAGTTGCTCCACTCCGACAATTTCCAGCTTCCCTGGTGGGAGCTATTGAATTGCCAGACTCCGGCAATCACCCAAAATATCCGTGCCACCCGTGGCGAAAACTACTTCCAGTCCCAGACCCCGCTGGTGATTCCCACCCGAACGGGGACTGAAAAGGCCTTCAAGCTGGTGAGCACTGTCTTCGGCGATTGCCAACTCCTCACCCTGACCCCCGTCGACCAACGAAACAAAAACATCCAGATGCTGGAGAAAGCCTTTCAATCGGGAGAATTTCGCCGGGGCGACGATTACTTCCGCTTCTGGGCCAAAACCTTCTGTGAGGCCATGGAAATGGACTACGCGCTGGTGGCCAAACTGGAAAGACACGGCGATCAGCGCATCGCCCGTTCCATCACCTTTTATAGTGTTCACGAAGGATTTCTTCCCAATTTGTGCTATAACCTGGCGGGCACGCCCTGCCTCTTGGCCTACCAATCCTTGGAGCCATCCTTTGTCCCCGCCAACCTGCAACAAACCTTTCCCGACGACCCCGATCTGGTTGAATTGGGAGCGCAGTCCTATCTCGGTATCTCCATTCTAGGCGAGAAAAAGGAAGCTCTCGGCCATCTTGCCCTGCTCAGCCGCAGCCCCATCACCCCCCCCTCGCACACGGAAAGGCTTTTTCTGCGTATCTTTGCCTCGCGTTCGGGAGCGGAATTTCTACGCGAAAGCACCGAAAAGAAACTGCGCCTCTCCCGCCGCAAAGCCGAGGAAGCCAATCAGGCTAAAACGCGCTTTCTGGCAAACATGAGCCACGAACTGCGGAGTCCCCTCAATGCGGTTCTCGGCTACTCCCAGTTGCTGGCTAACAGTAAAAGCCTGGAGGAAGAGGATCGGCAGCGAGTGGCCGACATCAATCGCAACGGTCGGCATCTCCTCTTCCTCATCAACGACATTCTCGACATGTCGCGCATTGAGCTCAGCCACATCGAAGTGAACCTCACCACTTTTGAATTGGCTGAGATTCACAAGGATTTGGAAACCATGTTCCGTCCCGAGACTGTCCGGCAGGAATGCGAGTTCGTCCTGCGAATCCCCTCCGACCTCCCCAAACACATTCTTTCCGACCGGGTCAAACTCCGGCAGATCTTGACCAACCTGATCTCCAACGCGCTCAAATATGGAGACAAGAGACTCATCACCTATGAAGTCGCACGGGAAACCGCAGGGGAAGGACATGAGCCTCATTTGCTTTTTCACGTCGCCAATTCGGGGGAACCTTTGACCAAAGAATCGAGGGAACGCGTCTTTCTACCCTTCGAGCGTGGAGACGATGTCAATCAAGGGGAGACTCCGGTGGACGGCACCGGCCTCGGTCTCTCCATCGCCCGCAGCTTTGCCCGCCGCATGGGAGGCGATCTTTTTCATAAACCACTCAGCACCGGAGAATTCAGAGGAAATCTCTTCACGCTAAAAATTCCCCTCATTCTGCCCACCGAGCAGCAACTGGAAGAAACCGCGCCTTCTTCCATTCCTCCCAATCATGAGCTTTCGGGAGTGGTTCTCGTAGTGGATGACAATGAAGCAAGCCGCGACATCGTGCGGCAACTTCTCACCTCGAAGGGATTAATCGTGCTAGAAGCTGCTGATGGTCAGGAGGGAATTGACCTGTGTCTCTCGCAACGCCCTGACCTCGTTCTCATGGATGTGCGCATGCCAAAAATGTCAGGCTTGGAGGCTTCTTCCTTGTTAAAAAACAAGTTAGCTGCAGAATGTCCTCCCATAGTCGGCTTCACTGGTGATTTGCTAGATGTGCAGGGAACTCCCATGAAACACGAATTATTTGATTTAGTTATCGGGAAGCCCTTCAACTTTGAGACTCTTATTGATACCGTCCACACTTTCCTCCAGTCCGACCCCGAATAACGCCCGAACCGCCGCCTTCCCATGTCCCTCGTTGATGCCTTTTCCACCAAAAGTGATTCCCAACAATTGCAGTCCCTTACTGCCAATACCGAGCATTTCCCCATGGGACCTGCCAACGACTACTTTTGCAAGCTGGTGCGGGGGCTGGTCCACAAGCACAATAATTTCCTCACCATTGCCCAAGGCTACTCCGACCTTCTCTTGAACAGCCCTGGCAATCCGGCCGATCGACAGAGCAGCTTGGAAGCCATCTCGAAGTGCACCCGGCGGGCTGTCGAACTCAATCACCGCGTCATTGCTTGTGCCAGCGACGACGAACCCCATATCAAATTAATTAGCATCAAGGACTTTCTCGACCCGAGAAAGCCCCTCTACCAAGGAATTGCCCGGCGACATGACCTTACCATCGAATGCCAGAATGAACTGCAGGACACCCAGCTCATCGCTACCGATCCCTATTGGTTGGAAGTGATTTTGGAGGAAATTTTTCACAATGCCTGCGAGGCCCGGGAGACCACCGAGGTGATCTACGCGGCCCGCTTAATCGCGGAAACCACCGTGCAGCTGGAGATTCGCGACAATGGGGAAGGAATCTCTTCTGACGTCCTGCCGCGGGTCTTCGATCCGTTTTTCTCCAAGAAAGAGCGGGAACACCTCGGCATTGGCCTCACCCGCGCGGGCATTCTGTCCGTCAAGCTAGGCATCACCCTCACTATCCATCAGCTGGAGCGCGGCACGCGAGTCTCCCTCGAAATCCCCACCCACCTGAACAATTCCGGCGAACAGGAATGACCAGAAGGCTGGCCAGCGACCTTGCCACCAGTCGAGACACCCTACTGGCAGCGGCCTCCGCCCTCCCCCGCCGGGACCAATTGACCCGCGAAATCGCCGATGCCGAGGCCGCACAAGCGCGAGGATACTATCTGCCTGACGAAGATGAACGCCTGCGCGAGGTCTTCGCCCGCTATCTGGAACTGCGCACCGCCCTCCGCACCGTCGTGGCCCGCATGGAGCCCTGGGTCGATCGAGGGGAGGAGCTGGACAAAAACCTCCGGCTCAGCGTCTTCCTGGTCGGCTTCACCGCCGCTTGCTTTCTTGTCCGTAGCGGAATCTTCATCATCAATATGGCTTCCGAGCACCGGGTGGTGCGCCGGAAGCTGGATGAAGCGGAACCCCGCTATGGGATTCCCCGCAAAACCTTTACCGAGGTCTACCGCCTGCAAAGCTCCGTGCGCAGAATGTGGAAATTCCATGAAGCGTGGCAATTTTATCAAAAGCACCGCACCGAAGTGCTCGCCCTCCGGAGCGATTCCGCCCTTGGTCCGGTAGCGGTGCTGCTGGAAGAGGAAGAACCCTTCATGGAAACCCGCCGCCGGGCCTACTGGCACCACCGCATCCACTACCGGCTTCACTCCTTCCGCCGTCGCCATCGCCAGGGCTTCGAGCAAACCATGTTTCACATCTTCGAGCTGGGGGGACGCACGGTGGCAGAACTCCGCGATCCTTTCGCCGGACTTTTCCCGCAACCCAAGCGGGCTCTGCGCCATTGCGAACTCGGTCATCAATACCTCGAGCCGGGGGACATCCTGATCACCCGGCATCGCGATGCTCTCAGCAACCGCTTTTTGCCCGGCTTCTGGCCTCATGCCGCCCTCCACGTCGGCGCCCTTGGCGATTGTGAGGGCCAGTTTGTGGAAGCCCGCAAGGATGGCGTCCGCCTCCGCCCTATGGAGGACACTCTCGCCGTCGACTCGGCCCTTGTTCTGCGCGCTCGCCTGCCACGCGAAATCCGTGAAGAAGCGGCCCGCCGGGCCCTGACCCACGTCGGTAAGCTCTACGATTTCGCCTTCGACTTCCGCCAGGCCACCCGGCTGGCCTGCACCGCCCTCGTCTACCGCAGCTGGCACGGCTTGGGCGGCATCCGCTTCGAACTCGGAGCCAAGGCCGGGCGACTTTGCCTCTCAGCGGAAGATCTCATCACCCAATCGCTCGCCCACAACGACTTCGAGGTCGTGGCCTATTTCGGTCCCCGATGTGAATCCGTCAGCTTGGGGAAAGCCGCCGCCGAGCAATTCCACGTCGATCGCGAGCAAGTGGCCGGTTGATTCCCGGGGTGGCTTTCTCGCCGCTTGACGATTCGCGTGCAAGCCCCACTCTGTCCCTCCGTCAGTCATGTCCACCTCTCTCACCCTTGGCACCCGCGGCAGTGCCCTTGCCCTTCGACAAGCCGAGATGACCGAGGCCGCTCTCGCCGGTCACTGCAAACTCACTCGCGAAGTCATCGTCACGACGGGAGATCGTCGCACCGACATTCCCCTCGCAGCGGTGGCTGCCGCCTCCGGAGTGGTTGACAAAGGGGTTTTCATCAAAGAGTTGGAGGTGGCGCTCCTCGACGGCGAGATCGACTTTGCGGTCCATTCCCTCAAGGACGTGCCCACCATTCTGGAACCGGACTTCGAAATCTGTGCCGTCCTCCCCCGCGCCCGCACCGGGGACGTCCTCATCACCCGGGGTCCCACCTTGGAGGAACTCCCCGCCGGCGCGACCATTGCCACTTCCTCGGTGCGCCGGAGGCTGCAGCTGCTGCGACTGCGCCCCGATTTGCAAGTGGTCGACATCCGCGGCAATGTCCCCACCCGTTTGCAAAAAGTCATTTCTGAAGAAGGCCTCGACGGCACGATCTTGGCCGAAGCCGGCCTCCTCCGCCTCGGCTACCCCACCAGCGGAACCCTGACTACCGAGCAAGGAGATTCCCTCACGGCCCACCTTCTCGATCGCGAGGAATTCCTGCCCGCCGCCGGACAAGGAGCGGTCGCGATGGAAATCCTCAAAAACAACAACCGGGCCCGGGAGGTGCTGGCCCACCTCAATGATGAGGAGACCATGGTCCGCATCACCGCCGAACGCCACTTTCTCGCTCTCCTGCAGGCGGGCTGCGACACCCCCGTCGGCATCGACTCCCGCCTAGTGGAGGGCGAACTCCACCTTTTTGCCCGCGTCTTTGAGGACGATGGCAGCCACCGCTCCGCCCGGGCCAAGGGCCGCGACGCCCTTGCCACCGCGCAATCCCTCTTCGACACTCTGGCCTAGAACCCACTCCCTTTCATGAAATCCCAAGGAATTTGCTATCTCGTCGGCGCCGGCCCCGGTGACATCGGCCTCATCACCGTCAAGGGCCGCGAATGCGTGGAATCCTGCGACGTGCTCGTCTACGACGCGCTCAGCAGCCCGGAGCTACTGACCTGGACCAAGCCCGGCTGCGAAAAAATCTACGCCGGCAAGCGAGCCAAAAATCACGCCATTCCCCAGGAGGGCATCAACGCCCTCATCGTCGAGAAGACCTTGGCGGGCAAAACCGTCTGCCGGCTCAAAGGCGGCGATCCCATGATTTTCGGGCGGGGAGGCGAAGAAGCAGCCGAACTCGCCGCCGCTGGCGTGCCCTTCGAGATCGTTCCCGGGATTTCCTCCACCATCGGCGGACCCGCCTACGCTGGCATCCCGGTGACCCACCGCGATCACTGCTCCCAGCTCACTCTGTTTACCGGCCACGAGGACCCCACCAAGGAGGAGACCTCGCTGGACTACGCCCACCTCGCCAAGACCCCCGGCACCAAGGTCTTTGTCATGGGCATCTCCCGCTTGCGCGAAATCACCGCCCAATTCGTGGCCCACGGAGCCGCTCCCGATACCCCCATCGCCTTGACCCGCTGGGCCACCACGGGCAAACACCGCACCATCACCGGCACCCTGGTCGACATCGCCGACACCGCTGAGCGCGTGAACTTCCAGTCCCCAGCAGTGGCCGTCATCGGTGACGTGGTCAAAGAGCGCGAGCGCATCAACTGGTTCGAAAGCAAGCCCCTCTTTGGCAAAAAAGTCGTAGTCACCCGCACCCGCGAGCAAGCGGGCAAGCTTTCCAAGGAATTGCACCAACGCGGGGCCGAGGTCCTTGAGCTCCCCACCATCCGCATCGAGGATCCCGATGACACCCGGGGCTTTGCCGAAGCAGTGCGCGATGCCCACACTTACGATTGGCTCGTCTTCACCAGCCCCAATGGAGTGGAGCGCTTTTTCGAAGGATTCTACGCCATCTATCAAGACGCCCGCAGCCTGGGAGGGCCAAAGATCGCGGCCATTGGCCCGGCCACCGTGGCCAAGGTCAAAGAGTACCGCTTCACCGTGGACCTGGTGCCCGAGAAGCACGTCGCGGAGGGCCTCCTGGAAGCCTTCAAAAACGAGTTTGTCGACAGCCTCACTGTCCTTTGGGTGAAAGCCGACGAGACCCGCATGGTCATCGCCGACGGGCTCAATGCCCTCAACGCCATTGTGGACATTTGCGTGGCCTACAAGACCGTGCCCGAAAGCGACGACCCCACCGGGGCCCGCGCCCTCCTCGCGGATGAAGGCGCGGACTACATTACCTTCACCAGCGGAAGCACGGCCCAGCACTTCTTCGCCTTGGGCATCGATCTACCTCCCCATTGCCGGCTCGCATCCATCGGCCCCATCACCACCCAAGTCCTCACCTCCCTCGGCCATCCCCCTCACTTGGAAGCGAAAAGCCACGACATTCCCGGTTTGGTGGCCGCCATTGAGGAGGATGCCCAAAGCCAACAAGAAACGGCGGCCTCCTGACCTCACCCGGGGTGAGGCCGAGATTTCGCAGACGAAACGGCCTGCCCCGCAACGTTCCCTCCCAGCCCATGGCAAAAAAGAAAGCAAACCGCCGCCGCCCGGCCAAAAAGAAGGCCACCCGCCAGCCCGCCAGTCCGGGATTCTTCGGCTGGCTCTTTTTCTGGCCCTACCATCTGCTCGCCCGCCTGGTCGCCAGCTGGCCAGCCGCCATTCGTTGGCCAGTCAAGCTGGGGGCCTTCGGAGCCGCCATGGGCTTTGTTTGCGCCCTCGTGATGGCGCTTTTCTACGCCGTGCGCGCCCTCCCCTACGACCTCGCCGAGGTGCGGGAGATGCCCGAACGCACCACCGTGCTGGACCGCAATGGCCGCGAAATCGCCCGCCTTCACGGCGAAAACCGCACCATCGTGCCCCTGAGCGAGATTTCCCCGCACTTTGAAAACGCCCTCCTCGCCCGCGAGGACAGCCGCTTCCGCCGCCACCCCGGGGTCGACCCCTTCGGCATCGCCCGCTCCATTCTAGAGAACATCAAACGCCGACGCTTTGCCCAAGGCAGCTCGACCTTGACCATGCAATTGGCGCGCAACACCTTCAACCTGCAAAACGGCACCCTGCTGCGCCTGAAGACCCCCGGGGCCCTCGTCGAGTTGGACCGAAAATTCCTCGAAATCGCAGTCTCCTTCCGCATCGAAGCTCGCTACAGCAAAGACGAAATTCTGGAAGCCTACGTCAACCGCATCTTCTGGGGCCACTCCTACCGTGGCATCGAGGCCGCCGCCCAAAATTACTTCGGCAAACCCGCCGCCGACCTCACCCTCTCGGAGTGTGCGCTCTTGGCCGGCATCATTCGCGGTCCGAATTCCTTCACTCCCCACCGCTATCCCGAGCGGGCCAAGCGCGAGCGCGACACCACCCTGGATTCCATGGTGCGGGAGAACTTCCTCTCTCCCCAGGAGGCTGAAAAAGCCAAACAGGAACCGCTGCGCATCAAGGAAACCCCACAAGTCAAGACCGGCTGGTCACTCAACATCATCCAACGGGAGTTGAATGAAATCCTCGCCCGCAAGAACATCAAGCAAGGCGGGCTCACCATCACCACTACCTTGGATGCCTCGTTGCAAAGCATCGCCGAAGATGCGGTGGAAGAACAACTGCGCACCATTGAGAGCCGGGCTGGCTACCCCCACCGCTCGCGGGCCAGCTGGCAGCGCAACCCCGGCACCACCCCGGACTACCTGCAAGCCGCCGTAGTCATTCTCGACACCAAAACCGGCGCGGTGCGGACGGTGGTGGGTGGTCGCGACGTTTCAGAGTCCGCCTACGATCGCGCCCAATGGTCGCAGCGCTCGGCGGGCTCACTCTTCAAGCCCTTCGTCTACCTCGCAGCCTACGAGAAAGGAATGCTTCCCGAAACCTGGGTGGCCGATACCCCCCTGCGGGCGGGAGAAGTAAAAAATGCCGCCGCCGGATGGCCGGCCAATGCCGATGGCAAATACTACGAGCGCATCCGCAGTGGCGACGGGCTCATCCTCTCCCGCAATGCCTCCACCATCCGGGTGGGCGATTTCGCGGGCATGGAGGAAGTGGTCGACACCGCCCGGGCTGCGGGCCTGCTGCGAAAAGCCGACGAGGATCCTTCCCTCTACTTGGGCAATTTTCCCGCTTCGCCCTGGGAACTGGCCACCGCCTACACCACCTTTCCCAATGGTGGCTCGCGGGTGGTCCCCTACCTCATTGACCGCATCCAGGACGACGAAGGCAAGGTTCTCTACCAATCCAGCAGCCTGAAAGCCCCCGTGGCCCGCCCCGAGACCGCCGGACTGGTCAACAATCTTCTCCGCGAAGTGACCGCCTCCGGCACGGCCCGCTCTCTGCGCAGTGTCTACGGCTTCTCCGCTCCGGCGGCGGGAAAAACCGGCACCACCAATGACTATCACGATGCCTGGTATGCCGGCTACACCAGCTCCTTGACCGCCTGCGTCTGGGTCGGCCTGGATTCCCCCAAGACCATTGTCGACAGCGGCTACGGAGGCTCCCTAGCCCTGCCCATCTGGGCTGATATCTTTCGCAAGGCAGCCTCCCTACGCGAGATCGATGGCAGCTCCCGCTACCCCGCGAACAGTCTCGATCCGGAGCTGGAATACGAGCGCGTGCGCCTCTGCCGCCACTCCGGCAAACGCGTGACCCCGGGTTGCGAAGCTGCGGGCACCGCCTACCAGGACCTCGTGCCCCGCGCTCTCGTGCCTGCCCACAATGACTTCTGCACCGTGCATCCTCTTCGAGCCCTGCCCGTGCCCTCGCAATCGGCCCCGCCCCGTCGGCAGCAGCAACAGCCCCTCCGCGCCCTCCCCGTGGAGTGACCTCACTTTTTAGCGGAAGAGAAGCACGGGAATGTGGCACTCGCGCACCAGGGCCGTGGTCGTGCTCCCGATGACGAAACGCCGGATGCGGGAATGCCCGTAGGCCCCCATCACCAGCAGGTCGGCCTGGCGATCCTCGGCCTCGCGAATGATCATTTTGTCGGGATCCCCTTCCAGTAAATCCGCCTGCACCTCGAAGCCCGCTCCCCGCAGCGCGGTGGCGGCCTTTTCCAGCTCCCGCTCCAGCTCACCGCCGGGCTTGCCGACCGCCACCAAATGAGCCTGCAGCCCCTTGAGCAAGGGATTGGAGGCCGCATAATGGACCGCCTTCAGCGCGCTATCGCCGCCATCAAAGGCCAGCAAAAAGGAAGTGATGGGATTGAAAGCACGCGCGGCCACCAGCACCGGAATCTCGGTCGCCCGCACCACGCGCTCAAGGTTGCTACCGAGATGACCCTTGGAAAAATTCGCGTGTTCCCCGCGTTTGCCGATCACGACCACTTCCGCGTCGCCCTCGAACTCGTCCACGGTATCAACGAGCGCTCCATGGCGTTGCAGGGTTTCCACCTGGCTCACCCCCAGTTCGCGCAATTGTTTGGCCGCATCTTCCAAAATGGCCTTTCCACGCAGACGGGCCACCCGGGCATGGGATTCCTCATGGCGCACCAATTCCTCCATCAGCTCCGCCCCGGCATCAAAGCCCAGGCTCCCGGTCAAATCCGTGGGCAAGGTCTCCTCCCGTTCGAGGACGTGCAGCACACGGACCAAGGACTCGTCACGCCGGGCCGCCCAGGCCGCGTGTTCGTAGATGCTGGGCGCGTAGAGAGAACCGTCAGTGCAGGCGAGAATGGGTTTCATAACAAAAAAGATAGCGGATTTTCGGGAGAAAAAAAGTCAATGCGCACCCG
Organism: Roseibacillus ishigakijimensis; assembly: GCF_016595415.1. Lineage (GTDB taxonomy): Bacteria > Verrucomicrobiota > Verrucomicrobiia > Verrucomicrobiales > Akkermansiaceae > Roseibacillus > Roseibacillus ishigakijimensis. The sequence continues at coordinate 55,273 of NZ_JAENIO010000027.1, forward strand.
GCTCACCGGTCGCTCCCTCTTTATCGTGCGTGCCCAGTTTGCCCACGATGGTGGCACTGGCTTCGTTCATCCCCAGGACCTCCACCTCAGTGCCTTCGCGGCGGAACTTGAAGACCACTTTATCGAGCACACCCACCGAGGTGAGGTCCCAGAAGTGGGCCTCGGAAACGTCGATGACGACTTTGGAGACCACTTCCTTGAAATCGAAAAATTCATAGAACTTGTCCGAAGAGGCAAAGAAGAGCTGCCCCGAGACGCGGTAGGTGCGGCACTCCTTCGCTTCGTCCAGCTCGCTTGCCACCGCAATGAGCTGGGCCACCTTGCGGGCAAAGAAAACCGCACTGAGCAGCACGCCCACGCCCACCCCGATGGCGAGGTTGTGGGTGGCAATGACCACCACCACGGTGGACAGCATCACGATACTGGTGGTGGGCGGATGCACGAAGAGGTTCTTGAAGGACGCCCAGTTGAAGGTGCCGATGGAGACCATGATCATGACCGCGACGAGGGCCGGCATGGGAATCTTGGCCACCAAATCATTGAGCGCGATGCAGAGAATAATGAGCACGAATCCCGCAATGAAAGTAGAGAGCCGGGTGCGGCCACCCGATTTGACGTTGATCACGGACTGCCCAATCATCGCGCAGCCAGCCATGCCGCCGAAGAAACCGGTCACGAAGTTGGCAATCCCCTGCCCTCGGGCTTCCCGATTCTTATCCGAAGCAGTATCGGTCAATTCATCCACAATTTGCGCGGTCATGAAGGACTCCAGCAGCCCCACCGCCACCAGACTCAGGGAAACCGGCAGAATGATTTTCATCAGGTCCAGATTCCAGGCCACCTCCGGCAAGCCAAAGGAAGGAAGTGCTTTGGGCAATTCCCCCAAATCACCCACCGTGCGCACCTGCAAGCCCATGAAGTGACTCACCAGAGTCAAAATGATGATGGCGATGAGCGGCGAGGGCACGGCTTTGGTCACCAACGGAAGCAAATAGATGATGGCCAATCCCGCCCCTACGAGCAGGTAGCTGACCCAGGTCACCTTATCCACCGAGAGGTCCAGCTCCGGCATTTGGGCCAAAAAGATGACAATGGCCAAGGCATTGACGAAACCCGTCATCACCGATTTCGAAACGAAGCGCATCAACCCACCCACCTTGAGATAACCGAGGATAAACTGCAGCACCCCGGTCAGAATGGTGGCCGCAAAAAGATACTCCACCCCATGCTCTTGCACGAGGTGTTTCATGAGCAGGGCCATCGCCCCGGTGGCAGCGGAAATCATGGCTGGCCGTCCTCCCACGAAAGCGACAATGACCGCGATGATGAAGGAGGCATAAAGGCCCACCTTGGGATCCACTCCGGCCAAGATGGAAAAAGCGATGGCCTCCGGAATCAGAGCGAGTGCCACCACGAGCCCCGCGAGCACATCGGCCCGCACATTGGAAAACCACTCTTCTTGAATCGAACTTTTAGTCACAACGCATCACCCGGACCATCCGGAGCCCGCGCCATGCCAGAGATGTCTCCCCCATGCAAGACCGATCCCCAGCAAGCGACGAGCTCCTTTCTCATTGACAGCTCTTCTGCGGTTCCCCTATTTTATCCTATAAGGTAGGATCGTTTATTCACCTTCTCTTTCCCCTTCCCTGCCATGAAACCCATCTTCCTCCCAGCCTTTGCGTTCGCCCTTCTTTTTGCCTCCCCATCAGCCGTTGGGCAAGAGGCAGAAAGGGCCGAAGTCTCCCAGACCGAAAGACGTTTAATCCATCCTTTACTTGTCGCGCCCCTCGACCCGGAAAAACTCCTCCAAGCAGTCGCAGAACACGAATCCAACGACCAGAACAACGACCATCTCATGTGGCTGATCCTTCGTGCGGCCATCGAGAAAAGGCAAGATTACCGCCCTCTCCTGGAGGTGAAAAAGCTCAGAAAAACGCAAAACCTGCGACTCGCCTTGGCCGCCTACCGCTACAACCTTGAGGGCCGGGAGAAAGTTCTCGACCCCATCTTAGCTCAACTTGCCACCGAGGAGATAGGAGCTGACACCGACTCGATTGTGATCCTCTCCGTGCTGAACGAGTGGGACCGCAGCGTTCGGGCCTTCCGCAAGCACTTCATCCGCACCGACGGAACGGGAGGTGAGGCCAAGCGCACCTTCCTTGCCACCCGGGCTTTCTTGTATCCAGAGAAGTATGCGGAAATGAGGGACGCTCTTGAAGCCCCCATCAAGTGGCCCCAGCCCCTGATGCCTGCAGGCAAAGAAGAACAGGACAGCCTCGGGAAGTGAGAACCTTGGGGCTAAAGGGAGGGAAGAGGTCAGGAAGTAACCTCGACC
>NZ_JAENIO010000028.1 GCF_016595415.1 Roseibacillus ishigakijimensis
CAAGCTCCTTTCTCGAGCCCCCAAGGGAGTCCCATTTGCCAGCCCGGGGTAACGCACTGGATCACCGTTTTTCGGGAGCGGTTGCGGTGAGAGGCCATCCATTGGTCCCGCGCGCGGAAACAGGCGAAACGCGGAAGCCTCGGCGAGGCTTCCCTACCGGGGGGCTTCCCTACCGGGGGGCTTTCGACCCGCGGCTAGGGCGACCGGGGTTTGGGGAGTTACAGTTTCTGCGCGAAGTCGTCCTTGCTTTTCAAATCGAGGGCGAGGGCGGTGAGGAGGTCGATGGTTTGCTGGATGTCGCGGCGATGGGCGGTCTCCACCACCGAGTGCATGCAGCGCAGGGGGAGGGAGACGAGGGCGGAGGAGACGCCGCTGTGGACATTGTAGATGGAATCGGTGTCGGTGCCGGTGAAGCGGCCGGCGGCTTCGTGCTGCACGGGGACCTTGGCTTTGTCGGCTACTTGCAAGAGGCGCTCCACGAGCAGGGGGTGATTGGCTGCGCCGTGGGTCACGGTGGGGCCGCCGCCGAGGGTCACTTCGCCGTGTTGGGTGTGGTCGATATTGGGGGTGTCGGTGGCGTGGGTGACATCGACGCAGATGGCGGCGTCGGGCTGGAGGCGGTTGGTGGCCATGCGGGCTCCGTGGCCCCCGATTTCTTCTTGCACGGAGTTGAGGGCGACGATGGTCCAGGCGGGCTTTTGGCCGGAGGCCTTGATGGCCTTGAGCACTTGGGCATGGATGTAGCCGCCGATGCGGTTGTCGATGGCGCGGGAGACGATGAGGTCTTTGCCGAGCTCCATGGGGCCATCCAGATAGACGGCGGGGTGGCCGACCCGTAGGCCCATTTGGGCCACTTCTTCCTTGCTGCTGGCGCCGACGTCGACCCAGAGCTGGTGGACCTGGGGGGCTTTTTCATTGGCCAGGGAGTCGCGCCGCAGGTGGATGGCGGTGTTCCCGATGATGCCGTGGACCTCGTCCTTGTCGCCGAAGATGCGGATGCGGCGGCCGCGTGCGGTGGCGGCATCGGAGCCTCCCAGACGGTCGATGCGCAGGAAGCCTTCCTTGGTGACGTGCTTGACGATGTAGCCGATCTCGTCGGCGTGGGATTCGAGCATGAGGACTTTTTTGCTTTTGCCCTCAATGGTGGCCCAGGTGGAGCCGTAGGTGTCGCACTCCACGGCGTCGGCGTGGTCCTTGATGTAGTCGGCCCACACCCGCTGGCCGGGCATTTCCCAGCCGGTGGGGCTGGCGGTTTCGAGGAGTTTGAAGAGAAACTTTTGTTCGGTCTTGGTCATGGCAAAAGTCTTGACCCTGGGGGGCGCGAGGTCACGCCGAAAACTTTCGCTTGGCTCTTTGAGCGTCCTAGCGTCCCTTCGCGCGGTGCCTCTGCTTCTTGCTCTCTTTTTCCTCATCGCGCTGCTGTATTCCTCGGTCGGCTTTGGCGGAGGTTCCTCCTACACGGCGGTGCTGGCTTGGCAGGGGGAGAGTCCGGAGGTTATCCGGCTCGTTTCCCTGACCTGCAATCTGGTGGTGGTGCTCATCGGCGGGTGGGCCAGCCTCCGTGCCGGGCAAGTGCGGGCCCGCTTGCTGGGACCGCTCTTGGCGAGTTCCATCCCGGGGGTGTGGCTGGGGGCGCACTGGGAGATTTCCGAGCGGGCTTTTTTTCTGGTTCTGGGGCTGGCTCTGGCGGTGGCGGGGGGATTGTTGTTGGGCCGCTTTGCGGAAAGAGAGGAAAAGGCGCGTTCGCCCTGGCTGCTGCTGCCTCTCGGTCTGGGGCTGGGCTTTTTGGCAGGACTCACGGGCATTGGCGGCGGGATTTACCTCGTGCCGGTGCTGCATCTGCTTGCCGTGGGACGGGCGCGGGAGGTGGCGGCGGTGGGGACCTGGTTCATTCTGGTCAATTCCGCGGTCGGGCTCCTCGCCCTCGCTCCGGAGGCCGACTGGTCGCGCCCGGGGTGGTTTCCGCTCGTGGTCGCTGTGGGGGGACTCGTGGGCGCTCGCTTGTTGCAAGGGGTCTTCGCCCCTCATCTCATCCGCCGCTGGACGGGCTGTCTCATCCTGGTGGTGGCGGGAAGGTTGTTGTTTTTCCAATAATGTGAGATCATTCGGATTCAACCGCAGAGAAAGCAGAGGGGCCGCCGAGGGGAGATTTTCCCAAGAAAACTCACTGCCCTCTTTGCGGACCCCGCGTCTTGGCGGTTGAAAACCACTCTCATAGAATCAACATGCAATCGCCGTAGGAGAAGAAGCGGTAGCGCTCGGCGACGGCCTGGCGATAGGCCTCGAGGATGAGGTCGCGGCCGGCCATGGCGGAGACCAGCATGAGGAGGGTCGACTCCGGCAGGTGGAAATTGGTGAGGAGGGCGTCCACCGCTTTCAGCTGGCGGGGGGGATGGATGAAGATGTCGGTGGCTCCGCTGGCGGCGGCGGGGTAGTCGGCTTGCACCTCGGCGAGATGCTCCAGCACGCGGGTGACGGTGGTGCCGATGGCGATGGTGCGCCCGCTTTTTTCCCGGATGCGTCGGGCGGTGTCGGGCGAGAGGTGGTAGTTCTCGGAGTGCATGTGGTGCTCGCTGACGAGCTCGCTCTTGACCGGGCGGAAGGTGCCGATGCCGACGTGAAGGGTGAGGAAGGCGTGGGGGAGGCGGGCGAGGATCTCGGGGGTGAAGTGCAGCCCGGCGGTGGGGGCGGCGATGGCTCCTTCTTCCTTGGCAAAGGTCGTCTGGTAGCGGGTCTCGTCGAGCTTCTCAGGGTCGCGCTCCATGTAGTGGGGCAGGGCGAGGGCTCCGCGCTCCGGGTCGGGGGGGCGGTCCCAGGCGATGAGGCGATTGCCGTCGCCGTCGATCTCCTCCACCGTCCCGATGGCTGCGCCGACTTCCACCGTGCGACCGGGCTTCATTTTCTTGCCGGGGCGGACCAGGGAGCGCCAGCGCAGGGGGGAGAGTTCCTCCACGCGGAGGAGCTCGATTTTGCCATCATTGGAAAAGAAGCGGGCGGGCACCACTTTGGTATCGTTGAGCACCAGCAGGTCCTCGGGGGTCACGTAGCTGACGAAGTCCGCGAACTGGCGGTGCTCGATGGTGCCCCGGGTGCGGTCGACGACCATCATGCGCGAAGCGGTGCGATCTTCCAGGGGGTGGGAGGCGATGAGCTCCTCGGGCAAATCGTAGTGAAAGTCGGCGGTGCGCAGCATGGCGGCACTGGTAGAGTGATTTGCCGTCGGGGCCAAGCCGGAATGCGCGGCCACCTACTCGGGGACCACGCGGACTCTGGGGGGCTCGGGAAAGAGGGATTCCTCGCGGCGGGGGGCGGGCCGGGTGAAGGGGGTGTTTTGCCAGGTGGGATCGGCAATCGGACCTGTGCCACGGAATTGCAAGAGGCCGTCGAAACCGCTCAGATTCAGGGGCAAGGTGACGAGTTTGAGCAGGCCTTCGGTGTCCGCTCGGGCGGTCATGTCGAGGGTTTGTCGGGCCAGGTCGATGGCCCCCTCAGCCCGCACGGTGAGGGAATCGGTGGTGGTGAGAAAGTCGTCGGTGTAGAGGATGCCATTGCGGATAAGGAAGTTGGCGGAGGCGTCGCGGGCGGTCTCGTGGGAGGCGCGATCATGACCCTGCACCCCGGCGATGAGGGGGGAGAGGGGGCCGAAGACGGGGGCTTTGAAGAGTTCGCCTTGCTCCAGAGCAATGAGGCCGCTGCCGTTGAGGGTCTCGATGCGGTCAGCGGTGCCGAAGAAGGCGAGTCGCCCGGTGAGGAGACCCTTCTCGATACTATCAAATCCGTAGGTGTCGCCGAGGTCGGAGAGGCGGAGGCGGGTCCACTTCAGCTCGCCCCGGAAGTCAGGTTTTCCCGACTCTTTTTCCGGCAGGAGAATGCTGACTTCGCCCTCGATGGGGCCGGAGAAGGCGTAGGAGGAGAGTTCGCGCAGGTCGACCTGCTGGTGGTGGGTGTGGACGAGGACTGAGGTCTCGCGGAGTTCCACCGCTTTGCCGAGGAAGTCGTAGTAGAGCGGGGCGGGGGCGGAGAGGCGGGTGAGAAAGGAGGTTCTCTCGCCAGGCTCCCGGTGGTCGATGACTCCGGTGGAGGAAAAGGCGGGCGGTTCGCTGGCCCGGTAGGTGCGCTCGATGAAGGCAGCGACTTCGGGCAGAAACATGGCCAGCACGGCCGAGGGCCAGCAGACGCCGTGGAGGTGCTCGATGCGGGTGACCCCCTCGGCGTGATCGTAGCGGATGGCGTCCGCGCGCACGACGGCGCTCTCCGGTCCTCCGAAGCGCTGGAAGGACTTGGTGCCGGTGAGGTCGATCTCGACTTCCGGCTGGGAGTAAACGGCCTGCAGGGGAGTGAGATTGAAGGTGGCGGAGCCGTAGTTGAGAGGCGTGCCGTGGAAGCGGATATTCTCCACCACGGCACGTCCGCTGGCCGACCAGTCGGTGAGGTCGGAGGGGCGGATGCTGCCGGAGAGTTCGATATTGAGGCGGCTCTCTGGCGTGAACTCGGTGTTTTCGATGGTGTTGCGAATGTCGCCTTCTTTCTCGATGAAAGGGTCGAAGACCTTCGGGGGCAGAGTGGTGGTGGCCCGGTAGCGCACCACCTCGTTTTGGAAAAGAACCTGCCCGGCGAGTTCGCCCTCCGGGTGGCGGACTTGGAGATCACGCAGATAGAGATTGTTCTTTTGCCAAGAGAAATCGGTCTCGAGGGAGGTCCAGGTGGTGGCCAAAAAGCCCACCTGGGCCACCGCGAGGTGCCCGGTCAGGCGCAGCTCGGGCGGGGAGTCGGCAGGGAGGAAGACTTCGCCCCTGGCGGTCACGGTGGGGGCTTCGCGAAAGGTGACGCTTTCCAGGAGATCGTAGCCCAGGCCCTCGGCCAGCAGACGATCGAGGCGGGCGGTGGATTGGCTAGCGAAGCTGAGCTGGTGGGCGCGGAGATCGTAGATGCCGCTCAGGGTGAAGGGGCCGGCCTCATCATGGAAGGTGAACTCCTCGAGGTGAAGGGAGGAGGAATTGACCCGTCCGGAGAGGGCGAGGTCCTCCACGGTGTAGCGCAGCCGGGCCAGGCGGGGGGCGGAGAAATGAAAGCGGCCTTCCAGGGTGCCGGGGCGGGCGAGATTGCCGGAGATGCGCAGCTCGAGAGTGGGCAGGGCGTCCCCGGCCGGGGTCCAGTGGGCCACCTCGCGGTGAAGGGCGGCGACGAAATCTTCCAGGGGAACGTTTTTTTCGCCCTCGTCAGCTCCCTGCTTGGGGAGGGCGAAGTTTTGCAGGGAAAGGGACAACTGGAGATTGAGTTGGCCCAGCTGCCCGCTGGTGCTGGCAAAGGCCAAATCGCCAGTGGGAGAGAGGCGGGCGGTGCCGGTGAGTTGATCGAGGTGATGGGGTGCGCAGTGGTCGGGCAAGCGGATGAAGGCGTTCTCAAACTCTGCGGAGCGGATTTCCCACTGGCCGCGGAGAGCGAGACCCCGGTCGATATCCAGATTCATCCGCTCGGCGGAAGCGAGGAGGGTGGTGCGGTCGGCATCGCGGTAAATCTCCAGATCGTGGGCGATGAGCCCCTGGGTGAGGGAGAGATGCACTGAAGAGAACTCGGCATGGAGGCCGAATTCATCGAGTTGTTCCTGTAAGCGCTCGCCCCATTCGCCGGAGAAGCCGCCGCGATTGAGCTGCCAGAAGAGGATGGCACCCCCGAATAACGCCAGCAGCACAAGTCCGACAAAGGCGGACTGGCAGTGACGAAACCAAGGGCAGCGCATGATCTGGATGCTAGCACCGGATCAGGCTGTTGCAAAGGAGGGGAATCAGGCCAGGAGGTCTTTGATGACGCGGGCCTTCTTCACCCCGGTCAATTTTTCCTCCAGGCCATTGGAATTAATGGAGAGTTTGTTGTGGTCGAAGCCCATCTGGTGGAGGAGGGTGGCGTGGAAGTCGCGCACGTGGACTTCTTGCCCGGGGAGGGGCTTGTAGCCGAATTGGTCGGTTTCGCCGTAGCTGAAGCCGGGTTTGACCCCGCCGCCAGCCATAAAGATGGTGGCCGAGTTCGGATTGTGGTCGCGGCCGATGAAGGCCATTTTGCCACCGCCCCGGTTCTCCTGCATGGGGGTGCGGCCGAATTCACCCCCCCAGATAACGAGGGTCTCGTCCAAGAGGCCCCGTTGTTTGAGGTCGGTGAGGAGAGCGGAGATGGGTTGGTCGATGGAGCGGCATTTGTCCTGGAAGCCGTGGTTGAGGGCTTCGTTTTTGCCCGCGCCATGGGAGTCCCAGCCCCAATCGTAGAGTTGCACAAAGCGCACGCCGGATTCCGACAAGCGGCGGGCGAGGAGGCAGTTGTTGGCGAAGGATTCCTTCCCGGGGCGGGTGCCATACATTTCGTGAATGTGCTGGGGCTCGTCGGCGATATCCATCACGCCCGGCACGGAGGTCTGCATGCGGAAGGCCATCTCGTATTGCGCGATGCGGGTGAGGGTTTCGGGATCGCCGATTTCGGCATGGGCCTTGCGGTTGAGGTCATTGATGGCCTCGATGCTCTGGCCGCGCAGCAAGTGGCTGACTCCACGGGGATTGGTGGTGTTCAGGACGGGTTCGCCCACCGAGCGGCACTGCACGCCTTGATAGACGGACGGGAGGTGCCCGGCGGACCAGAGGGCGTTGCCGGCCCGGGGACGGCGGCCGCCGGAGAGGAGGACCATGAAGCCGGGCAGGTTTTCGTTTTCGGTGCCCAGTCCCCAGGTGACCCACGAACCGATGGAGCCATGGCCGAGGGCGGAATTGCCCGTTTGCATGACCAGTTGTGCGGGACCGTGGTTGAATTGGTCCGTCTTCAGAGTGTGCACGAAGCAGAGCTCGTCGACGTGCTTGGCGAGGTGGGGCAGCTGATCGGAGACATAGGCCCCGGATTGGCCATATTGCTGGAAGGAGAACTGGGGGCCGAGCATGCGGGGCACCCCTTGGATGAAAGCAAAGCGCTCGCCTTCGAGGAAGGAGGCGGGGCATTCCTGCCCGTTGTATTTGGCCAGCTCAGGCTTGTAGTTGAAGAGGTCCAGGGTGGAGGGGGCGCCGACCATGTGGAGGAAGATGACCCGCTTGGCCTTGGGGGCAAACTGCGCGGGCAAGGCGTCCAGGGGATTGGTGGCGCTGTGCTCAATGGAAAGGGCCCGGCCGAAGCCTTGCCCTTGCAGGGCCAACCAGAGGCCTCCCAAACCGGTCATGCCGTCGCGCAGGAAGTGCCGGCGGGTCTGATAGGTGAGTTGTTGGCGATGCTGTTCGCGCAAGAGGGTTTCGAGATTCATGGCGGTATGTTAGCGGGTGAGGAATTCGTCGAGGTTCAGGATGACCGAGGCCAACATGGTGCGGGCTGCCTCCTCGGGCGTGGCCTGCACCTCTTGGGCGAGCTCGGGGTCTTCTTGATAAGTTTGTAGGAAATTGTCGTGCGCTTGGCGCAGCTTGCCGACCACTTCGTCATCGGCCTGCTCGGTAGTCGCCAAGTGGTAGGCGTCGCGGATTTGCTGGCCCAGATCGCTTCCTTCCGTTTGCGGGAAAAAGCGGCGGGCGAAGTTCTGGGCCGCTTCGTAGAAGGCGGCATCGTTCATCGTCATCAGGGCCTGCAGGGGAGTGTTGCTCACCATGCGGCGTTGCTTGCAGAACTCGCGGGAAGGGGCATCGAAGGTGGCCATGCCGGGGAAGGGGATTTCCCGCTTGGCGTAGGTGTAGATCATGCGCCGGTAGCGCTCTTCGTCACCGGGCTTGGGCGTGTTCCACCTGTCGCCTCCTTGGAAGGGACGCCACACTCCTTCTGGGATGGGGGGGAAGGTGATGCTGCCAAAGCGCTTGTCACTGAGGAGGCCCGCCGCCTGCAAGGTGGCATCGCGCAGCATTTCCGCCGTCTGGCGTTGGCGAGGCCCGTAGGAGAGCCAGATATTGGTGGGGTCTGCCGAGCGGTGCTCGGGGCTCACTTGCGCCGTCTGGCGGTAGGTGGCCGAGAGCACGATTTCGCGGAGCACGGGCTTGCTGCGCCAGCCGTAGGTCTCCACGAACTGGGTGGCCAGGTAGTCGAGCAATTCGGGATGGCTGGGTTTCATCCCGACGGCACCAAAGTCTTCCAAAGTTTCCACCAGGCCCAGCCCGAAGAGCTGGTGCCAGAGACGGTTGACCCAGACCCGGGCGGTGAGGGGGTTCTCGCCTGAGACCAACCATTGGGCGAACTCCAGCCGGGTTGGCTCTTCGCTCGCAATGGGGGGCAGGCTGTCGGGGGTGCCGGGTGTGACGGCCTCTCCACGAGTCATCCAATTGCCGCGCACGAAAAGCCGGGTCTCGCGCTCCAGGCCGGGCTCGACGTCGTGCATGATGAGGGTGCGGGGGCCTTTCGCTCCATTGAGGGCCCCCTGATGATGCTGGATTTTTTTGGCCAAAGCGACCCGCTCGGGGCTCACCCCCTTCGTGATCCAGTCGGGATTATCGGTGAAGCTGAATTGGAAGCGGCGCACCACCATGGGCACGCTGCCCTCGTTGCCGAGGCGGCGGGTGTGGATGATTTCCAAGCGAAAGCGGTCGTCGGGCTGCACGCCGGTCAGGGGCTCCTTGAAGACGAGAGTCGCCCATTGCGGGTGAAAGAATTTGGTCATCACAGACCAGCCGTTGTCGCGGGAAGGATCCATGACCCCCCGAACGTAGCCCTGATTGTGGGCGACACTGGTGAAGACATCCTGAAAGGCAATGGCTTCGGTCTGCCCATCTGCCTGCACGCGATGCAGCTGGATGCTTTGGATGCCAAAGCCGGCTTCGCCCATGTGCCGGGCTTCAGCGAGGTCTTCCGGGAGGACGGTCACTCGCAGGGCGGTCAGAGCCTGGTCGGCATCGGTGGGGAGGGAAAAGTGGACCGTGTGTTTGGCGTCGCGACCGGGAGTGCCCACTGCCACGAAGTCGGGCTCACCCTGCTCAGTCTGGCGGGTTTCCCCCTTTAGCGAACTCCCGGTGGAGATAAACTCGGCATCCTGCGGTGCATACCAGCGGGAGTCCTCATTCAGGGCGAGATTGCTCTCCTGCAGCTCTTTCTCCACCTTTTGCAGGGCATTGAAGTGCTCCAAGACGCTTTGTCGTTCCTGCTCGCTGTCAGGCACCCGCAGGTGGATGTCGTGGGCATTGCGATCGCCGTCCCGAGTGTTGTTGAAAAGGGCGAGGGTCTCGAAGTATTCCTCGTGTTTGATCGGGTCGTAGGGATGGGAGTGGCATTGCACGCATTCCATGGTCAATCCCTGCCACACGTTGTAGGTGGTGGCCGCCCGATCCATGATGGCCGCGACCCGGAACTCTTCGTCGTCAGTGCCGCCCTCGCTATTCTGGGTGGTCAGGCGATTGAAGCCCGAGGCGATCAAGTCGTCCAAAGTCCGGTCGGGAAGCTGGTCCCCGGCCAGTTGTTTGATGGTGAATTCGTCGTAGGGGAGATCCTCCTCAAAGGCCTTGATGACCCAGTTGCGATAAGGGTAGACCTCGCGGCGATTGTCGATCCCCAGCCCCTCGGAGTCGGCGTAGCGTGCCAGGTCGAGCCAGACCGAGGCCCAGCGTTCGCCATAGGCCGGGCTCGCCAGGAGGCGGTCCACTACCTTGGCCTCGGCTTGTTCAGAGTCATCAGCCAAATAGGCCTCCAGTTCGTCGGCGGTGGGGAGCAGGCCAGTGAGGTCCAGCGTCACCCTGCGCAGCCATTCCCGGCGACTGGCCGGGGCGGCGGGGGAGAGGCCCTTTTCCTGCATGCGGGCCAGCACGTAGCGGTCGATATCGCCCCGGGCCCAATCGCCGCCCACCTCGGGAGCAGGATCAGCTTCCACGGCGGTGAAGGACCAATGGCCCGACCACTCCGCCCCTTCTGCAATCCACTGGCGAAAGAGGGCCACCTCGTGCTCCTCCAAGGGCGGTCCATGTTTGGCCTGGGGCATGATGTCGTCGTCCCCGGGGGGCAGGGTGATGCGGCGCATCAACTCCGATTCCTCGGGTTTGCCTGGCACGATGGCCATCTCACCCGAGTCCCCTTCTTTCAGCGCCCGCTCGCGGTAGATGAAGGAGAGTCCTCCGGCTTCTTTCACCCCCCCATGGCAGGCGGTGCAGTGTTTGACAAAGAGAGGATTGATCTCTTCGGCAAAGTCGATCTTGGCCTGCACCAGGGGCGCAAGCAGGAGAGAAGCGAGAGCAAAGTGGGTCTGAGGCATAAAACAAAGTGAACGTCAGAGGCGTGGTTTTTTCCCTGTCAAAAGAAATGACAGGGTGGCACCAAGATAAGCGGTTTTACGAGTTGAACAACGGATTCTTACAAGTTCCCGTTGCCACGTGGCAGCTTTTTTCGCTTTCGAAGGAGAAAGTTGCCGACCTGCTTTGGAAGAGCGTTTGGGAGAACTCTTTTTCTGCGGTGGGCCTTCAGGTCCAGTCGCTGCTCTGGTCTTGGTAGTGCTCTTCTTTCCAGACCGGTAAGCGGTTTTTGAGCTGTTGGGCGAGGTAGTCGCAGGCAGCGAACGCTTCCGGCCGATGAGGGGAGGAGGCCGCGATAACTACGGCGATTTCGCCCACCGGGAGGCGCTCTCCAACGCGATGGGTCGCGGCCAAGCCCTCCACTTGAGGAAATTTTTCCCGCGTCTCCTGCACCAGTTTGGCTCCCTCCGCTTCGGCGAGGACGGGGTGGGCCGAATAGCTCAGAGCCTCCACCTCTTTCCCTAAATGATGATTCCGCACGCGCCCTTCAAAGACCACCAAGGCTCCCGCTGAAGGACTCTCCACCAGTGCTATCACGCCATTCCGGTCGATCGGGGAAGAGGAAATTGTAAACATCATTGTCGTCTTTTTACCTAAAAAATGTCGTCCCTTCCTTATCCTCCCGCAAAGGGGGGGAGAAAGGCGACTTGGGCACCCGGGGGGAGGGGAGTCGTCCAGTCCACAAATTCGTCGGCCAAGACCGGCTTGACGGTATCGAGGTCGAGGCTCAGCCGGTGTCGCAGGCGGACTTCTTCATAGAGCCCGGCACAGGTCGCGGCCTGCGTCTGCACAATTTCCTCGGCGGCGGGGGCTTCACTACTGAGTTTGCCGTAGTAGGTGATGGTGGCCTCCTTTCTGACGAGGCCTTCTCTGGCGAGCAAGGTCAGCTCGTGGAGATGCTCGGGCCGATTGGCGTTGTCCAGGGCCAGCGGGTTGGGAAGGGCGAGGCCTTGGGGCTTGAGGGATTCGAGAAACTTTCGGGCGCAGCGGCCTCCTTGAGCCAGATATTCTGTCAGTTTCACCCCTGCCTCCGGTTGATAGAGGGTGCACAGGGGCTCGGGGCGACCATCGAGGCGGCTGAGAAAGCAGCTCGCCATGGCGCTGGCATCTGCATGCGCCAGCAGGGCCGCGAGGGTGGGGTCGTCGAAGAGAGGGAGATCGCAGGCCAGGACCAGCCACGCGGATTTGGGATCGTGGGCAAAGGCCGCCTCCAGCCCACCCAGGGGGCCGGGATTGCTGGTGAGGTCGCGAATCACCGGCCGCTGGAAGGAGCGCTGTTCTTCCTGGGCCACCGAGAGAAAAATCTCCGGCACCCGGGGTGCAAGCACGGCAAGGAGTCTTTCCAGAAGGGTCTTTCCCTCGAACTCCAGCTGGGCTTTGTCCTGACCCATGCGGCGGGACTTTCCGCCCACGAGGACGAGCGCTTTGATTGGGAAGGCGAGAGACATTACGAAAAAGGAACGGGCCGCGAGGCTAGGACCTTCCCCCGGCGAGTCCAGCTTTTCCTCCATCCCGCCCGCAGCGAGGGCTGTGGCGTGGAGGGTGAGCGTGCTTGCGCATCTTCCTCATGCCAGGTCAGAAGAAGAGGGCTTAGCCGAGAAGGACGGCTTCCTGAGGGCGTGGAGTGTGGCGGTGGGGGCAGCGTTGGTTTAGGCCCATTGGGGTGAGGGGGAGGGGCTGGCAGGGGGGCGTTTGGGGCTGGGGGTGAGGTGGCGGGTGACGAATTGTTCAGCCAATCCGAAGGAAAGGGTCATCCCGGTGCCGCCGAGGCCGGTGCGCAGATGGACGCCGGGGAGGGGAGAGGGGAGGTCGAGGATGGGTTGCCCGGGGATCTTGCCGTAGATGCCGTGCCAGCGGCGGGCGATTTGCCAACGGGGGAACTCGAAGTGTCGGCGGAGCTCGGTGAGGATGAGGTCGTCGATTTCTTCCCGGTCGAAGGGGGTGATCTCGGTCCCGTATTCATGGGAGTCGCCAAGAACGAGGCCTCCGGTGGCATCTTGGGAGGCCATGACGTGGATGCCGTAGCGGTCGAGCAGGGGGGTCTCGTGGGCGACGCGGTCGATGAGAGCATGCTGGCTGGAGCAAATGCGAAAGTTCTCGTAATGGCGGAGGGTGAGGCCGGTGGCGGGCATGGGGCCGAGGTCGAAGGCGGGTCCCTGGGGCACGGTGCGCATCATTTGCAGCTTGGTGAGGCGGATGGAGCTGGTGGTGAGCAGGTCGGGAAAGAGGGCTTCCAGCTCTGCTCCGCTGCAGAGGAGGATTTGGTCATAGGGATGGTGGTGGCGGTCGGCGGTTTCTAGTGAGCCTTCGGCGATGCTGGTCACGCGGGTGTTCCAGCGGAAGCGCACGCCGAATTTGTCCTGCAGGTAGCGGGGCAGGAGTTGGGCTACTTGGCGGGGGTCGATGTTGACTTCGGTGGGGGAGTAGAGGCCGGCTTGGGTGATGCCCTTTTTGACCACCGGGGAGCGGGCTTCCACTTGGGAAGGGGAGAGGAATTGGACTTGGTAGCCGAGGGCGGGAGCGAGGTCGGCGAATTCGCGCAGCACGGTGGCTTCGTCTTCGCGGCTGGCGAGATGGAGGGAGCCGCAGAGGCGGTGGTAGGCTCCCATTTCGGCGAGGATCTCCAGCCAGATTTCGCGGGAGCGGAGGGCGAGGGGGTAGAGGTCTGCGGTTTGGCCGATGGACCAGAGCATGCCAAAGTTGCGGATGCTGGCTCCTTGGGGGGAGGGAGAGCGTTCGAAGACGGTGACCTGGTGGCCTTGGCGGGCGGCGAGAAGAGCGTGGGAGAGGCCGGCGATGCCGGCTCCGATGATGGCAATGGTCATGGTGGCTGAGGCGAGGTGTGGTAGCGGGAGGATACAATCTTCTTCTTGGATTTTTGCAAATATATCTTACAAAAACGCAGGGAAATGGCGTTGTTGGAAAAGAGATACAAGGTGGGGGTGCGGTTGATTGATTGGGCCCAGGGGTTCGGGAACCGAATCTTTGGGGGGATTTTGGATTTTTTGCGGGAGGGGCATGAGTTCGAGCTTGAGTTCGAGCAGCCGAGTGGGGGGGATTTGCCGAAGGTTAAGATTGATGCCGATTGGGAGGGGGATGGGTTGTTGGTTTTTCGCTACACGGCGGCGGAAGCGCGGGCTTGGGCTGAGAAGGGCATCCAGGTGGTTAATCTGAGTGTGGAGCAGCCGACGGGGGGGCCGCATTTCCCGCGGGTGACCATGGATAATGTCTTCTGTGGTCGTCAGGCGGCCGAGCGCTTCAAGCGACTGGGGCTGCGCCAGTTCGTCTATTGGCATGATCCCAACCGGACGTATTCTGCCGAGCGTTTGCAGGGCTTTCGGGAGGCTTTGCGGGAGGATGGTTTTGATTGCGAGGTTCTTTCGGTGCCGGCTGCGACTTATCCGAAGCGGACGCGGGCCAGGCAGGTGGCGCAGGCGGGGTGGCGGCAGTTGGCCCCTCTGGAGCCCCCTTATGGGATTTTTGCCAAGGATGATATTGCGGCGGTGTGTGCGGTGCGGGTTTTGGCCCAATTGGGGGTCAAGGTTCCCGGTGATGCGGTGGTGCTGGGGGTGGCTGATGATATCGTGTATTGTCATGCCACCAATCCGCCTTTGAGCAGTTTGCGCTTTCCGGGGAAAAAGATTGGTTATGAGGCGGCGAGTTTGTTGTATCGCCAGATGTCGGGCTATGGGGTGGCCAGTCATTCGCGGGTGTTGGTGCCTTCGCCCGGGGTGGTGGAGAGGGAGAGCACCGGGATGGTGACCCTTGCGGATGAGCTGGTGCGGCGGGCGGTGGAAATTATGCGCGAGGAGGTGGTGCAGGGGGGGCTGACGGCGGGCGAGCTGGCCCGTCGGCTGGGGGTGTCGCGGGAGCAGCTGCGTCTGCGTTTTCATGCGGTCTTCGGGCATGGGCCCAAGCAGGAAATGGATGCCATCCGGGCGGCTAGGATTCAGGATTACCTCATTGGCACGGGCTTGACTCTGCAGGCGATCGCCGAGCGCACGGGCTTCGGTGCTCAGGATGAGCTGTGCCGTTTTTTCAAGAGAGTGACGGGAGATCAGCCGGGAGTGCATCGCAAGAGTCGGTGAAGGGCGGGGGGGACAAGGTCTACCGTTTTTCCCGGAGGAGATGGACCTTGATGGCCTGGCGTTGGTCGCTGCCATCGCAGCGGTAGCAGATGATTTGTTGTCGGAAGGCGGGGAGAACGGGAATCTCGCTGCGAAAGGCGGTTTCTTGCTGCTTTCCCTCTCGGGAGGTGATTTCGAGGTGGGCGGTCGCTTTTTTTTCGGAAAAAGAGAGGAGGATGAACTTGCCGGGCGGGAGAGGATGGACGGTCTCTTGCCAGCGAAGGGTCAAGGTCCGGTGCGAGATGTTGATGAGGCGACAGGAGTTGGCGGGGATGGCGCCAGGGTGGTTGGGGAGGGGGAGGGTGCGCACTTCGTCCCAGAGGAGGCCGCCCCGCCAGAGGAGGGTGAGGGTGGCGGGACCAGCGAGATAGGGGACGCGGCACCAGGGGCTGCCGTCGGGATGCCTGAGGGTGAGGGTGCCATTGTCCGGGGCTGGGGGGAGCTCGATGGGCGGGCTGAGGCTGCGCAGCCGGAGGAGGAGACGATTCCCGGGGGCGTCGTCTGCGCCGGGGAGAAGGAGGGTGGGCGGGGGGATGGTGCCGGGAGCGGGAGCGACCTCGTAGCGGGCGTCTTCCCGGATTTCCTGCT
The DNA here is from genome assembly GCF_016595415.1 of Roseibacillus ishigakijimensis. Taxonomy (GTDB): domain Bacteria; phylum Verrucomicrobiota; class Verrucomicrobiia; order Verrucomicrobiales; family Akkermansiaceae; genus Roseibacillus; species Roseibacillus ishigakijimensis. Next base: position 14,936 of record NZ_JAENIO010000028.1, read on the forward strand.
CGAAGGGGGGATGAACGCCGAGGGGGAGGAGGCTGAGGGTGCGGGGTGGGCGAGCTTCGCCCTCCGGCTGCCCCAGCAGGGAGAGGGATGAGATGGCCAGAAGGAGAAGGGTTTTCATGGACAAAGAACCGCCCCGTCGGTGGGTGGACGGGGCGGTGGCAGGAGGTGGTCGTTAGTCTTTGCGTAGAGTGAAGTGGTCGAAGAGGCGACCCTCGAGGTCGTAGGCTTTGACATCGAGCTCGCCGCCGAAGCAGGTGACGTAGCTGAAGTGGTGGCCGGTTTTGATCTGCCGCTGGAAGGTGGGGCGGTAGGGGCCAAAGCGCTCGAGTCCGCCGCCCGCGCCACCCGTGATCAGATAGAGGGTGCCGTCTTTTTCCACCGGTTGTCCGGCTCGCAGGAGCCAGGTGCGTTCGTAGGAGTGGATGTGGCCATTCCAGACGATGTCGACTCCGTGTTTGTCGTAGAGGGTGATGAGCTGTTTGGCATTGCGGTCGCCATTGGTGGCCTCGGAGATGGGGCGCTTCCAGTCGTTGCCGTAGTCGTCATCCGAGGAGTGGGGGGGATGGTGATGAACGGCCATTTTCCACTTGGCTGTGGAGGCGGCGAGTTCTTTGTCTAGCCACTGGTATTGTTCGCTATCGGGGGCGAAAGATTTGTTGCTGTCGAGCATGAAGAACTGAACATCGCCCTGGGTGAAGGTATAGAAATACTCTGGCTCCGGCAGGTGCATGTAGTGGTAGTAGTGATCCGCGTTTTGCTCGTGGTTGCCCAGGACGGGGTAGAAGGGGACGCGGGAGATGAGGGGGTCCATATTGGCGAAAAAGTGGTCCACCCAGTGGCTTTTGTTGCGGCCGGTGGTGACGAGGTCTCCTCCCATGATGAGAAAGTTGGGGCGAAATTCCCAGGCGGCTTTGGCGAGCTGGTTGACGACTTGGGGATTGGCTTGAGCGTCGCAAAAGACGGTGAAGGCGATGGGAGAGCCGGGCTTGGTCGCAGTCTGGAAGGTAGAGACTTCGGTGATGTTTGCGGACTCTTCGTCGGGGGACTCGGTATGGTAGTAGTAGAGCATCTCCGCTTCGAGCCCGGTGAGGGTGATTTCGTGGAGAGTTGTTTCTTCCTCTTCTTCGAAGCGTTGGTCGCAATCGGAGCCCAAGCCCCAGTGGAGGATGCCTTTGCAAGGGTGGGCGGTCTCCCACATGATGGTGGCTTCGTTCTGGCGCACCCATTGCAGATAGGGCTTCACCACGATGCCGGGAGGAGCTGGCACGGGAGCTTCCGCTTCTTGTTTGGCGAGCTCTTCGCCTTCGGCAAATTGTTTGGCGACCCAGGAGGGGTTGGCGCAGTAGTGGAAGAGCTTGCAGAGGCCGAGGCGGCCCTCGTGGGGGTAGTTTTCGTTGGAGTCGTGATAGCCGCCGATCCAGGCTTGCTGGAGGTTCTCGGGCCAGAGAATTTTGCCCGATTGGACCTCACTTCGGGCCGCCTCGGTGCCATCGAAGTAGAGGGTCAGCTCGATGCCGTCATAGGTGGCGACGAGGTGATGCCACTTGCCGACGGTGTAGGGCGTTTTCCCTTGCAGATAGGTCATCTTGCCATCGCCATCGTCAGCGCCTTCAGTGGCCAGTCCGACGTAGGGGCGTTGGCGGTTGTAGCCGAGAACGAGGCCTTTTTCCCGGTCGCCATTGTCTTCCAGAGCGGAGAAGAGGGCACCCCAATCCTGGGGCTCATCGATGGTGAACCAAGCTGCCAGGGTGAACTCTCGGGTGGGCAGGAGAGAGGGGAGTTCTTCGCTCTTGGCGAGGAGGAGGTGGGGTTGCCGTCCTTTGTCAAAGCGGAGGCCAAGTTGACCGCTTTCGTTGGCGAGCGGTCTGGTGGCAAGTTGCAGGGGAGGTCCGAACTGGGGTTTCAGCACGGGGGGGGAATTTTCCTCGCTGCCGGCGACCAGCAGACGGGGGCTGAATTTGTAGAAGAGGGCGGGATCAGGAGTTTCCTCGTGGGCGTGCAAGGTCGTTGCCAGGCAGAGTAGGCGTAGGATGGTTTTCATAGTTGGTGTGTTGTTGGAAAGTTGGAAAAAGAAGGCCGCCGCACTGGGGCGCGGCGGCCTTGTTGGATGGCCGGGAAAGGTTTAGCGGCGTTCGACGCGGATGAAAGCCTTGGGAGGGGCTTGGGTAAGGAGTTCCGTGAAGTTGACCGAGCGGGTGGTGCTGCCCTCTTCGCCGACGATATTTTCGTAGCCGGGAACATCCGTCCATTCCACGAGGTCGGGGGACCAGGTGAGCTTGTAGGCGACGGTACTCGCCGAGGTCCAGGTGAGGGTGACAGCACCGGCACTGATGGTGTAGTCGGTGATGGCGAGAATGCCGCCGGGCACCTCGGCAGTTACGGCGATGTTGTCGAGGGCCCACCACCAGTTGTTGCCGGCGTCGACAAGGGAGAAGCGGACGAGCATCTCGGAGGCTCCGGAGGGGGCATTGACCGGGAGGCTGACGTGCTCGTTGGTGGCATGGTCCTTGTATTCCGGGTCGTTGGCGTCGGATTCAAAGATGAGGAAGGGCAGCCAAGTGGCCCCGCCATCGAAGGAGAGCTCGGTCTGGCCGCGCTGATTGACTTCCGGACGCCAGGAGGAGTCGAAGGAGAGCACCAGGGAGCCTTCTTCGGCCCCGGCCAAGGAGATGGCCGGGGTGGTGAGGTAGGTGTTGTAGCTGCCGGCCGCGTGTGCCGCGTCATCCCATTCATCCGGATCGGCGACCATGACGGTGCCGGAGGCATTGGTGAAGTCGCTGCGCTGCTGATCGTCGACCGAGGCCCACCAGAGGCGGTCGGCGAAGGACCAGCCGGCCCACTCGGTGATGCCATCATTCTCGGTGCCAAAGCCGGGCACGCCCGAGTTGTCCGCCACCCAGCCGCTGGGGGGAGTCTGCGTCCAGACTCCACTGGCGGCGGGAGAATCGTCCACCGAATCTCCCAGGGGAAGGGACTCGAAGTCTTCGCTGAAGAGGACCACGGGAGAGTGGTCCACGTAGACGGTCACGAGCGCTTCCTCACTGAAGAGCACCCCGATGGAGCCCTGGCCATTGTCACTGCGGGCTTCCACCGAGTAAAAAGCGTTTTGCGAGGCTCCGCTCGCCGGGAAGCTCAATTGGGCTCCTGTTTCTCCTTCCAGCAACTCGCGGGTTGGGGAGCCCACCTCGCGGCGATACCATTGATAGGTCACGGGGAAGGCGCTGTCGGCTTGCGCTTGCAGGGTGACGGGCTCGCCGGCTTGCACAAGGGTGGAGACCGGCTGCAGGGAGAAGACCATGGGAACCACCGAAAGGGTTGCGGTGCGGCTGCTCACGCTGCCATATTGGTTGGTCACTTCCAGGCAATAGCGGCCCGTGACGGATTCGAGTTCGGCTTCGAAGTAGGCCAAAGTCATCTGAGTCTCGTATAGGCCGGTCTCGTTGTTGAGCTGCTGCAGGGTGAAGGCCCGGTCGGGATTGTTGCCCGCTCCATTGTTCGCTCCCGCGATGGCCTCTTTGATTTCCGGAGTGGCCGGGTTGTTGTCATGATCGACGAATTTATACCATTGGTAGGACAGCTCTGGATCATAGCTGTGGACATTGACGTCCAGAAAGGCGTCGAGCCCTTCCACCACCGCATTATCACCCACTTTATCGGCAGGTTGTTGGGCAAAAAGAGCGGGGAGGATTTGGAGGCTGGCACAGAGCTCGATACCTCCCGCCGGGTTGCTGATGGTGACCGCGTAGTCTCCGACATCATCGGTGCCGGGCTCGGCGATGGTGAGGCGGTTGACCGGATCGTCGATGTTGTCCGAGCCCACCGGAGCTCCCCCGGGTCCCGTCCAGTCGTAGGTGAAGGTCCCGATGCCGTCGGCCTGGGCCTCGAAGACCACCGCGCCACCGCCGGCCAGGACGGTGTGGCTCTGGGGGGCGACGAGGACATCGGCGGGCTCGCTGCCACTGAAGACGAGCAGGTTGTCCACTGCCCACCACCAGTCGTTGTCGGCCTGGGGCATGTGGAAGGTCAGCTCCATGGAGCTGGCTCCCGCCGGGTTGGGAATGGCCAGGAGGACGCTTTCGTTTTCGGCATCGGGATGGAAGATGCCATCCCCCTCGTCCACGGTGTCTCCCGAAAAGGAGTTCCAGTGCAGGAGTCGTTCACGCTCGCCTCCATCGAAGGAAACCCAAATGATGGCCATTTGGGAGTCCTCGGGTCGCCAACTACTTGAGAAGCGCAACTGCAGGGTCCCGGCTGTCGCTCCCGAGATATCGATGGGCGGGGAGGTCATCTCGCTATCATAATTGACGACGGTGGCAAAGAGGGGCGGGTTTTCAGGAAGCGAGGCCTTGGAGGCTTCTCCTTGGGAGGCTCCGCCGAGGTCGTCCCATTCATCGGGATCGACGATGGCCGCGACACAGGCCGAGCGGGTGAATTGGGCGCGATTCTGGTTGCCGGCGGTGCTGCTCCACCAGGCGGGGTCGGCGAAGTTCCAGCCCTCCCACTCCTCCACCCCAACCTCGGCATTGCCCACTCCATTCACCCCGCTGCGGTCGACGGTCCATCCGCTGGGAGCGGTGGCGGACCAGACCTTGTCCACGAAGGGCCCTGCCCCGGTGAGGGAGCCTTCTTGCACGGGAAATCCCAAGGCCACCGAGTCGAAGTTTTCCATAAAATAGACGGTGGTTGGCTCCACGGGGAGGATGTCGACCGCGACCGGAGAGCTGCTGGTGGTGGTGTCCCCGGAAGTGACCTCGACGGCATAGAGTCCGCTGTCCCCGGGTTGGCTATTGGAGAGCGCGAGTTCCTGCTGGGTCGCCCCGGCGATGATCGTTCGCTCTTCTCCTTCGATCCGATACCACTGGTAGCTGGCGACGCCGCCCTGGGTTTCCAGTCCGGCGAGGGTGATATTGGAGCCGGCATAGTAGGTTCCCCCGGCGGGTTGCTGGGTGATGACCACATCGGCATTGAAGATTTCGACATTGTCGATGGCCCACCACCAGTTGTTGTTACCCTTGTGGTAGAATTCCACCGTTGCCGAGGTGGCCCCGGCAGGGTTGTTGAGGGCGAGGGTGAGGGCTTCGCTGAAGGCGGTGCTCTTGTTGTCTCCGTTCCAGTCGAGGACGGTGTAGGTCACCGGGAATTCTGCCCCTTCGCCCTGATAGGTCACCTTCACCTGACCAATCTGGGGCTCGGCCTGCCAGCTGGAGTCAAAGGAAAGATAGAGAGATTGGGGGACGCTGACGGTCGCCAAATCGACGGGAGGGAGCTGCAGGGTGGACTCGAAGGCGGCACTGGCGAGGTCGTCATATTCGTCGCTATCGGCCACGAGGATCGCTCCTTCTCCGGCGGTGAAGTTCGCCCGGCCTTGGTCGCTGGCTGTGGCCACCCAGGAGGCCGGGTCCATTGCCCGCCAACCATCGAACTCGGTGGGGCCTCCTTCTTCATGTCCGGGGCCATAGGTCTGGCTCCAGCCATTCGGGAGCTGCTCGGTCCAGTCCGTGCCATCGCCATTCCCTTCTCCTGCGGAGACAAAAGGACCGAAGGCGGAGGTGAGGCTGTCGAAGTTCTCGCTGAGCAAGGTGGCAGCCTGCGCTGTGGGGAGGAGGGCTGTCGTCGTGACAAAGCCCAACATTTGATAAGTTTTCATGGTGAGTGTGAGAGTGCTTCGGGAAAGCAGAAGTTATCCTTTGCTTGCTGCAGCCCGCTTCGCAAAGGGGAGTTGAGTGACAAAAAAATCAGTGTCGGAAATGTCTATCTTCATTTGCGAAATCGCCAATTAACTGTGCGTTTTCGCCACTGAATTTGCAGAGAAAAGTGGCTACTTTGGAGGAGTCTCACCAGTGGAAGGTCCCGCTATGAAAACGACGACGATTCGGAAGAAAGCAAGATGGCGCAGTGAAGGGCAGGGGTTCAGCCTGGTCCTCGTGGTCACCCTGATGATCCTACTTTCCCTGATTGCGATGGGGATTCTGGGGTTGGGTGCGAGTGTCCTGCGGGGTAGTGCCAGTGAGGCAGGGCGGCAATTGGCGCGGGCCAATGCCCGGCTGGCACTCCAGCTGGCGATTGCCCGTTTGCAGGAATCGCTGGGGCCGGACCAGAGAGTCTGTGCCCGGGCCGATTTGCTTCGTGAGCGGGCCGAGATGGAGGAACTCAATTGGGTCGGGGTGTGGCGAACAACCGACCAGGAGGGAGAGTCCTATTGGAAGCGGACCGTGCGGGATGGCGGACTGACGGATACCCGGTTTTTCAGCGGCAACAGCTGGAGCCCGGAGGACGAGGTGCTGGATTGGCTCGTCTCCGGTCCCCGTGGGGAAGGGTCGGCCCCTGATCCTCAGCGGGGGGTGCAAGGACAAGCCGTGGCCCTGGTGGCTGCGGGCAGCATTGGCGACGAAGCCGCCGCCGGGGTGAGCGCTCCACGGGTGCCGGTGCGCATGGGGGAGGGTGAGGACTTGTGGGAACGAGGGGGCTATGCCTGGTGGGTGGGCGACCAAGGAGCGAAGGCCAATGTGGGCAGCCCCGACCGGCTGGAGATGGCCGGGAAGACTTCTCTCACCCGTCACTATCAGCGCGCTGGAGCCCAGGATGTGGAGTTGTGGGGTGAGGATGTGGCACCGGAGCGGAAGGCCCGCTTGGTGGGAAGGACGGGCCTTTCTCTGGTGGGACTGGATCCGCAGGCGAGTTTCCACGATTTGACCACCGCGTCGGCGGGACTATTTGTCAATACCCGGGAGGGTGGGTTGCAACGGGACTTGACTTGGTATCTCCATGGCAAGGGGCGGCGGGCGGAGGATTTGCGGGACGGCACGACGGTCGTTTCCGCAGGCATCGCGGACTCGGATCGGCTGGTGGGTCCGGCTAATAACGAGGAGGCCATGCGTGCGGGATTGCGCTTGTCCACGGTCAAATCCCACCTCATCGCTCCGACTTTCCGTTCGCTGCGCACATGGAGCGAACTGGCTCAGGAGGGGGGAACAACCCGCGACGCTCTCTTTTCGGCGGAGGAAGCGAGGCCTGGTGCGATGGCGGACGCCTACGATCACTCCAACCCCCGTCCGGTGGCATTGCAGGACCTCAGCCACCAGAGCCTTCGTCCGGTCCTGGTGGAGGGGTCCATCTACTACGGCTTGAGCTACTATGCGGACCCGAATCCTGCCCCGGCTGGGCGTGTTCCATCTTCCGGAGAGGAGTTTCCCGCCCGCAACTACCGCCTGCGCATCCATCTCTTTCCCCGCGTGGTGTTATGGAATCCCTATAACGTCTCCCTCCGCGTGCCGGAGACAGCCCTGGCTCTCCTCGTCAACGGGGCCAAGTGCATTGAGGCCACTTATCAGGATGGCTCGATGGAGCGGTTCAAGATGTATCTGGGGCGCACTCATGTTAATGAGCAAACGGGGGGCATGGGAGGTTCCGCCCAGCAGGGAACGCTTTACTTTCATTTGGCTTCTACCGTGATTCCTCCCGGGGAGAGTTTTCTCTTTTCTCCGCCTGACGGGCAGGAGTATTCCGAGCGGAAGGTGGGCCGCAACGTGCTCGTTCCGACCGCGCCCGATACCACGCGCAATTTCTATCTGTCGCTGCGCCCGGATGCCGACAACAGCACCCAGGTCTTCCGGCGGGTCACGCCTCCGGCCATTGGCCCCGATGGGGAAACCTTGCAGCACTTGAATGGGTCTCTGCGCCTTCCGGTGTTGAGCTTTCGCGAGGTGGCCGATGGGGTGCAGGCCGATGACTATCGGATGCTGTGGAAGCATGGGGTGCGGGGCAAAGACTGGACGCCGGAGGATTTCGACACTTGGCCCATGGCCCAGTTTGTCTCCTGCGCGCTGCAATACGGCGACAACCGGGAGCTCCCGGTGGTCTGGGCCGAGCAGCTGGGGGTGCCGGTGGTGGCTACCCAGGCCCACAATCCGCTTTTCTCCCAAGTGCCCGATCGACGAACGCGCGATGGCTTCCGCATGCGGTGGTTTCGCGAGACGGTGAGCAATGAGCGGGGCTCGGGAATCCTGGCGGAGACTTCCCACTTCCAGGATGCGCAGATGGCCAATTGGAACATGCGGGGATCGTATTCACTGCGGACGCCGTGGGAGAATGTGACAGACACGACCCCGGCCTTTTTCGGAAACTACACCCGCGACCTTTTTGATGAGGTGGTCAGCTACGACAGTCTTCGTCCCTTTGGAGTGAATGCTTTTCCTTTCGGCACACCGGGGGAAGGGCCGGAGCGGCTGATCCTCTTCGAGCTACCGGCGGCGGAGGCTGATATCCTGTCCTTGGGGGCCTTCCAGCATGCCAATCTTTCCGAGCTCATGTGGGCCCCCTCCTTTGTGGTGGGGAATTCCCTGGCCGACCCCCGCATCACTGACCCCCGGGGCACGGAGCTGGAGGCAAAGTCGGTGAATAATCGCCAGACCAATGGCTGGAACCGCTACACCATTGGCTGGGATGATAGCGGGGAGGGACGCTCGGACGACCCCGACAAATGGGCCTTCTACGCTCGTCACCTGATGCAAAACCTTCCCGAGAGCAAGCCCCGGGGAGAGGACGTCAATCTCCTCTACGATCTGAGCTACGAGGTGAACCATACGTTGTGGGATCGCTTTTTCCTCTCCACCGGGGGCGAGTGGGAAAAGAAGGATTTCGTGAAGAATCCGGCCAAGAGCCCTCTGCCCAACAGTCGGCTGCTTCTCTTGGGCGCAGGGAACGAGGACGACACCTTTGCGCGCCTCAACGACTGCCACTTTGCGGCGGGCTCCCTGATGTTGGAGGGAATGTTCAACGTCAATTCTACGAGTGTGGAGGCTTGGAAGGCGGTTCTTTCTTCCAATAAAGGAACGGATCAGCGGGCGGGCGAGGGGGTGCCCTTCGGGCGGCTGTTGCGCGCCCCGGCAGGTTCTCGTCAAGCGGGCGAGGCCGGGTCCGAAGATTCCTTTGCCGGGACCCGGGTGCTGGACGAGCAGGAGGTCACCTCGTTGGCTGAGGCGATGGTGGAACAAGTGCGCGCGCGCGGCCCCTTCCTGAGTCTGAGCGACTTCGTCAATCGTCGGCTGGTCAATGCGGAGGAGGGCAAAAAGGGGGCTTTGCAAGCGGCCATCGATCAATCCGGGATCAATGGCTCCTTCGAAGGAACTTACGAATTGAACAATGAGGAGGAGCTTCCCGACTATCGCCACCCCGACAATATTTGGGATGCCACCCGTCTCAATCAGACTTTGAAGCCGGATACCGTGGCTTGGGGAGTGCCGGGATTTCTCACCCAGGCGGATGTGCTGCAGGTCATTGGGATGGGGCTCTCCGCCCGATCGGAGACTTTTCTGGTGCGGGCCTACGGCGATGCCAAAAACAAGGCTGGGCAGGTGATTGCCAAGGCCTGGTGTGAGGCCACCGTGCAGCGTTTCCCCGAGCCGGTGGAGCCGGATAGCCATGGTCTCAATCCTCTGGTCAAAGAGCGTGGTGAGATCGATTGGGGGCGTCGCTTCCGCCTCACCTCCTTCCGCTGGCTGCGCGAGGAGGAGGTGTGAGAAAAAAATCCACTAGCAAAGAGCAGATGAGAAAAGAAGAGGTTATTGCCGAGGTCTACGAATTGTTTCGCACCCGGGGAGGAGAGAGCTATGGCGAGGAGGTGACCCAGAGGCAACATGCGGTGCAGGTGGGTCTGCTTGCCATTGGCAACCACGAGTCTGCCGAGGGGGTGGCGGCGGCTTTCCTCCACGATATCGCGCATTTGTTGACCGAGCCGGGGAAGAGTGGCCCTTTTGGCTCTCCGAATCACGATGCCCTCGGGGGACGCTGGGCCCGCGAGCGGGGATTTTCTGAAACGACGGCTTGTCTCATTGAGAACCACGTCGCGGCCAAGCGCTACCTCACCGCGCGGGAGGAGGGATACTTTGCCCGGCTCTCCTTCGCCAGTAGGAAGACGCTGGTGGAGCAGGGGGGGCCGATGAGCGAAGAAGAAGCCCGGGCTTTCGAAGAGGACCCGCTTTTTTCCCGCCACTTGCAATTGCGGCGCTGGGATGAGGCGGGCAAGGATGATTCCGCCGACCTTGAGGACGTGGAGCAGTTCCGACCCTATCTTGCGCGCGCTCTGGGGGCACGTGCTTAGGAGAAGGCGTAGTGGAGCAGGCCTAGGGCACAACCGCTAAAGACGATCCAGAGGACGTCCACCTTCCACTTGATGAGGGCGAAAAGGGTCACCCCGAAAATGGTGAGCCCGAACCACTGCACCCCTTGCCCGGCAGGAAAGAGGACGTGGAGGCCGAACCAGAGGGCGAGATTGAGAATCACGCCCACCACGGCGGCGGTGATGGTGGAAAGAGCCCCCGTGATGCCGGCGTGCCCGTGGAGGCGCTCAATGAAGGGTGCCCCCAGAAAGATCCAGAGGAAGCAGGGGGCGAAGGTCACCCAGGTGGTGAGGGCTGCCCCGGCGGTGGCGGCGAGGAGAGGACTCAGCCCCTCGGGATTTTGCCAGCCGCCGACGAAGCCAACGAATTGCACCACCATGATGAGAGGACCGGGGGTGCTCTCCGCGAGGCCGAGTCCATCGAGCATTTGCTCCGGCTCTAACCAGCTTTTTTCCTCTACCGCTTCTTGCGCGACATAGGGAAGGACGGCGTAGGCTCCGCCAAAGGTCATCACTGCCGCTTTGCTGAAAAAGACTCCCTCCTCGGTCACCGAGTGGGTTTTTCCCAAATAGTGGCCGGCCAAGAACACCGGGGTGAGCCAGAGCGCCAGGCCAATGAGGATCACCCGCAGCGAACGGCCCCAGCTGGGCGGAGGGATCTCGCCAAGGTGGTCGGGCCCGGCGGTCATTCCCGCTTCCTCCTCTCGCCCGGCCAGGGTCACGAAGGTGTGCGGGCTGACTTTGCTTCCCAGCCAGCCGAGTGCCCCGGCACCGAAGACGATGGCAGGGAAGGGGACCTTGAGAAAAAAAATCGCCACGAAGGCTCCAGCGGCGATGAGCCACATGGTTTGGTTCTTCAGCGCTTTATGGCCGATGCGGAGCACGGCTGCGGCGACGACGGCGAGGACTGCGGGCTTGAGTCCGGTAAAGGCGGCCGCCACTCCCGCGACCTCGCCATAAGCCATGTAAATGTAGCCCAGCAACCAGAGCACGACCACGCTGGGAAGGACGAAGAGAGTCCCCGCGATGAGGCCTCCCCAAGTCCGGTGCAGGAGCCAGCCCACATAGGTCGCCAATTGCTGGGCTTCCGGGCCCGGGAGCAACATGCAAAAATTCAGGGCGTGCAAAAAGCGGCGCTCGCTGAGCCACTGGCGGCGCTCCACCAGTTCGGTGTGCATGATTGCGATTTGCCCTGCCGGGCCGCCGAAGCTGATGAAGCCGAGCTTGAGCCAGAAGCGAAAGGCTTCCTTGAGACTGGGGCGGGAGGGGGAATCCGGGGAGGAGGGCTGGGGCAACGCTTTCATGGCTACAGCGGATGGTGTCCTTCGCTAGCGAATCCGCTCCACCACGGAAAGACCTTTTCGGTGACGAAAGGAGGCCCTCCGGCGGGGATCGGGATGACCCCGCCGAAGCGCTCCCAAGCCCTGGGGCGGAAGGCTCAGTTGTCGCCGTCCAGCAGGCCGCCCAGAGCGCCGAGCACGGAGCCTTCGCCCTGGCGGGAGCCTCCGGCAGAGGGAGCGCTCTTGATGATGCGATCGGCCATGCGGCTGAAGGGCAGGCTCTGCAGCCAGACCGTGCCGTGTCCGCGCAGGGTGGCGAGGAAAAGGCCTTCCCCGCCGAAGAACATGCTCTTCAGGTTGCCCGCGCGCTCGATGCCGTAGTCAATGCCCTCGCTGAGGGCCACGAGGCAGCCCGTGTCCACCCGCAGGGTTTCGCCCTTCAGCTCCTTCTTGATGACGGTGCCGCCCGCGTGCATGAAGGCCATGCCGTCGCCCTCGAGCTTTTGCATGATGAAGCCCTCTCCTCCGAAGAAGCCAGTGCCCAGCTTGCGATTGAAGGCGATGGAAACCTTGGTGCCATAGGCTGCACAGAGGAAGGCGTCCTTCTGGCAAGTGATGGTGCCTCCGATCTCGCGCATGTCGAGAGGGATGATCTTTCCGGGATAGGGAGCGGCGAAGGAGACCCGGCGTTTGCCACTCCCCCCGGCGTGGGTGAAGTGGGTCATGAAGATGGATTCGCCAGTGAGGGCGCGTTTGCCCACTGCCAGGAGCTTGCCCATGATGCCTTCATTGGCTTCCGAGCCGTCGCCCATCTTGGCCTCGAAGGTGATATCTTGCTCCACATAGTTCATGGCCCCGGCTTCGGCGATCACGGTTTCACCCGGGTCGAGCTCCACTTCCACGATTTGCATATCATCGCCAAAGAGCTCGTAATCGACCTCGTGGCATTTTTGGCCGGGGGCGGGGCCCACCACCACGTTGGCAGGGATGGGGGGAGGGGCAACTGCGCCCCGGTCGGCAAAGAGGCCGGGGAGGCTCTCGCCGGCGGGCACCCACTCCGGCAGACCTTCCCGCCAGGTGAGGCTTTTGGGAGAGATTTCGCCGGAGTTGGCCAGGGAGCCCAATTCGTCTTCACGGGCTTCCTTGCGCTGATTTTGTTTATCGAGGTAGAACCAAGTTTCCATAACGGAAGGGGAGATAGCAAATCCCCCGTCCGGGCGCGAGAGACATTGTCACCCGCAGGAACTTTCGTTTCTCTAACTGGCCTTGCGCCGAAGAGTCACCGTTTGCAAGAAGCGGCCCGTGCTGCCGTCGCTGGATTGGAAAAAGCTGTTGTTGCTCTTGAGGATGATAAATTGGGTTTGTTCGTCGGAGCGGAAGGGGATGAGGTTGTTGCCCTGGGTCTTCCATCCATCGGGGCCTTCGTAGGAGAGCTGATAAGCACAGCGCCCATTGACGGGATTGATGATTTTCGACTTGCGGGGCAAGAGGGCTGCTTCCTGATTTCCATTGAAGCGCATCCCGACCCGGAAAGGGGAGAGATTCAACACGCGGACTTTTCCCACCGGGAGGCTTTCAGGATCATCCTTGATGACATAGGGCTGCAAGAGACCTCCAGCGGCGGGGGCGAGGAGCACTGTGGCCCGCGAGGTGTTTGCAGGCAGCTGCACCAGAGCGACCAGAGTGGGTTCTTCCTCCCGGCGGACGAGGAGAGCTTTGACAAGCGGATCGTTACTCTCCGCCAGGGAACGCAGATTTTCCTCTGGATTAGTAGAAGAGAGAGGAATGGTGGCGTGTCTGGCATCTTCTTCCGACATCTCGGGAGCCTCATCGGCTCCGGTATCGATCTGGTGAATTTCCAGCAGCTGATTGCCGGTATAGCGGACGGGCTCGGAATACTGGAAGGGCTTGGCGGTATGCTTTTGCCCTTTCTCGGGACCACCGAGACTGAGGCCGCGCAGCTCGTTGCCCCAAGCGACGAGGTCGAGCTGCATACTGACTTGGGGCGCGTCTTGTGCGGAAGCGGTGGCGAAGAGCCCGGCGACGATGAGGAGGAAGGAAGTGAGTTTAGATTTCATTTTCGGAAAGCCAACGGAAGGCAATGACTTGGAAACGCCGTCCAAAACGTTCATTGACGGAGTTCAGTTCGTTATAGGGAGATTCCGGCTCGTTGGAAGGATCAAGATAATCAACTTGCCGTTGCACGATCGCTTCCGCGTAAGCGGTGGCGAGGATCTTGCCCGCAGCATCGTAGGAGCGGCCGCAGCTACGGATGCGGAAGGTATCCGAGCGCACGGTGAGGGAAGGCTCGAGAACCTGCAGCATATCACCTTGCAACATCCAGCCGGGGATGCCGGTGGAGCGGTAGCCCTGCTCGGGGCGGAACTCGCGGTCGTAGAGCATGTCGCTGTCCGCGAGAATGCTGGCTACGGCACCGTAGTTGTTGTCGGCTGAGGTCACCGCCCAGTCAGGGTGGCGGCGATTGGCATTGGGCAGCTGGTTGCTGGTATCACCGCCATCGACATCGGCCCGGGGAGCGCGGTTTTTGTGGGCGAGGGTCACACGGTCCTTCGAGGCGGAGATGTCTTGGAAACCATTGCGGTCGCCATCGATGGAAATGTTGACGCCGCTCTCGTCGAGAGCGCATTGGAGCGCGCCACTGCGGGTCAATTCAGGCGCTTCTTCAAGAGGAGCCACCGCCCGGTTGACGAAGTGGGAGAGGGAGACAAAGGGGCCCCGTTTGCGCACTTGGCGGGTGATCTCGCGAGCCAAGGCATCCACTTCCTGCTCATCGAGCTCGCGGTAGCCAGCAAAGGAATCTTCACCACTGCCGGTGGGGGGAGTGATGGGTTGAGCAGTCTGTTCCAAGCTGCGGGGAAAGGCGGCATTGCCCGACTGCTGACCGGAGGTGGGATGCTGGCGGAAGCGGGTGGAGCCCAGCAGGGCCTTCCAGGCGTCGATGCTGGTGGAGTTGACGTTAAAGGCTCCCTCCACTTGCAGGGACTTGGCCACTTCCGAGGGCTCGCTGAAGTTGGCGGTTTCCGAACGCTCCGTGAGGACGTAGTTCGGGTTGCGCGGCTCCCTGCTCTGCAAATCCAGGGTGGAGAAGTAGTAACGGTCGTAGAGCGAGCTGTTCAGAATGTGGGAGATGTCGTAATACTCACGCGGCATCTGGGTGGCTCCGCTGTGATTATTGCTGCCCATGATTTCATAATCGACGCGGCGCTCATTAACCAGCTCGCGCTGCACGAAGGGGGTCGCATAGGAGTTCCCCAAGGCGTAGGCCGGCTGGTGTCCAATGGACAGGCGCTCGGCGTCATTGGTCAGGTCGGCGTGCTGGAATTGAGCCAGGGTTGAGAAGCGCTCGGGCACCGAATAGAGAATGGTGTTTCGGGGGCCTTCCACATTGGAGAATCCCCAAGGAATGGGATTGAAGGCCATATCCTGGGCAAAGGCATCTCCGGTGAAGCCTCCATCGAAGGCCAACCCCGCCCAACTGTCGACCATCTCCATGAAGAAGGGAGGTGGGTTGTAGCTGGCGATGGGTTTGCTGAAGTTGGTTCCATGGAGGTTGAAGTCCATGAAGGTGCGCAAAGTCGAGCCGCGCTGGCCCATCTCGTAGTCGCGGGGCATCCGGCCGGCCCGGAGATAATCGATGCCCGGTTGGCTGAGCTGGAGGGTATGGGAAACCAGCGGGACGGGACCGCCGCTGAATTGGCTGTAGTTACCAAATGTGAATTGGCGGGTTGTTGGCCAGTAATAGCCATTGTCCAGTTCGAGGCGCTCGACCCGGCGGAGGAACTCTCCGCGGCTGGAACCAGCGAGGCGCATTTCCAACATAACCAAAGTGGTTTGCCAAGATTCTCGGACATCAAGTGACTTGGGTAGTTTGGTGCTCACGCCGCTCTCCAATTGCACGCTGTTATTGAAGTCGTTGATATTAGTCGCATCGATGGGCTTGAAGGGGATAGTGACCTCGCGCGAGGCCGTGCGGATGGTGCGCACGAGAGGCTCGGCCTGGGTGTAGCCGCGTGCTTCGCCGGGCTCAAGGCGACCGGGCTCAATCGTGAAAACCGCTTGGTTGAAAACGGCTACTTCCCGTCCTGCCCGGCGAGGAGTCTCATCGGCAGGGAAATAGGCGCAGTTGTTGTTGTTGTATTGCCAAAGGCGCGCTGGTCTGTTTCCCAGCGGCGTCTGGTTGATGAGTTGGAGCTCCAGGCCGCTCTCCCAGACCAGAGGCACGGAATAAGGATTAGCGAGGGTGACGGCTAGTTTGCCGGCTGGAATCACCTGGAAGTCCGAATCTGCTGTCACGCGACGACCGTTTGTCTCCATCTTGACTCCCAAAACGAGGCGGATATCAATGATAGCGGGAGAGATGCTTGCTTCGTCCACTTCACCCTTCCCGCGCACCTGAAGTCCGTTACTACCAAGGCTTCTGTGCCGTTCGGTGAACTCGAGGAGGTGGTCCCAAGTGAGATGCTCCAGCCGGGCGAGGGCTGAACTAGCGGTGCCGGGGATGACGCGGCCATCGCGAGTGGGGTAGTTGTCATAGGCTCCGGCGGGGGGGCCAGAGGAGAGACCTTGCGCGAAGGCTGTGGTCAAGTCGACCTTCAGTCCGCCCTCCAAGGGATTGGTCAGGAGGCCGCGGCTGACGGTGGTGGCGGAGTGGAAGAGAGAATTGGCCGAGCCAGAGGAGGTGCCACCCGAGGCACCGGGAATCAGTTTCGCCGTCGGGAGAGTGAGGATACGAGTCAAGTCGGTGTTACTCCCGCCTCCCGGAGTGGGGTAGCCTTCCATGCCGGTGACTGTTTCCCAGCCCCGTCGTTGGGCGGTGAAGGTATCGTAGTCGATATCCAGTTCGTCTTCGTTCTGTAGGTTGAGGCGGGATTTGACCCCCTCATCGCCCACCCACCAGGCAAAGGCTCCCTGCGGATTGCCGGTCTCAGGATTGCGGATGGAAACCAAGGGAGCGGAGACGAGGGAGTCGTCGGAGCCGATTTCGTTGCCGGGGGTATTGTTGCCCACCAGAAGAACGGCCTGGGCGGAGGATTGATTGCCGCCCACTTGATAGGCGCTATTGCCTGGGTTGACGTCTCCGCTGCCCAATCCGTCGGCAGGTGAACTCACCAGCCAACGCAAGAGACTGGCGCTGGGGGTTTTTTCATAAATTTCCGAGGGGTCGTCATTGTTGGTAAAGACGCCAGTCCAGTGGCGGGTGCCGGGCTGCACGGAGGTCAGGCCTTTTTGGGTGCCGTCGAGCGAGGTGTTGTTCTCCGGGCCGGAACCAGAGGGCAGGGCGTCACCTTCAGCGGTCCCCGCCATGTCGGCAGTGGCCGTGATGCGCTGGTCGGGTCCGGCATATTTTTGCAGATTACCAATGGCAATCTGAAGGGCAAGCCGGGCATTGGCCTGGGCTTCTTGGCGGGCTTGGGTGGCTTGCGAACTCCGCAACTGTGTGCTGGAGAGGGAAAGAAGTCCGACTGCGATGAGAGAAAGCAGAATCATCAAGGTTACGGTGACAACCAATGAGAATCCTGATTTCTTCGAAACGCTTTGCTGGGGTTGGCAGGGTGGTTTCATGGTATTCTATTTGCAAATACAATGAATTTAATGAGGAGCTGCGTAAAGCGAAAAAGTTAAGAAATCGGCATTTTTTTCGTAAAAGGGTCAGACGATCAGGGAAGATAACGGAAAGAGTTGGGTTTGTCGATAAAGTATTTACTAGGCAAAGGTTTACAGTTTTACGTGTTCTGTGTGAGTTTGTTGCCTTGTTTTTCTGGCGGTTTTTTGAGCGAGTTGAGAGTGAAAAGGTAATTTTTTACTAGTTAATGCGCTAACTTGTGCAAGTTCCTGGCGGAAAAGCGTATAGTTTTTATTGGGAAACCAAAATTCTTTGCCTTGGTGAGGGTGGGCGCAGGCAGTGTCTCTCTGCCTGTGCGGCGAAAGTGCTCTCCCGGCGAAAACATGGAAATATGATGAAAGTGAAAAAGATAAGCGCCTCCTTGGGCGGTGGTTTGATGGCTCTGCTGCTCGGCGCGGCAGCGAGTGGACAAGAGCAGGAAGAGGGGTTCCTCTCTTTAATGGACGGACAAAGCTTCCATGGCTGGAAGAAGTCGACGGAAAATGAGGAGACTTGGCAAATCGAGGACGGGGCTTTTGTTGCGGCCGGGCCACGCAGTCACCTTTTCTATGAGGGTGATGGGGAGCCCTTTAAGGATTTCCACTTGAAGGTGGAGGTGATGACGGAGGAGAAAGCCAATGGTGGCATCTACTTCCACACCGAGTATCAGGCCGAGGGCTGGCCCCGGGTCGGGTTCGAGAACCAGGTCAACGTGAGCCATGGCGACTGGAAGAAGACGGGTAGTCTCTACGACGTCGTCAATGTGGGGCAGGTAACGGTGGAGGACGGGCAGTGGTGGCTGCAGGAAATCATCGTGCAAGGGCGCACCGTCACGATCAAAATCGATGGCGAGGTGCTCTATCAATACACCGAGCCAGAAGGGGCGCAGGCCGGGGAATCCTTCACCCGGAAGCTTGCGGAGGGCACTTTCGCCTTGCAAGCGCACGATCCGGGCAGTGTCATTCGCTACCGCAATATCCGCGTCAAGCGCCTCTGAGCGAGGGTCTTGATTGACTCGCTGGATGTTTTTTCAGGCGATTCTTCCTGTGAAGAATCGCCTGTTTTCTATGGGTGCGATTGTCCGGCGCGGTGGCGGGCAACGGCTTGCAGAGCGTGCTCGATGTGTTTGGAAGGATTGACCTGGTGGTCGACCCAGATGAGCTTTTGATTATGGAAGAGGTAGCTGTAGCGGGCGGGGCGGTTGTTGGGATGGGGCACTTCGAAGGCATCGCACAGGGAGCCATCCACATCGCAGAGGAGGGGGAAGGTGAGGCCGTATTTCTTGGCAAAGGCCAATTGGGCCGGAATGGGATCCATGGACACTCCCAGAGCGCGCACGCGAGCGGCGGACAGTTTCTGCGCTGAAGACTCCAGCGCGTTACACTGCTTGATTCATCCCGGGGTGTCGGCTTCCGGGTAGAAAAAGACGAGAAGGTAATCCTCGGCCCCATAGCTGCGCAGCGAGACGAGGCGGTTGTATTGATCCCGCTCGTAGAGATCGGGTAAACGGCTCTGCTGGTCCCTAGGGACGAATTTGCCGGTATTCATGGCACAGGCGCTCAAAAAGAGTGCCAGCGCGAGAAGGAAAACTTTCATGTCCCGACTAGTAGCGGGATTCCTCCCCTTTGACAACTCGAAGTGCGGGGCTTTCCGCCGCAGGAGAATGCGCGGCAAGGGAGCGCTAAAAAATGTTGTTGCAAACGAGTCTCAATAAGGCCAAGCTGCTCCTCACATCCAATGATGAAAGTTGCCTCCCCGCAGATTTGTGACACCTCGACTGTTTCGCTGAAGCAAGCGGCGGCGGGTTGTGATCTGCAAGTTGAACTGGTGGAGGGAGCGGACTGCAATCAGTTGAGGGACTTGGGATTTTGCGAACAGATGCGTTTGCGGAAGATCAGCAATGGACGCACTCTGGTGTGTTCGATTTGTGGCTCCCGGCTCGCTATTTCCAGTCATCTCGCGGAACAAATTCAAGTGCGCCAACTTTCCTAACAGATTTTGTCAATGGAAAGCGAACAGGTGCCAAAAGTTGTCTTGGTGGGTCACCCCAATGTCGGTAAGTCCACTTTATTCAATGCTCTAACAGGCGGAAAAGCGAAGGTGGGAAATTACCCTGGAGTGACCGTTTCGCACAAATCCGGCCACTTTCACACCCCCCATGGTCGCAAGGTGGAGCTGGTGGACTTGCCGGGCTGTCATTCCCTCATGGCCCGGGCGCAAGACGAGGAGGTCACTCGCGACGCTCTCTTGGGTTCCCTGCCGGGCGCGGGCGATATCGACTTGGCGGTGGTAGTAGTGGATGCTTCCGCGCTCGAGCGTCACTTGCCGCTGGCCCTGCAAGTGGTGGAGCTAGGATTGCCCGTTCTGGTGGTCTTGAATAAGATCGATGTGGCGAAACAAAATGGCACCCGGATCAATCGCCAGATTTTGGCTGAAGAGTTGGGATTGCCGGTGGTCGCGCTGCAGGCTGACAACGGCGAAGGGATTCTCAATCTCAAGCAAGCGCTGCGTTTTCCCCTCCCTTTGCCTCCCCATCCGGCTTGGCAGGATTCGGCAACGCTGCAAAAGGCCAAAGCCTCTCTCGCCAAGAAATTGGGCGAGCTTTCGGTTCCCTACCCGGAGCGTCAGGCTTGGATGTTGTTGGCCGATCGCGATTACCGTCGCAATCCGGAAAGCCGGCTTTCAACTGAAGCCTTGAGCGAAGCCCAGGCGGTAGCCGACCAATTGGCCAGTGAGGGCGAGGCTCCTGAAGAGCAATTGGGTGCTTCCCGGCGTGAACGCGTGCGCGACTTGGCAGAACTCGTCATGACCAGCCAGCAAGGCGATGGGCCGGACGGGGCCACTTTCTCTGACAAGCTCGATAGTGAGCTGCTGCATCCAGTGCGGGGCTGGTTCTACTTCGCGGCTATCTTTTTCCTCATTTTTTGGACCCTTTTCACGTGGGCGGGGATCCCCATGGATTTGATTGAGGGGGCCTTCGAAGCGCTTGGGGGAGCGGTGGGGGGACTGTTGCCAGAGGGCCTTTTTTCCGACTTGATGGTCGATGGGATCATTGCCGGGATCGGGGGCGTGGTGGTCTTTTTGCCCCAGATTCTCTTTCTTTTCTTCTTCCTTGGGATTCTCGAGTCTACGGGCTACATGGCACGGGCTGCCTTTCTCATGGATGGGGTAATGAGCAAGGTGGGCTTGAGCGGTCGCAGCTTTCTTCCCCTTCTCAGCGGCTACGCTTGTGCCATCCCGGGGGTGATGGCCACCCGGTCGGTGCCGAGTGCCCGGGAGCGCCTGTTGACGATTTTGATTTTGCCTTGGATGTCTTGTAGTGCCCGCCTGCCGGTCTATCTCCTGCTCATTCCTCTCTTGGTCTCGGGGGCATTGGCTCAGGGATTGGTTCTCTTCGGGCTTTATTTTCTCGGCACGGGCACCGCTTTTCTTGCCGCCTTGCTGCTGCGCGGTCGGGTGGGCTTGGAGAAGGGGTATCAGCCCAGCTTTCTCATGGAAATGCCCCGGTATCGCGCACCCGATTGGAGCTTCATTTTCCGTCATCTCTTCGATCGAGCGGGAGCATTTTTGAAGAAGGCGGGAACGGTGATTCTCGCTCTATCCATCATCCTCTGGGCTTTGGCAACCTTTCCCAAGGCTCCTTCCGGAGAAGAGCAGGACCAGTTCAGCTACTCGGCGATGGGGCGTATTGGGCAAGCGATCGAGCCCGTGGTCGCCCCTTTGGGCTGGGATCACCGCCTGGGCACCGCCATGCTTGCTTCCTTTGCGGCGCGGGAGGTGTTCAACTCCCAGGTGGCCATCTCCTACGCCATTGAAGAGGGGGACGATGAGGGGGAAACCCAAGGGGCCATTCGCGAGGAGTTCAGCAAGTCCTACGGGATGGCCACGGTGCTCTCTTTGTTGGTCTTCTATGTCTTCGC
The DNA here is from genome assembly GCF_016595415.1 of Roseibacillus ishigakijimensis. Lineage (GTDB taxonomy): Bacteria > Verrucomicrobiota > Verrucomicrobiia > Verrucomicrobiales > Akkermansiaceae > Roseibacillus > Roseibacillus ishigakijimensis. Next base: position 35,876 of record NZ_JAENIO010000028.1, read on the forward strand.
CCTGCAATGCCTGCCCACGACGGCGGTGGTCAGCCGAGAGGCCAATTCTTGGAAAGTGGCCGTCGGACAGCTCGCGGGTATGTCTCTCTTCGCCTATTTCGCGGCTCTGGTGACTTACCAGGCGCTCAATGCTTTCCTCTGAGTCCTTTCCTTCTTCTCTTGCCATGCCCATTCAAGAACTCGTTGTTGGAATCATCGTCGGAATCGCCTTGGCCTATTTGGTGAAGCGTTGGCAGGCTGGCCGCAAGTCCTCCTCCTGCGACCGGGGAGGCTGTGGTTGCGGCAAGGGCCCCAAGTGAAGCCGCCTGCGGTCCTTTTGCATGAGGACAATTTTCGGCGGGCGCGGTCTTGCCAAAAGCAGAAAGCACGCTTCATTGGACTTTCATGCAGTATCTTTCGGAAGATTCGGCGATTCTCCTGCAATCTCTCCTCGCTCTCGTTTTGGGGGGCTTGATTGGTTGGGAGCGCGAGGCCTCCCAGAAGTGGGCGGGACTTCGCACCCACATGCTCGTTTGCCTGGCTTCGTTTCTTTTTGTGAAAATCGCCTACCTGATGGTGGAAATGATGTTGGCGCGCGAAGGGGTTCCCGCCGAGGTGGTGCAATCGGACCCAATCCGGATCATTGAGGCCGTGGTGACGGGGCTCGCCTTTCTCGGGGCGGGGACTATTTTTCGCGATCATTCCGAGAACCGGGCCCGTGGCCTGACGACCGCCGCTTCGCTATTGGCGGTCGCGCCCATTGGCATCGCGGTGGCTCTGGAGCGTTATGTGCTCGCCATCGGGGTCGCCCTTTTGGTGGTCTTCGTCCTCCGCACCCTCGGGGTGCTGGAGGCGAAAATCCTCAGCAAAAAATAAGGGGAGAGGTCTTGCATCTCACGCGGCGGCCATGCGCTTTGCAAAGGTTGCCGGGCAGCGGCGCGGGAGGGAGGAGCTTGCAAGGGTTCTCTGCAAGCGATTTGAAGGCGGCAAACCAGTTGTGAGGGTTGGCCCGGATTCGGCGAGGGAAAGAGGAACTCAAACCTCGAATATGCCAAAAGAACTGACGACGACTCTTGAGGAACTCGATGACCAGAGCACGGGCGGCAAGGTGAAGTTGGGTGACCTGGTGGAGTCCTTCGAGCACCGGGGCTTTGGTCCGATTTTTCTCGTGCCTGCCCTGGTGGCCCTCGTGCCGCCTCTTTCGGGAATCCCGGGGGTGCCTGCCCTCTGCGGATTGGTCACGGTCACGATTGCGGTCCAGATGATTCTTGGCCGCAGCTATCCGTGGCTGCCGGAGAGATTGCGCGCCCTCTCCGTTTCCCGCGAAAAAGTGGAAAAAATGCAGCAGAAGGGGCGGCCCTTTGCGGAGTGGATCGACTCCCTGTCCGCTCAGCGTCTGACTTGGTTGACCCATCCGGTCAGCGTGCGCTTACTTGCTTTCCTCATCGCCTTTTTGGCCCTGAGCATGATTCCGCTTGAGCTGGTTCCCTTTGGAGCGGCCGCTCCGGCGGGGGCTATCGTGTTGCTCTCGCTGGGATTGATGGCTCGCGATGGCCTCATGATTCTCTGCGGATGGCTCATCTCCTTTCTGGTGGTGTGGCTGATTGCCAGCAATCTTTGACGTCTGTGAAAGGGGGCCGCTGCTAGTCGGCTTTTTTAGGAAGGGGAAGATGTCCGCGGCGCAGTTCGCCCTCTTCATTGGCTTGTAGGAAGTCGCCGGTCTCCACCGTCAGTGCGGTGAGGTAGCCCCCGTGGCCGCTCCCGGTATCGAGGCAGAGGTGGCCGCGTTCCAGCTTGGGAAGGCGATCCTTTTGCGGGGTGTGCCCGCAGATGAGGAGCCGCCCGTCCTCGCGGGGTTGCAGATCTCGGAAGCGGAGCCAGAGTAGCTCTTCTTCGTCGCAATCGGCCGCCGCCTTGTCGGGAGGCGGAGTGGCGTGGCAGAAGAGGATGCTTTCGCTTTCGTGGTAGGGGGCCAGCTGGGCGAAGAAATCCCAATAGGACGGGGGGATGGCGGCCAGTGAGCGGGTGTAGAAAGAGTGCAGGGTCTCGATTCCTCCGTTGAGAAGCCAGAAGGAGGAGGCGGGGGGGCCGTTGCGTGCTTCCTGCATCATCATTTCGTGATTTCCCCGGAGGGTGATGACGGTCAGCTCCTGACGCAAGGCGATGAGTCGATCGATGACTCCCTTGGAGCAGGGGCCGCGGTCGATGTAGTCGCCGAGGGTCACGATGGTGTCTTCGGCACGGGGCGAGAGCTCCTTCAGCAAAAGGTTGAAGGAGTTCAGGCATCCGTGGATATCCCCGAAGACGTAGGTCATGCGCGGGGCGCACTGTGACAGAATCGCTTCGTTCGCAAAGTCCAATCCATGGGGAGGGCGCCTTTGCGGTGGGGGTGGCGGGCGTCCCCTTCAGCCCTCGATGGCGTTCTGTTGGCGGGCGATGTCGTTGGCGGTGAGCCAGCCGAGGAGCTTTTCCGGTTTGGCGGGGCTGACGACCGGCACTTGCTGGTAATCGTGCTCAATCATGCGGTGGGCGGCGTCCCGGATGGTGGTGGTGGTGGTCACGGAGAGAAGCTCTTGCTCGGCCACCAGATCGGCGAGCAGGGTCTCGGGTGGGTGGTCACGGAGCTCGTGGTGGGTCACGACCCCCAGGAGCTTCTTGTGTTCACCAACGACGGGGTAGCCATGGAAGCGTTTGTGCTTTTCGCGAATGCGGGCGAGAGCTTCACCAGCGGTGTGATGGCCTTTCAGCTGAAAGACATCGTGGGTCATGATCGCTTGCACGGGCAGCTCGCGGTAGTCGCGGGCGCCCCGGTAGGCGGGCAGGGAGCGCAGGGTGATGCCGTCTTGCAGGAGGAGGGAGTTGTAGATCTCGATGGGACGCAGTCGCTTGGAGATTTGCCAGGCAAGCATGTTGCCCGCCATGAGGGGGAGGATGAGGTCGTAGTTGCCGGTCATCTCGAAGATGATGATGAGGGAGGTGAAGCGGCAGCCGATGACGGAGGCAAACATGGCGCCCATGCCGAGGAGGACACAACCGCCGATGACCTTGTCGTCCGGGGGGAAGTGGGGCACCCAGTCGCCCAGATGGTGGAGATGGGTGAAGCCGATGCCGGCTAGGGCACCCAGCAAGCCTCCCAGGAAGAGGGTGGGGGAAAAGAGCCCGCCCGAGCCGCCGCTGGCGTAGTTGAGGACCACGGCGAGGAATTTGAAGAGGAGCAGGGTGGCGAGGACGGGCACGGTGAGCTCGTTCAGGAAAGCGGCTTCCAGGCTCTCGTAGCCAATGCTGAAAACGGAGTTCTGTGCGTTGCCAAAGTGCCCGGTTAAAAAATAGGCGCCCACCCCGAGAAGTCCGCAACTGAGTCCTCCACTGGCGGGCAAGAGCCAAGCTGGAAGGGCTTTTCTTTTTTTGAGAAAGCCCCGCAAGCTGAGCACCGAGGTGGTGAAGAGATGCCCCAGGAGTCCGGCGGTGACCCCGAGAGGGAGGGCGATGAGCATCCAGGCCGAGGTCTCGTAGTCGCTGCGCAGGTGGGCGGTCAGGATGGGGTCTTCCCCCAGAATGCTGCGCGAGACGGCGGCGGCGGTGACCACCGCGATGACCATGCCCCCGAGGGCCTTCATGGAAAAATTGTCCAACAGCTCCTCGAAGACGAAGGTCAGGGCCGAGAGGGGGGCATTGAAGGCCGCCGCGATGCCGGCTGCCATTCCCACCGGCAGCATGGACTGCACGCGGGTGGCGTCGCGGAATCCCCAGCGCCCGAGACGCGAGGCGATGGCGGCGCTGATGTGCACGGTGGGGCCTTCCCGGCCCAGGCTGTTGCCCAGACCGATGTAGAGGCTGCCGAGGATCAGGCGCGAGAGGCCCACGTAGCTGCGGATCTTTCCGCCCTTGTTGTAATAGGCGTATTTGGTCTGGGGGATGCCACTGCCGATGGTCTCCGGGATGAAGCGTTGCCCCACGAGGCCTACCAGAAGGCCTCCCAGCGTGGGGGCGGCAATCATAATGGCGATGAAGGCCCGGGGCTCCTGATGACTGGCGAAGTGCCAGAGACTGTGGAAGAGGCCCTCGATGGCGAAATGGAAAAGCACCGCCGCGATGCCGCAGAGCAATCCCGCCACGATGCAGAGAATGAGAAAACGCTGGTTGACACTCAGGCGCGCCCGCATCCAGTCGGGGACAGTCTTGCCGGTCGATTCAGCCATGAGGGCGGCGGCTGTAGCACAGCGCCCCCGTTTTTTCTAGCGGGGAACGGAATTTTTCTCCTGCAAAAGGGTGAGACCGAGGCGGAAATAGGCCACCCCGGACCAGAGGGTGAAGAGCGAGGCCAGCAGGGCGGGGTAAAGGGGGGAAAAGGGCACCCACTTCAGCATCACCCAGCCGAGAGCGAACATCTGGGTCACGGTGCAGACCTTGCCGGTCCAGTGGGGATGGATTTTGACCGCCGTCTTTTGTTGGTGCAGGATCCAGAGTCCCCCCACGATGACGATGTCGCGCGCGACCACCAGTATGATGAACCAAGGGGGGAGCTGCCAACCGGCCGGGCCCCAGGGAAAGACGGCCAGGGTGGTGAGGGCGAAGAGGAGGAGGCACTTGTCGGCGAGGGGGTCGAGGAAGGCTCCCAACTTGGAAAACTGATTGAGTTTGCGGGCGAGGAAGCCGTCGAGGGCATCGGAGAGCGAGGCCAGCACGAAGACTCCCACCGCCAGCCAGCGGAGATTCTCCTGGGGGGTTCCGCTGGTCACGCTCTGGCTGTAGAGAATCGCGGCCGTCACGAAGACGGGGATGAGCAGGAGGCGGAAGACAGTGATGTAAGTCGGGAGGGTCACAGTGGGAGAGGGAGATCAGTCATGCCCAGGGCGGTTGACGAAGACGCGGGCCCCCGGTTTGTTGAAGAGGTAGGCGTAGGACCACTGCATCATCACGAAGAGCTTGGAGCGGAAGCCGACGAGGAAGGCCACGTGGATGAGGAGCCAGGAGATCCAGGCGAAGAAGCCTTTGCCGCGAAAGTTCTTGGTCTGCATCACGGCGGTGTTCTTCCCGATGATGGCCATCTGGCCCTTGTCGCGGTAGGCGAAGCGTGGGCGCAGGGAGTGCTTGCGATCGGCGTGGCTGGTGGTTTCGAGGCGGGCTTCCTCTTTGAGCAGCTTGGCAATGTGCTTGCCCATCTGATTGGCGGCGGGGGCGAGGCCGGGCACCTTCACCCCATTGTGATCGGTGAGGTCGACGATGTCGCCAGCCGCGAAAAGGTCGGGATGGCCGGGGAGGGAGAGATCGGGATTGACCGCGATGCGCCCGGCCCGGTCGGTCTCCACCCCCACGTGGCGGGTGAGGTCGTGGGCCTGCACGCCGGCGGCCCAGATGATGGTCTCGGCCTCCACCCAGCCGTCGTCCGCGACGAGGGGCGAGGGGCAGGGCTGGTTGAGGTGGGCGCGGCCGGGCTCGATCTGGTCCACCCGGGGCCCGAGGATGACCTCCACCCCCAGGGCCTGCAGGCGCTGGCGGGCATACTCGGAGAGCTCGGGCTCGAAGGGTTTGAGCAGGCGGTCGCCCGATTGCACGAGGAGGATTTTGAGTTCGGCGGGGTTGATGTTGCGGAAATCGCTGTGCATGGCCCGGCGCACGAGGTCCGAGAAGGCACCCGCCAGTTCCACTCCGGTGGGACCGCCCCCCACCAGCACAATGGTCATCAGGCGGCGGCGTTCGGCCTCGTCGGTGGTGATTTCGGCCCGCTCGAGGGCAGAGAGGGCCCGGGCCCGGATGCGGTGGGCGTCGCTGAGATTTTTCAGCCCGATGGTGCACTCCGCCCACTCGTCGCGACCGAAGTAGGAGGTGCGGGCCCCGCAGGCCAGCACGAGGTAGTCAAAGGGATAGTCCTGCCGCTCGGAGTAGGCGATTTTTTTCTCCCCGTCGACCCGCTCGATGTGGTCGAGGAGGACCTTCACATTGGCGGCCTTGGTCAGGATGCCCCGCAGCGAGCGGGCGATGTCGGGCGCGGCCAGCGAAGTGGTGGCCACCTGGTAGAGCAGGGGTTGGAAAAGGTGGTGATTCTCCCGGTCGATGAGGGTGACGTGGAAGCGGGGGTCGTCGGCAAGGGTGCGCGCGCAGGCCAGCCCGGCAAAGCCGCCGCCGATGATGAGCACTTTTCTGGGTTCGGGCACGGCGGAACGATAGCGGAAAATGCGCTCGTGAAAAGCGGCGGCTCCGCTCTTTTCTCCGCTGACAATCAGGAGGCGGAAAGGAGCTCGCCGGATTCCTGCGGGGGATGGAGGAGGATGAGGCGCAAGATGGCCCGCAGGTTCCACTCTTGATTCACCAGCTCGCGGGCGAGGTGGTCGAGCAATTCCGCTCGGGCGGGGACCTGCCAGGGATCGGAGATGTCATCGCCGGGGAGGAGGGCAATGCCATGAATCATCTGGTAAAGTCGGCTGGCCAATACCCGGGGGGTGACGGGATTGCGTGGATCGACGAGCCAATCGGCCAGACCCAAGCGATTGGCCTCCGCAGTGACTGCCAGGCTGAGGAAGGGCAGGGGGGGACGCAGGGCCGGAGGGGGGGTGGCTTCCGCCACGGGGACGAGAAGAGCTTGCTCTTGCAACTGGGCAACTGCGCGCGAGGCGGCGACCGCCGCTTGTCGGGCTTGCCGACTGTCCGGGTCGATAGCCCGCTGGTAGTAGCGATAGAGGAGGTCCTCGCGGGGGTGTTCGGCGCGGATTTCCTGCCAAAGGGACTGGCCATCCCGCAGGTGAGCAATCTCAATGGCGCTGAGCACTTCGCCGTAGATTTGCAATTCGTCGAAGAGGGTGGGCTCTTGCCCTTCTGGAGGCGCGGGATAGCGGAGTTTGACAATGTTTTCCGGTCCTCCGAGGACGCCGAAGAGGCGGTCTTCTTCCACCGTGAGTTCGATGGGGCGGGCGTCGATCCAGAGGCCCAGGCCCTCCGCCCGGCGGGAGCCATCGTAGGTCAAGGCCAAGTGATGCCAGTGAGCGGGCTGGGGAAGGACGGAGGCGCTGGCCGCGAGGGTGGCATCATTCTCTTCGCTCACAAAAGCCAGGCGCAGACTGTGCGGGGAGAGACTCAGCTGAAAGCCGTCGGGGCGGTGGGTGGGGCCCTGGAGCCAGAGCAGGTTCTCCTCTTTATCGGGGAGATGGGAGGCTTTGATGAAAAAGGAAAGAGTGAAGGCCCGGTCCGAGGTGAGGGGCAGGTGGCTGAATACCGCTGGTCCGACCATGGCCGTTCCCTGCACCCCACCAGCCAGGGCGGGAGTGAGCAAGAGGCGGGCTCCGCCAGTGGGGCTGTGGTCGCGGGGGGCGCTTTCATCGAAGGAAAAGGAGTGGAGCAGGTCGGGGATGGTGGCGGGGGCGTCCCCCAAGGCCAGCCAGCCGGGAAATCCTTCATCCACACTGGAGGGGACGATTTCGGCCTGTTCCCAGAGGTCGCGCTCCCGGGCGCTGGCTTGGCCCATTTGCTGGTGCCCGGCTGCGGTGTAGAGCGGTAGCAGTGGGCTTTGCAAAGGGCCTTCCTCCAAGGCGGTGGGAAAATCCGGCAAATAGGCACCCAAGACCAGGCCGGCATCGGCCCACAAGTCGCCGTCGCAGGGCTCTTCCCCGGGATTGAGGGCAAGGAAGCTCGTCGCCACTCTCTCGGCGAGAGTGGTCACTCCCGCGCGATGGGGCAGGCGGACCCAAGCGCTGGCTAGGGTTCCTTCCTCTCCTCCTTCGGCGAGCAAATCCCCCCCTAGCGCGCGGCGCAGAAAGTCGTCGAGGGCGAAATCGGGGCGAGCGAGGTCATTGTCCAGCCAGCGCAGGTAGGGGGCGAAGGGGCCTTTGCTGCTGACCGGGGCCGTGCCGGAGAGCAGGAGAAGGCGGGATTTGAAGAAGCGCGCAAAGGCTGGTTGCCGCATCATGGTCTCGATGAGCAGTCCTCGGGGGGGCTGGTTGCGGGCGAGGTAGCTCTCCTCCTCCGGGGTGGGCTCGCGACCGAAGAGGCTGCGGGTAAGAAAGGCCAGTTCCTCGCCATCCACCTCCTCGGTGGGAGGCAGGGAGGGCGGTAAAATGGCCCCGGTGGGTTCGCTCAGGGGCAGAGAGGCCCAATGGCTTTCGGTCTCCGCACCCTGCTTGATCCAGCGCCAGATGAGGGCCTGCTCCTGCTCGGGGAGCGGCCGGGGGTGTCCATCCGAGATTTTTTCCCAGAGAAGGGATTTGCGGGGACTGTTCTCCGTGGTCAGACCGGCCACATCCACGGCTCGGTCAAGGCTGAAGCCTCCCTGCGCGTCTTCTCCCCGGTGGCAGGAGAGGCATTCGCGGGTGAAGAGAGGCCGGAGGTGTTGATTGAAAGAGATTTTAACCGGAACGGAGGGGTCACCCGCCCACGGATCTTTTTCCTGACAGGAGGAGAGAAGGAGGAGGAAGAGGAGAGGAAGCCAGCGCACGGGGAGAGCCAAGCAGGCCCGGTGCCGCTGGCAAAGTCCGCCCTGAGTCAGTGGGCTCATCGGGGGCACGAGAAAGCCCCGCTTGGCGAACCGAGGCGGGGCTTGGGGCAAAATTCAGGGTGGGGACTGCTTCAGTCTTCTTTGGGAGCGAGGGAGTGGACCTCTTCCTCGGCGGGAATCTCCGCCGGGGAGGGGCTGGCTTCCTCCTTGCGGGGAGCCCGCTTGCGCTTGGGCTTGCCTTCACCGCCGTTGCTGGCCGGGCCTTTGGAGCGGGCCCCATTGACGATGAGCTTGCGGCCCATGTAGGGCTGGTCGTGGAGCACTTCCACCGCGCGCTCGGCCTCTTCCACATTGGCCATCGTGATGAACCCGTAGCCCTTGGACTTGTGAGTGTGGCGGTTGTAGACAATCTCCACCTTGCGCACGGCACCGATGCCCTTGAAGAGCTCTTCGAGGTCATACTCGGTGGCATCGTAGGAGAGGTTGCCCACGTAGAGACGGGAACTCTTCACCTCGGTGGGAGGGGGCGTGCTTTTGCGCTCGCGGCGGGGTTTTCCTTTGCCTTCGCCTTGCTTGACGGGGCCACCGCCGGGCACCCGACCGCTCTTCTGGCCTTTCTTTTCTTGGCGGCCTTTTTCGTTGGGGTCTTCGAAAAGGCCGAAGAATTTGAGGATTTTTTGCCAGAAGGTCAGAGGTTCCGGCTTGCGGCGGCGGCTGCGGCGGGGCTGGAGCTCGTCACGCTTTTGGCTGGCTCCTCCCTTGTTGGCTCCCCCTCCTTGGCGATTGCGATTGAGGGGGCCACGGTTGCGATTCCGGTTGCCGCCTCCGCGGTTCCGGTTGTTACGGTTTTCGTTGTTTTCAGACATGGTCTTGTGTCGGTTCAAGCGTTCGAACCGGGAAGACCACCTCAGGATAAGCAAGGGAAGAATGACAGCAACGGTCTCGCACCGAATCCCTTGCCGTAAGAGGCGGAGAAGAGTGGGTGCGAAGAAGAGCGGAAATTATTCCGGAAAATTGGCGGCGATCCCGGCGAACGGTTCTCGGGTCGGCCTGGAGACCGCTCACGACGTCTTTGTGTTGTTCCGCAGAGAAACTCACCCGCTTGGGGGCGGCGGAGGGCAAAACAGAGAGGCACGCCTTCAGCGGAGCTAAAGTGCTGGATGGGTGGCGTGCGGGCGTCATTAAAAGTCTCGGGCTGGGGGGAAAGCTAGTTCATGCCAGTGGGAGCGGCAAGCGCGGATTTGCTTGTGAGGCTCTTCCGTGCGGTTCTGAAGAGAGCGCAAAGGGGGGCGGGCCGGGAAAGCTCACTATTCGGCCTCGGGAGCCCGAAAGGCTTTGCTGTAGAATCCCGAGGGGTCGAAGCAGCAGACCCGCTTTTTTCCTTTGGCCAGCATGTCCCGGGCATTTTCCAGCCGCTGGCAACGGGTTTTGTGCTGCTTGGCGGAGGTGAGCCAGTGGATCCAGTCCAAGCGGGCCAGGGGGGTGGTGGCTTGCCAGGTGGCGCGGGCCTCTGGAGAGGCCGCCAGCATTTCCGCCCAATCTGCCGGGATGGCGGGCTCGGGCTCTTTCGCGACCGGGGCCAGGGTGATTTTGACTGCTCGGCCGACCTCCAGCCCGGCGGCCGCCCGGAGTTTATCCTCCACCCGCAGCCAGTGGCCCAGCTTGCCATCGGGTTCGAGGGTCGCTTGGAAGGGGTGCCCATTGAGGGTGCCGGCGACCGTGGTGCGCCCCCGTCGGGGCAGGAGGTCGCTCACCTCCTGGGGCAGAAGGAGAAATGTCCAGTCCTCCTCCGTCTGACTCTTGGCGGGGCGGAGCAAAGTTGCTTCAAAGGAAGAAGGAGGGAGTGGAGGCGAGCTCATTCTTCGCGGGGCGGGCTCTTGGCTCTATTGTGCTTTCGCATTGCGGCCTTCGTCGATGAGTTTCCAGAAATGCTTGGAGTCGGCAAGGGCATCGTCTTCGGAAGAAATCTTCGAGCGGTAGAGAAAATCAGAGAGGGTGCCCTTGTGCAGCACGCGATGGACGATGACTTTGTCCTCGGCGACCTCGAAGTAGAAGCGCCAGTCGTCGGAGCGAAAGCGGTAGAGGGTCTTGCCATCGCGAGTGAGTTTGCCGAATTTTTCCCCATCGAGATGCTCCAAGTCGTCGTGGGTCACTTGGAACTCGTCAAAGATTTGGAGTTGGGCCAGGGTATCGAGCTGGGAAATCTCGGCGGCGGAAATTTCGTTGAAAACGATTTGGAGCATGGCGCAGGGTGCCACGGGAAAGGGTTGGCGGTCAATCGCGGGAAATCGTATAAACGCGGTATGGCGACTCCACATATCGAAGCGGCTGGTGATGCATTTGCCGAGACCGTGCTCCTTCCCGGCGATCCCCTGCGGGCAAAGTTCATTGCCGAGACCTTTCTCAGCGAGGTGACCCAAGTGAACGGGGTGCGTAACATGCTGGGCTTCACTGGGAGTTATCATGGTCGGCCGGTCTCGGTCATGGGCTCGGGAATGGGCATTCCATCCTTATCCATCTATGCCAAAGAGCTGATCACCGAGTATGGGGTGCGCCAGCTCATCCGGGTGGGCAGCTGTGGGGCGGTGAGCCGGGAGGTGGCCGTGCGCGATATCTTGGTGGGCATGGGGGCCAGCACCGATAGCGGAGTCAACCGGGCTCGTTTCGGAGGCTACGATTTTTCGGCGGTGGCGGACTGGGGGCTCACCCGGGCGGCGGTGGAGTCGGCCGAGCGGCAGGGAATCGCGGTGAAGGTGGGGAGTTTGTTTTCCGCAGACCTCTTCTACACCCCCCAGCCGGAGATGTTTGACCGGATGGAGAAGCTCGGAATCCTCGGGGTGGAGATGGAAGCGGCGGGACTTTACGGAGTGTGTGCCGAGTTCGGGGCCCGGGGACTGGCGGTCTGCACGGTCAGCGACCACATCCGCACGGGGGAGAGCCTGCCGAGCAGTGAGCGCGAAAAGGGGTTCTCCGAGATGATGAAAGTGGTGCTGGGCTCTCTCGGTGAATGAGCGCGGAGGAGGAAGTTTTTTTCTCCTCCCGGCTTCTCTGTATTGCATTCGTAAATTCATTGCCTAAAGTGCAGTGAGTTTTGGAAAACTGGTTCCAGCGTGGGCGGGGGAGGAAGAAGTCATCGACCCGACAGGGCTTTGCTCTGCTGGTCTCGGTGGTCATTTTGCTTTTTCTCTCCCTTCTCGCCACGGGGCTCCTCGCCCTTTCCTCACTGACTTTGCGGGGAGCGCACGCCGAGCAAGATCGCCAGCAGGCCCGGGCCAATGCCCGCTTGGCCCTGACGATGGCTCTGGGCCAACTGCAGGTCCACCTCGGCCCCGACCAACGGGTCTGCGCGCCGAGTGAACTGTTCGCCGGGGCTCATGCTGTGTCCCAGCCCCATTGGGTGGGGGTCTGGAGCACCCGTCAGGGGAATGGCGCCTCCTTTTGGCAACGGGATGATCGCAATGGCGGATTGCGCGATTTGCGGGCGGAGCTGGACTGGGATGCGCGCGAGGAGGCGCTCAGCTACCTCGTGAGTGGCAATGAGGGCTCGCGCCCGCTTTTCGAGCCCTTCGCTGCGGCTGGGTCCCCCTCGTCCTGGGTCCCGGTGGTGAGTCGGGGCACTCTGGGGGCCGGTCCACTGGCGCCAGGGGACGAGGTGGTGGTCCCCAAGGTTCCGGTCCGGTCGGCGTCGAGTCGGGCAGGAGCCTATGCCTATTGGGTGGGCGACCTCGGGGTGCGCGCTCCTGTGGCGGTGCCCAACCGCTGGCAGGGAGAGGAGAGTCTCTTTGATTCGTTACTGAGCCAGGAAGTCGATTCCTCGCTGATGTCGGGAGGAGGGGAAGAGCCCCTGACCCTGCGGGAAAGGCAGCGGCTGGCGAGTGACGGACAGCTTTCCTTGTTGGGAAAATGGGGGGATTCCGCGTGGAACTGGTTCGACGCCACCACCTGGTCTCAGGGGGTCTTGGCCGATACCCGGGAGGGTGGGTTGCGCAAGAACCTGACGGCTTTTCTGCAGGATCCCCATCCTGCCGCGTGGGGAAAGGATGGGGAAATCGGCCTCGATGACAATCTGGTGGGCCCTCGCAATGGCGAGCATGCGCAGGCCCTCGGCCAGCCGCTGGCCGAAGGCCGCCACGGGACCAGCGCTCCCACTTTTGGTCTCTTGCGCGATTGGGCCCGCCGCTCGCTCCCGCGGGATGGGGGCGAGGCCGAAGTTCGTAACGGAGAGACGGTTCTTTTGCCTAAAAGTGAACTCGGCATGCGATCGGCCTTTGCCAACGAGGAGGCCGTTATCTTGCGGAAACGCCAGCAGTCCGACCTCAAGCCCGTGGTGGTCGAGGCCTCCATGTATTCCACCTTTTCCTATCACCTCAATCCGCCCGGCTTCCGCAAAATCTATAACATCCGGTCCCATCAATGGCCCCGGGTGGTGCTCTGGAATCCCTACAGCGCGGCGCTCTCCGTGCCTCCTTCGGTGATGATGATGCAGCTGAACTCGCGCAACGACTTTCGCACCCTGGTCCGCACGGACAACTTTGTGGGGGATGTGCAGTGGATCAGCTGGGGTGGGGGGACCCGCACTCCTCCTCCCCAGGTGGGGGAAAGCATCCGGGAGAGCGCCAACTACAATGATCCCTACACCGGGATGTATTACTTTTCGTTGCCGGCGGAAACGATAGGTGCGGGCGAGTGTCTCGTCTTTTCCCCCGCACAGGCCATGGAATATGAGGGGCACGACATTCTCGCCAATCGCCTCTCGGCGCGGGTGGCTCCCGATCCTTCACGCAATTTCTATGTCTCCTCTTCCGAGTTCGACGACGATGATACCGGATCCGGCTTCAACTTCGAACTGCTCAACTACTTCTACCATCCCGCGAGTGGTCTCGATAACCAGGCTGACGATTCCCGCTTTTTGTGGAAAGATGCCAGTGGTCACTCCTCCCTGAGTATCTTTGACTTCGACCGCCTTCCCCTGCTGGCTTCGGTCTCTTGTTCCCTGCAGTATGGGGCCGGGAAGGAGCCTCGTCTCGCCCTTAATGAGCGCCAGCGTATCGAGGTGGAATTCACGGATTTGCGCGATCCCGTCATCGCCAACAAGCCCGATGTGCGTAGCCGGGAAGGCTTCCGCCTCCGTTGGCTGGAGGAGCATCCCTCCAATGTTTTTGTGGGAAACAACCCTGCGGGGCCCGACGCCTTCGAGACCGCGCCCCTCGCCAATTGGAACCTGCGGGCCAGCTATTCCCTCCGCAGTCCCTGGGAAAACCTGGCCGGGGATCAGGGTGACGGGCTCGCCAGTGGTCCCTGGTTCTTCGGTCTTTACACCCGCGACCTTTATGACCAATTGGTGGGCTGGGACGAGCAAATGCCCTTTTACGAAGAGGGATACTATCGGGGCAATCCCTTTGGCCTGCCGCAGGAAGGGCGCCTGCGCACGATTCTCTTCGAACTTCCCCGGGATGACCTCGGGGTGCTTTCCCTAGCGCAGTTTCAACATGCCAAGCTCAGCGAATTCGTCTGGCACCCGACCTACGCGGTGGGGAATTCCCTGGTCGATCCCCGCCTGGGGCTGACCGGGATGAAGGGAACGGCCCCGGTGCTGGGCGAGGAGGGAGAGGGAGGTTGGAACGCCCTCGCCATAGGGTGGTCCAGTGACGCCGAACGCTCTGAGGACCGCGACGAGTGGGCCCGCTTTGCCCGCTTTCTGGTGCAGGATTTGCCCGCTGAGGAAAACCTCGTCTACGACCTGAGCTACGAGGTCAACCACAGTCTTTTCGATGAGTTCTTTCTCGCCACCGGCAACGAACGCCAGCGCCGGGAGTTCCTCGCGGAAGGCCGCCCCCTGCCCAATGGTCGCCTGCGTTTGCGGCCCGGGGGCACGGCTGCGGAAGTGGGTAGCGTGACCCGCGCGGCCGGGGCTTTGATGCTGGAGGGAGCCTTCAATGTCAACTCCACCCGCCGGGAGGCGTGGAAGGCCCTCCTGGCCTCTCTGCGGCAAAGCGCGCTCTCCGCAGGCGAGGGCAGTCCCTTTCCCCGGCGGCTTCCCGGTGACAGCGGGGACTATCTGGCTGGAATCTCCCATCCGGAAAACGAGGAAGCGTGGTCTGGCCTTCGCACTTTGTCCGACGGGGAAATCGAGGCTTTGGCGGACGCTCTCGTGGAGCAGGTCAAGCGCCGCGGGCCCTTCCTTTCTTTGGCCGACTTCGTCAATCGCCGTCTCGTCGGACCGGAGGAGGGCGAGCTGGGCCTGATGGGGCCCTTGCAGGCCGCGATTGAGGAGGCCGGGCTCAACGAGGACTTTGTGGCCCGTTGGGAGTTGCGCAAAGACGGTGAACTCCCCGATTACCTCCATCCCGACAATATCGCGGACAGCACGCGGCTGAGCCAGAGCTTGAAGCCCGACAGCAAGGCCTGGGGGGCCCCCGGCTATCTCACCCAGGCCGATCTCCTGCAAGTCATCGCTCCCACTCTCAGTGCTCGCTCGGACAGCTTCGTCGTCCGGGCCTACGGCGAGGCGCGCGATGGGGAGGGACGGGTGACCGCACAGGCCTGGTGCGAAGCCATTGTGCAACGCACTCCTGAGCCCCTGGCACCCGATTCCACGGGCCTCAATCCCGATCCCGGCCACCCGGCGGGTCGGTTTGGCCGGGCCTTCGAGGTGCGCGCTTTCCGTTGGCTCTCTGCCGATGAGGTCTAGCGCGGGCCTCCCAACCGATTTTCCAAAACCATGAAGTTTCTCCTGAGCCTCCTCCTTTTGCTGGTCAGCATCCCTCTCCTCCCCGCCCAAGAGGAGGAAGGGACCACCCGCCGCCTTCGCTTTTTGCCCGTGGGCGATGCCCCTCCCTTTCGGCAGGAAATTCGCAACGGGGTGCGCTACGAGCTTCCCCCGCCTGCGGGCAGCGTCCCCCCCGAGCGGGTCCAGCTGTCCTGGCAGGAAGAGGAGGGCCCCCGCCAGGAAATCCCCCTGCCGGAAAGCCAGTCCACCGGGCCGGGCTTGCCCCTGCGCTTGAACCACCTCTCCCCGTCGGTGGAGATCCCCGCCGCTGCGGGCCGCCTTCATCTGGAGGCCGGGGGGGATTGGCATCAGCTCGCCCTTCCTGCGGGAGACGACCTGCTCGTGGTCCTTTTCCGCGATCCGGAGGAAGGCACTTGGCGAAAGGCCCGCGCCGTGCGGGTGCCCGAGGCCCCCAACGCCTTCCGGGCCGGAGATTTGCGCTTCATCAACGTCGCCCCCGCGCCTCTTCGCATCGTCATCGGTGAACAAGAGCAATTCGAGCTGGCTGCGGGGCGCACGGAGGTCAAGTCCCTCGGCTACTCGCAGGGGACCCCCACCCGCGTGGGCTATCAGGATCCCCGCCGGGGTTGGCAGCGACTCTGGTCCAGTGCCCTGGTGCAGAACCAGGGCGAGCGCTCCACCATCGTGGTCTACTTTGCCGATGGGGAACGACCCCGCAAGCCCCTCAAGCTGGTCACTCTCCGCGAACGGGCTCAGCCTCTGCCCCGCCAGCGGGGGGAGTAGGGGGTGCGCTCTTTGCTGAAAAAATGCTCGCTCCGGGGATTGTCAAAGCGCTCGGAATGGGGCTTCACTGCAGGGGTGAAGCCTTTACTTTCCGTCCTGGCGCTTTCTGGGGGACTGCTTCTTCCCGCGACCGGCCACGTCGTCGAACAGCTCTATGCCGAGTGGCGGGCGGAAGGGGAGGAATGGCAGCTCGAGATCCAGTTCGATGCCGGGTATGCCGACCCCGAGACCCGCAACGAGCCCTTTGCCCCCGCTCCCCTGCGACGCTGGTTGCTGGCCCAGTCGGAAGAAACCTGGGCCCGGCAGCGGGAGGAGGCGGCCCGCTACTTGGCGGAAATGCTCATCGTCCGCTGCGATGAGCGGGAGCTTTCTCCCCAGCTGAGCTTTCCCGATTGGGAGACCCGGCCGCCGGACTTCCCGCAGCTCATCAATGGTGCGGCCTACTTCCGCGTCCTCTGGCAGAGCCGCGAGCCCGGCCGCCTGGAAGTCGGCGTGCGCGAGGGCGACTTTCCCAAACTCATCGTCGAACGCGGCAGCGAGTTCCTTCTCCTGGCACCCGGCGAGTCGACGGTGCTGCGCTCAGCTACCCCCCAAACGGAGGAGACCGGGAGCCGTCCCTCCCTTCTGCGCTGGCTTCCCGGGCTGGGAGGGGGCCTGCTTCTTTTGCTTCTTCTCTTTCGATTTTTCCCTTCCCCGAAGAATGAGATTGCTCGTTGACAGCATGTTAGCCGCCGTGGTCCGCAGGGTGGCAGGTGGGCTGACCGGAAAAGGTGAACAGGGTCGACGGAAAGCCTGCTCTTTCCTCTTGTGAGCAAGGAGGCGCTGTGATTGCTTTCTAGTCGAATGAGAAAAAGTTTTGCCTTTTTTGCTGGAGTCCTCGCCTTGACCTCTTCCCTGCTGCAAGGAGCTGTCGAAGCCCCCAACATCGTCGTCATTCTCGCTGATGACATGGGGGTGGGGGATGTTTCCCACAATGGCGGCCTGGCACCCACTCCCCACCTCGATCGCCTGGCCGCGGAAGGAATGCGCTTCACCGATGCCCACACCTCCTCGGCGGTGTGCACCCCCACCCGTTACGCGCTCATGACCGGGCGATATAATTGGCGCTCCAGCCTCAAGAAAGGGGTCCTCTGGGGCACCTCGCAGCCTCTCATCGGACAAGAGACCATTCTGCCCCGCTTCCTCGGTGAGCAAGGCTATCACTCCTCGGTGGTCGGCAAGTGGCATCTGGGGCTGCAATGGCAAAAGCTTCCGCAAAAAGCGCAGGCTGCCGAAGGCGAGACCAAGGGCCTGGGCTGGGACATCGACTATCGCAAAAAGGTGAAGGGTGGTCCCACCGAATTGGGCTTCGATGAGAATTTCCTCTTTCCAGCCTCTCTGGACATGCCCCCCTATGTCTATCTGCGCAATGACCTCGCTACCGCTGTTCCCAGTGTTTCCCGGACCTTTTGGCAGAACCGTGTCGGGGCCGCGGTAAAGGGAATGGAGCCCGAACAATGCCTGGCGGATTTTGCCCGTGAGTCGCGAAAGTATATCTCTTCCCGGGCGGAGAGCGGCAAACCTTTCTTTCTTTATCTGGCTCTCACTTCCCCCCACACCCCGATCGTGCCCTCGGAGAAATTCCGCGGAAAGTCCACCCTGGGGGTTTATGGGGACTTCCTGATGGAGACCGACTGGGTCGTCGGCGAGGTCCTCGCCGAACTCGATCAGCAGGGCCTTGCTGAGGACACCCTCGTTATCTTTACCACTGACAATGGTTGCTCGAACCAAGCCAAAATACCGGACCTGCAGAAGAAAGGGCATTCACCCAATGGCCCTTTGCGCGGGCACAAGGCAGATATCTACGAAGGGGGGCATCGCGTGCCCTTCCTTGTGCGCTGGCCTGGGGAAGTGAGCGCGGGTTCGGAGAGCGCCCGCACCATTTGCCAGACGGATATCTTTGCCACCTGCGCCGATATCTTGCAAAAAAAGGAGGCCCTGCAGGCGGAGAACGCACCCGATTCCTTCAGCTTCCTCCCCGCTCTCCGGTCTGAGAAGCAGCATCCTCGGCCCCAAATTGTCCATCATTCCATCAATGGCTCCTTCGCCATCCGCAAGGGCGATTGGAAGTTGTGCCTCTGCCCCGGATCGGGAGGCTGGTCCTCGCCTCGCCCCGAAAAAGCGTGGCCCAACAAAGAACTGCCCCGGGTCCAGCTTTACAATCTCGCCGAGGACTTGGCGGAGACCACCAACCTCCAGGAACAGCACCCCGAAAAGGTCGCCGAGCTGGTGGGCGAACTGGTCACCCTCATCGCCAATGGCCGCAGCACGGAGGGGGACAAATTGAGCAACGATGGCGCCATTCCTTTTCATGACGACCTCCTCGCGCTCTTCCCGGAGTTGAAGAATTAGTTATCTCTTTCGGCAGGAAAGGCAAATTCCTCGCTCTCCCCGGGAGCGAGGGAAAGAAAGCGGTGGGGTAATTTTCAAAAAATATTTGCAATGTTCGATGTTTTTTTCGTGACGCGTTTCTAAATCCTGCTTTAGGTGCGGTTGCGATGAAATTACACCTCGTTCTTTTTAGCCTGCTTTTCATTGGGAAAGCGATTGAGGCTGAAGAAGCCGTGATTGTCGGACCTTTGCAGGATGGATCTCTTCCTTTGCCAGCCCCAAAGCTCGATTTACCCCCTGTTGAAATCAAGGAGACAAAAACCCATCAATTACCTGATCGGACGGTGACCATTCACCGAATTAAGGATCCAAGCCTTTTTCTTGAACCGGAGAAAAAGTTGGAAAATAGCGAACATTCAGAAGTAACGGCTGATGATTCTTTTCAATCGGCTGCGGTGCAAGAGCGGTTGGCTTCACAAAGCAAAACTTCCCATCTTTTTGTTTCCGCAACCGTAGTGGACGGGCATGCGACTTTTCTCCAATGGTGGCATGATGGAGAAGTTTACTCCGCTTGGTCACATGCCGACTGGATGGTTTTGACAAGTTTAACCGCTTTTAAGAAAGGGGATCAGCAGTTTTCTAGTCTTCTTATGGCTGGGGAAATGTCATCAGCTCATCTCGCTCAGGACTCGCCGCTTCGTATCCCGGCTAATCTTCCTACCGAGGTCGGCTCTTATCGAGTGGAGCAAGGTAACCTCGCTAACAAGGAAGCTTTCGTTGGGATTGAGGCCCTTCATGAAATTTATCGGAACGATTACGCAAGGCTCAAGGCGGCCTATGACTTACGCGAGCAACGTCGACAGGCCCGTGAGGACGAACTCGCGGTTCGTCCTTCGAAACCAGAAAATATAACCCTTCATTATTGGAAGGTGCAGCCGAAGAAGAAGGGAGGGGGAAAATGAAGACCGCCCCTTTACTTGCGGTCTTGATCGCCTCAATGCAGCTTTCTCTGGGGCAGGAACCTTTCCAAGCGGAAATGACGCCCGTTGAAGAGGGGGTTTTCTTAGAATGGCCCACGACGCTCAATAAAAACTATCAGGTTCTGATGAGCCCGGATTTACAGACTTTTCTTGATACTGGAATCGTCGAGCCAGGAACCGGATCCGAGATCAGTTATGGTTTTATGACGACCGACAATGCGAAGATGTTCTTCCGCGTTCACACTACACGACAAAAATTGAGGGGTGAAAAGGCGATTTGAGCCAAGCGAGAAACTCGTTGCGGTCCTTGGCCTTGAGGTGGGGATTGTTA
>NZ_JAENIO010000029.1 GCF_016595415.1 Roseibacillus ishigakijimensis
TTATTGGTTATTGGTTATTGGTTATTGGTTATTGGTTATTGGTTATTGGTTATTGGTTATTGGTTATTGGTTATTGGTTATTGGTTATTGGTTATGAGGGTTTTTCTTAGTTTTTAAGTTTTTAGAAATTAGTTTTTCCCAAAAAGAGGATTTTGCGGAGAGTGAGAAACTAGTAGTAACCTTCGAGCTTCCATTCCCGGGGAGGATGGTGGGTGAGGCGGCCCAGCGGACCCTGGTGGAGCTGCACATCCCATTCGTGAACGAAGACGAGCAGGTCCTTCTGCCACCAGTGGCTTTGGTTGGGGTAGGGGCCGGCGACTTCGCGGAGGGGACCGGGGTAGGGCCCGTCGAGGAGGGCCCGGGGGGCTTTCTGCGGGGTGGAGAGCACTTGCACGGGGCGGGGGGGGCGGAGGCGGCGCAAGGGCAGGGCGCTTTCCCAGCAAGTGTGGCCGTGGGCCGGATTCGGTGGGGCCGGGCGGCGCGCGAAGAGGGTCTCGGGGGGATGGAGGATGAAGCGGTCGGCACGGTAATCGTCCAGGGCCTGGGGCACGCCGAGGGCTTCGCGGCCGAGAAGGGCGGAGAGCTGGTTGAGGGTGTGGGCGAATTTGTTGGGGTCGCGCAGGGACTTTTGAAAAAGGTCGTGCTGGGCGCGGGAGGGGCGGGTGACGGTGGCATCCAGAGTCAAGGCCACCACCGGGGCCGGGGCGGTGACTCCCTGCAGATGGGTCTCCAGCAAGCGGAGGAGAAAGTCGCTGTCGGTGGTGGGCTCGGGAATGCGCAGGGGGGCGTAATGTTGCTGGCCGTCCTCGAAGTGCAGGGTGAGGAGCAGCTGATCGGGCACGCGTTGGTGGGCTTGCCAGCGGCTGGCGAGGGTGTGGAGAAAGCGCCGCAGGAGCAGGAGAAGGGAGTCGAGAGTCTCCAGCGGGTGATCGAGATCGAGGTGCTGGCGATAGTCCTGGGGTGGGCGGTAGAGGGTGAGGAGACGCCGGTGGCGACCAGTGGCGAGGTCGTGCAAGCGGGCTCCCTCGGGACCAATGCGCTCCGGCAAATCCGCGTGGGGCAGGGCCATGAAATCGGCGATGCTGCGCAGTCCCCAGGACGCGAGGGTATCGGTGAGATCCCGCCGGGTGGGTCCGGGGGGAAGAAAATTTTCTAGCAAGAGGGCGAGGGGCGCGCGAGAGAAGTCCGTCCCAGCCAGCACGCGCAGATGGGCTAGATCGGGGGTGGGGCCGAGGGCTTGTCGCAGGGGCAAGGCGGTGAGTGGGCCCAGATCGGCGGGTTCGTCCTTTTGCCAAGCGAGAAGCACGGTGTCCGGCCGGGTTTGTTCGAGGTCGGGGGCAAGGGATTGTCCCACGGCGAGCAGTTCGGCACTCAGGCGGGCCTCGTTCTCGGGATGGCGGGCGAGAATGACGAGGTCCCGGCAGCGGGCGAGGGCCCGGGCGGTGGTCATGCCCGCGCAGACCCCTTGCCGCCGCGCGGTGGGATTGACGGCCTGGAGGCAGGCATTCTTCGCTCTCCGGGGAGAGCGTTCTTCTTCTCCCAAAGCCAGCGGGCTGAGCCACAAATCCGGCTGGTCCCGGGTGGCGGCCCGGAGAGCAAGATAGGGAAGGTGAAGCGCGAGCATGAGGTGTTCTTGAGAATAGGTGTTCTCAAGAACTATTTTAGGAAGGTGGGTCAGGCAAGAAAGAAGTTCGCTTTCCCGCCAAGACTGGCCTTCCTTGCTGGTGGGAAAAGCCGTCTTTCTTCAGACCAAGGTGCCTTCGGTGACGCCGAGGCGGGAGAGTGCGGGGAGGGTGGCGAGGAGCTGGGCGGAGGATTGTTCGCCGCGCAAGAAGGCTTGGTATTCGTCGATGAGTTCGCGGGCTTCCTCTTCCGATTGGTCGAGCAGTTCGATGCGGTAATGGCTGAGGCCAGTGCGGCGCAGTTGCCCATAGAAGCCGGCTCCGGTTTGGGCCCGGCCATTAAAAAGCGTGTTGCGGCAGCCGACATCGGCGGCGAGGCGGTGCAACTGGCCCACCCGGTCACGCAGATGCACGGTGTGCTTCTCGCAGGGACGGCCGCAGTCCTTGTAGCTGGTGCCCTCGCTCATGAAGGTGCAAAAGACGCAGTGCTCCATATGAAAGAGCGGCATGTGCTGGTGCAGGGTCAGCTCCAGCCAGGCGGGAGGAGTTTTTTCCAAAAGGGCGAGCACCTGATTGATATTCAGATCGTAGGAAATGGTGAGGCGTTCCAAGTGAGCGGCTTCCTTCAGGAGGCGGGCCGTGATGGGGTTGGCGACATTGAGGGAAAAATCCCCGACTTTGTGCAAGGGACTGTCGCGGAAAAAATCGAGGGCGGCGAGGTTGCGAAGCAAGACGCCGTCGGGCCTCATGCCGGCGATGTGCTTGAGGTAGCCGACCTCGCCAGACTTGATGATGCGGGGAGTCGCGAGAAAAATCTGAGAGGACGTGGCGGCGGTCAAGGCGACGGCCTGCCGATAGCGGCGGGGGTCCTCGAAGTCGCAGTAGATGGTTTCCACACCGGCGGCGAGGGCCGCTTGCACTTGGGCTTCGCTGCGGCAAAGCACGGTCAGGGTGGGCGGGGCCGTCGGGGCTGGCTCGGTTGCCGGTGGTAAAAGGGGCTGGTGATCGCTCTTGGGAGCCGGGCGGGGGGCTTGCTCCTGCTCGCGGGCGGCATCGAGCTGGGCCACCAGTTCACGTCGCACCTGATTGAGCTGCGAGACCGGGAGGTGGCAGGCCCCTTGCAAGCGGTTCTCCAGTGCGGCCAGTTCATAGCCGGTATTGCCGAGGCGGCCGAGCTTGGCTTGCAGGGTCTCTTCGTCGAGCCCGCCCTTCTGGGCCAGTTGGAGAAGGGTCTCGGTGCGGGCTTGCACGGTGAGTTTGCCGAGGGTGCCCGTTACGGTAAGAGCTTCCCCGGGTTGGCCGCTCACGAGCAGATGCAGGCCGGATTTGGCAGCGGGCAATTTGCTCTTTTGCCAGAACTTGCGCAAATCCCGCTCCAAGGCAGGGTCGGCGGTCTTGTAAAGAGTGACCCCGGGGCGGATGCGGTCCCAGTTGATGCCACTGAGCTCGCGGTGGAAAATGATGCGGTCGTCCTGGATGCGGAAGATGGTGGCCCCTTGCTCAAGGTCGCGATTCTCGCCCGCATCGAAGACCACACCATCCCCTGCCTTGAGCACGGGGACTTGGTCGGCAGGAGGGGTATCAAGCCGGATCCAGCTATTCTGGGCTTCGATGACGGTGCCGAGGAGAGGGCCGCGCTTTTTGCCAAAACGACCATGGGTGAGGTAGGGATGGTTGGTCCCGGCCAGCCACCCGGTGGTGAGGCCGCGCGAAAAGGTCATCTCGAGGGCATAGCGGTCCTGCGCTGTGACGGGTTCCCGCTGGGGTCGATTCATCGCTTCGTCGAGTGCCTTGCGATAAACGCGGGTGACGGCAGTGACGTATTCGGGCGATTTCAGGCGACCTTCGATTTTGAAGGACTTGACGCCTGCCTGCACCAGTTGCGGCACCAGATCGACGGCGGCGAGGTCCTGGGGAGAGAGCAGGTAGCGGTGTTCGCCCATTTCGCGCACCTCGCCATCAATGACCAGCTCATAGGGCATGCGGCAGGCTTGCGCGCATTCGCCGCGATTCGCCGAGCGTTGGCCGAGGGATTCCGAGGTCAGGCATTGTCCGGAGTAGGCCACGCAGAGGGCTCCGTGGACAAAGACCTCCAGAGGAGTGTGCTTTTCTTCGCGACTGAACTTTTCGATCTCCGGGAGGGAAAGCTCGCGGGCGAGGACCGCGCGCTCCAGGGGGAGAATTCGCTCCACGAAGCGCAGTCCCTCCGGCGCGGTGATGGTCATTTGGGTGGAAGCGTGGATCTCGACATCGGGGGCCAGTTCCTGAGCCATCTTGGCGAGGCCGAGGTCCTGGATGATGAAGGCATCGACTCCGGCTTCTTGGGCGAGCTTCAGTTGTCGCGCGGCCGCCGGGAGCTCATTGGTGAAGATGAGGGTGTTCATCGTCAGGAAGCCCTGCACCCCGTGCTTATGGAGAAAGGCCATCAGCTCGGGGAGGTCCTCCTCGGTAAAGTTGTCGGCGCGGAGGCGGGCATTGAAGGCGGGGAGCCCGAAAAAAATGGCATCGGCTCCCGCTGCGATGGCCGCGCGGGCGCAGTCCCAGTTGCCGGCAGGGGAGAGGAGTTCAGGTGTGAGGTCGGCTTGCAAAGTCGGGACACTTTACGCGCGAAAGGGGGCGGGGGGAAGAGTGAGTTCTCTGGGGCTGGGTTTCTTCCCCTGGTTTCGCTGGGGCGGGCACTCGGCAGTGGGTGCGAACGGGGCGGGCTGTGTTACTGTGTTGATACAAGAAAGATGTTGTCTTTTTGGGGGTGCCCGCATCCTATGGGATCATGTCCTTTTGGAGTCAGGTCTTTACATTCGTGGGGGTTGCGCTCTTTTCCTTTCTAGCTGGAACGTGGAGCAGGTCTTCAAAAGGAGAGCAGCGGGGGCCTGATACGCCAGCTCCCGTCGTTCGCTCTCTTCCTGCCGACAATCGGGGAGCGACAAGGAGGCGGGAATCGCCTTCGAAAGATGATCCCTTGCGAGCGGTGTTGCACTCCTTGTCCTCGACGGTTGGCCGGGAAGAGCGTTTGGCCCTTTTTCAGCGGTCGGCTTTGCTGGGGGATATCGGTCGACAGGCAACGGTGCTGTGCGAGTTGATCGAGACCGCAGATTCTGCCGAGTTGGAGGAGATGACCCGGTTGTTGAAGCAGGCTCAAGACCGGGGCAATGCCTGGGATCAAGAAGTCTGGAACGAACTCTGGAAGCAATGGGGGCGAATGGACCCGGTCCGGTGTCTCGAGCTGGCGGGGGACGGTCAGGGGATGTCGCACGGTGGCGACTATGAGCAAATGATGGCAGGCTGGATTGAGGTGGACCGCTTGGCGGCGAAAGAGTGGGTGGACAGTCTTCCGAGAGGCTATGCCGAGACCGGAGTGGCCGCGTATTTCGTGGCCGAAGGCGACTTCAAGAATCCGGAGGAAATGGGGGCGGCGATTCTGGAGGCGACCGGGGATTTGCGAATCCGGGCGGCCAGTATCCACCGCTATCTGGATTTCTGCGTCTCGCAACCCGAATTGTCTTTGGTGGAGGCCTACGAGCGCACCCCGGAGGAGCTGAGGCCCCTCGTGGCGGGGAAGTTGGCCGAGCGGATTTCTTATCAAGACCCCGAGGCTGCGGCCCAATGGTTGCTGGCTCATTCTGACGAAGGAGGTCTGGGCTCCCAAACTTTCATCATCGTCGCCGGGAAGTTGCCGGCTTCCTCTGGTTTGCGCTCCAAATTGCTCTCAATCCATCAACAAAAAGCCTTCCATGAATAATCGTCTCTTTCCTATTGGAGTTCTCGCCGCGATCCCGCTTTTCTTTCTTTTGGGTCGTATGAGCAATGGTGGCGAGAGCCAGGATACCTCTGCCAGGCCGGAAAAGACAAAAATGAGGGCGACAAAGACCAACCGGCCTCTTCAGGGGGCTGCGGCAACCCGGCGCGAAAGTGATCCGGCCCACGTCACCCAGGCCGAGCGCGAGGCGGCGGTGGTTGGCGTGTTGGGAGTGGCGGAAGCCCGTCACATGACGAGCGCCGAACGAATGGCACGCTTCGAGAAAGCCATGCTCCTTTATGAACCGAGTGAGCAGGCAGCCGTGGTGTGCGGTTTGATCGGCGGCCTGGAGAAGGGGGAAATTCGCGAGGCGGTTGATTTTCTCACGAGGACGGAGAGCCGGGGCAACTACTTTCCGCCCACCGTTTGGAAGGCTCTCTGGAATCGTTGGGGCCGCTTGGATGGGGAGGAGTGTTTTGCCTACTTGCAGGGTGGGGAGGCCCTCAGAACTCGCAATATGCGGATGAAAAATGGGGTTCGAGAGGTGGGGCGCACCGTGATGCAGGGTTGGTTGGCCGCCGATCCGGAGGGTGCCATGAGTTGGGCGGCGACTACCAAGCACTCGACCTTGGAGGCTGCGGCGGCCGCGATGGCCCTCACCGAGTCTGCCGGAGGTGACCTGGCAGAAATCGGTCGCATCTTGGTCGATCATCGCGCCGATAGTGCGCTGCTGACCGAAGGATTGGTCGACTATTTTGACTATGCCCTGCTGGAATCTCCTGAACAATCGGCGGCGGATATCTATCAGGCCCTGCCCCCGGAGCTCCAGGCTCACGCGGTGAGAGAAACCTACCATCGCTTGCTCTTCGCCAATGCCGGGGAGGCGATGACCTGGTTGGCGGAGAACGGACCCGGAGGACAAGAAACCTATCAACTGGCGACCGGCTACGTGCATTCTGCTCTTCATAAGCACCAGTATGCCGAGGGCACAAAAGCCCTGGCGCGGCTACCCTACCAACAGCAGGCCGTGAGCAATCATCCGGTGATGGAGCCTCTCAAGCGCTGGCTGCAAACTGAACCCGAGGTCGCAAAAGCATGGTTGGAACAACAGCCCGAAGACTCTCCGTGGTTCCAGTATTACCAGGCGACGCCTCTTGGCGAAGAGCCGAGCTGAGCGAAATCGACTCGAAAAAGGTTAACCTTTTTGAAGGAAGTCAATTTATTTCACATTTTCTCAACTTTGGTCTTGCCAGGTTGGTCGCGATTCGTATAGTCCGCGCCCCGCCAGTCGCAGCTGGAGGACGAAAAGACTTCAGTTGCTGCGTTTTTTGAAACCTATCGGGTGGCTCCGGACAAGAAGGCTGATGCGAGTGAGATTCTCGCACGTTTTCTGGTCGCATAAGCCCAAGGTTTTTGAAGAGGCGGGGAGAGTGATATCCTCAAAAACTTTAACCAAAAGCTGAGAAGCAGAGATTATGCCGACCATTAACCAACTCGTGCGAAAGGGCCGTAAGAAGATTACTGTCGCTTCCAAGTCACGCGCCTTGACGAATTGCCCGCAACGTCGTGGCGTGTGTTTGCAGGTATACACCCGCACACCCAAGAAGCCGAACTCCGCCCTTCGTAAAGTTGCGAAAGTCCGCCTCACCAATGGCTACGAAGTCATCGCCTACATCGGTGGTGAGGGTCACAACCTTCAGGAGCACTCCATCGTGCTCGTCCGCGGTGGCCGGGTGAAAGACCTTCCTGGTGTCCGTTACCACATCGTCCGCGGTGCTCTCGATACCCTCGGCGTGGACAAGCGCATGCAGTCCCGCTCCAAGTATGGCGCCAAGAAGCCCAAGAACTAATTTTAACCATTTTTTGAACCATGGCTCGCAGAACACGCAAGTATAAGAAGGACCCCGTCCACGACTCCAAGTTCGACAGTCCTCTCGTCGGCAAATTCATCAGTATGGTGATGAAGGAAGGCAAGCGTTCCCTCGCGGAGCGGATTGTCTACGCTGCCATTGATAAGGCCAATGACGGCACCGACACTGTTGATCCTCTTGAGGTCGTCAACCGCGCTATCGAGAACGCCAAACCTCGCGTTGAGGTGAAGAGCCGTCGCGTGGGTGGAGCAACTTACCAGGTCCCTCTTGAGGTGGATGCCGACCGCTCCGAGGCTCTCGCCATGCGCTGGATTGTGGGCTATGCCCGCGGCCGCAAAGGCACGCCCATGCACCTTGCCTTGGCCAACGAAATCAAGGACGCCGCCAACAACACCGGTAGCTCCGTCCGCAAGCGTGACGACGTGCACAAGATGGCCCAGGCCAACCGTGCGTTCGCTCACTTCCGCTTCTAATCCCGCTCCCTGACGCCCACTCGCGAAGAAGAAAGACCGACTCCCATGTCAGCCAACCCGAACAGTCAAAACCGAGCTTACCCGTTGCAGCGCACGCGCAACATCGGGATCGCGGCTCATATTGACGCGGGGAAGACCACGTTGACGGAGCGGATTCTTTTCTACACGGGGATGATCCACCGGGTGGGCGAGGTCCATGATGGCTCGGCAACCACCGACTACATGGAGCAGGAGCGCGAGCGTGGAATCACCATTCAATCGGCGGCTGTCACCTGCGCCTGGGTGCAGAAGCCGGAAGAAGGGGTCAACAAGCTTTTCCAAGGCGAAGAACAGCGGGTCAACATCATCGATACCCCCGGTCACGTGGACTTCACCGCCGAGGTGGAGCGCTCTCTCCGGGTGCTCGATGGTGCCATCGTTGTTTTCTGCGGGGTGGCCGGAGTGCAACCCCAAACCGAGACTGTCTGGCGTCAAGCCAACAAGTACCGGGTCCCGCGGATCATCTTCGTGAACAAGATGGACCGGGTGGGTGCCGACTTCGATGCCGTTGTCACCGAGGTGCGCGAAAAGCTCGGCGCCAATGCTTTGCCCATTCTCATTCCGCTCGGCTGCGAGGATTCCCTACGTGGCCAGCTGGATGTCATCAATCAAAAGGCGGTCATCTATACCGAAGACGACCTTCACGGTTCCACCTTCACGGTGCGCGATCTGGAAGGGGATGAGGTTGAGATGGGGCAGGCCGCCTACGACTACCTCGTCGAGACTGTGGCCGGCGCCAATGATGCCTTGGGTGAAAAGTTTCTCCTCGAGGAGGAAATCACCGCTACCGAGCTCAAGCAGGCCCTGCGGGAAGCCACCATCGGCAACGAAATCGTGCCGGTCGCAGGAGGCTCCGCTTTCAAGAACAAGGGAGTGCAATTTCTCCTCGATGCCGTGGTCGACTACTTGCCCAGCCCGCTGGATATCCCGGCTGCCAAGGGCATGCATCCCGACGATGAGAGCAAGGAAGTCCTCGTGGAAACCGATGACGCGGCCAAATTCTGTGCCCTCGCTTTCAAAATCACCAACGACAAGCACTTCGGAAAATTCGTTTTCTTCCGCGTCTATTCCGGCTCTGTTTCCAAGGGAGATCAAATTTTCAATCCCCGCACGGGTAAGAAAGAGCGTGTGGGTCGTCTTATTCAAATTCAGGCCGATCGCTACGAAGACATCGAGACCTGTTATTCCGGAGATATTGCGGGAGTGGTCGGCCTCAAGAATGCGGCCACCGGCGACACCCTTTCCGATCCTTCTTTCAAGGTGGCTCTCGAGCCTCCCGTTTTCCCCGAGCCCGTCATCGGGATGGCGGTCGAGCCCCGCTCCACTGCCGATTCCGACAAGATGAGCATTGCTCTCGCCCGTCTCGCTGATGAGGACCCGACTTTCGTGGTGTCTACCAACGAAGAGACCGGCCAAACCATCATTTCCGGAATGGGAGAACTCCACTTGGAGGTCATCATCGACCGGCTCCTGCGCGAGTCCAAAGTGGATGCCCGCGTTGGCAAGCCCCAGATTTCCTACCGCGAAACCATCTCCAAGAATGCGCAGGGAGAAGGCAAGCTCGAAAAGCAAACCGGGGGCACGGGCCAATATGGTCACGTCATCCTCGAAGTGAGCCGCAACGAAAAAGGAGCGGGCAACACCATCGAGAATACCGTCCGGGGTGGGGCCATCCCCAAAGAGTTCTTTGGAGCCATCGAGCGCGGACTGCGGGAAGCGATGACGACTGGCATCGTCGCCGGTTATCCTGTCGTCGATGTCCACGTGAATGTCAAAGACGGCACCTTCCACGAGGTTGACTCCAACGACAACGCCTTCCGCATGGCCGCCATCTTCGCCATTCGTGATGCCTTCCAAAAGGCGGACTCCATTTTGTTGGAGCCAGTGATGGATGTCGAAGTGAGCACCCCGCCCGACTACCAGGGCGATGTCATGGGCGACCTCAATCGCCGCCGCGCCCAACTGGGCAGCATGGAGACCAAGGGAGCCATCTGCACTCTGCAGGCCCAGGTCCCGCTCTCCGAGATGTTTGGTTACATGACCGATCTCCGCACCCTTTCCTCCGGCCGGGCTTCCTTCACCATGGAGCCCAGCAGCTTTGAACCCGTCCCCGACAAACTGGTGGACATCCTGACGGGCCGACGTCCCGCCGCCTGAACCTGAACGAACCGATCATTTTTCAATAAACTGATGAACCAGAAAATCCGCATCCGACTCCGGGCCTTCGACCACCGTGCGATCGACCGCTCGTCCGACGAAATCGTGGAGACTGCGAAGCGCACAGGCGCTCGCATCGCCGGCCCGATTCCTCTTCCAACCCGGATTGAGAAGTTTTCCGTGAACTCTTCTGTCCACGTAAACAAGAAGTCGGCTGACCAGTTCGAGATTCGGACTCATCGTCGCCTCCTCGATATCGTAGACCCGACCGCTCGCACGGTTGATGAACTCAAGAAGTTGAACCTTCCCGCTGGTGTGGACATCACCATTCAAATCTGACCCACCTTAGAACAATGGCTTTAGGACTTATTGGTAAAAAATTGGGCATGACCCGCGTCTTTGACAAAGAGGCCGGATCCATGATCGCGGTCACCGTGGTCGATGTCGCAGGAAACGAGTTTGTGCAGACCCGCACTCCTGAGAAGGACGGCTACTCCGCCATCCAGGTGGGCTACGACGACCAGAAGGAGCACCGCCTCACCGCGGCCGCGAAGGGTCACTTGGAAAAGAACGGCGTTTCTCCCAAGAAGAAGTTGGTGGAATTCCGCTTTGAAGAAGGGGAAGAGCTTCCCAACACCGAAGACGGGCACCCTGGTGCAGCGCTCTTCGAAGCTGGTGCCTGGGTCGACATCATCGGCACCACCAAGGGCAAAGGTTTCCAAGGTGTCATGCGTCGTTACAACTTTGGTGGTCAGCCCGCCGCGCACGGTCACATGATGCACCGTCGGACGGGTGCGGTTGGTGCCGGTTCTTGGCCCGCTCGTATTTGGAAAGGCCAGAAGATGCCCGGTCGCCACGGTAACTACCGTCGCACAACCCAGAACTTGAAAGTGGTGCAGAGCCGCCCCGAAGACAACGTGGTCCTCATCTCCGGCGCCGTGCCCGGACCCAAGGGCAGCTACGTCGTGATCCGCCCCGCGCTGAAGAAGTAAGCGCAAGTAGAAAGAATTTAGAAAGGAACGAAGATGGCTAAGACATTGAGTATTGAAGAGGCGAAAGCCGCAAACCTGACCTTGGAAGAAGAGGGTCGGGGCAGCCAGGCCGTGCACGACCTCGTGGTCGCCTACCAGGCCAACCGCCGCAGCGGAACCGCATGTGCCAAGACCCGGGGCGAAGTGTCCGGGAACAACAAGAAGATGTTCCGTCAGAAAGGAACTGGTAACGCCCGTCACGGCACGAGCAAAGCTCCCATCTTCGTGGGTGGGGGAGTGGTCTTCGGGCCCCGTCCCCGCAGCTATGCGAAGACCGTGCCCCGCAAGGTGCGCAAGCTCGCCCTCCGCCGCGTGCTCAATGACGCCATTGCCGAGGGCAAGGTCGTCACCGTCGACAGCTTTTCCATCGCCAGTGGCAAGACCAAGGACTTCATCCAGGCGGTGAGCGAAGCAAGCAGCGCGAACACCGTTCTCATCGTCGCCAAGTCCTTCGAAGAAAAGACTTACCTCGCCGGCCGCAACGTCGCTTGGGCCCAGCTCGAGACGGCTGCCAATGTGAACATTGAGCAACTTCTCAAGTATCAGGGCGTCGTCATCGTGGAAGACGCTTTCGAGACCCTCGCCGCCCGCACCGCCTAACCCCGCAGTAGAACTACCCGGAAAATGAAAGACATTTACCAAGTCATCGACACCATCCAGATGTCGGAAAAGTCCGCTCTCCTGCAGGAGACCAACAACGAATACGTCTTCAAAGTGGCTCGCGCCGCCAACAAGATCGAGATCAAGAAAGCGGTCGAAAAGATGTTCGCTGTCAAAGTGGAAGACGTCCGCACCTGCAACTACGAAGGCAAAATCAAGCGCAAGCGCCGCGCCGACCAAGGCCGCACCGCGCGTTGGAAGAAAGCCTTCGTCCGCCTGAAGGAAGGGGATTCCCTCGACCTGGTGTGAGGAACCTCGCACCCGCCTAACTACCTAATCAATTTTCAACCCGTATCGAGATGTCTCTGAAAACATTCAAGCCCATCACTCCGACCAACCGGTATAAGGAACACCCCGATTTTGCGGAGGTGACCAAGTCCACTCCGGAAAAAAGCCTGACCCGTCCTCTCAAGAAGTCGGGCGGCCGCAACAATCAGGGTCGCATCACCTGCCGTCACATCGGTGGAGGTCATAAGCGCAAGTATCGCGTGATCGACTTCAAGCGCTCCAAGCGCGACATCGCTGCGACCGTGGTGGGCATCGAGTATGATCCCAACCGCACCTGCCGCATCGCTCTCCTGGAATATAGCGACGGTGAAAAAGCCTACATTCTGGCCCCCGTGGGTTTGACCGACGGTGCCAAGGTGGAAGCTGGTGAAAACGCCGCGCCCAAGCCCGGCAACGCTATGCCCCTGAGCAAAGTGCCCCTTGGAACCGCTGTTCACAACATCGAGCTTCAGCCCGGTGGCGGTGGCAAAGTGGCCCGCTCCGCTGGCCAGCAAGCGATTCTTTCCAACCGGGAAGGGGATTCCGCCCTTGTGCGCATGCCTTCCGGCGAGATCCGCCGCTTCAATGCCAACTGCTACTGCACCATTGGCCAAGTCGGCAACCGCGACCACATGAACGAAGTGTCCGGGAAAGCGGGCCGCAGCCGCTGGCAGGGCGTTCGCCCCACCGTCCGCGGGATGTGCATGAACCCCGTCGACCACCCCAACGGTGGTGGTGAGGGTAAGTCCAAGTCCGGTGGTGGTCGTCAGCACTTGAAGTCTCCCTGGGGTCACACCAAGGGTCAAAAGACTCGCAAGAAGAAGAAGCCTTCCAACACCTTCATCGTGGAAAGCCGCAAGAAGAAGCGCTAATCCCCGCAACCACCCGAATACCTGTTTACTATGCCACGTTCACTGAAAAAAGGACCCTTCGTTGACCAAAAGCTGCTCGCCAAAATCGATGCTGCGGTTGAGAAAAACGACAAGAAGCCGATCAAGACCTGGAGCCGTCGCTCCATGATCACACCCGACTTCGTCGGCCTCACCTTCTCGGTCCACAATGGAAAAACCTTCCTGCCCGTTCTCGTCACCGAAAACATGGTGGGTCACAAGTTGGGGGAATTCGCCCCCTCCAAGAACTTCAAGGCCCACGGTGGGGTCGGGAAGAAGTAAGAACTGACTCCGCACTGACTCGTCTCCAACCGCTTTCAGCAATGATTACTCTCGCTCGTTCATCCTTTCTCGCCGCCGCCCTCTTCGGGTCGGCGCTGGGTGCGGGTGCGCAGAGCGGAGATTTGCGAAGCGAGCTCCTCCGCCTTCGCCGCGAGAACGCCAACCTGAACGAAAGTCTGGTGGCCGCCAATCGCCGGGCGGATGAGAGCGAGGCCAAACTCAAGGATATCAAGCTCCGCCTTGAAGCCATGGGATCCGGCCTCCTCGACGGGGGAGAAGAGCGCCTGGTGAAGGCAGTCGCCGATCTGGAAGTGATGTCCCGCAAGTTGAGGGAGATGGAGGCCACCGCGCTCTCTCTTTCCTCCAGTGTGCAGAACTACCTCGCCACCGCCATCGCCGCCGATCCGGAAGCCCGCCTCGAAGTGGAAACCCGTTTGCGCGACCTCGATACCGCCATTGGCTTGCGGGAAGCTCCCCGGCAAGATCGTCAGCTGGGCAATCTCCAGCAAGCGGCCGTGGTCAGCGTCGATAGCGAATCGGGAATCGTCGTAGTCAATGTGGGAAATAAGGAAGACGCAGTGACCGGAATGGCCTTCGAGGTCTTTCGCAACGAGGTGAAAGTGGCCGATGCCCTCATCGCCGATACCCGCGAAGATGTCAGTGCCCTGGTAATTACAAATTTAGAAAACGAAGAGAATCCCGTGCGCAGAGGCGACCGGGTCTCATTTAAACGCAGCAATTAAGGAAGAAGAATCATGGAAGTCCGCGCGATACATAAATATGCGAGAATCTCGGCCAAGAAGGCCCGGGACGTGGCTCGGGAAATTCAGGGTCTCCCTGTCTCCGACGCTCTCGACACCTTGGCCTACACGCCCAAGAAGGCTGCTTTCCTCATTGGAAAGACCCTCAAAAGCGCCGTCGCCAATGCCGAAAACAATCACGAAATGGTCGCTGAGACCATGGTGGTGAAGGAAGCCCACGTCACAGACGGGCCCACCTCCCGCCGCTTCAAGCCCCGCGCCCGTGGTTCTGCTGCCGCGATTCGCAAGCGCACCAGCCACATCTACATCACCCTCGCCGAGAGCGAGGAAGAAGAAGTCGCGCCTAAGCCCCGCCGCGCCGCCAAGAAGGCCGCTCCCCAGCAGCCCGCTGCGGAAGAAGCAGCCCCCGCTGCTGCCGAGGTGGACAAGGAAAAGCTGGGTCTCGTCTATGACGAAGCGCCCGCCGAAAGCGACGACCTCAAGAAAATCTCCGGTGTGGGCCCCGCTTTGGAAGCTAAATTGCACGGCTTTGGGGTTTACACTTACCAGCAAATCATCGATTGGACGCCCGAGAACATCGCGGCCTTCGATGAATTGCTTTCCTTCAAGGGTCGCATCGAGCGCGACAACTGGCAGGACCAAGCCAAGACATTGCAATCCGAAAAAGGAGGCGAAGCCTAATCCGCTTTTCCCCAGAACACTCAACTTTATTTAACGAACGATATGGGACAGAAAGTCAATCCAGTGGGTTTCCGACTCGCTTTCAACCGCGACTGGCGGTCGAAGTGGTATGCCGAAGGTGACGATTACACCAAGAAGCTTCACGAAGACATCCGCGTGCGCAAATACATCAAAGATCGCCTTCAGTTTGCCGCCATTTCCAAGGTGGTCATTGAGCGCGCCTGGAACAGCGTGCGGGTCACCATCCACACCTCTCGCCCTGGCCTCGTCATTGGCAAGCGTGGTTCCGAGATCGAAACCATGACCAAGGACATCACCAAGATTTGCAAAGGTGCCCAGGTCAAGATTGACATCGTCGAGATCCGCCAGCCGGAGCTTGATGCCCAGCTCGTCTGCGAAAATATCGCCGTGCAATTGGAGCGCCGGATCAGCTTCCGCCGGGCCATGAAGCGCGCGGTGCAAACAGCGATGGACTTCGGTGCCGACGGCATTCGCGTCCGTTGTGGTGGTCGTCTCGGCGGAGCGGATATTGCCCGCGCCGAGCAGTACCGCCAGGGCAAGGTGCCCCTTCAGACCCTGCGGGTGCCTATCGACTACGGCTTTGCAGAAGCCAGCACCGTTTACGGCATCATCGGTGTCAAGTGCTGGCTCAACGTGAAAGAAGAGAAGCTGAAAGGCGGCGGAGGCGGCCAACAGCGTCGTGGAGGTGGTCGTCGCGACAACCGGGGCGGGGGAGACCGTCGCGGTGGCGGTGACCGTCGTGGAGGCGGTGACAACCGGGGTGGTGGCGACAATCGCGGCGGCGGTAATCGCGGCTAAGCCCGATGGGGCGAGCCCCCATTCCCAATTTACTTGAACAGATAAACCATTTTACTCAGGAGGACCTAAGATATGCCACTCATGCCCAAGCGGACCAAGTTCCGCAAATCACATCGCGGAAACCGCGGCGGTAACGCCCAGCGCGGCACCGACGTCAGCTTCGGAGACTTCGGTCTCCAGTCCCTCGGACGCGGCTGGATGACCAACCGCCAAATCGAGGCCTGCCGGATTTCCATCAACCGTTACCTCAAGCGTAAAGGGAAGGTTTGGATTCGGATTTTCCCTCACAAATCGACCACCGCCCGCCCGCCGGAGACCCGGATGGGTAAAGGTAAGGGTCCCGTCGATGCTTGGGTGGCCGTCATCCGCCCCGGTGCCATGCTCTTTGAGGTTTCTGGCGTCCCCGAGTCCCAGGCCCGCGAGGCCATGCGCCTGGCTTCCAACAAGCTCGGCATCCGCACCCGCTTCGTGGTGCGTGACAACCACTAAGCGAACGCACGAACACATTTACAAGAAAGACAGTTATTATGGCAGCGACAAAAGCAAAAGACCTCCGCGAGCTCGGCAGTGAAGAACTGACCAAGCGTTTGCAGGATCTCAAGACCGAAGGGGTCACCCTCCGGATTCAACAAGCAACCGGACAGTTGGAGAACACTGCCCGCATCCGCTCGGTGCGCCGCGAGGTGGCCCAAGTGATGACGATTTTGAACGAGCGTCGCGGCCAAGCGTAACCGACCTACCAGAAGATTAAGAAGGAAATGAGCGAAGAAACCAACACCTCAGCAGAGCGCAAGCCCGGCCTGCGCAAACAGCGCGTCGGCATCGTCCGTTCGGCCTCCATGGACAAGACCATTGTGGTGGAATACACCAACCGAGTGCCCCACCCCCAGTTCAAGAAAATCGTCAAGCGTTCGAAGAAGTTCTACGCCCACGACGAGAACCAGGAAGCTGTTGTCGGGGACAAGGTCCGAATCGAAGAGTGTCGCCCACTCTCCAAGAAGAAGTGCTGGAAGCTGGTTAAGGTCCTCTCGCACTAATCTTCCCAACCCTATTTTTAGCAAACCTATTTTATACCGAAAGGAACGAAGCGATGATTCAGATGGAGTCCAAAATCGAGGTGGCCGACAATACCGGCGCCCGGCAGGCAAAAATGATTGGCGTAATGGGCAAGCGTTCGCGCTCTGCGGACGTGGGTGACATCATCACCGCGCACATCCGCGAGTCGATTCCGACTGCGGCCGTCAAGAAGGGGACCGTGGTCAAGGCCGTGGTCGTTCGCACCGCTGCTCCCATCCGTCGGCCCGATGGTTCCATCCTGCGCTTCGACAGCAACGCGGTGGTTATCATCGACAAGGACGGCAATCCCAAAGGCACCCGTATCTTTGGCCCGGTGGCCCGCGAGTTGCGCGAGAAAAACTTCATGAAGATTGTTTCTCTTGCTCCCGAGGTCCTCTAACCCCAGTCAGAACCCTGCAGAAGATGTCCCGTATCAAAACACACGTGAAAGCTGGTGACCAAGTTGAGGTCATTGCCGGCAACCATCGCGGCAAAAAGGGCAAGGTCCTTTCCGTCGATGCCAAGAAGAATCAAGTGGTCGTCGAAGGCGTCCGCGTGATGAAAAAGACCGTCCGTCGTTCCGAGGAAAACCCCGAAGGCGGAATTTTGGACAAAGATGGTCCGATTCATCTTTCCAATGTCAAAAAAGTGGGCTAAGCCCCGCGTCCCGCAGTGGAAACTGCTCCGAGCGCTTAAGCGAAATTAAGCTGACCCGCGAATATGAAAAACGAACTCAAAGAAAGCTACCGTAGCCAGGTCGTTCCTCAGTTGAAGGAACGCTTCGGCCTCAAGAACCCCAATGAGGTGCCCATGCTCGAGAAAATCGTGCTGAACACACACATTGGTAAATTCGTCAACGACCGCAAAGTCGCCGTGGAAGACGCGGTGGAGGATCTCTCCAAGATCACCGGTCAGAAGCCCAGCGTGGTCTATGCCCGCAAGAGTGTGGCCAACTTCAAGGTCCGCGAAGGCGAGGCCGTCGGGGCCCGCGTCACCCTGCGAGGGGAGCGCATGTGGGAATTCCTCGACCGCTTCATCAACATCACCGCACCCAACGTGCGTGACTTCCGGGGCTTTCCCTTCAAGAGCTTTGATGGCCGGGGCAACTACGCCATGGGCATCACCGACCAATCCATTTTCCCTGAGATTGAACTCGACCAGGTGAAACGTCAGCTCGGTTTCGACCTCATCGTGGTCACCACCACCGACAGCGACGAGCAAGCAAAGGCTCTCCTTGAGCTCCTCGGCTTCCCGTTCCGCAAGCCTGCCGATAAATCCGAAGCCGCCGCCTAACCCAGAACAATTAACGAGGACAATATTATGGGAGTCATTAGTGATCCAATTTCCGATTTTTTGATTCGTCTGAAAAACGCCTCCCGGGCGCAGAACGAACATTTCACCGCCCCTTCCTCCAAGATGAAGGTCGAAATCGCCCGCATCTTGAAAGAAGAAGGCTACATCTGGAACTACGAGGTGGATACCACCGGCCAGTTTCCAGTCATCAAGGTGACCGCCAAATACGTGGACGGCACCCCAGCTTTGACTGACGTCAAGCGCGTTTCGCGCCCCGGTCGTCGTCACTACGTCGGTGCGGGCGATATGCCCCGCGTGTTGAATGGTCTCGGTATTTCCATCATCTCCACCTCCCGGGGCGTGATGACGGGAATGCAGGCGAAGCGTGAGAACGTGGGCGGCGAATTGTTGGCCAAAGTTTGGTAACCCTCAGACAGAAAGAAGAAACAGATGTCACGAGTAGGAAACAAGTCCATCGCGCTTCCCGACAAGGTGAAAGTCGCCAACGATGGTCCCCACGTCACCGTTGAAGGCCCCAAGGGCAAACTGGAGTGGACCCTTCCCAAGGGAATCACTCTGCAAGTCGAGGAAGGCCAATTGGTGGTCAGCCGCGAGAATGACAAGCGGGAAAACCGCGCGCTCCACGGAACTTCCCGGAGCCTTATCCAAAACATGGTCATTGGCGTCTCCGAAGGCTTCGTCAAGGATCTCGAAATCCAGGGCGTTGGTCTCCGGGCTGCCCTGAAGGGTTCGGATTTGGACCTCAGCCTGGGGAAATCCCACCCCATCTTGCACCCCATCCCGGAAGGTCTGACCGTTACCGTCACCGATAACACCAAGATCAAGGTCGAGGGGATCGACAAGCAGCTGGTTGGTCAGTTCGCCGCCGAAGTGCGCCGCTACTACCCGCCGGAGCCCTTCAAAGGAAAAGGTGTCCGCTATGTGGGCGAATATGTCCGTCGCAAGGCTGGTAAGAGCGTGAGCAAGTAAGGAGGAATAACGAAATGAGTATTTTGAATCGAAAGAAAGTCCGCCAGCGTGTCCATCAGCGGATCCGCAAGAAAGTGGTTGGAACTCCCGAGCGTCCCCGCATGGCCGTTCATTGCTCCAACAAGAATCTCTACGTGCAAATCATTGACGACGCCGCCGGCAAGACCTTGTGTGCCGCTTCCAGCCTCGACAAAGAAGTCGAAAACGGAAGCGCCAACAAGGCTAGCGCCGAGAAGGTGGGCAAGCTCATCGCCGAGCGGGCCCAGGCAGCGAATGTCTCCGCCGTGGTCTTCGACCGGGGCGGCCATCTCTATCACGGAAAAATCAAATCATTGGCTGATGCCGCCCGCGAAGGTGGGTTGAAATTCTAATTGAAAAACGATGTCAGAAGATAACGACAAAAAAACAGAAGCCGCATCGAAGGAGGTCACCTCGTCGCAAGGCGGGACCCCAGCCGCACCCCGCGGTGATCGACGCGCCCCTGAACGTCGCGATGACAATCGTGGAGGCGGAAACCGAGGCGGTGGAGATCGCCGGGGAGGTGGACGCCGTGACGACCGCGGAGGCCGTGGTCGCCGCCAGGAAGAAGAGGATGATGGCTTGACCGAAAAAGTGGTCTTCATCAACCGTTGTGCCAAGGTGGTCAAGGGTGGTCGCCGCTTCAGCTTCTCTGCCCTCGTGGTCTGTGGTGATACCGCCGGTCAAGTCGGTTACGGCTTCGGTAAGGCCAATGAGGTCGCCGAGTGCATCAAGAAGGCCAGCGAAAGCGCCAAGAAGAATTTGCAGAAGGTGAAGCTCGATGGGGATTCCATTCCTCACGAAAGCTACGCGGAATTCAGCGGAGGCAAAGTGTTGTTGCGTCCTGCTTCTCCCGGAACCGGCGTCATCGCGGGTGGGGGAGTGCGTGCCGTCTGCGAAGCGGTCGGCATCAAGGATGTCCTTGGCAAGTCCCTTGGCTCCAATAACCACGCCAACGTGGTGAAAGCCACTCTGAAGGCTCTTTCCCAGCTCCGGAATCGCGACGAGGTCTATGCTTTGCGCGGCAAGAAGAAGGCAAAGGCCATTTAACCCCAGTTTAGAAAGCCCCAGGCGAAATGAATTTGCACAATTTAAAACCAAATCCCGGCGCCAAGCACCGCACCAAGCGGCTTGGTAAAGGGGAGAGCTCCGGTCTTGGTAAAACTTCCGGTAAAGGTCACAAAGGCCAGAAAGCCCGTTCCGGTGGCACTATCCGCCCCGGTTTCGAGGGTGGTCAGATGCCCCTTCACCGTCGTTTGCCCAAGCGTGGTTTCAACAACTACAACTTCCGCGACAAGATCGCTCCCGTAAACTTGGCACGGATCGAAGAGAAATTTGAGGACGGGGAAACCGTCAACGAGGAGTCCCTTCGCGCCCGCCGCCTTGTCAAAGGCGTTTACGACGGCGTTAAAGTTCTCGGCACCGGCGAAATCACCAAGAAGCTGACTTTCCAGGTCGATGCTGTGAGCGCCAGCGCTCGCGAAAAGATCGAAAAAGCAGGCGGAACGGTTGACCTCGGTTAAATCTCGTATTCACTCACTCCCAAGCTGCACCCGGATTCGTCCGGGGGCCTTGGGATTTTTACATAAACACACTATTCATGATTTCGGCTTTTGCTAACACGTGGCGGGTTCCCGAATTGCGGGATCGCATTATCTTTACCCTCGTGATGATTGTCATCGTCCGCCTGGGGGTGAATATCTCTCTTCCCGGTGTCGATTCCACGGTCATCAAGGAATGGCTGGATATCCGTGCCAATGAGGAAGGAACCGGAGCAGGGGCCCACCTTGGGGCCCTCTTGAACGTGTTTTCGGGGGGAGCGCTCCAGAATGCCGCTCTCTTTGCTCTCGGCATCATGCCCTACATCTCGGCGTCGATTATGATGCAGCTGATGTCGGCCGTTGTGCCCAAGCTCGCGAAACTTCGTCGCGAAGAAGGGGGACAGCAAAAGATCAATCAATACACTCGCATTCTGACCATTCTCATCGCGGGGGTGCAGGGCTTCCTGTTGGCCAAGTCTCTGGAAAATCCGGCCTCCATCATCTACATGGATGGCATCGAGAAAGTGGGCCGTCCTCTCGTGCCCGATTATGGCTGGCATTTCGTTTTCATGGCCATTCTCACCATCATCGCGGGCACGATGTTCCTGATGTGGATTGGTGACCAAATCACCGAGCGAGGCATCGGCAACGGGATCTCCCTCATTATTTCGGTCAACATCATCGCGGCCTTGCCCGGGGGCTTGACCCAAGCATGGCAGACCTTCATCGGCACCGATGGCAATTCCAGCCCCTTCCAAGCGATGACTCTGGTGGGCTTGGTCGCCTTCCTGCTCTTTATCACCGCCGCCATTATTGCCATCACCCAGGCGCAGCGCCGCATTGCGGTGCAGTATGCCAAGCGGGCGAGCAATCGTAGCGCCAAGCAGATGACCGGGCACACCCAGTATCTGCCCCTCAAGGTGAACTACGCAGGGGTGATGCCCATCATCTTCGCCAGTGCCGTGCTTAACTTGCCCCTTTTGCTCGTGAGCCAGATGTTCCCCAACGCGAGCTGGGTGGCTGATTTCCAGCAGTGGTTCAATCCGGCTGCCTGGCCCTATTACATCATTGCGGGCGTCATGATTTTTTTCTTCAGCTACTTTTGGGTGGCGACCATGTTCCAGCCCAGCGAGATTGCGGAGAACTTGAAAAAGGGCGGCGGCTACATTCCCGGGGTGCGTCCCGGCAAGCCCACTGCCGAGTTCCTGGACTTCACCATGACCCGTCTGACTTTTGCGGGTTCCATCTTCCTGACCGTTATTTTCATCCTTCCGGCTCTGGTGACTGAGACTTTCAACCTTCCTGGTCTCGTGGCCCAGTTCTTCGGCGGCACCAGTCTTCTCATTCTGGTGGGTGTGCTTTTGGATATGATGCGTCAGATTGAGACTCATCTTCTGCAGCGCAACTACGATGGTTTCCTGCGCAAGGGCAAACTGAAGGGCCGCATCGAGCGCCGCCAAGCCAGTGGGCAATCCGCCTCCGGAGGTCTCATCCTTTGGTTGCTGGTCTTCGCTTCGGTGATGGTGGTCCTTGGGATTGCTGCGTGGATTGCGCAATAAAGTCATGGCTAGTCACGACCGGTGCTTTGCGATGCTGGGAGCACCTGCTTCCGGCAAAGGCACCCAGGGTCGTCTCCTCGCCGATCGGCTGGGCTTGCCCTATCTGAGCACCGGGGCCCAGCTGCGGCGGGAAATCGAAGAGGGCTCATCCCTCGGTCGGGAGGCTAAGACTTATCTGGACCGCAATCAATATGTGCCCGACGCCTTGGCGACCGAGATGGTGAGACAGTGGATTGCCCGGCACGATGAGGGATGGGTGCTGGATGGCTTCCCCCGCAGTGTGCCGCAGGCCGAGGTCTTGTTACAAGTTGCTCCGGGATTTCACCTCATCGTTCTCGACGTGGAGAAAGACGTTCTCCGCCAGCGAGTGACGAGTCGCCGGGAATGTCTCGCCTGTGGGGTGGTGACCACCGATGCCGCCGCCGCCTGCCCGCGCTGTGGGGGGGAGATCGAGAGCCGGGACGATGATTCGGCGGAGGGTTTTGCCAAGCGTTATGCAGCCTACGAGGAATGGACCGTTCCGGCCTTACGCTTTTTGGAAGAAAGAATTCCAGTAGTGACGGTGGCGGGAAAGGGCACCCGGGAAGAAATTGCCCGCGAAATCGAAAGAAAGTTGAGCTGATGGCCAAGAAGAAAAAGAACCGTATTCCGATCAAAGGACCGGAGGAGATCAAAGGCATGCGCGAGGCGGGCAAGACCGCTTCCGAGATTCTGCAAGCCACCGCCGCTTTTATTGAAGCCGGAAAGAGCACGGCAGAGATTGATGCCTTCGCCGCCGCCGAGATCAAACGCCACGGTTGCACCAGCGCTTTTCTCGGCTATCGGGGGTTTCCCGGGAATGTCTGCGTGGGCCTGAATGAGTGTGTGGTTCACGGCATCGGGCGCGAGGATCAGATCGTCCAAGATGGAGACATCGTCAAAATCGACGTGGGTATTTTCAAAAATGGGTGGGTTGGTGACAACGCCACGACGGTGCCTGTAGGGAAGATCGATGAAGGCACGAAGACTCTTCTCGCCGCCACCGAGCAGTCTTTGTTCAATGCCATCGAGTATGCGGTGGAAGGAAACCGGCTCTGGGACCTCTGTGGCAGTGTGAATACCTACGTGCGGCAGTTCAAATTCACGGTCGTGCGGGATTTGGTTGGCCATGGAGTGGGGCGTGATTTGCATGAAGAGCCACAAGTTCCCAATTATCGTCCCATGGGGCGGCGTTCGCCGATCTTGAAGGCCGGAATGGTGCTGGCCATTGAGCCTATGGTTAATGCCGGCACTCAGCATGTCGAAACTCTTGAGGATGGCTGGACCCTAGTCACGGAAGACCGCGCCAATTCCGCGCATTTCGAGCACACCGTTCTGGTGGGTAAAGAAGCTCCCGAGATTCTCACCTGGCGCCCCCGCACGGCCCTGCCCGAGCAGCTGGGGATTGCCGCGCTGACCTAATCTTTGGAAGCCTTTCCCCGGTGACGAGATGCCTTTTTGGCCGGGGGATGGAAAGGGCAATCCCGGCGCTGCGTATGCTGGGGATGATCCGTCTTTTCTTGGTTTTTGCGGTTCTCCTTGGCTACGCCCGGGGCGAGAAG
The DNA here is from genome assembly GCF_016595415.1 of Roseibacillus ishigakijimensis. GTDB lineage: Bacteria > Verrucomicrobiota > Verrucomicrobiia > Verrucomicrobiales > Akkermansiaceae > Roseibacillus > Roseibacillus ishigakijimensis. The sequence goes on from NZ_JAENIO010000029.1 coordinate 23,327, forward strand.
CCGAATATTGTTTTCATTTTGGCCGACGATCTCGGTTACTCGGACCTCGGGTGTTACGGAGGACCGGTCGCCACTCCTCACTTGGACGGGCTGGCGGTGAACGGGGTGCGCTTCACCCAATTTTACAACACGGCCCGGTGTTGGCCGACGCGTGCCGCCTTGATGACCGGGTATCACTTCGTCCAGGTCGGGAAACAGGCGCGTGGCTATCGGATGCTCCCCCATTTTCTCGCTGAGCAGGGCTACCGCAGTTATCACAGTGGCAAGTGGCATGTGATGGGAGCCAAGCCGGTGGCGGATGCGGGTTTTGACCGCTCATTCTGGACGAACAATTACGATCGCTTTTTTGACCAGCGGGACAATCTTCTTGATGACAAGCCGTTGCCGGACCGGGGACGGGTGCCGGGGTATTATGTCACTCGCGAGATTGCCAGTCGAGCAGAGGTTTTTTTGCGGGAGCATGAAGAAAACCATGGCGGGCAACCCTTCTTTCTCTATTTGGCTTTCACGAGTCCCCACTTTCCTCTGCAAGCCCTTCCAGAGGACATCGCGAGGTATCGGGGGCGCTTTTCCCATGGTTGGGACGAGGAGCGGCAAAAGCGGCTCGCCCGTCTTGCCGAGCTGGGTTTCCCGGCGGTTGAGCCGGCACCCCGTGATGAGGAAGTGGCTCCCAAGTGGTCGCTGCCGGAGGGCACTCTCAAGGAACAAGTCCATCCCGGGGAGCGTCGTTATGCCGTCCCCTGGGAGAGCTTGAGCAAGGAAGAGAAGGATTATCACGCGACCAAGATGGCCATTCATTGCGCCATGATCGATCGCATGGACCAAGAGATTGGCCGTTTGCTTGCGCAGTTGCGCGAGAGCGGGCGCTTGGCGAATACGCTCATTCTCTTTTGCTCGGACAATGGGGCCAGCGGGGAACAGCTCAACCGGGGGGACCAACACACTGCCGGGGCGGAGCTGGGTTCTGCCGAGAGCTACCTCTGTCTCGGACCCGGATGGTCCATGGCTGCGAACACTCCTTTTCGGCTTCACAAGCACTGGACCCATGAGGGGGGCATTGCCACCCCCCTCATTGCCCACTGGCCACAGGGATTGGCCGGGAAGGGGAGCCTGCAGGCGACTCCCGGCCATGTCGTTGACCTGTTGCCCACCTTGGTTGAAGTGGCCGGCGGGAAGGTGCCGGAGTCTGCCCAGGCCCCCTATCCGGGGGTGAGCTGGGGCAAGCACCTGCGGGGAGAGCAAATCTCCGACGAACGAGAGATCTACTGGAATCATCAGGAAAATCATGCCCTCCGGGTCGGCGACTGGAAAGTAGTGCGCACCCCCTACCTGGGTGGGGAGTGGCAGCTCTATTATCTTGCGGAGGACCGGGGAGAGACCACTGACCTGGCCGCCCGGGAGCCGGAGCGGGTCGAGCGCTTGGTCGCCCGCTGGGAAACTCTCACCGCACAGTATCAGCGGGCGGGCCGGAGAGAGGATTAATCGGCCTTCTCTCCCTTTTCGCCCTTTTTGGTTTTGCTGGTCCGGGGATTCTTCTTCCAGGCTTTCTCTAGGCCATAGTCCTCATGGACAAAGAGAATGCGATCGATGTTGAAGTTCTTGGAGCGCCCTTGAATGATGAGTTCGTAGGTTTCCCCTTTTTTCAAGAGATACTTCGCTTCGTGCTTCTTGTGATTCACGTCGAGCATCTTGGTCCAGCCCCATTCTTCGGCATTTCCCCCATACATTTTGGTCGGGGTGGTGAGGATTTCTTTGCCCGCCGAGCCTCCCGCTGCGAAGTCACCACTCAACGAGACAAAGCAGTCGTTGGAGAGATCCTCGCGCTCACTTTCCAAGCGTTTTCTGCCGCGGAGAGTGAGATTGTAAACGCCTTCCTTCTTGATGGTGAAGCGATAGCTCAAGGGAGAAGAGGGCGGGCCGTTGGTGATGGTGTTGCCGGTGAATTCGAGGTGTCCTTCGCCCTTGTAGTCGGCAACGTCGGTCTTGAGAATCCATTCGCCCAAGGGCGAGGCCGTGGCTTCGGCTTCCATCGCCACGATACCGCCCCGTTCTTGATAGACTTCGTCGGCCAAGGTGGGGAGGGAAGCGAGTAGAAACGGTAATAGAAAAAGAGTTTGGTTATGCATCATGGGATCATGTCTCTACGAATCCGCTTGTGCACTTTTTCCATCTTCCTCATTGAGCCGATGGTGGGTGGAGGGCGGCCGACCCCGCTCGTCATTTTTTACCAGCGGGATAAAGCCGTTGCTGGTCCGCCCGCAGGCGGGGTGCGAGGTGTTTTTGGTAGTCCACCTCATGCACCGCGAGGTCTTGCTCGCTGGCAAGAGAGGCCACCGTGCCCGCGCTTTGCCCAAGGATCATGAAGGTGGGTTCCATGCGCAAGGAGCCGAAGGCGCTGTGGGAGGAGGAGATTGCTCCCGGCACCAGCAGGTTGCTGCATTCTTCCTTCTTGGGTAAAATGGCTCCCAAAGCAATGGGGTAGGGCTGGCGGATGTGACCGCCAATGTCGCCCTCGTTCTCGACGAAGCCTTCTTCGGTGACGTAGCGCTGCACATGGTGGGAATCCATGGTGTAGACTCCCATTCCAATACTGTCGGGGACTTGCCTCTTGCCGGTCACATCGTGCTCGGTGACCACATACTCACCGATCATGCGGCGAGCCTCACGGATATAAAGTTGGTGGGACCAGTGGCCATTGTCGACGAACTCATCCTTGGGAAGCCCCCATTGGCGCATCTCCTCGCGCACCGGGGCAGGCACCCGGGGATCATTGGCCACGAAATACATGAGTCCCTTCTGGTAATCCTCGTGCTCCTTGATGATTTCGCGCCGGCGTTGGTAGCTGGCCTCGGGATAGTCGTAATTCCTGCCAATGTTGTCCGTGCTGAAGGGCCCGTGGTTATTTTGGTCGGTCTTCTTGTTGGGTGCCGGGTCGAACTTGCGGAAAAAATCCCGGTAACCCGCCTGGAGAACCCGCAGGAGGAGCTCGTATTGCTCGGGATCGTAATTGTCGGGTTTGGGGAAGGGGACCCGGTTGTCGGGATCGTTGGTCAGGCAGGCACGGAAGCAATAGGCCTGGATGCGGTGATCGCCGGTGTCATCCGCACCCGGCGGGGTCGCGCTGACCCGGGGGAGAAGTCCACTGGCTGGGTCGCCCGGGACCTTGTAGGGAGAGATCTTCAGCCCGGCGGTATCGAAGAAGTGCTCGTGGTCGCGCCGGTCTTTTTGCACCCCATTCATGCTTTCTCCATAGACCTCATTGGACTCCCGCCCCACGTGATAGCTCACTCCCGCCGCCGCCATCAGGTCGCCTTCGTAGGTGGCATCGATGAAGACTTCGCCGAGGTATTTTTCCCCATCCAGAGTGGTGATGGATCGGATGCGGGGACCCTCTTTTTCAACCCCGTTTTCGCGGTCCAGCCAAGCCTCCCGCACCAGCTTGATCTCGTTTTCGGCCACATATTGGTCAAAGATCTTCTCGGCCACGTGAGGCTCGAAGATCCACATGGCATCGTCGGTAGGCCGGTTGCGGCTCTGGCTGCGCTTGATGGCCCGGAATTCCTCCTGGCTCTGCTGTCGCCAGGCTTCCGGCTTTTCATAATGGGCCTTGATTCGTTGGTAAAATTGGCGCGAGAGACCTCCGATGCCCTGGGCGTGACCATTGTCGGTCCACCCGAGCCCGCCACTGCTCAAGCCGCCGAGGTGCTTGTCCGGGCTGACCAGGATCACGCTCCGGCCCATTTGGCTGGCTTGCACGGCCGCCATCACAGCCGTGGAGGTGCCGCCGTAGACGATGAGGTCCGCTTGGTGGGTTTCGGCTTGTAGAAAGAGCCCGCTACAGAGGGAGAGAATCGCTAAAGGTTTGGTAAACATGGTGAACAGTGTGGTGAAGCAGAGAAAGGGATCCTACTTCCCAGCCCGGGCCATTCTCTCAATCTGTCAACTTGGCAACCAAAAGAGGCCAGGGGGAGATGCCGGAAAGAGAGCGGTCGGCAGCATTCCGGAGAAACACTGCCGACCGACTACGCACACACCAGTTGAATGAAAGGCGCGAAGGAATCATGGGTTTGAAAGCATTCCCTCCCGCACCTCTATGCAACACGAAAAAGGGGACATTGTCATTACAAAAAAGGGCGAATGTAGCCCGAAAGCGTCAGATTTTCCGTGGCCTTTCGGAAAATTTCCCCGAAGTCGCTGGCGAAGAGGGCACTGATTGCGGGTCAGCAGAAAAAACTTTTTTGGTCAGCCAGCTGCGATTTTGCGCACTCATGCGCAATGGACTTTAAAAATTACTTTTTTATGGGGGAAAGGTCATAAAATCCGTCCCGCGGGGTCTTTCCCATTGCTCAAATTTGTTCCCAAGGTTAGTCAAGGGAGACTTATGAAGACAAATAAATGGTGTCAGGTCTTGGTGGTCGGTTCCCTGACTTGGGCGGGGCTTGCGTCAACTACTTTTGGGGAACAGCTCGTCGGGGCAGGAGCCGCTGCCGAGGTCGACAAGGCGCTGACTGCGGCGGCGGGGAAAGTGCTTTCCGGCGAGGCTTTGGCCAAGCGGGTGGAGGCCCTTGGTTTGCTTGCTACGGTCAGCAAGAACGCGGCTGCGGTATCCACGCTGAAAGACGGGTCCGCGCTTTGGAAAGAAATCGAAGAATCGGCTCTGGGCGGATTGCTGGTGGATACCCTCGCCGAGAACGATCTCGATCTGCGCGACGCGGAGAGCCCGGGCGCCCAGGTGGCTGCCCTCTTCGCCGAAGAATTCATCGTCGCCATGGGAGCGGATACTCCCCGGCAGGCTAAGAACTTGATGACGCTCGGGAATCTGGGCAATGAATATCAAATGGCCATGATGGTTTCCCTGATGTTCGGAAACCCCGAGATGCTCCTGGGGGGCAATCCCTTTGCTTCCTGGGTGGAAGCCTTGCAAGAGAATCCCGATTTTCTCGTCAACTTGGCCGCTTCCGCAGAAATGCCACCCATCCTCATGGCCGCCCGCATCTCTGATGACGAAACGCGCAATCAACTCGCGGCCATGATGGCCGGGGGCACCCAGCAAGTGCTCGCTATGGCAGAAGATGCCGCGCCCTTCCTTAGTGCGGCCAAGGCCGAGCAGGGAGGGGTGAATTTCGAGGGCTTGTCCATCGATGGGAATCAGCTCATCACCATGTTGGAGGAGGAAGATGACCTCCATGGCAACCTGCAGCAAATCGTCGACCCGGCCGCTGCGCAGGACATCATCGATTCGTTGAAGAAAAAGGACCTCTGCCTGATGGGCGGAGTGAGCGAGGAGGCCATCTATCTCTATTTGGGCAGCCGCCCGGGGGACATGCCTTTTGCGGCAGACCCCGCCGATAGTGTCATCGCCAACGCTGATTTCGACTTTGTGGATGAGTATCTCGACGAGAAATTGGTCAGCGTCACTTGGGCCAATCAGGCGCTGGTGGAGGGCTCCTATCGGGATCAGCCCCTGCTTGCCAACTATGTCAAAGGTATTCGCATGGGCTTGGGGAGCGCGGAAAGCATTGGCGATACCAGCAAATTGGAAGCCCAGCTCGACAAGTTGCTGGAGGTTGAGAAGTCCTACTACGAGCTCTACAGTGCCCAGCCCGTCGGGGCGGTGACCTTTATGCGTGGAGATGGTCTTCATACCGAATCCTATGGAGGGGTGATCGATGGCTCCTACGATTTGAGCAGTGAGCACCAGCTGGGGAATCTCGCCAGTGAGGGATTCTTGACCTTGCAAGCGGTTTCCAGTGAAGAGGGTTTGGAAGTGGAAGGGGCCTTTGCCGAGGCCATTTTCCAGACGGCTTACCAAGCACTTTTGACCATCAGTGAGATGGAGGAGCCTCCCGGAGAGATGGCAGAGCTGGCGGAAGGGGTTTCCCTCTTCGAGTCCAAGATGAAAGACGACGCCCTCGGGCTTTGGAAGGGGCTGCGCATGACGGAGGAAGGTCTCGGCCGCGAAGCAATCCTCGAAGTGGACCTCGCCGGAGCTTGGCCCACCGTTCCAGGAGTGCCGGATGAGGTCCTCGAAAACACCAAGGTTCCCCGCCTCAGTTTTGTTTCTCCCATCACTGATGGCGAGAAATTGGCTGAATCCTGGAAAACTATGGATGATGCCGCCCGCAAATTGCTCAAAACCGTGAGCGAAATGACTGGGGAGAAGATTCCCATGCAAAAGCCCATGAGTTCGCAGAACGACGGGCTCAAAACCTGGTTCTTTCCCATCCCGATGCAGAACGATGACTTCGTGCCTTCCGTCACCCTGAACGAGGAAGTGATGATCATGAGCAGTTCCAAGCAGCGGGCGGTGGCCCTGGCCGAGGCCGCTCAAGCTGGCAAGCCGGGGACCAGTGGATTGGTTATGACGATGAACTTCGCGCCGCTGCAAGCCTTTCTCAGCGAATGGCTGCAAGTGATTGAAGAGTCGCCGACCGAGGTTCTTCCTGATCGGGATGCCGCCGACTTCTTCCTGATCTATCAGGAGGAAATCAAGCGCGCGGTCGAGGCCCTGGAGGAGTTCGACAGCTGGCAAGTTCACTCTCGTCTGGAGGACGGGGTTTTACGCACCAGCTCCCACTTCAAAACCAAGTAAGCTTTTCGTAAAATTGGCTTTAGAATCAGGTCGGACTGCGGTCCGGCCTGTTTTATTATGTCAAGCTGCCGTCACTACCCCGATGGCCAACCCTTGACAGCAGAAGGTTTCAAGGGCTCTTTGTGGGTGTGGAAGTTGAACGCGAAAAGGCGGGTATCCCCAAGAAAACCATTTATCGGCTCTCCCTCTACCACCGCTGTTTGTCCAAGTTGACCGAGAACGGAATCAAGACCGTCAGTTCATCAGCTTTGGCGAAAGCGGCCGGGGTGAAGGCCTCGCAGCTGCGCCGGGATATCTCGCACGTGGGTCAATTTGGCACGCGGGGCTTGGGCTATCAGGTCGAGGAATTGCGTCTCGTCATTCGAGAGGCCTTGGGTCGCGAGCATTTGCAACCGGTCATTCTGGTGGGGGCGGGGAATCTGGGAAGCGCTCTCCTCCGCTATGGGGGGTTTCAAAAAGAAGGCTTCGAGGTGGTGGCGGCTTTCGATGCCGTCCCCGAAGCCGTGGTCAAGCGCGAGATCGGAGTCCCGGTCTTGGGCACGGACAAGATGGACCAGTTTATCAGCCAAAACGCGGTCAAACTCGCGATTCTTTGCGTGCCGGGCGAGAATGCCCAGGAAGTGGCCAATGAACTCGTTCTTTCGGGAGTTCAGGGCATTTTGAACTTTTCGCCTACTGTGCTGCAGGTTCCTGACAGTGTGACGGTCAATAACGTCGACCTCGCTCTGGAGCTGGAAAACGTCAGCTTTTTCATCGGGCGGGAGAGCGAGCCCGAAAGTGAGGAGCCGCCTCTGGAAGAACTTTAGGGCGGTTTGCGAGGAGAGAGAAAAAAAGGAAATCCGGAATTTCGTTCGACAAGCGAAGCCTCCTGACAAACAGTAAGCGGAACCAAGATACTCCTTGGATTCGATTATTTTACTCCTCATGAAGATTTCCACTCCTATTATGGCGCTGGTGGCCTTCGCCAGTTGCTCGCTCGGCAAGGTGAGCGGCGAAACCGATTTCAACGACGTCGGCAAGGTCATGGTCGGGATGCTCGAGAATAAGCATTTCGCTGAAATTAAGTTCGATGAGGAGATGAGTGATCGGATTTTGTCCGATTTCCTCAAGGACCTCGATCCGGCCCGCCTTTATTTCACCCAAGACGATGTCGATGGCTTCGAGGCCCGGTTTGGCGGGCAAGCGGAGGCGCCCATTCATCAGCTCCTCGTGCAGGAGAGAGCGATGGAGCCCGCTGGGGAAATCTACAGCCGGTATGTCGAGCGCGTTCGCGAACGCATCGACTTTGCCAAGAAAATCGCCGAGGAGGGAGAATTTGATTTCGGGAAGGACGAGACGGTCATGCGGTCGCGTCGCGAGGCTCCGTGGCCCGCTGATGACTTTGAAGCCCAGGAGCTGTGGCGGAAGCAAATTAAAGAGGAGATTTTGAGTGAAGAGATGCGGCGTGAGACCATTCGGCGCATCGCGGAGGAGCAGGGGAAGGAAGATCCCCTCAAGGATGACAAAAGCCCGCGCGAGGCGGTCAAACAACGCTACGAGCGCTTCTTGAAAGACATTGAGGGAGCGGACGAGGAGGATGTGGCTTCCTATTTCTTCAGCGCGGTCGCGCAGGCGCACGATCCGCATACCGACTATCTCAGCGTGCGCCAGATGGAGCGCTTCCGGGCCGGTTTGGAAAACCAGCTCATCGGCATCGGAGCCCTCCTGCAACGGGAGGACGATGGCGCCACCAAGATCATTGGTCTCGTGGTCAATGGTCCGGCCGATAAGCAGGGGGAATTGCAGTTGAACGATCGCATCGTGGCGGTTGATTCCCTCAATGATGGCGAGTTCACCGATACCCTTTACATGAAGATTGATCATGTCGTGGAGCTGATTCGCGGTCAGCAGGATACCGAGGTCCGGCTCAAGGTCGAGCCCGCCGGGGGGGCTCCCGGCGAGGTGAAGGAAATCATTATCAAGCGCGATAAAGTGGAGCTGAAAGACGAGGCTGCGGCTGCGGAGATTATTGAAATGGTGCAGGAAGATGGCAGCACCAAGTCCATTGGTTGGATCACTTTGCCGAGCTTCTACCTCAATTTCAATACCGGGGTTCCCAGTGTTTACCGTGATGTGCAGGTTCTTCTGACCCGCTTGATGAAAGAGGGGGTCGATGGTGTCGCCCTAGATTTGCGCGGCAATGGAGGGGGTGCCTTGGAAGAAGTGCGTCGCATGACCGGGCTCTTTGTGGGCCGTGGTCCCGTGGTGCAGGTCAAGGAAGGTTGGGGTGCAGTGCGCGTCAAGGAGTCGACCTTGCGCAAGCCGCTCTACGAAGGTCCTCTCCTGGTGGTCACCGACAAGACCAGCGCTTCGGCCAGTGAGATTTTGGCGGGAGCCTTGCAGGATTACAATCGCGCCATCGTGGTGGGCGAGTCCTCCACTTACGGAAAAGGCACCGTCCAGCAGCCCATGGATATCGGGCGTTTCTTCAAGTTTTTCCAGGATTCCGACCGGGCGGGCACGCTGAAGGCGACCGTGCAGAAATTCTACCGGGTGACGGGTAGTTCCACTCAGCTCGATGGCGTGGTGCCCGACATCGTGTTGCCTTCCCTCACTGACGCTCTCGAAATTGGAGAAGAGTTTCAGGACCACGCTCTCCCCCACGATCTCATTGAGCCGGCCAAGGGCTTCGCCCCGTTGGAACGCGATGGTCTTTTCCTTCCCGAAATCGCTGCCCGCAGCAATGAGCGGGTGGCCAATTCCAAGGATTTCCAATATGTTCAGGAAGATGTGGCTCGCACCAAAAAGCGCATTGAGGAAAATGTGGTGAGTCTGAATCGCAAGGTGCGGGAGCAGGAACTGCAGGAAGCCGAAGAGCGGCGGGATGCTCGCAACGAAGAACGCCGGGAGCGCTTCAGCAAAATCGAGCAGCGGGATAGTGAAAAGTTCAATTTCTATCGCTTGACCTTGGATGACTTGGAGCGCGAGGCCTTGGAAGAGGTCGATCGCAAGCGTGATGCCGAGGCCAATATGCGGGTGGCCAAGGATGAAGTCGCCGATTTGGACGATACTCCGGAATGGCCCAGCGGCTTGGATGTGGTCAAACGTGAGAGCATTCACATTCTCACCGATCTCATCGAGCTGACTGAGAAGGCTGCCGTTGCGAATCTGGACGAGAAGGCGGAAGCACAAGCGCAGTAAGGAGCGGCTGATTGCAGATTTTATGTCGGTCGCACAACGTCTCAACGAGGTCCGGTCGCGCATCGCCACGGCGGCCACGGCGGCGGGTCGGGACCCCGGAGAGGTTGCTCTCCTGGCGGTGAGCAAGACTTTCCCTGCCCCGGTGGTCGCGGAAGCGGTAGCGGCAGGTCAGCGCGCCTTGGGGGAGAACCGGGTGCAGGAGGCTTTGGAGAAGCAGCCGCTCTTGGCGAGAGAAGCCGGGGACCTCGCTTGGCACCTCATTGGCCCTCTGCAGCGGAACAAGGTGCGCAAAGTGGTCGGTCACTTCACCTGTCTGCAGGGGATTGATTCACTGAAGTTGGCTCGGGCCGTGGATCGGGTGGCGGGGGAACTGGCCGTGCGGCAGACCATCCTGCTACAGGTCAAAATCGGGGGAGAGGAGAGCAAAAGTGGATTTGAGCCTGCTCGTTTGCGCGAAGAAATCGATGAGCTGGCTGCCTTGTCCCATCTTCAGATTGATGGCTTGATGACGATTCCTCCTCCCGTTGAGGCGGCGGAAGAGGCCCGTCCCTATTTCGCCAGGTTACGCGAATTGCGTGATGCGTTAGCGGTTTCCAGTGGTCTGCCTCTGAGGGAGTTGAGTATGGGGATGAGTAACGATTACCCGGCAGCCATTGCGGAGGGGGCGACTTTGGTGCGGGTGGGGTCGGCCATTTTCGGTTCGCGGGAGTAAGGCCATTTTTTTGCACGGAAGAGGCTTGGGATGCGATTCCTTGCCTACAGATGACCACTGCAACGACAACAAGCCTTTTGCTGGCAAGCGCCCTTCTTCTCTCCGCGCAAGCCCCCTCCGGCCCGACTTTTCTGGCAGGGATGGACCCGAAACCGGAGGGTAAGAAGTGGGTGCCGGTGGAAGAGATGAGCGACGAATTCCAAGGAACGAAGTTGGATCTGACTAAATGGCAAAGCGAGCCCGTGGGTGATGGCTGGAACTGGATTGGCCGCCCGCCCGGGCTTTTTCGCGCTGAGAATGTGGTGGTCAAGGACGGCCGGATGAACGTCACGGTGAGCAAATTGCCCGAAGCCATGACCCTGAAAGGGAGCACCTACACTCATCAGGGCGCGATTGTGCGCTCCCGTCATCCCGGGCAGAAGGGCTGGTATTTCGAAGCACGCATGAAGGCCAACCAAACGGCAATGTCCTCCACTTTTTGGCTAATGAGCAAGGGGAACCTGCCCAAGCGGCTGGAGCTGGATATTCAGGAATGTGTCGGGCGGACGTCGGAATTGACTCATGGCTTCGCCAAGAAGTGGGACCAGATTTTCCACTCCAATCTGATTCACCGCACCAGCCGCAACAATCCAGAGCAGGTTCAGCGGCAAGGGAGTGTGCCCACGGAAACCAAGAATTGGGAACGCTTTTACGTCTATGGAGCCTGGTGGAAGTCCGAGGAGGAGGTGCAGTTTTTCCTCGATGGCAAGTATGTTTACTCCATCACTCCCAGTGTTTCCTGGGACGTGCCCGGTTACATTCAAATGGCCATTGAAACCTACGATTGGAACCCCATTCCTCCGGACGGAGGGCTGGTGGAAAGTGGTAATTGGGAGCAACGGACCACCAAATATGACTGGGTGCGGGTCTGGCGTCTGCAAGCGGAGGCCCGGTAGCGCACTCGCAAATTGTCGCTTACGCTTGTCATGGGGATGGGAAAAGGGCATCACTTTGGCGTGAAGTTTATTCTATCCCTTCTCGCTCTTTCGTTCTGCTTCCTTTCTTGCGCGCCGGTCCACAAGTATCAGGCCGGGGGAGGGGCTTTCGACGACTCGGAAGTCGGGCAAGCACTGGACGCCAATGCTCCATTGCCCGAAGACGACATCAATGGTCCCCGTAGCTTCGAAGAATTCCGCGCGCGCGATTGATGAAGGACCCGCGATACACTGAGCTGGCCCGGCAACTGACGTCGTATTCGACCCAGTTGAAGCGGGGGGAGTCGATTCTCCTCGACCTCTATGATGTCCCCGAAGCTTTCGCGGTGGAGCTGATTCGGGAAGTGCGGCGGCGCGGGGCAGCGCCTCTCATTCGCCAGCATTCAGCCCCAATCACCCGCGAGCTCCTGCGGGGAGCGAGCGAGGGGCAGTATGAAATCATGGCCAAGCATCTCTTGGCGGAAATGGAGGACATGGATGCCTACATCGCGGTGCGGGGCTCGCACAACATCGCGGAGCAGAGCGATGTTCCTCCCAAGAAGATGGAGTTGGCGATGAGCCATCTGCGCAAGGTCATCGACCATCGGGTCAAAAAGACGAAGTGGTGTGTCTTGCGCTGGCCTCACCCGGCGATGGCCCAGCAGGCGGGGATGAGCACGGAGGCTTTTGAGGATTTCTATTTCCGCGTTTGTCTTCTTGATTACAAGGCGCTCCTGCCCGGGATGCGCGCGCTCAAGCGCCTGATGGACAAGACGGAACAGGTGCAGTTGAAAGGGCCGGGCACCGATTTGAGCTTTTCCATCAAGGGGCTCGAAGCCATTGTCTGTGGCGGAAATTTCAATATCCCGGATGGAGAGGTGTTTACCGCGCCGGTGAAGGATTCGGTAGAGGGGGTCATTGCTTACAATGCTCCTAGTATCTATCGGGGCATTCCCTTCGATGGGGTGCGTTTTGAATTTTCCAAGGGCAAGATTGTCAAAGCCACCGCAGCGGGTGGAAAAACGCGGGAACTCAACAAAATCCTCGATTCCGACGAAGGGGCCCGCTTCATCGGGGAGTTTGCCCTCGGCTTCAATCCTGAGATCAAGGAGCCCATGCGCGACATTCTCTTTGATGAAAAAATCGCGGGCTCATTCCACTTCACTCCCGGTCAGGCTTACGAGGAGGCTGATAATGGCAATCGCTCCCAAGTGCACTGGGATCTGGTGAATATCCAGCGGCCCGATTATGGGGGAGGAGAAGTGATTTTCGATGGCAAAGTGATCCGCCGGGATGGCCAGTTTTTGCCCAAGTCGTTGGAAAAGCTGAATTGGTAACTGGCTCCTCAAGTCAGTGACCGATCCTCGCTTGTTCCTTCCCTGCGCGGATTTGCGCGGGGAAAGGAAAAAAGCAGGTCCACCTTAGTGGGGATGATCAACGGCGCCGGAAGGCCATTCCGCAAAGGGCCAGTCCCGCCAGGAGAGCGGTCGAGGGCTCCGGGACTAGGGTGGCAGCCACCTGTCCACGGATTTCGCCAGCTCCGAAGTCTTCGGTGTGGACGTTGACATACCAGAGACCGCCCAAGAGGTTGTCCTCATGAGCCTGAGACAGGGTCGCGGTGCCATTCTGCGGTGAAGACCATGGGCCGGGAACGGCTACCTCGACCCCACCTGCAGTCCCGGGTGCGCCGAGATGGAAGTGCATATTGGTCACTGCCGAGGTTAGATCCTGGAAGGTGATGGAGTAAGACAGCAGTTTGGTGTCGCTATCGTAAGTTCCTCCGATAGTTCCGCTTCCGTTGCCTGTGTTGGCCGGATTGGTGGTCGCCTGCACGGGGTCCATCAAGCCGCTGAGATTATAGAGCGCTCCCTGAGCGGTGAGGGGAAAAAGGGAGAGGAGAGAGAGAATGAGTGATGTTTTCATGGCATGATTTTTTGAAGCACTTTCCAGTGAGAATTATTTTCGCTCGGAAGTCGAGAGGATTCGAGATTTTCCCGCTTGGACTGGGGGGCGCTTTCCGCTGAATTGGAGGCAATGGACGCGGCTGTCTCTCAACTCATCGATCTTGCCCTGGCTGAAGATATTGGCCCGGGTGATGTCACTTCAGAATATTTTGTGCCTGCCGATCGGGTTTCCCGGGCCTTCATCAAGGCTCGCGAGAACGGGGTATTGGCGGGGACTGCCGTTGCGGCCGAGGTTTTTCGGCGGGTGAGTAAGGAGATCGCCGTGCGGACGCTTCTCGAGGATGGGGCGCGCGTGTCTCCCGGCGCTCTCGTGCTGGAGGTGGCCGGTCCTTCGCAGGCGCTGCTCACTGCCGAGCGCACGGCCTTGAACTTTCTGCAGCGGCTCAGCGGGGTGGCCACCCTCACCAGCCAGTTTGTTGCCGCCGTGAAGGGAACCGGGGCGCGCATTTTGGACACTCGCAAGACCACTCCGGGTTGGCGATTGCTGGAAAAGGAGGCGGTCGCGGCAGGAGGTGGAACCAATCACCGCATGGGACTCTACGACCGGGCGATGGTGAAAGACAATCACCTCGCGGCTGAAGGAAAGTTGTCTTTTTTGCAGAAGGCCATCGACCAGCTGAAGCGGGACAAGCCTGCAGTGGAGGTCGAGCTGGAAGCTGATACTCTGGCGCAGGTGCGGGATTTCCTCACCCTCCGGGGAGTGGACTTTATCTTGCTCGATAACATGAGCCTGGCGGAACTTCGTGAGGCTGTGGCTCTGCGGGAGGGGAGTCGCCCGGCTCTGGAGGCCAGTGGGGGGGTGAATCTGGATACGGTGCGGGGGATTGCGGAGACGGGGGTCGACTTTATTTCGGTCGGGGCGGTGACCCACTCGGCGATCGGGCTCGACCTCGGGCTGGACTTCGTGGATGGCGTGTGAGGGGATGACCGCGTTCGACCGCCAGCGGCTGCAAGCGGAGTGGGGAGAGCGTCTCCATTTCTTCGCGGAGACCGATTCGACCAATGAGCAAGCCCTGGCCTTGGGGCGGGCCGGTGCGGTCCAGGGGACGGTGGTGCTGGCCGAGCGGCAAACGGCGGGTCGCGGTCGGCGGGGAGCGGCCTGGTTTTGCGGTGAAGGCACGGGCTTGGCCTTCTCCCTCCTGTTGCGTCCCTCCTTTGCGCGGGTGCTTTGGCCTCGCCTTTCTCTCGTGGCCGGTTTGGCCGTTGCGCAAGCCATCGAGAAGGAAGGCCTTTTCCCTGAAATTAAGTGGCCCAACGATCTTCTCCTCCGGGGGCGGAAGGTTTGCGGCATTCTCGTGGAATCGGAGAGCGATTTCGTGGTGGTCGGGATTGGGCTCAACGTGGGCCACGGCCCGTTTCCTCCGGAGGTCGCCAACCTCGCCACTTCTCTGGCCGCAGAAGGAGGCGGGCAAGGGGGGCGCGAGGATTACCTGAGTGCCATCGTGTGCAAGGTGCTCTCCTTGCTCAATTGGGTGCCTCGTGATTTTTCCCAAGTGATTGCTCCCGTGCGCGAGCGCTGCGCCTTGCAAGGACGGGAAATCGACTTTCTCTTGGGCGGGGAAAGTCATCGGGGCTTCTGTGAGGGAATCGGGCCGGGCGGCGAACTCCTTGTCCGCGAAGGGGAGGAACTCAAGCGTCACTTCGCCGCAGACCAGATTCGGGTGCGGTGATGGTCGATTGATTGATGAGAGCAAAAAAATCTTGCGTCCCAGGTGTAACAGGAATTAGTGTTACACAGATAACGCGAGTGATGCTTCCATTTCGTTTACAGATTCAAGATGGTCTGCCCGCTTCCGAGCAACTGTTTCGGGCGGCGGTGAGGGCGGTTTTGAGCGAAGAGCTGCCGGGAGGGGCGATTTTTCCTTCGGTCCGGGTTTTGGCCCAGGAATTGAAGGTGAGCCCGACCACGGTGCACAAAGCGATTTTGCAACTGAAGGAAGGGGGCTTTCTCGTTTCCCGACCGGGGGTGGGCATGGTCGTGGTCGGTAAAGAGAAGTTGGGCAAAGATGTTTTACGGGAGCAACTGCGGGAACCTTGTCGGGAGCTTTTGCGCGAAGCCCGTTTGCTGGGGCTCAAGGCCAGTGATGTGAATGACCTGATGCAAGAATTGGAAAACGATGAATGAGCTAGTGAAATTTGAAGAGGTGGGCGTGTCCTTCGGGCGAGTGCCCGCTTTGTCGGGAGCGACTTTTTCCGTGCCCAAGGGCTCGGTCACGACTCTCCTGGGGGCCAACGGAGCGGGGAAATCCACTGCCATGCGTGCGGCTCTGAATCTGGTGAAGGCGAACAGGGGACAAGTGACGGTGCTCGGGCAGCCGGCCCGCCGCATTGGTCCCCGCGAGCTGCGCAAAATCGGTTACGTGGCCGAGGGCATGGAGATGCCCGGCTGGATGTCGGTGCGCGCTTATCTCGACTGGTGCCGACCGATGTATCCCGGTTGGGATCTCGCTTTGGAGAAAAAGCTCGCGGCGATGTTTGCCCTCCCCAGTGATCGCCTGCTCAAGAATCTTTCGCGCGGGCAGCGAATGAAAGCGGCACTGCTCAGTGTCCTGCCTTATCGCCCGGAGCTGTTGCTCCTCGACGAACCGTTTTCGGGGCTGGATCCCTTGGTGCGCGATGACCTCACCCGCAGCATCCTGGAGCTCTGTGAACAGGAATCGTGGGGCGTCCTGATCTCGACCCATGACATTGCCGAAGTCGAGCAATTGGCTGACCGGGTGGTCATTATGAAGCTGGGAAGAGTGATTTTGGAAGACGATCGCGAAGCACTTCTGGAGCGCTGGCGTCGGGTGGAGCTGCTCGTTGGGGATGACTGGGAAGCACCGGCTAGGTATCCCGTAGAGTGGCTGGGTTTGAGCCGCATGGGACTGGTGGTGCGTTTTTATGAATCGGACTACGAGGCGGGTCGCTTTGCGGAAAAGTTGAGCCAATATTTTCCGGGCGGTGCCGATGTGGCCACTCAGCGGGTCAGTTTGCGCGAGGTTTTGGCGACTTTGGCGAAATCTGGACAAGTGGAGGTGGGGCCATGAGAACGGGTTGGAAACAAGTGTGGCTCTGTGAGTGGCATCTCGCCCGTTGGTTTTTCGGGTCCAGCTTTCTCGTGCTCGCGGCGACTTTCTTTTTCGCTGCCGATGTAGAAGGGATGTCCCTCCTTTTTCTTCTACTCGGGTTTTCTCTTTTGTGTTGGCAGCGCTTTCAGGGAGAGAGCCTTTTGTTGGGACGACCGCTGGCGAAGGGAATGCTTTTTACCGTTCGGGGTTTGCTCTTTTTCGCTCTTGCCATTCTTCCGGTGGCATTGCTCGCCGGGTGGTTTCATCTTTCGGCCGGTTTTGCTCCTGCCGCAGTGGCCGAGCGCATCGCCTGGCTCTTGCTGGTGACGCTAACGATGTGGAGTTTTCTCGCCGCCTGGGTCTTTTCCGTGCGGGGGATGGCCACCCTCATCGCCTGCTTCCTTGTTCTTTCCCTGATGCAAATGACATGGGATCAAATGGGGCTACGGGCCTTGGCTTATCCTTGGTTGGATCCTTACGGTCGCCAGATGGACAGGGCTTCCTTCGTGGCTTTGCTCACTGCGACTGTGCTGATGGTGGGGGCCGCCGGGTGGATGCGGCGGCGCAGTTCCCCGATCCAAGTGGTGAGCTGGACCTTGATTGTGCTCTGCGGTTGGGTAGCGGAAGCCCTCTTTCTTGAGTGGAGACCATTCTTCCGCTTTCCCGAAAAGGAGGTTCAGGCGCTTCGGATTGAGGTGGAGGAGCGCGAAAGTCCGGGTTTTGGGAGCGAGACTCTGGTGCGTGGTCGCTTCGTCCTTGAGGAGCCGCTCGCCCCTGGGGAGGTGCTGGGCTGGACTCTCTATCGGGAGCCCCGGCTGGAGCACGGCTCGCGTGTTCTGGAGGAGACGAGGCTACCACTGTTGAGTCAGGGTCTGCTCACTTCTCTCGAGCGGAATCCAGCGCGTTTCCTCGTTGCTTCCGGAACCCCTTCCTTTCGGTGGCTTCTGGCTCAAAATGAGGAAACACTGGGAGCAGGCTCTTTTCTTCCCCAGCAGAATCCTTCTTATTTTCCTGGAAATGAGCGATTTGACAGCCGGGTCATTTTTACTGGAGCCTTGCCCGAGGGGGCGGAGCAGGCCCGGTTCTCGGGGGATTACTTGGTTTCCGCCTTTTCCTATCGCGAAGTGGCCCGGTGGTCAGCCTGGCAGAGCCATCAGGAGGTCAGTGATGATTTTCAGCTGAAGTATCGTCCCGACGCGTCCCTGGAAAAAAGGCTCCACGGAGGAAAGTTGCACCTCCAAGTTCTTTTGCGAGGGCCCCATCGCCTGAACTTTGGGGAGGGCGAATGGCAACTGATGCTTCATTTCCCGGAACAAAAGAAGAATCTGCCCGCAGAGATCACTCATAGCATGTCCAGTGGTGCCGGCCTCACCGCCGGAGTGGTGCGAAGAGAAATGAAGATTTCTTTCCCTCTCAATTGGAGGTTGCAAGAGCTGCTGGAGCAAAAAAATCTCGAGCTTTCTCTGCATCGCCTGCACGCGCGCCCAGTGGGGCGGGTGCGGGTGGAGGGGACAGGGGCCTTGGAGCGATCCCGTCGAGCGGAGGTGTTGGCCGTCGCGTCAAAGCCGAATGCCCAGCTTGCGCAATTACTCTGGGAAAACCGGCCTTCGCGAAAGAGAAGCTCATGGCGCGAAACCGCTCATTGGCTTTTCCAAAGCAATCTGAGCACCGGACATTATTGGTTTCGGGAGGATTCCCCCCGCGTTCAGGAGGGGCAGCGGGCCTTTGCCAGATTCCCTGAACGCATGATGCAGGCCGATGAGGTGTTTCCGCATGCCTTTGAGTTTGCGGCGGCCTTGAAGGAAGGTCTTCCTGAGGAAAATCGTTCTTTGCTCTGGGAACGGCTGGCCGACCTCGAAGAGGCACCCGGAATTGCGATGGAGCGAGGGTGGGGCGAGGAGGCTCTTCCTGAGGTGGAACGATTGATTGCAGCGGGGCACACCACCGATGAACTTCTGCGTTTGGGGGTGACTTTGGGGAGTGAGTTGGCGCTCGAGGCTGCGCTCAAGCAGATAGAAATCGGTGCTTCCGAGGCCTTGTTGGTGGCTCTGGGCCGTGCGGAAGGCCGCTCCGAACGCCTCTGGCAGGCGATCGAGGCCTCCATTCCGGGGGCGGTGGCACGCACGGAAGAGCGGGTTCTCGCTCGCGCTTTTCTGGAGTTTGATCCCGCTTTTGCCGGGGCTTTGTTCTTGGGTCACGAGGCCATGTTCGCGGCCCTTTGCGAGCTCTGCCAGTCGGCGCGAGAAGTGGGAATCGGCGGAGTGATGACGCTGTCGGATCGCTCAGTCTCCACCGCGTTTTCTTACCCCGAGGAGATGAGCTTTGACCAGTTTCAGGAAGCACTCGTGCCGGGGAATTTCCGTTGGGATGAGGTGCGTGAACTTTGGATTTATCAGAAAGGAGAAATGAAATGAAAGTGGGGGCTTTGCTTCGGATTCACGGGAAACGCCATCGCTGGCAGGTGCTCTCTTTGGTTTCTATCTCGCTCACCATCAGTTGGCTTTGCGGGAGTTTGGCATTCGAGACGAGAAGAGAACAGGGTTTGCTGGAGGCCTTGGCCTTTCTGGAGGTGTTCGTTCTGATTGTTCTGACGGCGCGGGTTTTTCTGAGCGAGACAGTCTTTGCGACCTTCGGTACTTGGCGGGCTCGTCCAGTGACCTCGCGCCAGCTCCTGATCGGAGCCGGGGTTTTCCTCGCCTTGGTTCTCTTTCCTCTCGCCTTGGTGCGACTGGAGGTGGTCCATCGTGTTTTGCTGCCGGATTCCGCCGGGTGGCGGGCTTTGAGCTCGAGTCTCCTCGTCCTCTGGTCGGGCATCGCTCTTGCCCTCGCGCTGGTGATTGGGGTTCTCGCTCGGTTTACGGCGGGTATGGAGCCCCAAGTGCGCCCCCGGGTGGCTTGGATCGTGATCGCAGTGGTGGTTCTCATCATCTTTTCCGTCCTCGGGGGATATTCCGGACCGCATGGCTTTTTGCAGAAAAGCACGCGCCGTCAGGGTGACGCCGCCCGTCTCTTGCTTCCGGAGAATTTTGAGGAAGTGTGGCGCGAAAATCGCTGGTGGGGGGATGGCGACTGGCTGAAGCAACCCGTAGTCCTGACAGACGATCCCGCAGTCTTGCGCGTTCCTTTGCGAGGGCAGTCGGCCGCCTCTCTGGGAGGAGTTCGGCTTGAAGTGCGGGAAGTCGAGAATAGTGGTCAGCAGTGCCAGATCCAATTTGCGCTTTGGCCTACTGGTTCGCTGCAGAGGCGGATCGTGCCCCAAGACGCCGTTCTTTTGCGTTGGAGTGACGGGAGCTTTTCCGAGGCTTTTGCCCAGAATCGTTTCGAGCACATTCTGCAGGTGGCGGGACTGCCGATGTGGCAAGTCAGGCGGCAGGCCACTTTCCTCACGCCCCGCTGGCAGTTTTCCGAGCAGGACGGGCAAGAGGCCCTTCCGCAACCTGAGGAGTTGTTTGTCTTGATCGGAGAGCCGCAGCGCACGACGACCTTTCAGCAGTCGGACTTTCGCGCGGAGGAAGAAGAGTGGGAGCAGCGGTTGACTCTCATGGAAGCCCGCCTGCGGGAGGAACGAGGTGAGGGATTTTCGCGGGAGGAGTTTCGCGCGGAGCTTTGGAAAGAGGGAAGTCCGCGCGCGGTGACCCGCCTTCTGGAGCGGGGAGTCTTGCTCAACCGGACATCGCGGGATGTCTACTTGGATTACTTCATCACCTTCGCCGATGAGTCCCATTTGCCGCAGCTGAGGGCAGGGGCGGAGGAAGAGCCTTTCTACGGCGAGGTGATGGTTCGTCGAGGATGGGGGCAGGAGGCTTTGCCATCGCTGGAGGCCCATTTGTTGAGCGGACGCCAGCTTTACCCTGAGTCGGTTTCGGCCCTTTTACAGGAAAAGCAGGAGGAGTGGGCCCCTATGATGGCGAAGCAATTGTTGCGACAGCTGGGGAAAGGGGAGGTGTTCTCCGAACTCGTCGAGCAAGCCGAGACCTATCCGGGGCTGGATGGGGACGCTCTGCGGGCGGAAGCCTGGCAGCGGGTCAAGTTTCGTTATGCTCACGAGTGGCTGCCTCTCAAATGGGGGGCCGAAGCCGGTGACAAAGAGGCCCTGCGGCGCTTGCTGAAGGGCGCCCTCGAAGAGCAAGAATGGGAGCAAAAGATTCTGGAGGAATGGTTTCCAAAGTCGGAATTCTCCCGTCTCTCCCGAGAATGGTCGCAGGTCAGTTTTCAATCGGGCCGCTGGATTCTAGGCGAGGAGAACTAATTGCGGGGAAGTGGATCGCTTATCCTCTTTTGGACTCGCAGCGGGAGTGAGCGGGCGGCATAAAGGGGCTCTTGCAGCAATCTGGCTATGAAAATTCTCCTCATCTCTTGGCTCGCCGCTGGCAGCCTGTGGGCCCAAAAGGCGACTTCCTTCTATTCCACCACTGAAGTGAAGTCGGTGGCCGTGCTCAGCAGCTCGAGGTGGGAAAAAGAACCCGAGATCGATCACTTTGTGCATCTGTGTCCCGGCTATGGGGGGTATGAGCTACTGCATCGCAGTGGGGATTCCCGCAGTTGGCTCGATGTGCGATTTGGAGGCGTGACCAGTGAGCTGGCCGACGAGACCATGCAGCAGGCGCAGGGGGCTTTTCCCTTCAAGGAGAACGATGTCGTCGAGTGGCGGGGCTACGTCACCGACGATATGTTCACGCCCTACGCCATCATTTACCGCCTCACCGTGCAGGATTTGGAAGACCCCGGGAAAAACCATTCGCGGCTGGTTGTCATCGCCTTGAATGAGGGCAAGGCCCGCCTCATGGGGGTGTTTTCCGGAGCCCGGGCCTCGGAACAGGCAAGGGCCCGGGCCGATACGTTGCTCTAACAAAAAGCTGGCGAAGTGGCCTCGGAAGCATCTTGTCGATTGAATCGGCCTGAATCTTGCGTAGGATAGTCAGGATGATGAAAGTTTTTTCTGGTGGCAGCCTTCTGGCCGTCTTCCTGGCTACGGTCTGGTCCGTGGGGGCTGCCGAGCGCGAGCGGCATTATTTCAATGATCTGGAGGCTCCCGGGTCGGTGGAGGATTTACTCAATATCCAGACCACCCTGCAGTCCATTCTGCCGCAGACCCGGGCAGCCACGGTTTGCCTGGAACTGGGGGAGGAGAAGGGTTCGGGCAGTGGCGTGATCGTCAGTCCGGAGGGGCTCATCCTGACCGCGGCGCACGTCAGTGGGGGGGTGAATCGCAGCATTGAGGCGGTGATGGAGGATGGCACCCGCTACCCGGTGCGCACTCTGGGGCTGCTCTCCAATACCGATGCCGCGATGGCCCAAATCGAGGGAGAAGGGCCTTTTCCCTATGTGGAAATCGACCGCGCGGAGACCACGCGGCTGGGCGATTGGGTGATGTCGCTGGGGCACTCGGGCGGGTTCGACCTCGAACGCGGGGTGGTGGTGCGTCTGGGGCGGCTGGTGCGCATGGCCAATCACTCCTGGCAGACCGATGGCACTCTCATTGGCGGGGATTCCGGCGGGCCCTTGTTCGACCTGCATGGCCGTCTCGTTGGCATTCATAGCCGGGTGGGCAAGGTGAAGCTGGAGAATCTCCATGTGCCGATGGCGGAATTCGTGCGGAACTGGGAGACGATGCTGGCGGAGGAGTTTGTGGGCGAGGGGCCCTTTGCGCAACCTTTGCCCGGTTACTTGGGGGTCAATCTGGAGACTAATGAAGAGTCGGGCGAGGTGAGCATCAGCGAGGTCCTCAGTGGACAGGCTGCGGAAAAGGGAGGCCTGCAGGCGGGTGATGTTTTTTTGCAAGTCGATGGCCAGCCGGTCGCGGGCGTGGAGTCGCTCAAGGAGCTCCTGGCAGGCACGATCGAGGGACAGGCGGTCGCCCTGACCGTGCGGCGGGACGGGAAGGAAGAAACCATCGAAGTGAAAGTGGGGGGGCGTGAATAAGGTTGTTCTCTCTCTTACCTTGGGCGCTTGGGCTGTGGCCGGAGCGCTCTCTGCGCAAAGCTTGCCCGGGGAACTGCGCAAGGAAGGCTCTTTGGTGCGGGCCGCCTACGAGCCCGTCACTCAGGTTTTTCAGGAGAGCTGCGCCGTCATTTACGACACAATTCCTCTGGCCTACGGGGTAGTGGTTTCACCCGACGGCTTGATTTTGGTCAAGGCGAGCGAGTTTTCCGCCATCGAGTCTCCTTCGGTGATTGTCGGCAAAAAGCGCTACCGCGAGTTCGAGCTGCTGGCGACCAGTCCGGAATGGGATGTTTCCCTGCTCAAGATTCCCGCCGAGGGACTTCTTCCGGTTCGGTTCGCCGAGTCCGAGCCCTCCCACGGCACCATGGTCCTGTCCAATAGTGGATCATCCCGCTTTCGCCGCCGGGCCCAGCTGGGCATTATCGCCGCCAATGCCCGGCCAGTGGGCGAGGGCTCTCTCGCGGTCCTGGGAATCGCGATGAGTTCTCCGGAAGAGGAAGAACTGCAAGTGCGCGGAGTGGCTGAGGAAAGTGGGGCCAAGGCCGCTGGCTTGCAGGCCGGCGATATCATCCTTTCGGTGGAGGGTCAGCCCGTGGCTTCCTCTGCTGAAATGCCCGATCTGCTTGCGGGAAAAGAGCCCGGAGAGTTCGTGAACCTGCGTATTCGCCGTGAGATTGTGCCCGAAGAGCCGGAAAAAGTTGAGGATCCCTTTGCCGAGGTTGCGGACTATGAGCCGGAGTTCGAGGAGTTGGAACTGTCGGTCGAGCTGCGGGAACGGCAGGAAGTGTTTCCCGAGCAAATGACGCGCAACGACATGATGTCGGGGGAGTTCTCCAAGCGCCGCACGAATTTTCCCCGCGTCCTGCAGCACGATACCTCCTTGGCCGAGCGCACCGTGGGGGGGCCCTTGCTCAATCTGAACGGTGAGTGTGTGGGCATGAATATCGCCTATGCCAGCCGGGAGAGTTCCTATGCCATTCCGGCTCAGGAATTGCAGGACCTGATCCTCGATTTGCAGGTTCGGGCGGGTCTAGAGCCGCAAGCGGTCGGTGCCGTGGAGAAGTAAAGGGCTTGCCGCTGCGGCGGGGATTGGCAATGGTCGCGCCATGAGAGATCACACCTGGCGCGAACGCGATGAGGAGGGGCTGACTTTTTACAAGGCCACCCACCACGGCGGGCGGTGGACCCTGGCCAGTCAGCGCAAAGGGGACGATGAGTGGACCCGTTACGATCCCATTCCCGAAGAGCTGCTGGAGAAATTGCGCGAGAATCTTTTCAATAAATATCAACGCGGGCGTTGTGCCTGGAAGGTGGTGGTGAGCGTGGACAAACTGTTGGGCCGGGAGTCCTCGGAGCCAAAATGACCAGCGAAACGCAAAGGTGGCTGCAGGCGGACTGGGCGCACGCCTGGCACCCTTTCACCGACCACGCGCTCTGGGAAGGCGAGGTCGGCCCCGTCATCGTGCGGGGGGAGGGAGTGTATCTCGAGGACTCGGAAGGGCGGCGCTACTTCGATGCCAATTCGAGCATTTGGACCAATATCCACGGTCACAGTCACCCTCGCCTGGTGGCCGCATTGCAGGAGCAAGCCGCCACCCTTTGCCACAGCTCTTATCTTGGGTTGGCCAATGCCCGGGCCAGTGAGCTCTCGGCCCGTCTTTGTGAAGTCGCGGACCTGGACCGCTGTTTTTTCTCTGACAATGGCAGCACTGCCATCGAGGCCGCCCTGCGCATGGAATTGCAGTGGCGCCACCTGCGGGGTGAGAAGGAGCGGCGGGGCTTCGTGGCCTTCGAAAACGCATACCATGGCGATACCCTTGGCGCGGCTAGCCTCGGGGGGGTGGGGCGCTTTTTTACCAGTATCGCCGGATTGGGTCCGCAGGTGAGCTGGGCCCGCGATCTGACGGACCTTGAGCATCTCGACCCCTCCAAAATCGCTGCCGTGGTCATCGAGCCCCTCATCCAGGGCGTCAATCAGATGCGACCCTGGCCAACGGGGCTGCTTCGCGAGCTGCGAGCCTGGTGCGATGCTCATGGCGTTCACCTCATCTTGGACGAGGTGATGACTGGTTTTGGTCGCACCGGGGAACTTTTTGCCTGCCAGCGGGAAGCGGTGCGGCCGGATTATCTCTGCCTCGCCAAGGCCATCACCGGAGGGACCATGCCCCTGGCCGCGACCCTGACCACGGGGGAAATTTACGAGGAGTTCAAGGGACCGGGGAAGACTTTTTACTACGGTCATAGTTACACCGCCAATCCCCTGGGGTGTGCGGTGGCCTTGGCCAGTCTCGCGCTCTGTCTGGAGCCCGGTTTTCTGCCCGGGGTGAGGAAGAAGGCCCGCCAGATGGAGGGGATTCTCGCCGACTTGGCGGCCAGGCCCGGGGTGCACGAGGTCCGCCAGTGTGGTCTGGTGGCTGGCATCGAGCTCGCCAGCGAGGGCGGGGGCGCGGAAGGGCGGCGCCTTTGTCAGCTGCTGCGGGGGAGAGGGCTGCTCACCCGGCCCATCCTCGATACCCTCGTCTGGATGCCTCCGCTGGCGAGCACAGCGGGGGAAATTGCCCGCATGGGAGCACTCTTTGCAGAGGTTCTTGGCGGGGATTGACTTCTCCCTCCTGCGAAATCCCTGTTCTGACGGCATCTTTCGCGCTTCGCGCTTGCCAGACGGGCAGGGGTTTGTCTTTCTCGCCGCCAGCAACATGGCAGACGAAAAACAGCGGAAGACTTTGGAAGAACGGCATGGCATGTCGGACTTGGAGCGATTGCGGCACTCCTGCGCCCACGTGTTGGCCACGGCCATTGCCCGTCTCTGGCCCGATGTCCAGTTCGCCGCCGGTCCGCCCGTGGAGGGAGGCTTCTACTACGACATGGAGCTGGAGCACCGCATTTCCCCTGATGACTTCGAAGCCATTGAGGCCGAGATGAAGAAGGTGGTGAAGGCCAATGACAAGTTCGAGCGCCTGGTGGTCTCCCGCGACGAAGCGATGGCCATGGCTAAAAGCGGTCGTCTGGCCGCTCTGGGCGAGCGGGAAATGGAGAGCACGTTCAAGGTCGATTTGCTGAACAGCATCCCTGAAGACGAGGAGATTTCCATTTTCAAAAATGGCGACTTCTGGGACCTCTGCGCCGGCCCCCACGTCGGCCGCACCGGCAATTGCAAGGCCTACAAACTGATGAGCGTGGCCAGTGCTTTTTACAAGGGCGACAAGAACAATCCCCAGCTGCAGCGCGTCTACGGCACCTGTTTTCCCAACAAAACCCAGCTCAACGAGCACCTCGAGCGCCTGGAGGAAGCCCGCAAGCGCGACCACCGCAAGCTGGGCCGCGAGATGGGCCTTTTCACTTTCGACGAAATGGTCGGCCAAGGCCTGCCGCTGTGGAAGCCCAAGGGCGGGCTGGTCCGCCGCGAACTGCAGAACTTCATCACTGCCGAGCTCGACAAGCAGGGCTACTCGCAGGTCTTCACTCCGCACATTGGCAAGCTGGACCTCTACCGCACCAGCGGTCACTTTCCCTATTACGAGGACAGTCAGTTCCCCCCCATGGCCGATCGCGAGGTCTGGCACAAGCTGGCGGAAGAAGGTTCCGACTGCGGAGCACTTCTCAACGGTCTCCGTGATGGCGAGATCGATGGCTTCATGTTGAAGCCCATGAACTGCCCGCACCACATCAAGATTTTCGCCAGCGAGCGCCACAGCTACCGCGACCTGCCCATTCGCCTCGCGGAGTTTGGCACCGTTTATCGCTGGGAGCAAAGTGGCGAGCTCGGTGGCCTCACCCGCGTGCGCAGCTTCACCCAGGACGACGCCCACCTCTTCTGCACCCCCGATCAGGTGGCGGAAGAAATCCAAGGCTGCCTCGGCCTCGTCAAAACCGTGCTCGGCACCCTGGGCATGGAGGATTACACCGTCCGCCTCTCCCTGCGCGACCCCGATTCCGACAAATACATCGGCGAGTCCGAGAACTGGGACAAAGCCGAGGACGCCCTGCGCGAAGCGGTCAAGGTGATGGGCGTGGACGCCATCGAGGAGCCCGGCGAGGCCGCCTTCTACGGCCCCAAGATTGACTTCGTGGTCAAGGACGTCATCGGGCGCGAGTGGCAGCTGGGCACCGTGCAGGTGGACTACAATCTGCCCGAGCGCTTCGACCTCTCCTACATTGGCAGCGACAACAAGCCGCACCGCCCGGTCATGATTCACCGTGCCCCCTTCGGCTCGCTGGAGCGCTTCACCGGACTTCTCATTGAGCACTTTGAGGGCAAGTTCCCGACGTGGCTCGCGCCGGAGCAGGTGCGCGTTCTTCCCATCTCGCAACAGTTCAACGACGAGGCCGAAAAAATCGTCGCCCAGCTGGCCGAGGTCGGAGTGCGGGTGAAGCTTGATGGCAGTGGCGACAAGGTGGGGGCCAAAATTCGCCTTGCCCGCTTGGATCGGGTGCCTTATATGTTGGTCCTAGGTGCACGCGAGGTTGAGAACAATCAAGTGAGTGTGCGCCACCGGGATCGCGAAGATCTCGGAACCCAGTCGGTGGATGATTTTGTTAACCAAATTCAAAAAGAAATCGCAGAGCGCTCCCTCTGAGCGCTCCGTCCACCCGTCCGCGTGTATGAAAAGCTGATGCTTGCCAACGCGACCCTTTCGAAGCCGTTCGAAAGGACTTACTTTGTGAAAGCAGGGGAGTCCTTTTGCGGTTTCAACACCTGAACCCAGACCCCAAAACAGCCATAGCTAAGAAAAAGAGACCGAGAAGGCAACGCCGGGAAATTATCCGCGTGAACGACAAGATCCGCGCCAGTCGCGTGCGGGTGCTTGCCCCGGACGGAGCCCAGTTAGGAGTGATGGACCTGCGTGATGCCGTCAAGGCCGCGAAATCAGTGGGCCTCACCCTCGTGGAAGTAGCCGGTAATGTCGATCCCCCCGTCTGCCAAATTGTCGATTACGGCAAATGGCGCTACGACCAATCCAAGCGCAAGAAAAACAAGGACAAGACTACCACCAAGATGAAGGAGGTCAAGTTCCGCGTGCGCACCGAGGAGCACGACTACAACATCAAGATGGGTCGCCTCGAAGAATTCCTCGACGCCGGGCACAAGGTCCGGGTGCAGCTCCAATTCCGCGGTCGTGAAAATGCCCACAAAGAACTGGGCGTCGAAGTCCTCAAACGGGTGAAGGAAGACGTCAAGCAGATGGGTCATTGCGACCAGGAGCCCCGCATCGCTGGCCGCGCCGTTAATATGGTTCTCTCTCCCTTGCCCAAGGGCCAGCGTAAGCGCCGCTTCAAGCTCATCCACGGCGATCTGATCGACCCCGATGAAGATTACGAGGACGACGACGAAGACTACGAGGACGATGATCATCACGAGGATGATGAGCATGATTCCTCCGACGATGATTGAGGGCCGCCCCCATGCCTGAATCTCCCCGGCTCCTTCTCTTCGATATCGACGGCACCCTGGTGGATACCGGGGGAGCCGGTCTGGCGTCCTTACTGGAGGCCACCCGGGAGATTTTCGGTGATGATGGCCCCGCCCTCGATTTGGCCGGGGCCACCGATACCGGGCTGCTCAAGAATATCTACCGCACCTTCGCCCGCGAGGAAGAGGAAGCCACCACTGCCCGCTTCTTTGATTGCTATCTCGCCCGGCTGGAAGTGAATTTGCAAGACCCCTGCTTTGGCGGGCGGGCTCTGGACGGAGTCGCTACCCTTTTGCAGGAAATCGAGGCCGCCCAAGTCACCAAAGGCCTCCTCACCGGCAACATCACCGCCGGTGCCGAGATCAAGATGCGGCACTATGGTTTCGAGGGACTTTTTCCCTTTGGCGCTTTTGGCGACGATCATCACGATCGCAACGAGCTTGGCCCCATCGCTTTGCAACGTGCGGGAGAGAATGCCGGGCAGACCTTCGAGCCCGCGCAAACCCTCGTCATAGGCGACACTCCCAAGGACATTTGGTGTGCCCAAGCCCTCGGGGCTCGCTCGATCTGCGTCGCCACCGGAGCCTTTACCGCTGACCAACTGCGGGACCACGGCGCCGACCTCGTCTTCGAAGACTTCTCAGAGACCGAGGCGGTCCTGCAGGCCCTTCTGCCATCCTGAGCAGGAATGACAAAAGGTGAACCGGAAGGGATGCCTCGCCGAGGCATCCGCTGGTAACTGGCAATTGGTAACCAACAGCGATAAATGGGCCCTTAGTTCTATTTCGCAATCGAAGTCGCTGCTTGAAGAACGATCCGCATTGTTTCTGTTCAGGATTTGACGCTACGGCATTATATTTGTCAGCTTCCTCCGGTGTCTATCCGCATGGTGCTTCTGTTTCTCTGCTTTGAGGTGGACCCCGAAAATCGGGCCAGGGGTTAAGCGATAATTTTGGTGGTGAGGAACGGCGAAAAACGCCAAACCCAACCAAATAAAATGAAAGCCAAAAGAAGACGACATGACCCGGAGTTCAAAGCCCGGGTGGCCATCGAAGCCCTCA